>CADCVE010000024.1 GCA_902806065.1 uncultured Rubrobacteraceae bacterium | reverse complement strand
ACCTCCAAGTAGGGGTCACCCTGGTCGACGGCTGCTAGCACCCTCATCCTTAGGTCCTTCGAGTAGGCATTCACGCGCAAAGCATCGCACGCCCGTCAGTCGTTACGCAAACCGCTGTAGGCAAAGGTATATAACCTGAGAGCAAACCACCGATTTCGGGCCTTCCCGCGCGGGGATGCGTTCCGCTAGGGAAGGAGCCGCAGGCCCTATGCGCATACTGGTTGCTGTAGCGCCCACCATGTACCGCGAAACGCTCGCCCATATCATAAGGAGGGACCGCCCCGACGACGAGATGCGCCTCGCCGACCCTCAGGCACTCAACCGGGAGGCGACTTCGTTTCGTCCCCACCTGATCGTGTGCAACGACAACGCTTCGGAGGTAGGGGAGGAGGTTGGCGTCTCCTCCTGGGTCGTGATCCGCTACCACGATCACTTGAGCGCGAGCGTCTTCATCGACGGACAAGACCCGCGCCTTATACAGGACATAGCCATTGAAGACCTCATCGGGGTGGTCGAGGAGACCCAGAGGCTAGTCCCCTAGTACCGGAGAGTAGTTTGCGGGAGACCTCCGGTCGGTGGTTTACTCCTCTTACTCGCCTTCTTCGTCCTGTTTCGTAATGTCCTCGATGGTGATCCAGTTCTTGAAGAGAGCCTCTCTTACGGCCTCGCTCCTAGAGGCGACGCCCATCTTTGGGTAGGCGTTGGCCAGGTGGCGCTTTACCGTGGCCCCCGACACGCTCAGCGAGCTCGCTATCTGGTGGTTGGAAAGCCCCCGGGCGACGAGCACCAGTATTTCCATCTCCCTCACCGAGAGCACGCCCCCAGACCCCTCTTTGACCTCCTCGATCATCTGTTGGGGCAGGCCCACCACAACGTGTTGCCCCTCAGGATCGAAGACCGCCGCCCTCACCGCGCCGATGAGGTGCTCGACGGAAACGCTCTTTAGCAGGTAGGCGCTAGCCCCCAGGCTCATAAACTCGCGCAAGTAACGCGGTTTCTCGAACATAGTCACTATGACCACCTTGGGAGCAGGCGAGATCTCGCTCATCTTCGAGAGAGACTCCCTGGCTCTCTCGAAGGGCATCTGCACCTGCATGATGACCACGTCTGGCTTCTCTTGCTGGGCGAGCCTTAGGGCCTCCTGATCGTTGGGCACCTCCGCTATGATCTCCAAGCCCCCGTAGGAGGCGAGCAGCGTCGCGAGACCCCGGCGGAACAGGGTGTGGTCGTCAGCGAGGAGCACCCTGATGGGTCGGTTCGTCTCGCCGTCCCCTCCTTCTCTCATGGGCACCGCCTTTCTAGGATATGCACAACGCGGCTCGCTGCTCTTAGCAGGGTAGGGCTTGCCCTGCCCCGTGCGTGGCTGTTGCAGCCTAACGTGAGGTTCATTCTATACCTGTTGGGGCCGAAGCCTAACGGAAAGAACCCGAGCGGGCGTGGCTGCATCGCTGGGGCATGCTAGCAGGCCGGTGGCGGACCGGGGCTGGGCCACGGAACGTCGCCGGGTGGCCCGTCCTGAAAGCGGGGAGGGGGCGTCTTGGATCTATCAGACCGGGGCCGGGAGTGAGCCACTCCGGCCTGCGTGCTCATTCATGGCCCATAATGTGCAGACGTCTACACCTTTTGGGCCATCGTCTGGTACAATGTGTACTTCAATCTTTATATCTGTACATCAGTGGGAAAGGGAAGTTAGTGGCGAAGGTAATCGAGCGTGCCCGTGCGGGCTACGAAGCCGAATATGTGGTGTTTGGCAAGGTTTACAAGTGGCGTCCGGAGAGGGTCGTGGTCGAGTGCGTGTGTGGCGAGAGGGTGGCCCTCACTCCCTCCTATACCGCCTGCGAGGAATGCGGGGCGGATCACACGGGGATCGTCCGGAAGGATCTGTCCGGCCGTCCATCGCAAGGTGATGAGGATATCCACCCCTGGCGTTACGATGATCTTGAAGATGGCGAGAACGAGGGGCTTCCTTACTAGGAAGCCTTCAGCAGAGGAAGCCCTCGGCTTCATAACCTAGCTACCATTGGTAGTCCCCGGTGCCCGTCCTTCAAGAGCCTTTGGGGAAAGGAGGAGAATAGGCCCCGGGGGCAGTATTCGTAACACACGTTTCTGTGTGGAGGGACCCTCGGACAAGCCTTAGAACGTAGGAAAACCACGTCCTCTACCCCACGACCATTGTAGGAGGGCTTATTACTCCTTGGGGGGCTCCCCGTGCTCCTTCAATTGCCTGGCAGCCTCCTCAGGGGTCGGAATCTCGTGTACCCAATAGGAGAGATGTTTGTCCACGTCGTAGAGTTCGTAGGTAGGCTCATTGGTCTCCAAGGTGCTACGGTGGACTAGTAAGCATAGGTCACCCGACTCCCCGATGGTCAGATGCTCCGAGAAGGTGCCGTCGGTCTTCCAACCGGCATCTTCAAGTTCCTGATCTACCTCGCCCTTATCCCTCATTTGCCATTCCCCTTATCAACGTAGTGCCGTAGGCACTGCCAAGAGAAAGCAACGGTGCAAGTAGCCTTCCTCTACAATCTCTCGCAGCGACCAGGCCCGAATTATTCCATATAGCCATCAGGATGCTGTACATCTTTGTATGCAATTTAGTAAGCTAATTTGAAACACTATAATGAAGTGCAGATAAGATGAAGGCCGCGAGTGTAGAGAAGGAGATATGCCCGACGAGGAACGCGAGAGGCACGGGGGCGAAAACCGGCCGGGAGGCATCAACAGGATCGAGGTAAGACCCAGGAACTGGCTGGTGCCGGTGATCCTTTTGTCTTTGCGAGAGAGTACCTCGTACGGATACAAGCTCATGGAGCAGGCGACAGTATTCGGGTTCGAGGCGATGAACCCGGGCACGTTGTACAGGACCTTGAGGAACATGGAGAAGGACGGCGTTGTGGAGTCTGAGTGGGACACGATCAACGGCGGAGGACCGGCACGCCGGGTGTACTCCATCACGAACGCCGGGGAGGCGTACCTGAACTTCTGGGCCAAGTCCTTGGAGCAGTACCAACGTAACATGGACGCCTTCTTCAGCCTCTATACCGGGGGCAGGCCACCAACGCGGGGAGATCAGCAAAAAGACGAGAGGTAGGGGGAGCAGGCTCCTGGGGGCCGACACGTGCTGGTAGACAGGGCGGTCATCCTCGTGGAAGTGCACCCTCACAGGTTATCGGAGGATAGGTGTTCGAGGGCAGGGCGGCCATAGGATACGACCACGGCTACGACGCCCAGAAGTTTTATCTCGGGTTAGCCCTCGATTCGAAGTACGTGAAGGGCTTCATGGAGGGGTGCCTGGAGAGGATCGGCGAGGATGAGGATTGCTTGAGGAGTGATCGGGAAAACGGCGACTACTGGGAGTTCGTTCTGGACGCCAAAGAGTGGGGTGGAGATCAGACCGGGTCGGCTAAAAAGAGACAGACGATGCTGACGGCGTTACCAGAGCAGGACGCGGGACACGTTGATGAGCCTCAGGTCTTTGTAAGCGTTTTTCCCACAGCGTGCCTTCCTCCAGGTGACCACCGCCGTCAGCGGTTCTTTAGGCTAACGTACCAGGGGGGGGCGTGCCTGAACATTGACGCTGCATGTCGAAAATGTTAAGATAATAGAGGTAGTGTTAATACTTTCAGTAAAGGAGTGAAGTTGAAGAAGATAGTAATGCTGGCAGCACTCTTGGCGATGTTGGTCGTTGCGGCGATCCCGGCCATGGCTCAGGTCGAGCAGGGGTTCGAGCAGGAGACCGAGAGCGGCGAGGTCGAGCAGACGTTCGAGGTTTCCGGCGAGGGTAGCAACGGCAACCAGTGTGTCGGCGTCAATGGCACCGCTAACACCGGTAACCTGCAGACGCAGAGCGGTACGATCCAGTACGCCTCGGACATCGAGGAGATCGAGCAGGATGAGATCGGCGACTCCCTCACGATCAATGAGGACCAGGAGTTCACGACGACCTGCACGCAGGAAGTCAACCAGGCTGCGGCGGCCGGCTAAGGGCTAGGGCCTAGCTCTAGCGGTGCTACAAGGCGGGTCCCTCTAGTAGGGGCCCGCTTCTGATGAAAATCGTTTCTTACTAGGAGGTAGAAGTTGAGGAAGTTGATGATGCTGGCGGCAATGCTGGCGGTAGTGATGGTGGCTGCGGCTCCGGCCCTGGCTCAGGACCCGCCCCCGGTGGTCGCGGACTCCACGAAGGCTCCGACGGCGAAGGCTGGCGACGCTGAGGCTAAGGTCGACTGTCCGCCTGACGGTAAGGGCAAGGTCATAGAAGCCGAGGCTGGCGGCGTAGTCGCCAAGGCTGACTGCCCGGCCCCGCCGCCCCCGCCGCCTCCGGCTCCGGCTCCGAAGGTTGTCCAGGCTCCGGCCCCCGCTCCTGCTCCTGCTCCGAAGATGGAGGAGAAGAAGGAAGAAAAGAAGGAGCTGCCGAAGACCGGTGGTAGCACCGCGTCGCTGTTCGCCCTTGGTGCCGGCACGTTGCTGGTCGCTGGCGGCCTGCTTGCCCGCAGGATGGTCAAGTAGTAGCAGTAGCATGCAGCAGTAGCTCTAACTAAAGAGTCACGAATAGGAGGCGGGTCCTTATGGGGACCCGCCTCTTCTTCTTTATCCCTGCTTTACCTTAACCCGCCCCCTCGGGGGGCCTCAGATCAGATCCTCGAGGCTCTCTAACTGACCTCGAATGACTGATTCACATCGCCGCTCTCGGCGTCCTGGTCGCCCTCCTGTTCAAGCTCTTGAACATCCTCGGTAATCCCTGATGCCGGTGGACCAGTACCAGGTTCTCCGGCTCCAGGTTCTCCGGCTCCAGGTCCCTAATTCTCCTCATCGTTCGGGATGACCTGAGTTAATTCTGTAGCCACGGCGGGAGTGGTGTTTGTTCCCGCAATCGTCACTGTATTCGTAACGAACCCTACCTCTCCCGCTTCCGCCGTCGGCCTGACCAATATCTCTACGGTGCCGACTTCGTCGGGCTCAAGGTTGCCCAAGTTGCAGGTTACTATGCCACCCCTGGTTCCCGGCGACGGTACGATACACACAATGCCTGCGGAGGGGGTAGCCGAGACGAACGTAGTGTTGACTGGTAGTGCGTCGCCGAGAACAACATCCGTGGCCGTTTCATTACCAGCGTTCTCTACGACTATGGTGTAGAGAAGTAGGTCTCCCACCTCGACCGGGTCGGGGTTGTCTTCCTTGTTGACAACCAGTTCTTGAGCCCAAGCCGGAGCCGCAAACATAAGTACGAACACTACCGATAACGTCCCTAAACAAACTATTCTCCGCACTTCTTCTACCTCACGATCCTAGGAGTAGACGTCGCCACCAACTCCGTCGAACGGATGGTTACGATTCTACTCTAGGTACTCTCGGTGATGCGGCAACCCGGAAGTGGGGACCCTAGAGTACCGAGGGTAGATCTACATTGCTTAAGATCGGCGAGGTGCTCCATAGAACCCCTGCAGATTACCTTGCCCTGCTAGAAGGTTCCAGAATTTATTTGTGCAGAGTTACCGTACACCCAAAATAGCGTTCTTTATCTCGTCGGCTTCGAACCCGATCTCCGCCGTCAAGCATCCCTCCAGCAGGAGCGTGAGCTTCTGGTTGATCGGATGCAGCTTCACACCCCTGGCGGCCCTACCCTCCAATCTTTCATCAAAGTGAG
The DNA here is from genome assembly GCA_902806065.1 of uncultured Rubrobacteraceae bacterium. Lineage (GTDB taxonomy): Bacteria > Actinomycetota > Rubrobacteria > Rubrobacterales > Rubrobacteraceae > Rubrobacter_F. The sequence continues at coordinate 39,854 of CADCVE010000024.1, read as the reverse complement.
CACGGTAGTTCCTGGCGTTAACGACCTCTTGTATGAAGTCCGCCCTGGCCTTTTTCTTTCTCCCCACCACAGCCTGCGTGATTTCGAGGTTCTTGCGAAAGATCTCGTGGAGCCTCGCCTCGAGGGTGGGCTCGTGGCTAAACTTAAGCTCCCGCTCCAGCCAGTATCTGTGATCGGCGGGCACGGCTTCGAGGATCTCCCGCTTACGCTTGTCGTGCTTTTCCGGCGGTTGAGGGGTGGATACGGCCCTCCTGTGGTAGACCTCCAGGGCCGTCACAAGACTCAAGAACTGTTGCTCTATGAATGCGGAGGGGTTATACACGGTGCCGAGGAAGAGTCTATAGACGGGATCCAGTTTCTCGGCCCCCTCAAGCCAGCTTGCGACAGCGGGCCCAAATCCCCCGGGGAGGGATCGGCGGGAGAAGAGCATCTCGTACAGCTCCGGCCTCTCCTGGGAGATACCGCTTCTGCCAAGTGTCCTGTAGGAGACGTCCACCTGCCTTGCCTCGCCCACGGGACCCGTGTAACCCCTAACGGCGACAGGGTATACGGACCTCCTCGTCCCGAGGCTCAAAAGGTGCTGGAGACGGAAGACGATGTCGCTGAGACGATCGAAGGGCTCCTTCTCTGGAAACCTAATGACAAGCTCGGCAGGCTGGGTAATATTCACCCAGGTAACTGGGAGACGGGACCACTCACGGTAGGATCCAAAGTACAAGATCACCTCGTATCCGTCCTTCACGGTGGCGGTCATAGGCTCAGCGATCTTGTGCCTCACCGTAAACGGTTGGACATCTGGCTGGTCGATCATCTCCATCTCGAAGACCGATGAATGTGCCCACGCTCCTAGGTGCAGGTACTCGACCTGGAGCCTCTCAAACTCGATGTCCTCTGCTCGCCAAAAATGTTCACCCGCGAAGATCGTGTTTACAGCGAAGGTGGAGGTTGAGAAGCCACTACCGAATGCCAAGTTGCCTGAGGTTTTCCTGCAATCCGCCAACGTAATGAGCTTCCCATCAGATGAGAGGCCCAGGATAATCTCCGGCTCAAGGGGGTCAATGACGCCTTTCAAGCCCTTGAGCGACCCAAGTAGATCCAGGGTCGAACCGTCGTCGGGCTCGAACTTGAGGAGGCCAGGAACTTTGTCCCCGTCTGCACCAGGCAGCCACCAGAACCCCTGGTACTCTAACGTTTCGTTCAATGCTACATCTCCTTCTCAGTTGGGCAGATGTTGATACCACTTGTTAAAAATAGAAGATGCGGCCAGGTATTTGGGGGTGAGCCTAAGTATTGCGTGACTCGATTGACCAGGATTCTACTCTAGGTACTCTCGGTGATGCAGTAACCTGGGAGTGGGGAGATCTAGGGTACCGAGGGTAGGAATCGATTCCCAAACGTGTTCGGGAGCTTCTGGAGGGCCCCAACATGATCATGACCATTGACACGTATTCCTCGTAAATTACGGAGTCTCTACAGGAAGATGGCTTCAGGCGATGGAGGACATGCGTTCGATACTCTCTTCCGCAGGTACACACGTACCGAAGATTCTCCTTGTTACACAAATAACTATACCCGAGGTAGATAGTGGCTCCGTAAGGTGCGGTGCTCTGTTTGGCATTACTGAGTCTTATTAAGAAAAATTTGTTTTTCTTAATAAGACTTTTGAGGTTAAGGGCTCTCTCTAGGGGGGTTAATACACTCGTATTGCCCTTTCCTTTCGGAGATCTGTTGGCAGCTAAAGCCCATTGTTAAGGGGAAAGGGGGGGTAGGGGGTTAACATACTAGGCGTGTTACGCTAGGCCCATGATCGAGAAGGTCAGACGACAGACCTTGAGGAGCGGCGGCGAGAACCCAGATTGGCGTCCCGGAACTCGCCGACCGGCTCCAAGCACTGCAAGCAAAAGAGAAAGGAGATCTCATTCACTTGCACGTTCAGGATACCAGACATATAGATGGTGACCCCCACGGCTCACGGCTCGACCTGCCGGGGAGCCACAAATGAGCGGTGTCAAAGACCAGATACGGCAGACTTACGATGCTCTCGTCGAGTCTGGTGACGTCACGGAGATCCGGGCCTTTGGGGACAAGCAGACCGTCTCTGGGTACTTCGACAACGGGGACGACTTCGTCGCGGCTGCTCACCGCATGGATTTACGCGGCTACGAAGTCTACGTAACCCTGAATCGGGTTGATCCCGCTCTGTTCGCCAGGGCGGCCAATCGCACGAAAGAGCGGCCCAAAAACACCACCTCGGATAGGGACGTACTACGCCGCCAGTGGTTGTTGTTGGACTTCGACTGCGTAAGACCTTCGGGGGTGTCCTCGACAGAGGCGGAGAAGGAAGCGGCCGAGTTGCGGGCCCGCGAGGTCAGGGAGTATCTGAGGGGCCGTGGCTGGCCCGATCCGGTGGTCGGTGATTCTGGCAACGGGTACCACCTACTCTACCGCATCGACCTACCCAACGATCAGGAGTCCACGGATCTCGTGAAGAACGTGCTCCAAGCCTTGGCGTTCAGGTTCGATGACGAGAAAGTCAAGGTAGACACGAGCGTCTACAACGCGGCGAGGATATCGAAGGTCTACGGGACGATGGCCCGCAAGGGCGATGACGTCCCCGGGCGTCCTCACCGTCGCTCAGAGCTGTTGAAGGTTCCTACGGAGGTAAATGTATGACGATAGTAGTTGACCGGGAGTTGCTTGAGGCCATGACCCTCATGAATCCGTCCCCGCCTCGCGGCAGTTCTGCCCGCGGTCGGGGTGGGTTCGATGTGGACCAGTGGCTGCAGGACCACGACATCGAGGTCTTGAGGGTAGGGAAGTGGAACGATAAGGATCGCAGGTGGGTGCTGCAGGAGTGCCCCTGGAACGGGCACACGGACAGTAGCTGCTACATCGTGCAGTTCGAGAACGGTGCCGTCGCTGCCGGGTGTCAGCACGACTCGTGCCAGAGCTACGGGTGGCCGGAGATGCGAGAGCATTACGAGCCTGGTTGCTACGACCGACGAGGACCAGGTACTAGCACGGACGGTCACGGCGACGCTGATTCCTCGCTATCGGACGCTATGCCCACCAAGCTACCTCCTGTCCCCGCGTTCCCTACGCGAGCGTTGCGGCCCAGGTTGAGGAGGATCGTCGAGGAGGCCGCCGCGTCCATCGGTTGCCCGCCCGAGTTTATCGCCGTTCCGATGCTGGGTGCACTCGGGGCGGCGATTGGCAATAGCCACGTGCTGAAGATAAAGGGGGGCTGGACCGAGAGTGCGGGTGTTTACGCGGCGGTAGTTGCAGACCCCGGGCAGAAGAAGACCCCGGCCTTCAAGGTGGCTATGAGGCCGGTCTGGAACCGCCAGGCGATTCTTCTGCGGGAGTACCGCAAGGATGTGGCAGAGTACCCTGACCAGCACAGTCGTTGGGAGGACGAAAAGGAGCAGGCGAGGGATAACGGCCAGCCTGAACCTCCCGAACCAGAGAAGCCTGTCATGAGGCGGACCGCCGTGGACGACACCACGGTAGAGGCCCTCGTGAATCGCGAGGAAGTTAATCCTCGAGGTCTCATCGTCGGCAAGGACGAGTTGTCGGCGTTCGTGAAGGGGATGAACCAGTACAAGGCGGGCGGTAAGGGCTCCGACCAACAGGTCTACCTCTCCATGTGGTCAGGCTCCCCCATCGCCGTGGACCGGAAGGGCGGGGACGTGCCCATCATAATTCCGCTTCCCTTCGTGTGCGTGGTGGGCTCGATCCAGCCGCAGATACTACCTGAGCTGAAGAACAACCGCGACGACGGGTTCGTAGACAGGTTCCTTCTCGCCTACCCGGATCCCGTCTATAGCCGCTACAACGACAACGAGATCAGTGACGAGGCCGTTGAAGGTTACCAGGAGATTTACGACGGTTTGTACAACCTCGAGATGGAGGTGGACGAAAATGGCGATCCTGTCCCAAAGCGGCTGGAATTCGCCCGCAACGCCAAGGAGATCTGGGTCAACGAGGTCGACTCCTTGCGTGAGGAGATGGAGCACCCGCAGTTCCCGCAGTACCTCACAGGGCCCTGGGCAAAGCTCGAAGCCTACCTGGGCCGCCTCACCCTCATAATGGCCTTGGTGCGCATCGCGGGGCGGGGTGATTCCGGTCGAGTCTTCTCCAGCAATATGGTAATCAAGCAGGACGTTAGGGCCGCTGCGGATCTCGTCGCCTACTTCAAGGCCCACGCCCGGAGGGTGCACGCCAAGCTCAACGGGGATAAGCCCCAGAACCTGCTGGCGGCGTCGTTAAAGGGTTTCCTCCGCGAGCAGGGGGGCAGATGGGAGGGTATGACCGAGGTGTTGTACGGTATCTTCAGGGCTCGCTCTGCCCCCGGTCTGCCCCGTGGACCGGTACCTTTCGGCAAGATGATCAGGGAGATCGCCCGGCAGGACGACGCCCTTTCCTTAACGGAGGCCTATAGAGGCAGCAGCCCGATCATTGTGCTCTCGTTGTCTACCCTCGATACTGCTGCTCATGAAGGTAACGTGGACGCCGATGCCGAGAGTACCGAGGGTACCGAGGGTAAATCTGAGGCAGAACATGCCGGTACCGGCAGCGGAGACACCATGGGGTCATCGACGGGCTCCGGCTCCTTCTCCCAGGATTCGAATCTCGGGGACTCTGATGCCCCCGTCTGGACCGACGCGGACGATGATGTCGAGACGGAGGCGGACCGGGCATGGCTTTTGGAGGTGGAGAGGGTGTTGCGTCGCCACGTCGCCGAACGCCCCGAACACGTGACCGCCGCCCCCAGCTTCTTGATAGCAGAGGGCGTCTTCCGTGAACTTGACCGCGACCCCACCCCTGGAGAAGTGGAGGAGGCCCAGTGCCGGATACTCGGCGTGTAGGACTGAAGACCACGTAGTACGGGGTTGACGTCTCGAAGCTGGGCGTACGATCGCAGCGTTGCGTGTGCGAGGAGGGGCACGACCTACTCTACGGTCGTGCCCCTCCATTACTGGGTGGGGATACAAACGGCAGCAAAAGGGAGGAACATCAAGTGCGTGCAAAAGCGATCACAACAACGCTCCCTGGCCCCGGACCTCGTTTACAAGTTCGACGTGCTCCTTCACGTACTTCTGCCTTAAGGCCACATATCTCATACACGTCCCGGCGTTCGTGGGACCCGTGTGGGTGTAACGATGGAGCAGGACCAGATCGGGAGCGTACCCTGGACGGTTCTCCGGAGCGTCAGCCAACCGTCTATCCAGGACCGGGGAGTCCACGTTGTGGAACATACGCAGGGGTCTCTCCCTGTGTCGCTCCTCTTCCGCTCGCTCTTTCAACAATCGCTTATACAGAGATCCATCTCTCTCCTTTCTGGCCAGTGTACCCCGACCCCAGGGCTACAGACGCACGACGAGGACCTCGCCTACCAGCGTCGCAATCGCCCCGTGACGGCTGGGTAGACCCTCGGGTTATGTACTCGAAGAACCACAAGGATCACCTGATCTCATTCTCGTCACTGAATCTAGTGACTAACGCTTTATCATCTTCTCAGAGGCCACCAGAGCCGTTCTAACGGCCTCTGAGGGCTCGGGTAGGGGTCTCTGTGTCTCCAACTGATTTTCGGCGATACAGGCGATCCTCGTGGCCCTGTTTGTGGCGGTCTGCCACTAGCTGTGTCGGCGGGCGGAATACGCACACAGCACCCATCACTTACGATCCGGAACGTTGCCACAATGCCTGCTCTGGTATCAGCTCAAGGCGTCGTTCATGTGTCCGTGCACCGCCCGGGGCACGTGTGGCTTGCACCCGAGGGTGATGGAATCGGGCAGGGTAGCCCAGCGAGGATCGCCTGGGGGGTGCCGAAGTGAAAAGGCTGACTTGTGTTTCTCCGCCACCCGGGTGACTAAATCCTCTTGCGAACGGGCGGTGGTGTTCTTGCCGTTCTCGTGGGGCACCACCGAGCTGATGAGCGAATACCTGATACGAGTCGCTCCCCCACCATAATCCTCACATTCGACTGTCACGGCTTCGTTTTGTTAAGGTTTCGTAACAATTTACAAACAATTATTGACTAATCGTGTCCCTTGCTCCAGTATCGGAGCTGTTGGATACGGAAAAACTGCTAAGGAGGGAATGCAGTGAAGCGAATCATGATCCTTACGATAGCGGTCATTATGCTGGCGGTAGCCGCCGCCCCCGCGATGGCACAAACCGACAAGGCTGCCCAAAGGGCCGCCAAAAAGGCCGCTAAGCAAGAGCAGAGGGCACAGAATAGGGCTGCTGATGGCGGCGGCGTACAGAAGGCAGCACCGGACCAGGGGGCCGCGGTCCCGGCAGCACCGGACCAGGGGGCAGCGGTGCCGGACACTGCTTTCGCTCAAAAGGCGTTGCCCGCAAGTGGGGGCATGTCCGCTGGTAACGCTGCACTTTTTGGTGCCGGGGTCTTGCTTGTCGGCGGCGGGCTGGTGGCCCACAGGATGGTCCGTTAGCCACACTACCGGCCGTAGTCTCAAGGTTTCAACGGGGCAGACCTCTTCAAGGGTCTGCCCCTTTCACGTGCGAGGGATGAGTACTCCACACCGGTGCTGTCTAAGAGGCGTGCGTTACCCAGGGTGTTACGAATGCTCACGGCACGGTTAGAAGAGTGCTGAGTCCATAACCCCGTTGTCCCCCCATCCTGGCATGAAGCGAGCGTAGTTCTCCAGCATGAAGGCCACGCTACTCCACCCCATCTGCATTGCCACGGATTTGGGATTCACCCCCTCCAGCAACAAGACACACGTGCAAGTATGGCGAGTCGCCGCATGCCAGTTCGTGTCCGGCAGACCGGCACGTTTCAGGAGAGGCTTGAACAAGCGACGTATGAAGTTCGACTGGTGTATGGGCTTGCCGACGGTATTGGTGAATACCAGGGCACCACCGTCTACCGGTAATCCTTCGGCTACTTGTCTTTCGCGGTGTCGCTCCAATGCGTCGACCGCCAACTTGGCCAGCCTGACACTACGACGACTTCCCTTGGTCTTTGGCTCCTCGAGGGAGTACTCACCGTACCCTCGTACGAGGGCACGCTGTATGTGCATAACGCGGCGATCTAGATGAAGATCGGCCCAGAACAGACCGTTCAGTTCTCCCCAACGGGCACCACTGGTCACGCCCAATATGTATAAGGCGTGGTGGCGATCCGATTCCGCCGCGGACAAAAATCGCTTCGCTTCCTCCTTGCTGAACGGTCGTATCTCTGGTGCCGGTACTCTCGGGGGCGAAACGTCTTTACAAACGTTGTGCTCGATCAGCTGCCACTTGACCGCGTGGTTGAGGGCGGACGAGAGCACATCGTGAATACGGCGTACACTTGCTGCCGATAGACCGCCCTCACGCTTGCGAGAGTAAAGCCTCTGTACGTCCTCACGCTTTAGGTCCTTGAGCTTGAGATTGCCGAACGAAGGCAAGAGGTGCAGCCTGGTTATGTCGTGGCAGGTCTCGAAGCTCCGCCTCTTCATCGTGTCCTTGGCAACATCTTCGTACTGCCCGAAGAAGTCGGCTACCTTGATATTCGCGGCCACGAACACAGGCCCATCATCCGTGGCCGCCATAGCGTCCCGCAGCCTTTGGGCACACTCTTTGTTCGTGTTGCCGTAGACACTACGCCTTTTCCGACCGTTCGTGGTCTCTACCCAGTAACGGGCCTCGTACCGCCCATCCGGTCTCTTCCGCGGGCGACTCCCGTCGCCGTTCGTGTTCTTCTTCGCCACGAAACACCCCTTCCGTGTCCGTGGTTAGGGCGTAGGGGTCAACTGCGGGGGTCAAAGCTCTCGTTTACCCTCCCGAACCGCAGCATTTTTGCTGCGATTTCCAGCGTCTTTGTACAGAGCAGCGAGATAGGAGAGTGCCTCGTTCGGGACGAGGAGGTCGGAGGTTCAAATCCTCTCGTCCCGACTCATCTGGGGGAGCACCTCGATCCTTCCCTTTTACTTCTAGTTCGAGAAGGATCGCCTTACAGCCCGACTTCCTCCGCTTCTTCCATGAGCTCGCTCCAGTCTTCGTAGAGTCCTTCGAGGATGCTCTTTAGCTGGCGGTGTTCGGTTACGACTTCGCGGGAGCGTTTGCCGTCGGAGTAGAGTTCGGAGGTTGCCAGCTCTTTTTCGAGACGGGCGACGCGGCGTTCGGTAGCGTCGATCTCACCCTCGACGGCGACGAGCCGCGTGGCGACGATGTTCTGATTCTTGTCCATTCCGGGCCTGACCCTCCGGCGAGGCGCGCGACGGCCACCACGGCCGCCTTCCTTTACGTCCAGGCGGCGATGCGCCCGGTAGTAGTCGTAGCCGCCGAGGTAGTTGGTGAGCTTGCCCTTATCAAGCTCCACGATGCGGGTGGCCAGCTTGCGCAGGAAGTAGCGGTCGTGGGAAATGAAGAACAGCGTGCCCGGGTAATCGAGGAGGGCTTCTTCGAGGGCCTCACGGGCGGGTATGTCCAGGTTGTTCGTTGGCTCGTCGAGGATGAGCAGGTTCGCGCCGCTCACCACTATCTCCGCCAGAGAGAGCCGGTTCTTCTCGCCGCCCGAGAGCGCTGAGACCTTTTTGAAGACGTCGTTGCCGGAGAAGAGGAAGGCGCCGAGCAACTCCCGGGTCTCCGGTGCGTCGAGGCCGGTGGCGTCCATTGCTTCGGCGAGGACGGTCTTGTTCCCTTCCAGGCGGGCGAGTTGCTGGTCCTGGTAGGCGGACGTAACGTTGTTGCCGAGGCGGGCGATGCCTTTTTTCGCTTCGATCTCCCCGGTCGCCAATCGCATTATGGTGCTCTTGCCAGCGCCGTTGGGGCCGAGAAGCGCGACTCTCTCCCCGCGCTCTATAGTCAGCCCGAGGCCGTTCAAGAGCAACTCGCCCGGCTCGTAGCCGTAAGAGACGTCCGCCATCTCCAGAACTACCCTGCCGGCCCGCGAGGTCTCGCCGGAGAGGTCCAGCTTCATGCCTCTCTTGCCGTTTCTCGGGCCGTCGATCTTCTCCATGCGGTCCAGGAGCTTCTGCTTGCTCTTGGCCTGCTTCGCCTTGGTGTTCTTGGCCCGGTTCTTCTCGATAAACCGCTCCAGCTGCTCGCGGCGCTCGTGGTTGGCCTTTGCCTTCCTCGCGAGCTGCTCGTCGCGGGCTATCTTCTCCGAGACGTACTTCGTGTAGTTGCCGGGGTAGCGGGTGAGGATGTTGTTGTCGAGTTCCACAATAGACTCGGCAACGGCGTCCAGAAAGTAGCGGTCGTGCGAGACTACGAGGACGGCGCTCCTGGCGTTCTTGACGAAGTTCTCCAGCCACTCGATACCGCGCAGGTCGAGGTGGTTTGTGGGCTCGTCGAGGAGGACGAGGTCCGGCTCAGAGAGGAGGAGCCTCGCCAGCGCGATGCGGCTCTGCTCGCCGCCAGAGAACGAGTTTACGGGGCGCTTCCAGTCCTCGGGGTCGAAGCCCAAAGAGGAGAGGGCGGAGGCGGTGCGCGCCCGGTATCCGTAGCCGCCGTCCCGGTCAAACTCGGCCTGCATGCGGCCGTAGCTCTCCAGGAGCGCTGAAGATGGGTCTTCGGCGAGCTTCGTTTCGAGGGCTTTGAGGTCTTGCTCGCGGCGGATCAAATCCTCGAAAGCCGAGAGCATCTCCTCCTCCACGGAGCGGTTCGCGGACGCGCCGGCGTAGAGGCTCTGGGAGGTCATCCCGATCTTCGCGCCCCCGACGAGCTCGACCGAGCCTTCGTCCGGCTCCGAGACACCCGAGAGGATGTTGACCAGCGTCGTCTTACCGGCCCCGTTGCGGCCGACCAGCCCGATCTTCTCCCCGGCTTCGATGGCGAGCGAGGCCCCGGAGAGGACCTTGAGAGTCCCCCCGTGGTACTTCACCAGATTGCTTGCTATAAGAACCTTCATGACTCACGGATTATACAAGGCCCCCCTAACGCCCGAAGAGCGAGAAGTGTACGAGACGGACCTCATCGCCTTCTGCGACCGCGAGCTAGACCTGCTCGGAAGCATCAAGGACCTTGACGTCCTCTACGCCGGGGGCTCTTCTCTACTGTGGATCGAAGGTCTTAGCCACCGCATCGGAGAGAAAGGACGCCTGACCGCCCTCGACCTCGATACCAGGCGCATCGAAGAAACCCGGGAGTTACTGGGAGAATTCGACCTCGCCGCCCCGGTCCAACTCGTCGCGGGAGACATCTTCCGGCCACCCTTTGCGCCGGACACTTTCGACCTCGCATACTCCGCCGGGCTCTTCCACGAACTCGACGTGCGCGATAAAAGCGCTGGAGATGCTCTGGCGGCTCTTGGCTCCGTCATCCGACCCGGTGGTAGGATCGCAACGAGCGACTTTGTGAATCACGTACCCGCCGTGCAACTCGAAGACGAGGAGCTGCAGCGGGAGCTGGCACGGGAGGTGTCGAATGCCGAACTCTATGGTATCGGTTCGGCTGAACGTCTCGTTGCGCTCTACGAGGCGCTGCTTGTCGGTGTGCGGTGGCGGGTCTTTACTCCCAAACCGATTCGGCACCTCGGCAAGGTCGTCCTCGCCGAAGAAGAACCCGAGGAGCTAAGTAGCTTACCCGCAAGGACGAGACGAAGGTTGCGCGAGCGGTTCAATGCGCTACGAGAACGCATCGAACGCGAGGGTTACACTCGCCCGGCATCTCTTTATGCCGAGGGTTTTGTAACCGGAAGCTAGACGGTCGGGAGATCTTACCGACACGCACCGTGCCAACGTAAAATCCTGCAAAATGCCCTACTCGATCATTGTGTTTTGTGTTGCTACTGGTATGCTTGTATTGATAGATATGTTTCAGGAGAGGAGGAAACATTATGTCCGCGTCGAACCTCATCCGAGTAGGGGGACTGGCGGCCGTGCTGGCTGGAGCGCTGCTGTTGATCGCCGATCTCTGGAGCCTGCTGCTGGAGTTCATCCTCGGTGGCCCGGAGGACTTCAGCGAGTTTGCCGTGACCTCCTCCTGGACTGTGCTCTCTGCGCTGTACTTGCTCGGTAGTCTGCTGCTCTTGGTGGCGCTGGTCGGTCTCTACGCCCGACAGTCGGAGGCCGCCGGCACTTTGGGCCTCGTCGGTTTCCTCGCGGCCCTCGTCGGTACGGGGCTGCTCGTGGGAATCTTCTGGACCCAGGCCTTCGTGGTACCGAGCGCGGCGATAGAGGCCCCCGCGTTCCTCAACGCCGAAGAGACGGCCGGGCCGCTCGATATGGGGTTCATGCTCTCGGGTATAGCGGTTGCCGTGGGTTGGGCGCTATTCGGGGTGGCTACGCTCAGGGCGCGGGTCTTCCCGCGCAGGGCCATCATAGTCCTCATAATAGGCGCTTTGCTCACCGTCTTGCCGTTGCCCGCTACTACACTGGTCATCGACGTGGCGGTTGCTTGGCTGGGCTTGTCGCTCTTGTCGGGACAGGTGAGAGCCACCGCTGAGACGTCGTCCCTCGGAGCCCAACCGCGGGTGCAGTAACTGCCAGGTACGGAGCGGGAGCCGGCGACTGCGTAGCCTCCGGCTCCCGCTCTTGAAAATGGTAGAAAGGAGACTACGGACATTGTCCAGGTCGAGCCTGAGCCAGCGGGGATGCATCGCGAGAATGCTAGAGGTGAGGCGTTCACAATGAATGGCATTCTCGGCTCGCCGAACAAGGACGCTCAACACCTGGATGTCATATTAGCCGTTGCGCCGACTTTCGTGCTGGTGGGACTGGTGAGGTTTCACGCCCTGTAAAAGAGGACTACGGGTGCATCGAACGAGTGGGTCTCAATACGGTCGTCGTGGCGACTTTGACCCAGATCTCGGGCCTTGTGGTCCTCCTGTCGGGTGGTACAGCCCTGGAGTGACTTGTCCCGATTGGCTTGATGACTACTGTTGGTCGAATTTGTGCTCAGTAGAGTGGATACCCTTCGAGCGAGGCTGCTCCCGTGCTGGTGTGGGATAGTTTTATCGTCGGGTTGCGCACTCTGGTCAGGAGAGGCGGCAGCGGTCCAGCAGCCAGTGAGCGTGGATTAACCGTCGGTGTCCGACTGGAAACCAAGGAGCCGAAAACCGGCGGCCCTGTAGCTACCTCTCCAGGAGGATTGTTACGGGGCCGTCGTTGACGAGTGACACGTCCATCATCGCCCCGAAGGAGCCGGTTTTGACGGAGGTAATGGCCGCGGCTCCCAGCCTCTCACAGAAGTAGTCGAAGAGCTTCTCCGCCTCTTCGGGAGGGGCGGCGTTTACGAAGCTCGGGCGTTTGCCTTTCCTCGTATCGGCAAGGAGGGTAAACTGGGACACGGCGAGGACCTCGCCCCCGGTATCTTTTACGCTCCGGTTCATCTTGCCGTCGGTATCGGCGAGGATGCGCAGGCCGGCTATCTTTTCGGCGAGCCAGTCCGCTTCGGCTTGGGTGTCGTCGTTGGCGATGCCTACGAGGAGCAGGAGGCCGGGGCCTATTTCGGAGATTCTCTCTCCGTTCACGGAGACGGAGGCGTGTCTTACGCGCTGGAGTACTATCTTCATGCGGGTCTACAGGGGTTGGCGGCCCTGGTATCCGGCCTGAATCTCGTGCCAGTACCGGATTTGCTCTTCGGGCGGGTGCCAGCAGAGGAAGACGACGCGACCGTCTCTCTCATGGGGGAAGTCCAGCAGGCCCATGTCGAGGTCCTTGATAATGACTCCGAGTTCCCGGATGCGCTCTATGGCCAGGTAGAGCTTGTACGCCTCTACGCCGTACTCAGAGCCGATCTTACCGCCGCCGTTGGACGCGGCTGCCTGGAGTATGGGCTCCATGTGTGGGGCTCTCTCGCGCATGGCTTCGAGGTGTAGACTGAGGTCGTCCAACAGCTCCCCGAGCTTTGGCAGGAGGGCGTTCGCCTCGTCCGCGGTGAAGAGCCTGGGGAAGGAGGGCTCCAGGGGTCTCTCCTAACGGCCGTAGGCCAGCCGGTCCGCGAGCATCTCGGGGAGGCCGGCCGTCCGGATCTTGTCTTGCGCCGTCTCCACATCGTAGTCGATGAAGCGGTAGGCAATACGCGCCCCGTCGTAAGTCTCACCGCCTCTGTCATCCTCGACGAGTACGTAGGAGGCGAAGATGTCGCCGTCGCGAGGCTGGCCGACGGAGCCCGGGTTGACTAGATAGGGGCCGCCCGAGGTCAGGTCCAGGGTGTCGTGGGAGCCGGGGTAGGGGCTGTCGGGCGAGGGCGTGACGACCTTTACGTGCGTGTGTCCGAAGAAGCAGAGCTGGACGCCAGGGTATTCCGCCTGCAGGAGGGCCAGGTTCTCCCGGGCTGTCGCCGCGTTCATAATGTACTCGTCCGGGTCGCGCACCGAGCCGTGTACAAAGAGCGTTCCCTCTCTTTCCAGCATGCGTGGCCGCGCGCGGAGAAAGTCGGCGTTGTCCTGGGTTAGCTGTGCGCGGGTCCATTCGATGGCCGCGGCGGCGATCGGGTTGAACCAGGACAGGTCCGTGGAGGGGTCCGCTACCGCAAGGTCGTGGTTACCAGAGATGACGGGCATCCCGTAGGCGCGTACCAGGTCGCAGCACTCATTCGGGTTCGCCCCGTAGCCGATCACGTCGCCGAGGCAGTAGATCTCCTCGACCCCGTCCGGAACGTCCCGCAGGACGGCCTCCAGAGCCTCCAGGTTGCCGTGGATGTCGGAGATGACCGCGTACATACTGAATACCGAGTAGTATAGCTTCCGGCGGGACAGCTTTCAGCGGGACAGACCGAAAGATGCACTGAGTAGTCGAGTAATTGAAGCCTCGTAGACCGTACGGTAGTATTGCAAGGTAGTTCATCTTTTGTGGGCCTGTAGCTCAGGGGATAGAGCACTGGTTTCCGGTACCAGGTGTCGGAGGTTCGAATCCTTCCAGGCCCGCTTTGCGTGACTTCACCCGTTACGGTTTGCTACTCTCCGCTACCAGCTTCTCCGGGTCCTGTTTGCGGCATGAAAGAGGTGTGGAGCGAGTTTTCTTTACGAGTGCGGTAGGGTGCTTGGGTTGCGGTTTTGGAGAAGGGACACCCTACATCTTGTGCCTTGATTGAGAAGCATGCTATTTGGGTGGAGGTTCACTTGCTATCGGACCGTAGCCGCTGGTATAAGTTATGGGTAGACGGGGGGTCTTGGTGAGGAATTTGTTCGAGGGAGGCACGAGGTATGGCCGAGGCGTTTCGTTTATTTGGCGTGGGTTCTTTGCTCACGGTTAGCGGCGCAAGCCTCGTCATCGCTGCTTTTACTTTGCGGGATGCGCGGAGGTCCATAAGGCTGGCTGAAGACCGCATGGGGTACCTTCGTGAGGAGCAAACCCGTCTCTCGGCATCCCTGCGCGGAGAAAGCCAGAGCCTGAAGGAAGAACTGGAGCGGGAGCGGGAGCAACGTCTGGAGGCCCGGCGGGAGGTCGAGCGGTTGAACCGGGAGTGCGCGTCATTGCGCCAGGACCGGGGGAGGTCCGCCGAAGAACTTGAGCAGGAGCGTGCGAGGCGCCTGGAGGCCGAACGTCAGGCTCTGAGCGAACGTGAACAAGTAGAGCGGGAGCGCACAAGAAGCCTGGAGGCGGAGCGTAAGATCGCCCACCTCGAGCAAAAACTCCAGGAGCTTCAGGAAGCCCGGCGGGAGCGGGAGGCGCAATGGGAGCGGGAGGCTCAACGCGAGAGCTCTCCACTCGTTCGGGAAGCGTTGCTGGAGTCTCTGCCGCCGAGCAGCGGGTTCTCCGTGGAGACCGTGGAGAAGCCGCTGCGCACGCGGGGAACGCGGGAGCCCGCGAGGACAGCACCGCGACCGGAAGGCTTCTCCGAGACGGCGGCGCCTGCGAGGGGGAAGAAGGAAAACAAGAGTACGCGTCGAGCGGTGTGGATACCGCACCCCGACGACGCCGAGGGTGTGAGACCCGCGCCAGCCCGGGAGCGTGCCAGTAGCGAAGCTCAAAACGACGCTCCGATCGAGATGTTCCGCAAGCACTACGATAAGTACCTGGAGAATTACCAGGGCTACGTGGAGTTGGCCGAGGGGCTCTACCGGATGCGGGAAGGCGAGGCGTCCGGGCTGGGTGAGCGTGAGTGGGAAGAGAGGCTGCGCCGGGTGAACGATGGGATAACGAGGACGTCCGCGAGGCTGGATATCCTGGAGGGGCACAACCCCGAGTTGGTTACCGACGCCCGCATCTCCCACCGCGCTGGCCTAGCCAGAAAGCACTCGGAGCTACAGAGAAGTATGCAGGGTCGCGGAACGTCCTGAGAGGCGACGGCTCCTTCTTACTGGCTCCTCCGTACCCAACGGGGTAGAGCGATCATCCCCTCCCCGTCGAGTCATGACCCGGCGAGATCTTCAGCGCGGTTACGGATGAGTGCGTCTGGGGCGCGGGTGCTGTCAAGCGTCTTGGATACGCTCTCTTGTCCGTGCTTGTCCGGCATGGTCCCTGGCTATCATCAAAGGGGCGTGTTGTTTAGAGGGAGCCGAGCATTCGCCCGGCTCCCTCTACGTCCCGTGCTAGGTAAAGAGCAACGTGGCGACCACTACGAGGGTGGCCATTACGAAGATGGTGTTGGTCGGCGGGTCTATGTGAGTGTCACCGTGGATCAGGAACAACCGCGAGAAGAATTCACTGAGTAGAGCACCCAGGATACCGGCGACGGCGCCTATGAGAATAGCGACGACTTCCGAACCGCCGACGCTCACGACGGCGACCGCTGCTACGCTGGCTGGCAGCGTCATATGGTGCGTAACCGGCACCGAGAAGCCGAACTGCAAAAAATCAGCGCAGTGGCCGAGATACCATAGCCGAGCAATACCGCGAACGGTAGATAATCGGGGTTGACGGCCAGTATCTCTGCGGCCGACCACGCCGCCAGGATACCGGCGCCCAGGCCAACCACGCTAGCCTGCAAGAAGCCTTCCTGGTACGCCAGCCAGACCCGTCCCTCGCCCGTACTAAACCTGCCGCGTCCGCGCGCGTCGGCGTCGAGGCTGCCGAAGACCCCTGTCCTCCCGAAAGCAACCCGGGCTATGATGGCGGAGATCACGACCACCAGGGCGATGACATCGGTGTACGTAGTGTAAAAGCCGGCCTCCACGGGTGGGATCAGGGCCGTCAAAAGCAACTGTAAGAGGTAACCCCCGGCGCCAAAGATGCCCCCGACCAGCAGGGGGAGCGGGTCTCCGAGACCGGCCAGCGGGGTCACTATGTTTGTACCGTCGTCTATATCGTCTCTTTCTCTTCTGGCGGCGAAGGCTGCGGCGGCCACCCCGCCCGCGAAACTAATGTGCGGCCCGAGGACCGGTCCGAAGGCGATCTGACCAAGCACGTCGAACTGACTCCCGCTCAGACCCGCGGCTATCCCGACGAGCACGGCGAAACCAACGAGGATAAAGGCGGGGAGGGCCCCAATTGCAGCCCCGAACAACCACCCGCGAAAGCAGCCAGTAGCACCGACAATTCGAAGCTCACCAGGGAACTCCTCCTCTCTCGTATCTTTAGTTTGTCCTTTTCATGGGCGACCGCGCAACCTGTTGGATGCGCTTCCTTCAGATCCTTTTCCCGTGGATCAAAATAGGGTAGCCGAGAATTCGCGTCAAGCGTGCAAGACTCGAGCTACTGCTCGTCGCCTTCGTCTCAGCCGAACTCGTCCCACAACCGTTTATTTCGTATCGGCGGGTATATGCTTTGACTGACCGTAGCTGGCTATCTTGATCGCCACTTCCTTTAGCTGCTCGGGGGTAAGGAGTATTGGCTCCCCGGCGAGTCTGGCGTAGTAGTAGATCTCCGCCATCTCTTCCAGCGTTACCGCGCGCGAGGAGGCTTGCTCCGCGCTCTCACCCACGGTTATGGTGCCGTGGTTCTGGAGCAGACACGTATTGTGGAGTTCTCCCAGAGCCCCGGCAGCGTAGCCCGCGAGCTCTTCGGTGCCGTAGGTGGCGTAGGGGGCCAGGGGTATACGGCCCTCGGGTGAGAGAGTGGTCAGCATGTAGTGAACCGGCGGTATCTCCAAGCCCAGGCAAGCCAGCGTCGTGGCGTAGCGGGAGTGGGTGTGGACCACCGCGTTTATACGTGGCCTGGCACGATAGATGCCGGTGTGCATCGGGGTCTCGGTGGAGGGTTGCAGGGAGCCTTCGAGGACCTCGCCCCGCACGCTCACGAGCACGATGTCCTCCGGTTGCATGGAGCTGTAATCGAGGCCGCTCGGTGTGATCAGCACGTCCCCTCCTGTAGTGCGGGCGCTCACATTGCCCGAGGTACCGGTGACGAGGCCACAGGAGATCAACCGCCGGGCCACCGCGGCTATCTCTTCGCGTAGATCCTGGTGCTGCAACCGCAGCCTCCTTCGAACCTTATTGTCACGTACTCGTTGCCCTCCTGGCGGCCGTGAACCTTCAGCTCCCCGACGACATCTTCGAGCAGACGTACCCCGGAGATAAAGGGCTCGAAGCCTACCTTTTCAGCAGGGCCTGCTCTCAAATTGGTGGCAGCCCCAAGGCATCTATGGCCCCTGTCTGTGCTACGTACTTAGATCTTCCGTTCCCGAATTGTTTTCCCTTGCCCACAGTATACCCGTGCCGATGGTTAACGCGCCTCGCGCTCTTGTTATCCAGGGCGCCACGGATTCACGATGTATCCGCGAACCCGGGAGACCGCTAAACTTCGGTCAGCCAATCCTGGGCCGTAAAAGAACGCGGAGGTCTTTATGCAGTCTTACCCGATAAAGTTGACTTACCACGCTCGCACCTACGCCTTCGGCGGGCGCCTGATCCCCGAGATCCTCGAAAAGCTTGACCTTCCCGAGGGCGTCGTCGCCGAGACCTGGGAGATAAGCGACTATCGTGAGACGACCGGCGAAATTACCAACGGAGAATACGCTGGCCGTACCCTCCACGACCTCACCACCGAGTACCCGGATGAACTCGTCGGGACCGGCTGGCGCGGCCCACATTTCCCGCTTCTCGAAAAGTTTATAGACGCTTCGAACATGCTCCCCGTCCACCTCCACGCCGACGACGAGACCGCTCGCTCGAAACACGGCGAGCCCCACGGTAAGACCGAAGCCTGGCACATCCTCTGGGCTGCCGAAGACGCGACGATACTGGCCGGCGTCAAAGAGGGCCTAAGCCGGGAGGAACTGCGCGACGCATTCCTCGCGCAAGACCACGACGCCGTCATGCCGCGCCACCCGATACGCGCCGGTGACACCATCTACGTGCCGGGCGGCGTCATCCACACATTCGGCCCCGACACTCTGGTCTTCGAGGTGCAGCAGACCTCCGACCTCGGCCAGTTCGTTACCCCGGAAGACCTCTACGGCAACCCATTAGATCAGGAGACGTGGGAAGCAAACGTCGATGCCGCCCTCGACGAGCTAAGGACGGACTACCACCCACGCCCAACCCCCGGCCTCGCCCTGGAGAACGGGCGGGCCGCCGCGAACCGCCGCATCCTGTGCTGCGCGGGTCCTCACTTCGCCCTCGAACGCTGGACGCTTACCAGGCCCCACACCGAGCCCTCCCACCCGTGGCGCTGCCTGACGCTCTCCAACGTGGGTGACCCGGCGCGCATCGAGTACGCGGGTGGGACGGAGACGCTGAGACGCGGCGAGTCCTGCATCCTGCCCGCGGCCATAGGGGAGGTGCGCGTAGTTCCGGAAGGCGAGGTGAGCCTCATCGTCTGCTACGTCCCGGACTTGCAGCGTGACGTCGTAGTGCCGCTGCGGGAGGCAGGGTACTCCGACGAGGAGATAAGGGGATTGGGAGAGACCGGTATCTAGCAGCTCCCGGCGGACCTTACAGGAGACCTGATAGGAGGGTGCATCGTGGGAAAGATAGTCGCACTGGGCGAGGTCGTCTCGGACATCTACCGCGACGAGAGTAAGTTCGATATCGAGATGCCGTTCACAGCCCGGCCCGGCGGCGCCCCGGCAAACGTGACCGTCGCCGCCGCGAGGCTTGAATCCGAAGCGGCGTTTATCGGGGCCGTTGGGGAGGACCTCTTCGGGGACTTTATCCTGCGCGCTCTGAGGGCGGAAGGTGTGGATACTTCCGCGGTTCGCCGATGCGAGCCACCGACGCGCACTTCGCTCGCATTCGTGGAGATAGCGGACGGTGGGGACCGCTCTTTCACCTTCTACCGCTCCGACCCGGCGGCCGATGAGTTGCTCTCCCCCGAGGACGTGACCCGGGAGGTACTACTTGGGGCCTCTTTCGTAAACTTCGGGAGCATACCGCTCATAAAGGAGCCGTCACGCTCGGCCGTACACCGCGCCGCGGACCTCGCGCAAGAACTCGGCATCCCCCTGGCCTTCGATGTCAACTTCCGGGAGCACTTGTGGCAGAGCGCCGGCGCCGCCCGCGAGGTCGTGGACCCGCTTCTCGACCGCTCACGCGTCATCAAGCTGAGCGACGATGAGCTCCCGCCGATGCTCGGGACAGACGATACGGAAGAGGCGGCGAAGATGCTGCTCGACCGCGGTGCCGCTCTCGTCCTCATAAGCCTGGGACCGGACGGGGCCTTCTACGCCACCCGGGAGTTCAGTGGGGAAGTCCCGGCCTTCGAGGTCGAGTGCGTGGATGCCACCGGAGCAGGAGACGCCTTCCTGGCGGCTACGCTCACACAGCTCTCCGGAGGTGCGTGGGATGAGGAGACGGTGCGCGAGGCGGTGCGGTGGGGGACAGGGGCCGGCGCAATCGCCTGCATGGGCTACGGGGCAATGGGGCCTCTGCCCACGAAGAAAGAGCTCGAACGGTTCATAGACGGCGGTTAGCGTAGAGAGGAGCCGCTGATGGAGACGATGGATGCAGGTCTTCTCGACGAGTTAGAGGAGTGGGGGCGGGCCAACGACGCGCAGAGGCCAGAGCGTAGCGGAAAGGTGCTCAACCTGGAGTCTGAAACGGCCGGCTTGATCGGCCTCCTCATCCGCAGCGGCCGGCGTTCGCGTCTGCTGGAGATCGGCACCTCCAATGGCTACAGCACCATCTGGCTGGCCTGGGCGGCGAGCGCGGCTTCGCTGGGCGGCCGCGTCACCAGCATCGAACGGAACCCCGAAAAGCAGGCCATGGCCGATGAGAACCTGCGCCGCGCCGGGTTGCGTGATGTCGTGGACCTCGTGCTCGGCGACGCCACCGAAGTAGTCGCAAGCCTGCCGGGGCCGTTCGACTTCGTGTTCTTCGATGCGGATAGGGTAAGTGCTGCCGAACAGCTCTCGCTGCTCGTCCCGAAGTTAAACCCGGACGTGATGCTCCTCGCGGACAACGTACTGTCGCACCCGGCCGAGATCTCCGGTTACCTCGCCGCCGTGCAATCTCTGCTCAACGTCGATCACCTCGTCATTCCTATCGGTAAGGGCCTGAGCGTGGCGTACCGTGACGCTTCCTGAGATAGAGACCCCCCGGCTATGGATCCGAGTATTACTCGAACGAGATCGCCTGCTAAGGTGAACAAGCCCTTTGAACGCCACGCCGTACGCTTTATGGTACCGCTGGCGGGACTTTACCGTCTGACCCGGCTACCATCCACCGGCACGTCTACAAGCTCAGCCAGCCTGCGGGCCAGTGGCTCTAGCGAAGGAAGCTCCGTCGCCGCATGCCCGGCGTCTATCGCGGCCAACCCCAGTGACTCGGCTAGCAGGGCGTCGTGGTAATCGAGGTCCCCGGTAACGTAAGCATTCGCTCCCGAGGCCGCCACCTCCCGGATAAACGAGCCGCCCGAGCCTCCGAGAACCGCGACGCGCTCCACCCTGCGTCCGGGCTCTGGGTTCGCAACGAGACGAGCAGGGAAGCCTAAGGAGTTGGAGACGTGGTCGCAGAGCTCCTCCAGCGTTAGCGGCTCCGGCAGCGTTCCCACACGCCCGTAGCCACAGTCCTCAGGGTATCCGTCCACGTGGTAGACGTCGAAGGCGGGCTCCTCGTACGGGTGGGCGGCGCGGATAGCGGCGGTGGCTCTCGCGGCGGCGTGGGCCGGTACTACTGTCTCCAGCCTTAGCTCCGGCACTCTCTCCAGGCGTCCTTTCTCGCCCGCGTATGGGTCGGTGCCTTCGCCCCCGAAGAAGGTCCCCGTTCCCGGGGTGCGGAAGGTGCAGTGTGTGTACTCTCCGATGACGCCCGCGCCTGCCTCGGTCAGGGCGGAGGAGATTTGATCAGCGTTCTCCTCGGGGACGAAGACTACCAGCTTGCGTAGAGCCCCCCGCGGCGCCACGACCTCTGAGGGGTTTTGGAGGTTCAGTGCCTCCGCGAGCGCGAGCGAGACTCCTGCGGGCGCGGCGTCGTAGTTGGTGTGGGCGGCGTAGATCGTGAGGTTGTTCTGTATGGCGCGCGAGATCAGCCCTCCAGGGTACGAAGCCGTATCCACGCTCTTCAGGCCCTGGAAGATAAGGGGATGGTGAAAGAGGAGGAAGTCCGCCCCGATCTCCCCTGCCTCTTCAAAGACCTCCGGCAGCGGTGTCAGAGCGACGAGTACCCGGCCGACCTCGCCGTCAAGGTCTCCGATCTGGAGCCCGGCGTTGTCCCAATCTTCTGCCAGGGCACGCGGGGCTATCTCCTCCACGGCTTGTGCTATCTCACGAACGCGCATCATCTCTGGCATTGTACAATCCCGGGCCGTGGACCTCCTCGCGCGTATTGCCCGCCTAATCTCCAATGCTACCCGCCTGCCGCTTCTGGCCGTGCCGCTGTTTCTGCTGGTGGGCGCCGCGACCGCTGGCTGGAACGGATTACTCTGGGCCGTGCTCTGTCTCCTGCTCACCAGCGGGCTCTCGCTGCTCTACCTCGCTTATCTGACGCGCTCGGGCAAGGTGCGTGACCCGCGTAGGATCCCGCAAGAACAGAGGATACGTCCTCTACGCGTGGTAGCGGGTTTGCACGTCGGGGCTTGGATACTCGTCACCCTCCTCGGCGCCCCCGACTCTCTACGCGCCGTCCTGCTCTCCTACGCTCTCGCAACAACGGCCTTCGCCGTATTCACGCCTTACATAAACCTCTCGCTGCACGCGGCCGGGGTCTCGGGAGCCATAGTCTGCCTGCTCTTCGTCTTTGGCTTTCTCGGGGCGCTCTTTATTCCGGTTCTGCCGTTAGTATGGTGGGCGAGGAGGAGGCTTGGACGGCACACCAACCTGGAGTTGGCGCTTGGTACGATCGTCGGAGGTGGGTTGACATGGGTCTCTTTCGCTGCCGTAGTGGTGGCCTTGTAGGCGCCCATGCGGTTACTTCTCGCTCGTTATCAGGCAAAAAGCGGGACGGTTCGGTTCCGATGAGATTCGAGCTGTCCTTCATCGAAGTGCGGCGCACTCCCGTGCTGCGAAGCATGACCGGTAGCCGGATGCGTCTCCATCACGCGCCGTACAGGAGCAGGAACGGGGGTTTCGGGGAACTCTTCGGCACGCGCGCAGCTGAGTGATAACCATTGATCTAC
Organism: uncultured Rubrobacteraceae bacterium; assembly: GCA_902806065.1. Lineage (GTDB taxonomy): Bacteria > Actinomycetota > Rubrobacteria > Rubrobacterales > Rubrobacteraceae > Rubrobacter_F. The sequence continues at coordinate 17,520 of CADCVE010000024.1, read as the reverse complement.
GACGGTTGCCTGGTAACCATCTCGTTGGGCGTGGGGTCCTTTTCGGTCGAGGTCTTGGCTCGACAGGTGAGAGGGCCGGAGGCGCGAGCGGCGTTCTTGGTAGGAGCTGGTGCGGCATGTACGAAAACGTCCGCCCATAGTCCGCGCTGATCTGCCCGGTTTAGGGCTGCCGGAATCGGCTAACCTCAGGTACGGTAAGAAACATTATCCGAAGGGAGATCATGGACCAGCGCAGGCTCGGCAGCGAAGGATTGGTCGTCTCGGAGCTCGGCCTCGGTTGCATGGGGATGAGCGAGTTCTACGGTGCCGGCGAGGAGGAGGAGTCCATCTCTACCATCCGCCGCGCCATCGAGATCGGTGTCACTTTCCTCGATACCGCGGATATGTACGGTCCGTTCACCAATGAACGCCTCGTTGGCAAGGCGATACAGGGCAGGCGCGACGAGGTCACGATCGCAACGAAGTTTGGTATACAGCGCGAAGAGGATGGCACGATGCTCGGCGTCAACGGTAAACCCGAATACGTGCGCTCGGCGTGTGACGCCTCGCTTCAGAGGCTCGGGGTGGACCACATCGACCTCTACTACCAGCACAGGGTAGACCCGGAGACACCCATCGAGGAGACGGTGGGGGCGATGAAAGAGTTGGTCGAAGCGGGGAAGGTGAGGTACCTCGGCCTCTCGGAGGCGGCACCCGAGACGATAAAAAGGGCCCACGCAGTACACTCCGTAAGTGCCTTGCAGACGGAGTACTCTCTGTGGAGCCGCGACGTGGAGGATGGGATCCTGCCGACCCTGCGCGAGTTGGGAATCGGCTTTGTCGCCTACAGTCCTCTGGGGCGCGGTTTTCTAACCGGCCAGATCCGCAAGTTCGAGGACTTACCGGAGGGTGACTACCGGCGCGGGTCCCCGCGTTTCCAGGGTGAGAACTTCGACAAGAACCTGGAGCTTGTGGACCGCGTAAACGAGATCGCCGCCGAAAAAGGCGTCACGCCGGGCCAGCTCGCGCTCGCCTGGCTCCTCAGCCAGGGCGACGACATCGTCCCCATCCCCGGCACCAAGCGCCGCGAGTACCTCGAAGAGAACGCCGCCGCCAACGGGGTGACGCTCACCGACGAAGACCTCAGGCGCATCGAGGATACCGCCCCCAAAGACGTGGCAGCCGGCGAGCGCTACGCCGATATGAGCAGCGTCAACCGCTAGGGCCGGTGCGGAGGGCCGGGCATCCGCGAAAGCGGGACGGCGCGGCGGGCGGGCTGCGTGCCTCCGTCCCTATCGTCGTCGGCTACCTGCCGGCGGCGGTGGCTTTCGGGGTCGCCGCGCGGGGCGCGGGCTTGAGTACCGTCGAGACGGTCGCGATGTCCTTGATCGTCTTCTCCGGGGCGAGCCAGTTCGCCCTTGCCGGGCTCGTGGCTGTGGGTACGTCGTGGCTGGTGATAGTCGCGATCGGGCTCGTACTCGGGGTGCGGCATATACTCTACGGTCCCTCCCTCGCCCCGCTACTCGGACGCATGGGCGCGGGCCGTGCGGCTACCGCCGCGTTCGGCCTGACCGACGAGGTCTTCGCCGTGGCCTCCACGAAGTTGCAACGGCAATGGGAGCCCGGGACGAAGTTCGGCTGGATCTTGGGTCTCGGGGCGGGCGCTTACATCTCGTGGGGTGTAGGCACCTGGATAGGGGCCGTTGCGGGCACGGCCGTGATAGGCGCGCTGCCCTCCCTAGCGCCCGCGCTCTCGTTTGCACTGCCCGCCCTCTTCGTCGCCTTGCTCGTCTCCCTCGTAAGGTCGGCCGGTGAGGCGTATCAGGACGTGCCGGGTCCGGTTTTTGGGGCGGTACTCGCGGCGGTGATAGTGGCCGCGGCTCTTTATCTAGTGGGTTTTGGAAGTTGGAGCGTACCGGTCGCGGGTGTGATCGGGCCGGTAGTCGCGTTCCTGATCGGGATGGGTAGACTGAATGCGGACTGAGTTCATGTTGCTCTTTCTGTCAGTTGGAATAGGCAACTACCTGATGCGCTTTCTGCCGCTCCTCTGGGCGCTCCGGGGAGCAGAGACGGAGCCAGGAGAGCCGAGAGACGCCGCGAGTACAAAGCTGGGCGGGCTGCTGCCGTTCGTGGGGATGTCCGTGGTCGGCGCGCTACTGGTAACCTCGGTGTTCCCCGAGGTAGAGGATACGGCGGGCGCCGTACGCACCGCCACGGCACTCTTGCCGACACTGGCCGTCGCCATGCGCTTCGGTAATCTGGGGCTCACGGTTCTCGTCGGAGTATCAGCGTTCTGGCTGGTCTCGCTGTTGGTATGAGGATAAAACCGGTGAGGCTCTATAAGTCCAGCCGCCGCTTCCACAGCCTCGACGTACCGCTGCTCTTTCAGAGTCAGATCAGGAGGGGGTAAAAGCCGCGGTTTCTCCCAGTTGCGCGTCTATCCTGACGAAGCCGTCTCTCGCCGTTCATGGACTCGTGAGAGATAAGAGAGCATACTACGAGGTGGTTGGCTGCGTGATCGGCAGGTAAGTTAAAGGAACGAGATGGAGTGGCTCAACGACTTCCTCGCCTGGGCCTGGGACCGGCATCACAACATACTCAGCTGGTACATCCGGCCGCTGTTCTTGCTGCCGTTCTGCTACTTCGCCTACAGGCGCAGCCTTCTGGGGATATCGCTTACGCTCTTCGCGCTGGCGACGAGCATGTTCTGGTTCCCAAAGCCCGAACAACCCGACCCGAAGGTGCTCGAGTTCCTGGAGATGGAGAAGGCGCATCTCACCGGCGCCTGGACTCTCTCGAAGACCTTGCTTACCCTGCTCGTTCCCATCAGCCTCGCGGCGCTGGCGCTGGCTTTCTGGAAGAGATCGTTGATACTCGGGTTGGTGGTGATGGACGCGCTGGCGTTGGGGAAAGTGGCCTGGAGCTTCTACTACGGCGGCATGGCGGGCGGATTGGTGATAGCGCCGCCTGCTCTCGCGGGTCTGGTGATCTGCAACGCGGCCGTCTTGTTGGTCGCGCGTAAATCACGCAGCGGACTTGCCATGTGAGCTAGCTGATCTGCAAACCAAACGCAGGTTTTAGTGCCGCCATCCCACGGGGATACACTGGCCAGGGTGAGTACCATAGCCGCCAACCGCAACGAGATGGCCGCCGATTCCCAGAGCACCGCCGGATCGACCAAAAGTCGTACCCCGCGCCCCAAATTCCAGCGCATAAACGGCGACCTCGTGGCGGCAGTGGGGAGCACGGACATAATCCCGCGGTTCTTCGAATGGTACAAAAAAGGTCGCCCGGAGGACGACAAGCCAGACCTCGGCGATTCCTTTGAAGCCCTGGTGCTCACGCCCGAAGGACTCTTTCAATACTACAAAAGCCTCGATAGGTCGGGATCGTCGAGGACTTCTATGCTATGGGGCAGGGCAGTGAGATCGCGCTTGGGGCCATGGCAGCCGGAGCCTCCCCGGAGCGGGCCGTCGAGATAGCGTGCGAGTTGAACATCTACACCGGCTTACCCGTACTAGTCGAGCGGTTGCAAGAGGGTAAAGCCTAAGAGACCGTTTCAGCGGTAGGGACGGTACACAACGTGTCACGATATCAGGGTTCAGACGCGGCACGCTGGATCATCATCTTATACTTGGCCTCTGGTCCGCGAAGTCAGAGGCTTCGAGCGTTGACCGGACGAGGCTCGTGATTGACTCTATTCGGACCCTCTAGAAACTCCAGGGATTCGACACCGCGGCCGGTTTCTACTCCCCGCTAAAATAGGGCGCGATCAGGGGTCGCTCGAAACTATCTCACTATACTCACTCGGCGTTGGTGCTATCCTTGCCTACCGTAGCGGGGAGTAGGTCGGGCTGGCTCTAGGATACGCCCGAGTTTGGCTTCTGCCGGGTAGCGGGTCGGCCCCGTAACGATGAGTCCGTACGAAGCAGAGGTAAGAAGAGGAGATACGGTGGGCGACCTGGCTGCAAATCTCTCGCAGTGGGTCGCTGATGCCCTCTATTTCTTCGGCTACCCTGGCGTGGCCGTTTTCGTCGCGTTGGGGTACCTGCACCTCCCGGTGCCCACGGTACTGGTCTTGCCCCTCTCCGGCTTCCTGGTCGGGCAGGGACGTTTCTCCTTTGTCCCCGTGCTGGTAGCCTCGACGGTAGGGGGAGGAGTCGCCTCGCTGATTATGTATCTCCCGGGCCTCTGGGTCGGCGAGGAGAACCTCTACCGGCTCGTCCGCCGGTTCGGCCGGTTCGTGTTCGTACACGAGTCGGACCTGAACAAGGCCAGCAAGATGTTCGACAGACATGGTGGGAAAGCCGTCCTGATCGGCCACCTCGTCCCGGGTGTGTCCGCGCTCATCTCGGTACTGGCGGGTCTCAAGCGCATGCCTATCCACAGACGATTCTTGTTCTACACCATCCTCGGCACCGCCCTGTGGAACGGGGCTTTGATCGGCCTCGGGTGGATACTCGGCGCCGAGTGGACGCTCGTGAAGGAGTATGCGTCGATTGTCAAATACGTAGTACTAGCCGCTGTAGTTGGAGGGATCTTCTGGTTCGTATGGCGTCGGTGGAGAGCGCGCGGATGACCGGAATGCTCCTCGGAGCAAAGAAGCCGGAGCCCCGAAGAGCTCGTCTGGCGGCCTTGATCCTTCGACTAAGGGAAAAAAGGCCATTCTGAGTCCCGCTACGGACCTCTAAGGGACACTTCGCGCCAGAGGAGGAACCATGCTGCATAATGCCACCGGAGACGGAAGCGGCGTTGCGGAGGTCGTTGCGTGAATGGACAACCGAGGTGGCAGCCGACCGTGAGACAAAAGGTGGCCTTGTGGACGGCGCTGATCGTGTTCCTCCTGCTCGTTAGCGCCTACTCCTTCGAGGGATTAGGCTTCGGCGAATCTATCCGCCAACTGGAACCGTACCAGAATCTGCGACGAGCGAAGACGCTGTGGGACTGGCTGCAACTCCTAGGCGCTCCGGCCGCGATAGCGTTTGGCATGTACTGGCTTGGTGCCCGGCAGACTCAGCGGGAACGCGAGCTACACGACTAACGCGCGCAGGAAGAAGCGGTCCAAGCCTATCTAGACCAGATGAGCCACCTCCTTCTCGAGAAGAGGATACGCGACTCGCGGGAAGAAGACGAGGTACGTATGCTGGCTCGTGCTCGAACTTTGACGGTACTGGCACGGTTGGACCCTGAACGCAAGGACAGCGTCCTTAGATTCTTGTACGAAACGAACTTGATCAACAAGGATTCTCCCGTCGTCAGGCTCGGCGGCATCAGCACGCTCGGCTTCATTTCAGGCTCGGCTAACTTGAAAAACATCGATCTCAGTTTTTCCCACATGGCTAACGTCGACCTAAGCGGCACCGATCTTGAAGGGGCCCACTTGGCCTTTGCCGTGCTGCCTGGTGCGAACCTAAGCGAGACTGACCAATAATGCCGACCTTGGGAATGCCGATCTCACCGAAGCTAACTTGAGCTTCTCCGTGATCGGTAATGCCAACTTGGAGGGGGTGTTCTTGACCGGCGCCGATCTTCGATCTACCAACCTCTGGAACAGCAACCTGAGCGAAGCGCACTTGGACAGCGCCGACCTGCAGGACGCTGAGCTCGCGGGTTCATGGGTGGCCGAGATGATAGGCGAAGGGCCAGAGAACAGCATAGGAGATGCCAATCTGACTAATGCAGATCTGACGCAGGCCAACCTGCTTAATGCAAGTATAACCAAAGGCCAACTTGAGCAGTGCAGGTCCTTAGGGGGCGTCACCATGCCGGACGGTACGATACACAACTAGTGTGTGCTCGCAGTAATCTGGCAGGTTGGCATCGCACATCCTACCGGTTGAGGAGCGTTCCAAGCCCCTCTCGACCTATGCTCGCGTTCTGCTGGATCAGGCGCAGGCGCGCAGATGCGTCCTCAAACCTGCCCTCCTCCATGTGCTCCTTCGCCATCTCGGCGAGATTGGCTGTGTCGGCAATGTGCTCGCGGGCCTTGCGCGCAGTGCCTCAAGCTCCCGGTCAATACTTTCTAGCGTAGAGTTTGGTGCGACGATGCGCCAGTGTGCGCATCTCGAACAACCCCTCTCCGAGGCTGATGGAGGGGTTGTCGCTACGGCAACGGCAAGCCGCAGTCTCAGCCTTGATAGCAAGGTTATTGGCCATGTATGGGACAAGCTTTAACGTCCTAACCGTGGAGGCTCAACAAATTTGACCCTCATGACTGCAAAGGCAAGTAGGAGGATCGGCGGCGTAGAGAGGAGCCGGATAGTCTCGTACGCGACTGAGTGGGAGAGAAGTAACGTGGACCAGGGTCCTAGCTCCGCTGGGCTCCGGCTCTTCTCGTATAATGTGCCTTTAGCTAGCTCAGGATGGCAGCGTCTGGAGGCTCAATACCTTCCGCGTGACCAGTCTAGGGGCGCTTGTAGTTCTCAAAGCGTTGCGTGCAATGCTCTTTCTCGTCCTTCAGGATCGAGACTTAAGTAAAGTAGAGCTGCTTATGATTGGAAATCTAAACACCGTTGTTCGTAGCGGGCTAGAGACAATCTGGACCGTAGTAGCCGGTTACCTGGGTGATGCGCTGCCAACTTGAGCCAGGGAGGCAGGCCGGGGTCCTGGCTTCGCTGGGCTCCTGGGAGTTTATCAATGCTGCTCACTCGATATTTCGCCGCCGCCCAGGAGGAAGCCAAAAAGAAGTCAAGAGGGAATTCCGAAGAGGGTTCTGGACCTATATAGAGAGGAGGAACAATGAGGCGTTTCTGGGCGGTTACGTTCGGGGCTCCCGGAGAGCCGCAAATCGCGATCATGGCTACACTCAAGCCGGAAGGTCGGGACCCTGCGGGCAAGATCGAGTATGGTAGCGAGCATGCCCTGTGTCTCTTCGACTCGGAAGAGGCCGCGCGGGGATTCTGGCAGGAAGCGGAAGAATTTAATTTCTCGGAATACATAGCAGCGCAGCATGGCGCTAAACCCGTCTATTTCGTGCCCATATATCCGCCCATGTTGGCGGAGTTCGTTAGGACCGTCGGTCATCCTTTCGTCGCGGTGAATCCCTCGGTATTCCCCGCAAAAGGAGGCCCCTTTTTACCGGCCGAGGAGTTCCTGAGCTCTACGTGATTAGTGATAGACAGCCTTACGGTCCTTCGGAGCTTCGGCCCTTGCTTCTTCGGTCCCTACTGCCGCTACTCCTGTTGGATCGATATCGAGAAAACGTCCAGGAGTTTCGGGCCTCCTTCATCAGGAGACTCGCCTTCTATCAATGACGCGGTGATCCGGACGCGTTGCCCTTCGAACTCCCTTAGCTGAATGTTCTCGCTTCTCAAGACGAACCGAATATCACGCTCGTCGGGGACAACCAAGACATGAGAACCGTACTCGTATCTCGTGCCCCCGGCCCGCTCTAGCTGCCCTTCGGCTTGGATCTTCGGAGCGTCCACATAACCTCCCTGCGTTTATCTTGCTACTTGACTAGTTATCCCCTGAATGCCCTCCTCAAGAACCTCTTGCTCCCCGCTCGGTCAAGAACTAGCGAACGCTGCATACCAGGTCGGGGTCCTATAATAGATTCCGGTCCTTTAGTCTTTCGAACGGCTCGGGGAGGTCCGGCGTACCCACCCGGCTACGAATAGCAATAGGAAGACAACCAGGCCTCCTGCTACCAGCGCTTGCACAAGTGGTCCCGCAAACTCTACCTGCCCGCTTGGTATCCTTTATGGTATTCAGTCTCTCCAAAAAGCGCCACCTACTTATCCGAGGTGCTGGCTCCCATTGCCACACTTATTTCCTCACCTAAGGTCCGTATCACTCTGGAATTGCAGTGGGGCTGGGATTCTTCTCTAGGCTCCGGCTCTTTTCAGTGTGTCCACGCCGATTCTTGGGGTGCCCTTTGGCCGCGTTGCCCCTACGGCTCGCCAGGCTGGTGTCCTAACCTTCGATGAGAGACCAGGCCGGTGGCGCGATGAGCAAAGCCTTCGGATAGGGGCATTAGTGGTGCGTTGGTGTAGAAAGAGCCGGGGATACACTCCGGTCCTTTCCTTTGGGTGGAACTTCTCGATTACCTGCGGGAATTGCGGGAGTGGACCCGACGAGACTCGAACTCGTGACCTCTGCCATGCGAAGGCAGCGCTCTCCCAACTGAGCTACGGGCCCAAAGTAAAGCCCGACTATCCTAGCATACAAGCCGGACACTCCAAAGTGGGCGATGCTGGTTTCGAACCAGCGACCTCTGCCGTGTGAAGTCAGTACGATAGGTTTCTGGGGGTTTCTAGAGTTTGCAAAAATCCTACAAATATACATATTTTTTGCGTAGTACTTTTCCTGAGGTTTCACTATATTTGCCCGGGTTGCTGCACGGTTGCTGCACACGGAGTGCGCTTGGCAGGACACTACACCAATCCCTGTTTGCGCACTTCGTACGGAAAAGCCTGGGTGGAGAGGTGATCTACTCTTGTGTTTGAAAACCTTCCGTTTGGTAAAAAGGTTTGGAGAGAACAAGGAGAAGATGTATATGGACGAGCTTACCTCTTGCCCACTGTGCCGGCACGAGAATCTGCCGGAGAATCGCTTCTGTGGCCATTGCGGTGCCTCGCTGACTACCAGAGGACAGCTAACTCCCCGCCCAGAAGCCAAGTCAGCCGCAGCTATTCGCTTCTTACCCACGAAGATCGGTCCTGCTGGCAAGGCGCTGGCGGTGGGCCTGGCAGTCCTGGCGACCGAGGCGGGACTGGCCTGGCTGCGCCGCCGAGTCGAGTACGATAATCGACCGTCTCCGCTTGCTACCCGGACTCCTAAATCTGCTGGTTCCGAGCACATTACCGGTCAGAGCGTGGAAGAAGTATTTGTTTGGCTGCAGGAAGAAGGGAAACTTCAGGGCCGAGGTTTTGCACGACGGGTAGTTTGGACGTCAGACACAACGATCCAGGAGTAGACGCCGAAGGTGACCATATCACCCGAATAGAAGAATTCTCTTCAACCTCCACACCACGCTGACGTGCGTGGCTACTAAGGTGATCTTTTGGCCCGTCCTACTTCAGGCCCACGGTAGGTTCGCTCGCTCCGACCAGTAGTGTTCGCGCTCCTCGCCCAGCGGAAGAAGGCGCTGGTCCAATTCCTCGTTGTAGGCCACTTCGAGTGCAGAGAGATTGCTGCGCAACGCCCCCACGGTGGCGGCACCGCTCAGTACGACATCCGCCCAGGGCTGGGCGAGCACAGCGGAAAGTGCCAAGGCGTCCGGGGCCAATCCGCGCTCGCTCGCCATGGTGAGCAGGCGCTCGTACCCACCGGAGTTCCTGATGGTGAGCCGGCCGTTGGCGAGCGCCTCCTTGACGATCACCCCGAGCCCGGCCTCGTGGGCTCGGGCCAGGGCGTCTTCCGCGGAACGCTCGAGCAGGTTCCAGGTGGCCTGGACGCAGCCGAAAACGCCCACCTCCAGCGCCCGGTTAATCGTTTCGGCCTGGCGGGGGCCAGTGACGCTCAAGCCGACAGCCACCCCCGTCTGTTTCAGGCGCCCCAGCTCCTGTAGCACGACGTCGTCCTCCAGGACTCCGCTCTCCAGTGTGGCGGAGTGTACCTGGTAGAGGCCGAGGTGCTCGCCGAGCAGTGCGCGAGTCTCCTCAAGCTGGCGGCGCAACGTCTCTGCGCTTAGATCCTTCATCTCGTGCTTCTCGGCGTCCATTTGCCAGCCGCCCGTGTACTCATAGCCCCATTTCGACCCTACACTCACCGCGCCGGGCCTGATTCCGCGCTCCGCGAGCCAAGAAGCCAAGAACTCCTCGGCACGGCCGTAGGAACGGGCGACGTCGAAATAGTGGACCCCGGCAGCGTATGCCGCGTCGAGCACCTCGTGTGTCCGGTGCCTCAGGTCGTCCACGCTCCGGTCCTGACCGAGGTCGTGGGCGCGGCCCGAGGTGATATAAGCAGGCCTACCGAGGGCGGCGAGGCCCAAGCCTATGGGGCTAACAAGTAGCCCCGTACGCCCGAGCACCCTCATCCCCTCTGGCGGCGCCGGATCTCTTACGTGGGGTGGCATCCTCGCATGATAACCTGTCGTGCTCGCTACCGGGGACGTCGAGCGTACCGCTCACAATAGTGCGAACCTTTCATCAGCATTGATCGGGATGCTGTTGCAGTAGGGCTGGTCTTCAGACAACGCCAATCGGTAACGATTTGCAGCGATGAAGCATAGATCAGGTTTTGTAGTTGCCTGACACTTGGCAAGGTGGGGGAGAGGTGTGTCGAGCAGACGAGTCATTGATCCACCCTACACCTTTGCGATTCTGTAGAGCCTTGCCTTGTGAAATGTGCCGGATTTGGGGAAAATAGATGGGTATGTTCGAAAGGTTGCGAGAAGACTGGCGGCGGTTCAAGGCGAGCAAGTCAGGCTTTCGCTTCCGAGACCGTTACCGTCGCCGCAAGCGACGTGGTCGGAGTGGCTTCGATTTTTGGAAGGCTCTCTACATAGTCGGCGGACTAGTGATCGCAATCACCAGCCTCTTGTTGGCGCCCTTGCCCGGTCCCGGCTGGGGCACCTTCTTCGTGGGGCTTATGATACTCGCAGGAGAATTCCTGATCGTCGCCCGTTTCTTGGATCGAGCCGAAATGATACTCAAAGGACCGGCGCAGCGGTTCAAAGGCGTCTGGGTGAGATTGCCCGCCGCACTAAGAATCCTGATTGGCGTAATAGTTCCGGTTTGTGGCGCCGCATTGGGGATATGGGCCCTGTTATCTGTCTTGCGCTAGCTCATGTAGGTGAGGGAAACTCCTTCGATACGACGAGGGCCAGAGTGGCAGCCTGAAGGTGAGCAAATGGCGACAGTCAAGGACGAGGAGCAGAGTTCAGTTCCCTCGTCTCGGGCGCGTAGTAGTGGTACGTACTCCCACCTAGGCCCCGGGGGAGCTACCTCGACTTTTGGACCAGGTCACTGGGCCAGTATAAGCAGCTGCGGGAAGCCCTCCTATGCCCCTGCACGGTACGAACTGACAACGCCCCGAAGGTTCGCTTCTCCGTCACGCTGGGCCAAGAATCGGAGGTCGAGCTGGCCGAGTCGTTCTACCAGGGGTACCGGGAGTAAATTCGGCGTTTGTGAGATCAAGGCGGTTGTCCCTACAGGCTCTCCGGCTCCTCGGAGAATAACTCCGTGACCTCCTCCACCTGCCCCCGGTGCACCACGTCATACCCTCCCGACGTGGGCGTCGCGGGCGGCGCCAAGGCCTGTGATCAGGAGGCACACTGTGACCGCTACCAGCAGCGTTAGCGGTACGGTCCACGTGTGTGTTGCGTCGCGGAGCAGGCCGAAGAGAAACGGCCCACCCGCAGCTAATAAGTATCCGACGGACTGGGCCATACCCGAAAGCGCGGCGGCATGCTCAGAGTCCGGTGCACGCAGTGCAAAGAACGTGAGCGCCAGGCTGAAGCAGGCCCCCTGGCCGAGCCCCAATAGTACGATCCAAAGGACGGTAGCGGTACTAGCGGCAACCAGCAGGCCCAAAGTACCGGCACCAGTCAGGGTTACAGCCACCACGACGACGCTGTACTGAGAAGGACTTCTGTCGGCGAGCACGGGGGCGAGAAACATCGCGGGAATGACTACCACCTGCGCAAGCGCGAGCATCCACCCTGCTTGAGCCGCACTCACCCCAACTTCCTACTGCAGGATCTCAGGAAGCCACGTCAGTACCGCGTAATATCTCAGCGCCTGCAACCCCATGAACAGCGTCACCTGCCAGGCTAGTACCGAACTCCATAAGCCGGTAACCCCGCGGGAAGTCTCGGTGGACGTGTTCGCTGGATCAGCGTTCCGGATCTGGGGGAACCACGCAACGGCAGCGACGAGGGCTAGAAGAGCCCACAAGGCCAAAGATCCCCGCCAACCGATGCTGCCAAGTTGGTGCGCGATCGGAAAGCTTGCACCAGCCGCAATCGCGGCGCTGACGGCCAATGCGGTGGTGTACGTGCTCGTCATAAGACCGGTACGTTCGGGAAACTCGCGTTTCACCAGGCTGGGCAAGAGCACGTTGCCAACCGCGATCGCCGCTCCCAGGATGGCGGTGCCCAAAAACAGCGCCGCTACCACACCCGCCGAGCGCAGTAGGATACCCACTGCAAGTACGAGCAAGCTTGTCAGCAACACGCGCTCCATACCAAACCGGCGGGCCAGCAGCGGCGCGATCGGTGACAGCACAGCAAACGCCAAGAGTGGCAGCCCCGTGAGCAGGCCCGCAACTGCATTGGATATTCCGGTATCCGTTCGGATCTGACCGATCAAGGGTGCCACAGACGTGAGCGCCGGGCGCAGGTTTGCCGCCAGGAGCACGATCGCCAATACGAGCAGCAGGCCTCTAATGCACGAGGAGGGACGATGGCCAGATGTGGCCGTGGCAGGGGCCTTTTTCGTCATGCCGCGCCTTCCCAGTCACCTTCCCGCTTGAGTACTATGAGCGTGACAAGCTGATATGTGTAGAATATCCTCATATATTGAGCCACCGAGTCTAAGAGTCGGTCGTTAATCATACGAACACTGTACACTGAGGAGAGGGGTGCGGGTTGCTGTTCTTTCCGTTGCGCTAAGGGAAGGGGTTGCGGCGGAAAGAATCAAGCGGCACTACCGAAGGGCGGTAGGTGAGACCTTTCGTCCCCGGTTTAGGGTGGGTTACTCACTGGCCTCGAAACCGTGAGAGATCCCACGCGCGTATTCGTCCGGGTGCTCTTCGACCCAAAGGACGGTCCGCCGGTAACCCATACGCTTGGCTAGGACCAGAACGTGCGCGCGTTCGACCATGTGCGCTCCCGACCGCCTCACCGCCTCCAGCCCTTCGAGCACGTCGGCGGGCACCTCTGTCGGTCCGCCGGACTTGTCTCCTGCCGCCACAGCGTCCCCCTAGTTTCCGCGAGTCCTGACCATCCCTTCGAAGAGGCGTACGAAGTCCTCTTGTTCTCTCGTCTGCACGGTGCCCTTCCTCGCCTCGCGCACCGCGGCTATGGCCTCGTCGGCGGCGTGGCGACCGAGCGCGACGAGGACGCAGGCGGCTAGCGTGCCGGTACGACCGAGCCCGCCTCGGCAGTGCACCACGACGTTCTGGCCTTGTTCTAGGTGCCGTACTACGTCTTTTACGAAGGCCTCAAACCTCTCTGACTCGGCCTCTTGGGGCACGCCCATGTCCTCTATGGCGAAGCGGAGTATCTCTACATCCCCGAACTTATCCCTCTCTAGGAGCTCGGGGATTTGATAGCCGCGATACTCATGGTCCTCCATCAGGGAGACGAGGACGTTGGTCTCATGCTCCTCCTCGAGCGCTCGCATGTCGGCCGCCAGATCCCTCTCCCACCGTCCCCCCACGCTTCCCGCCCACATGCCGGGGGCGAAGGTCATGCCGAGTCGCCCCGGTGTCCCCACCTCTTCGTCTAGCAGGAAGTCCACGAGTATGGGGTCGGTCTCCGAGGTGCCTACCCATTCGTCCCTCATCGTGCCTCCTTTTCCGAGGCGTATACCCGCCTCGAGAATCCGCTCCTCCTATAATCTACGTCGCGCGGATCATATGTACCTGCTTCCTTGGAAGTTTTGGCACCCACGCGATTCCCTTCGCTTGCCTTTCTTCTCCTGACCATAAAGCGGCTCCTTTAGGGGGCCGCTTTATGGTTATCGTGTTGGGTCGCTTTAGCCTTCGACTATCCCGAGGATGTCCTCGGCGTCCACGATTCGGTGCTCCTCCCCGTCGACCTTGACCTCGGTTCCCGAATACTTGCGAAGGACCACCACGTCCCCGACCCTCACCTTGACGTCCTCGTGGGCGCCCACCGCGACTACCTCGGCGTTCTGGGGTTTCTCCTTAGCAGTGTCGGGCAGCACGATCCCGGACTCTGTGGTCTGCTCGCGCTCGACCTCCTTGACCATCGCCCGCGCTCCTAGGGGCTTGAACTTCATCTTCCGACCTCCTCTTCCACAACGATCCTAACGAGCTGCGCCAATGTACTGCTCAGGCGACGATCTATCAACAGCCTCTTGTTGTCTTCCCGTACCATTGACGCCAACCCAGAGCCCCCTCGTAGTCGTCTTTCAAAGCCACCCCAAACCGTTTGACCCCAACGCCTCTCGCTTCGCCTAACCCTCGACCTACCCAGCGGTCCTCATACCCCTTCTCTAACCGAGGAGATTTCGTGCCTCCGACTCTGGCACACCGTAGCGTTCGAGGAGCTCAGCCGCTTGCTTCGGGGTCGGAACCCAGCGTACCCATACCACGATGCTCCGCTCGGCATCGTAAAGGTCGAAGACAAGGTCCGGTTGCTCCTCCGGGGGCACGTCTTCGGTCGAATACCACGTGGCGATCGAGTACCTCGACGGAGAGCCCTCATCGCCAGGGGCCCTCGGTGCATCCGCGACGATGAGGTCGAGGTCGCTAGGGGTAGCGCACATCGTGTTTCCGCCCCTGTACCGAATCTCCCAACCCTTCCCCACGAGTTCCCTCGCGATCTGCCCATCGGTCAGTACGCGTACCTCCTCCTAGCTCGCTTCAGGCAAGGGCAGCAAGTTACGCCGAAAAAAGGAGGCGGCATCTTCCGAGGGGAGCCGTACGTTCCTTCCCCTATGCGGCCTCCTCTAGAGAGCATTGGTTAACGATGTCGCCTTCCTCCGGAACCGGCAAGAAGCCCCCGGACGGTAGCGGATTGTAACCCTCTACCGTCTCCTCCAGCGCCTCAAAGGCTGCTCGGTAGCAGGGTAGGATGGGGCGCAGCCTGTCGGGGTAGTCGTCGTAGAAACCGTCGACGTGGTTGCCGTCCTCGATCACGAAGTAGCTGTGGAGGGTCGACCGGCCAGCCGCCTCCACAAGGTCCTGGTATATCTCAGAGCTCTCTCCTATAGGCAGGAGTGCGTCGAGCGTTCCATGTAAGGTGATCATAGGCTTGCCGATTGCGCCGGTGTTCTGCACCCGCCCAACCGCCTCCCTGACCTCCTGCGGTCGGGTGGAGTAGTCGTATGCCTCCTCGGCTTCCTCGTAGCCCGGATCGAACTCCTCCCGGTAGCCCTTCAGGGTCAGCTGCCCGTAAGCATCGAAATACTTCTCCCACAGGAACTCCGACTCCGCCGGAAAACCTGCGTCGGTGATGGTCCTGAACGCATCCTCATCGCCAGTGTCTGCATACTCGGGGTAGTTCTTGACCGCTGGTGGGAGGTACGTCAGGAGGTTCGGCCCCTGCGCCCGGAAGAGGTTGCCCTCCCAATCCACGCCGCCATCGTAGAGCTCCGGCGTGTTCTCTAGTGCGTAGCGGACCAAGTAGCCGCCGTTGGAGATGCCCGTTATATAGGTAAACTGAGGGGCCTGAGCGTAGTACCGCTCTACCACGGTCTTAGTCGCCCTCGTTAGCTCCTCGACCCGGTAGTTCCACTCGTCTATAGAATCTCCTGGGTTCTCCCCGCTTTCGTAGAACTCCTCGCCCGTGTTGCCCTTGTCGGTGGAAGCGAAGGCGTAGCCCCGTTCGAGCAGCCAGTCGCTCATGATGAAGTCGTTGCCGTACTGAGGCCGGTTGCCAGAGGCTCCGGTGATTACTAGCTTACCGTTCCACTGATCGGGCAAACGGACCACGAACTGCGAGTCGTGGTTATGATCATTGTTGGTGTTGGTGCGGGAATCGTCCGGAAAGTAACCGTCTATTTGGAGTCCGGATACCCCGCTTGGGTTGTCGGTCTCCTTCGCGTTTAGCCCTGCCCAGTCCTCGGGGTTGGTGTGCCCGGTCTGTTGCGTACCCTCCGTGGTGAGGTCTGCCAAGCACGCCGCCTCTTGGAACTCGGCCCCGGGAACCTGCACGTTTGCATCTCCCACACAAGACCAGGCCTCTGCGCTCGTCGTCGTGGCTGGCTCTTCTTCCTGAGAGCTCTGCTGGGTAGAGTCATCCCCGCCACAACCCGTAAGTGAGAACGCCAGCAGAGGAATTGCTGTTAGAAGGAACCTTATGAGCGGTGTCATACCCCGCCTATCCCTCGATTTTTTACGGGGGAATCATAGCTCCGCTTTGCACCAGACGCTACCACGCCCGATTGTGGCCAGGGACGAAGTTGCAAGGTTGCTGAACGCCCTACCCCTCACGGTGCTCGCTTTCGCGCCGCCTGCGCGCCTGCTCCCGCTCCCGCTTGGCCCGCGCTATTTTGCTGTTGCCGTAGTTGTAGCTCCACCACTGCTTGCAGGCCTTGCTGCAAAACTCCTTGTCTTTGCGGGTGCGGTAATTGCCGCGCACACCCTTCTTCAGCCCAGGGGCAACCGTACTGTACGTCGGAGCATTCGTTTCGATGCGTTCAGGGTTCGGCGGGGACGGCTCCGGGGTTGTGTGTTCTTCGCCAGCGTTGGTCTCTTCGAGCTTCTACAATGTCGGGGCAATGGAGACCGTATGAACTCGGCGCACCCCGGGCGGCGCTCGCTCCTGGCCGAATGGTTCTGGCTGTCCCGTCCCTTCAGCCTGACGGCGGCGGCCGTCCCGGTGCTCTTCGGGACCGCCCTGGCGCTGTCCGACGGGGCGTTCGGGTGGGGGCCTTTCGTAGCCATGTTCCTGGCGAGCCTACTCATACAAGCCGCGACCAACATGTTCAACGAGTTCTACGACGAGAAGCGCGGCCTAGACACGGCCGCTTCGGTCGGGATCGCGGGTTCCATAGTCGGGGGCAGGATGCACGCGCGGGCGGTCCTTCTGGGCGCCCTGGTGTGCTACGTGATGGCAGCCCTCCTGGGGCTCTACCTGGTCTTCGTCGGGGGCTGGACCGTCCTGGTCCTCGGACTGCTCTCGGCGCTGGGCGGCTATGTATACTCGGCAGGGCCGCGGCCCCTCGCGTATACAGCGGCGAGCGAGGTCGCCGTCTTTCTGTTCATGGGCGTCCTGATCGTGGTTATCGCGTACGCGGTGCAGACGGTAGACCTCTCGGCGCGTGTCTTTCTCGCGGGCCTCCCGATAGGCGGGCCGGTAGCGGCGATCCTGCTCGCTAACAACATCCGGGATATGGAGTCCGACCGCAGGGGCGGACGGCGCACGCTGCCTATAGCATTAGGACGAGAGGCCGGCATCTTCGTCTACCGGGCCCTGCTGCTCGAGGCCTACGTCTCGGTCGCCGCCCTGATCCTCCTCGGCCTCGTCCCTCTGGGCACCGGGCTCGTCGTCGCGAGCGCCCCCCTACTCCCCGGCCTCTGGCGTGGCATCGCGTCCGCGCGCGTACCCGAGCTCTTGGACCCGGTAGTCAAAAGGACGGCTGGCCTCCACGCCTCGTTCGGGCTCCTGTACTGCATCGGCGTCCTACTCGGGGGCTAGCTTCGGCGCGGGCGCCGCTACTACCTGCGACGCCCCGGTGACGTCTTCGAGTCGATCCTCCCGCATGAAATATATGGAGACGAACCCAATAACGGCAAGCGCTACCACGTAGAGGGAGATGGACCAGGAGCCGCCGGTGGAGGCGAGCAGTTGGGTGGCGATGATGGGGGCCAGGGCGCTGCCGAAGACCGCGCCGAGGTTGTAGCCCGTCGAAACCCCGCTGTAGCGCACCCGGGTCTTGAAGAGCTCGACGAAGAGAGCCGCCA
>CADCVE010000023.1 GCA_902806065.1 uncultured Rubrobacteraceae bacterium | reverse complement strand
CGGCGCTCAGAGGCGGGCAGATCGTGGTGATGGACAACCTCTCAGAAGGGCCGCGAGGCGCGCCGGCTGATCGAAGAGGCAGGCTGCGAGCTGTGGTTCCTGCCGCCTTACTCCCCGGACCTCAATCCCATCGAGGAGGCGTTCTCAAAGGTGAAGGGCCTCTTGAGGAGGGCGAAGGCCAGGACGTTTCAGGCGCTGGTAGAGGCCACCGGACAGTCACTGGACGCTGTGAGCGAGGAGGACGCGCACGGCTTCTTCACCCACTGCGGCTACGGAGTGTCTAAGGAGCAACCTTTGTGAGAATTGCTCTAAGTCCGTCATTGCCCTCGCGGCCGAAGATCATATCGTTCCCGCCCTCGCCAAGGATTACCTCCTCACCCGCGCTGCCCGTGATCGTATCGGCCTTCTGGGTACCAGTGCATCTGCCGCCGTCGCAAGTACTGACCGCCGCGTAGGCCGCCCCGGTGGTTAGCAGGAGTGCGACCGCCACGAACAAGGTCAATAGAGTACCTCGCTTCATACATCTTCCTTTCTCCGCCCGGTTTTCGAAGCGCGTTTCACTTTACCGGCACGGACAATCGTAGGCCTTAGCGCCGCGAAGCACTTTCAACAAAACAAGATGGGCGTGACTACGATCGAAGTGAGCCGCATCGGGTTCTTCTCCGACACGGCGGTGCCCGGAAAGGTCTCGCCCGTATACTAACTTTATTTCCTTATCTCGCAGTTGTCCCTTACCACGTCCGCGCCGGTAGCGTAGACCGTATCCATGCCAGCGCCGCAGTCGAGAACGTCCCGCGCCCCGTCGTTGGCCTGGTTGTGCTTGCCGCCGCGCACGATATCGTCGCCGGGACCGGCCGTAATCACGTCTTCGCCGGTGCCGCCCTTGATCTTATCGTTGCCGTCTCCCCCGTCTATCGTGTCGTTCTCGGAGCCGCCTACGAGGGTATCCTCTCCAGCGTTTCCCGAGATCTTGTCGTTACCACCCTCACCGCAGAGGGCGTCGTCTCCGGCAGTGCCGACCATTTTGTCTGACTTGTTGGTGCCACGATCGCAACCCTCGGTGTACGCGGGCGCCACCCCAGCAGACAGGACGAGTAGTGATCCTACCAATACGAAAAGAAGAGTCGCTCGTCTCACACTTACCTCTCTAATTCGACTGCGCAACACTATTGTTATCGGCCAGGCGACAAAAACTTTAGTGCAGCGTGGATCAGCCCAGGAAGATCAGGAGCACCGTCGAGACGGCGAAGAGCGCGACCACGATTACGGTAAGCCGCGTAAGGTTCTTCTCCATTATGGTTGTACCGGAGAAAGTACTCCCGCCGCCACCTCCAAGCGAGGAAGAGAGACCGCCACCCTTGCCGGAATGCAGCAGGATAAACCCGACCAGGGTGAAGCTGAAGATCGTATGTAACAGTGCGAGTACGTAAATCATGCTGGATACTTTACCATGAATCCAGCATAGAAGTGACTCAACTGTCCTTATGATTCGCGGCGCCGTTGACCAGTTCGGCGAAGGTATTCGCCTCCAGGGACGCGCCGCCGACGAGGCCACCATCGACGTCTGTTTGAGCCATGATCTCGCCTACGTTCCCGGGCTTGATCGAGCCACCGTACAGGATGCGAACGCCTTCAGCAAACTCCTCACCACGCAACTCTCCCAGCAACCCCCGAATCTGTCCGATGGCGTCCTGCGCGTCCTCCGGCGACGCCGTGGCTCCGGTACCTATCGCCCAGATCGGCTCGTAAGCAAATACGATACTCTCTCCGTTCAGCTCACCTAATTCCTCGATTACCCTTTGAACCTGCCTCGAACACTTCTCCCACATCTCGCCGGCGTCACGCTCCTCTTGCGTCTCGCCGACACAGACCACGGGCAACATGCCAGCCTCCACCGCGCGGGCCGTCTTACGAGCCACCAGTTCATCGCTCTCCCCAAAGATCTCACGCCGCTCCGAGTGCCCCACAAGGACCGCTCCAGCCCCTATATCCTGAAGCATCAGTGCGGAGACCTCACCCGTAAACGCCCCGGAGTCCTCATAGTATAAGTTCTGCGCTCCGGCGACGACCGGCGTATCCCGGATCATACGGGCGACCTCGACAAGAGAGGTGAAGGGCGCGAAGATGGCTACGTCCACCCCTTCCGCGTTCTCGATGCGCGGAAGGAGTTGCGATACGTACTCCTGGGCCTCCCGGACGAGCTTGTTCATCTTCCAGTTCGCCGCCATCATCGGCCGGCGTACCCGCTGCTCCGCCATCTAGGAACCCTCCTTGTTCGGTAGCACCGCTATACCCGGCAGATCTTTGCCCTCCACGTACTCCAGAGAGGCGCCGCCACCGGTGGAGATGAAGCCCATCTCCTTCTCCAGCCCGAGCTTCCCAACCGCCGCCACCGAGTCGCCGCCACCGACGATGCTGATTGCCTCGCTCCTCGCCACGGCTCTCGCTACTCCCTCCGTGCCCTTTGCAAAAGCATCCATCTCGAAGACGCCCATCGGCCCGTTCCAGAAGATAGTCTTCGCGCCCACTATATAACCTCTGAACTTCTCGACCGTCTCGGGGCCGACATCCAGCCCCATCATGCCTGCCGGCATCTCTTCGACCTTTACAACCTCCGAGGGCGTATACTCCTCCATCCTCTCGGCTACGACCATGTCTACCGGCAAGACGAGCTTCTCACCGGCCTCGTCCAGAAGTCGCCCCGCCTCTTCGAGGTAGTCTTCCTCCAGGAGGGAGTCGCCGGTCTCGTAACCGCGCGCCTTGAAGAATGTAAAACACATCGCGCCGCCGATGAGGATACTGTCCGCGACCTCCAGAAGGCTGTGTATCACCCCGATCTTGTCAGAGACCTTGGCCCCGCCGAGGATGGCGACAAAGGGCCGCTCCGGGGCGCCGAGGATCTTGTCGAGGTTGTCGAGTTCCTCCTCCATGAGGAACCCGGCCGCGGCCGGAAGCATCTCCGCCACCCCGACTGTCGTAGCGTGCGCCCGGTGAGCCGCCCCAAAAGCGTCATTTACATACAGGTCAGCCAAATTGCAGAGCTGCTCCGAAAAGTCGGGGTCGTTCTTCGTCTCGCCGGCGTAGAAGCGAGAGTTCTCAAGCAGTACCACGCCCTCGCCGTTCCAGTCGTCGAGTGCCTCCTCGGCCTCAGGTCCAGCAGCGATATCGAGCTTCTCGACCGGAGCGCCGAGGAGTTCTTCGAGTTTCTTCGCCACCGGGTCCATCGAGTATCTCGGATCTCGCTCGCCCTTGGGACGGCCGAGGTGTGAGATCAGTATTGGACGCGCCCCTTGTTCCAGCAGGTATTGGATAGTCGGGAGCGCCCGCCGGATACGCGTGTCGTCGGTTACCTCGCCTTTTCTGACGGGGACGTTGAAGTCGACGCGCACGAGCACTCTCTTCCCTCGCGCGTCAAGCTCCCGCACGCTGCGTTTTTTCATGTCAGCTCCCTCTAACGGAGACCAGGGGCGAGCCGTAGTGTCCCGCTCCCCAGCCTTATGCCCTTACAGTCTCTCGCCGATGTAGCGGGCTATGTCCACGGTACGGTTGGAGTAACCCCACTCGTTGTCGTACCAGCCGAGTACCTTGACATTCTGGCCGGTGGACATGGTCAATTGCGAGTCGAAGATACAAGAGGACGGGTTGCCGACGATATCGCTGCTGACCAGCGGGGCGTCAGAGTACTCCATGACGTCCGCGAGGTCGCCCTCAGCCGCGGTCCTGAACGCCTCGTTGACCTCCTCGATGGAGGTCTCCCGGGAGACACGCGCCACGAAGTCCGTGATCGAACCGTCCGGGACGGGGACGCGGAGGGCCATCCCGTCGATCCTGCCTTCGAGGTCCGGGTAGATCACCGCCGCCGTCCGCGCGGCCCCCGTGGAGGCCGGGATGATGTTGTTCGGCGCGCTGCGGGCGCGCCTCGGGTCCTTGTGAGCCGCGTCCAAGAGGCTCTGATCGTTGGTGTACGCGTGGATGGTGGTCATGTAGCCAGACTCGATCCCAAAGCTATCTTGCAGCACCTTGACCATCGGGATAATGCAGTTGGTGGTGCAACTCGCGTTGGAGACGACGTCATGGCTCTCCGGATCGTAGGACTCATGATTGACCTTGTAGACAAAGGTGGCGTCCACGCCCTTGCCGGGAGCGCTGATAACCACCTTCTTGGCGCCGCCTTCGAGGTGCTTGGCCGCGCCCTCGCGGTTGGTAAAGACCCCGGTGGATTCGATGACTATATCCGCACCGACGTCGCCCCACGGGATGGCGCTCGGGTCGCGCTCGGAGAAGGTCTTTATCTCTGTGTCGTCGATGCGCAGGATGTTGCCGTCGATGCTTACATCCCCCGGCCAGATGCCGTGAACCGAGTCGCGCTTGAACAGCAGTGCCAGCCCCTCCATCGGTGCCAGGTCGTTGACCGCGACTATCTCGACGTCGCCCCCGTTCTGCATCGCCGCCTTGGCGGTGAGCATCCCTATCCTACCGAAACCGTTTATCCCTACGCGTACGGCCACCGTTTCCTCCATTCGCTGTTACTTGCTACTCCCTTATCTTTCCCGAATCTCCCACACCCTAACAAGCGCCGACTTTCAGCGGACCATCTTACCAGCCGCCGACTCCTCTATTCGACCGGCCGCCGATACCCGGACTACCTCAACGGTCCCGAGGTCCTATCCACTTCTTCGTCTCCGGCGGCGTGTGACGCTCCATCAGGTCTAGCAGGGTATCGAGGTCTTGCTCCATGAGGACGAGCGAACGGTGCTCCGGGTGGACGAAGTCTTCCTCCACCATCTTATCGAAGAGCGTGGAGAGAGGCTCGTAGAAGCCCTCAACGTCGAGCAGCGCGCACGGCTTCTCGTAGATGCTTAGCTGCGCCCAAGAGAGAACCTCGAAGAACTCCTCCATCGTTCCATAGCCGCCAGGGAGCGTCAGGAAGCCGTCAGAGAGGTCCGCCATCAGCTTCTTGCGCTCGTGCATCGAGCCTACGACGTGTAGCCGGGCGAGGCCAGCGTATGCTATCTCATTGGAGACCAGCGCCTCGGGGATGACGCCGACGACCTCGCCGCCCTCCTCGAGCGCTGCGTCGGCTAAGGCTCCCATCAGCCCGACCTTCCCTCCACCGTACACGATACTGATTCCCCGTCGCGCGAGCGTCTTGCCCACGAGATTCGCCGCCTCTATATAGGAGGGGCGCGCGCCTTCCCGGGAGCCGCAGAATACACATATCGCGCGCACTATCCGGCTTTTGCCGCGGCCATCGCGGTGAGCCTGCGCAGGCGGTGGTTGGCGGCGCTTTTGGAAATGCCACCGAGATGGGCGAGCTCGACGAGCGAGGCGTCAGGATGTTCGAGCCGGAGATCGAGCATCTCGCCGAGCGCGGGCGGGAGCCGCCGGGGGTCCAGACCCAGCAGGAGTTCCTGCTGGCGGGCGGCGGCCGTAGCGATGCGGGCCGCGTTGGCCGCGTCGAAGTTGGTTACCCGGTTGGCGTTTGCCTTGGCCTCTCCGAGGACTGCCCGAGCCTCGTACTCCAGGACGGCGTCGTGGAGGCCCATCTGCGCGAGGAGCGTGGTCACCCCGTCGGCGCCCTTGGCGTACGCGACCCACCGTCCCCGGCGCCCGACGACCTTGAGAGGCGCCCGCGAGAGGGAGGCGAGACGGTCTACGAAATCCTCGTTCTCGTGGACGAACTCTAGATGGTGGCCATGCCGGTAGCCTGGAGGGGTCACGGAACCCGCGCCTTGGAAGGCGCCTCGTAAGTAAGCGGCGGCTGGCGGTCCCGGCCTCCCGCCAGACTCGCGCGGGACTCGTTCGCGCTCGATGCGCAGCTCCTCGGCGGCCTGGATGGCGCGGTTGCCCTCCACACGTACCGCGTAGCGAGCCCGGCCGAAAGGATCCGGCCCAGAGGTGTCGAGACGGGGCTCCAACCCAAACTCCGAGCGCCACAGCCTTACTACGGAGCGGGCGACGGCCGCACTGGAGGTGCGGAGAGTCACGCCCGAATTATCAAAGACCCCGGCGGCGTCTACGAGACCGGCGAGCTCAACTCTTCGAAGAGGACTGCCACCCGGGCTTCCAGCTACGAGTTGGGCGGCGAGCTGGCGGCGCAGCTCAGAGGCGAACGAGGGCAACCCCGCGCACCTCCCCGGCGAGCCGCGCGGCATCGTGGCGCACCCCACGGCCGGTGTCTTGTTGTGAGATCAGGGGAGACTCGTGCAACCGGATACCTAGAGCTCGTATCTCCTCGCGGTCCACGGCCACGGGCACGGCCTCCTCGGCCCTGTAGCGTTCGAGCATCCCCTCGGGCAGCCCACCAGTGTGGACGAGCACGTCCGTCACGACCGGGCCAACGTGTCCGGCTATCGCGCGCAGGTGGTCGGAGACAGAGAAGCCGTCCGTTTCACCAGGCTGAGTCATTACGTTCGCGACATACACCACGGGACCCGTAAAGGCGGCCAGAGCCTCCCTAACCCCGCCGCCCAGAAGAGCGGGGATAGTGCTCGTAAAGAGGCTCCCCGAGCTCAGGACTACCGCGTCCGCGCCACTGACTGCCTCGATAACACCAGCCGGAGCCGAAGCGCCTTCGGGTTCCACGGTAATCCTCTCTACCGGCTTCTTGGCCTCATGCACCGCTGACTCACCACGAGCAACGGTGCCATCGGCGTAGTGTGCGCAGAGGGTAAGGCTCTCGACAGCGGCCGGGAAGACCCGGCCTTTGGCGCGCAAGAACCGGGCCGCCTGTGCAACACCCTCCGTGAACCCTCCGGCCATATCCGAGAGCGCCGCGATAATGATGTTCCCGACGGAGTGGTCGGAGAGGTCGCCGCCGCCGCCCTCGAAACGGTAGTTAAAGACCTCGGCTAGACCCTTGCGGCCAGCGAGTGCCACTAGACAATTCCTTACGTCACCCGGCGGCGCGACCCCGAGCTCTTGCCGGATACGGCCGCTCGACCCCCCATCGTCCGCCACCGTGACGACCGCGACCAGATCCTCGACCCGGTCTCTGAGCCCCCGCAGCAGAACCGGCAGCCCCGTCCCTCCGCCGAACGCCACCACACGCAACTCTTCGCTCTTGCTCATAGCAACTTATTATAACCGCCGTCTCCCAAGGTCCCCCATCCAGCCGATCAAGCTCGCGTTCCCGCTGGCAAGGTCGATGGCTAAGAACTTCAGCGACCTGCCCGGCTTGAGAGCCGTGAACGCCCTGTTAAGCAGGGGCATTCCCGGCAATGGGACTGGGGGTGGTAGGCGATGTCGAAGCTGACAAGGGTCCCGGGACCACCGAGCTTGCCTACGGTGTTCAAAATTCCGACGTTGGGTGGGTCCTGCGTGACCAGGGCAGAGTTGCCCGCATCTATATAGTAGAGCGCGGTCCCGAACGTAGTAGCCGATCACGCGGCGACTGCGGGACATTGTTCGTGTAAGCGGCGCCTGTCACGAATGGGTTCGTGCCCGCGCATTATTGATTACGCTTTCTAATTCATCCTCTCTAAAATCGAGGGTTATTGCTATCAAAACACATGCACAATAGACAAAACACGTGTTTTCTCAGTGAACAGTTCGAGGTCCGGGTCGTTTTCGAGAACAGAGATGCATCTGTTAGGATCTCGGATTCGGTAGTTTACTTCGTGGTCAGGGTGCCTCGTAGCTGGAGAGCGTGCTAATTGGAGAGGCGTTCGCGGCCGTGGGGCTCGTCGAGAACCAGGATCGGGCCTTTCGGTACTATCCTGGTCGGGTTGATGCTCTCGTGGCTGCGGTAGTAGTGACGTTTTATGTGGTCGAGGTAGACGGTCTCGGCGACGCCGGGCTGCTGGTAGAGGTCCATGAGGTAGCCCTGGAGGTTCGGGTAGTCCACGATGCGTCTGAGGTTGCATTTGAAGTGACCGTGGTAGACGGCGTCGAAGCGCACGAGCGTCGGAAACAGGCACCAGTCGGCCTCGGTGACGCGGTCGCCACAGAGGTAGCGGTTCCTCGAGAGGACTACCTCCCAGTGGTCCAGTGCGTCGAAGAGTTGGGTGACGGCCTCTTCATAGGCCATTTGAGTCGTGGCGAAGCCCGAGCGGTAGACGCCGTTGTTTATGGGAGTGTAGATCTCGTCTATCGTCCGGTCTATTTGCTCACGCAGGTCCTCTGGGCAGAAGTCCACATCCGCCCTGACGCCCTCGACGGCGTCGAACTCATGGTCGAGCATACGGATGATGTCGCGTGATTCGTTGTTTACTATCGTCCCGGTCTTTGTATCCCAGAGCACGGGAGTGGTGACGCGGCCCGTGTAGTTTGAGTCCGCGAGCGTGTAGATCTCACGCAGGTAGCGGGCGCCATTGACAGTATCGGGTATAACACCCGGCTCTTCGTGGAAGGTCCAGCCGTCGTCGCCCATGAACGAGCCAACGGCTGAAAGACCTATCGCGCTATCGAGGCCCTTGAGCTTGCGCAGGATCGCGGTCCGGTGAGCCCACGGGCAGGCCCAGGAGATGTACAGATGGTAGCGGCCCGCCTCGGCTTTGTACCCGCTGCTCCCGCCGGCCGTAATCCTGTCGCGGAAGGACGTCGAGGTGCGGATGAAACGTCCCTCCTCGTCCCCCTGCCGCCTCTCCGTTATCCATTCGCCTTCGACCAACATACCCGGCGCCACATGCACCTCCTGTTACTCTCTCTCGTCAAACCTCAGCCTGCTGGCAACTATCCAGCGGTCTTTCCCCTCCGGAGGCTGATTGTAAAGGTTATCGTGGCGGCGTGAGGAGATTGCTCGATTTGTACGGAGGCTTACGCGGGTGACGGCTCTTCGAGCGGCAGGATCCAGGGCGCCGGGACGAGTGTGCGTGGCTGTTCGGCCAGGTCCACGTTGGGGTCTATCAAGAGTTGGGGTTCTCGTCCGTTCAGCGAAGCCTTGACGGTAGCCCGGACCTCAATTTGCTCGTAACCTCTGGCCTGTAGCGAATTCGCTATTACGTGACCAAACTGCAAGGCTATATCCGGGAACCGCACCACGTATATAGCCTGTCGAGCCGTCAGGTGGTCTCTAGGATATATATCCCAGGTCCGGCCGCTCTCCGGGTCGGTCACCTGGTACACCGCTGTCCCTTGCACGTCGGTCAGCTTCATGCGCCAGGCGAAACGATACCCCTCATTGGTCCAGAGGGCGTCGCCCGGGTAGAGAAAGTGGCGCAGCGGCACCAACAACTGCACGGCGAGGAATATTCCCAACAACGAGACGACGACCCACTGGCGCGCCTGCAGCCGCTCCGGCAGCCCGTTCGGCCGCGTGGCGATGACGTCTCTCTCTCGCGTCTGCTGCTTCTCATCTTCATGCGTCGACACAGGCCGGCGTGGACTCCGCTGGAGCACCCGCCAGAGGCTTCGCGACAACTCGCCCAGTCGACGGGGCCAGGAAGGCGGCAAGAAGAGCGCGGTAGCGGCGATCGCCAACCACGGGAACACGCCTATAGTAAACATCTGCGCGTTAGCAAGATGAAAGGCGAGTACGAACGCGAAGGCGAAGAGGCGTGTCCGGCGCCACAACAGGAGGGGAACGATAAGCAAGTCGAGCAGGAGACCTCCGTAGCTGAAAAGATAGACTACCCATTCTTCGGTAAACAGCGAGCCAACAACCGGAAAGTCCGTGCTCAACGCCAACCAGGTACGCATTGGCTCGCCCCTCAGCCAGTCGCCGTTCAGCTTGGCCAGTCCACCGTAAAAGTAGACGATGCCCATCTGCGCCGCGAGCAAAAAGAGAGCCCACGTCGGCGCGGTCCTAGAACGAATACCAGGTCTCAGAAAGGCATCTATCGAGAAGGCGCGGTGCGCCGGGACGAAGATCATCACGAAGCTGATCAGGCACATCAGGTAAAAATGGTTCAAATACAACGCCTGATCCAGGAGAAAAACGTAGGTGAAGCCCAAAAAGAAGAGGGCGACGGCAACACGGTACCACAAGCCGAGGGCGATGCAGACCGCCAGTACCGCGAGCGCGAGGAAGTGCAGGTACATACCGTTCCCCGACCACGGCTGCACCCAGCCGAACCCATAGTACGTAAAGTGGTAGGTGGGATCTATATAGTTTCGCTGGATGAGCCCGTTACTGAACTGGATCCACATCTCCCAGAGCATTAGAACGCCGAAAGCAATGCGGAAGAAGACGAGGGAGGCGATATCGACCGGCGCGAAGAGGCGCCTCAAGAACGCGCCGCGGGTAACCGGGAACGGCTGACGAGACCTGCTTGATGTAGCCTCGGACGTGGACTGAGTTTGGACGGCGCTCCTCCTGCATAGGATCCGGGAATCGGCAGATTACCTTTTTCCCTCATTTCTCAAAGGTCTTCGCAAGAGCGTATCTGCTTCTCTCGTAAGAGAGCATTGTGCATTACTGTAGACAACAGTCAAGACCGAATCGTTAACTCTTTCTTAACCCGGGCTTCAAAAAACAATATCCCTGTTAGGCAACAGATGTTTCGCGGTGGCTTAGTGACCGGCTTCGAGGTCGCGGTGGCGGATAAAGAGGTCGATCTCGGGTCCGTCCACACCCTCTTTTTCGAGGTGCCGGGCGAGGTCTTCGACGATGGTGACGGAGCGGTGGCGTCCGCCGGTACAGCCTATGCCAAGGGTGAAGTACGTCTTGCCCTCGGCGGCGTAGCGGGGAATAAGGAAGGCTAGGAGGTCGCGCAGGCGGGCGAGAAACTCCTTGGTGTCGTCGTGGCCGAGCACGGCGTTCTGGACGGCCTTGTCGTGGCCGGTGAGGGGGCGAAGTTCCGGGTCGTAGTGGGGGTTAGGGAGAAAGCGGACGTCGAGAAGCATATCGACGTCCAGCGGGGCTCCGTGCTTGAAGCCGAAGGAGAGCAGGCTGACCGAGAGACAGTTTACGTGCGAATCGACGAGGCGCGCGAAGCGCTTTCTGGCGTCAGCCGCGGTTAGCGAAGAGGTGTTTACAACGACATCGGCGACTTCACGCAGGCCGGAGAGGTCACGACGCTCTGCGTGGATGGCGGAGAGGACGTCGCCGTTCTCGGCCGCCGGGTGCGGGCGGCGGCTCTCCTTATAGCGGCTGACCAACGTCTGGTCGTCAGCCTCGATGAAGATGATCTGGGGCTCCCACCCGGCCTCGTTGCGGACGAAGCCGAAACTCTGTTCTATCTCCTCGCCGAAGTACCTGCTACCCCGGATATCCACGCCGACGACCACGCCCTCCGAGTCTTCCTTCTCCGCCGGGGCGAGAGCCAGGACGTTCGGGATCATGCTCGGCGGCAGGTTGTCTATGCAGTAGTATCCGGCATCCTCGAACGCCCTCAATGCGCTGGTCTTTCCAGCTCCGGAGAGCCCGGTGATTACCACGATCCTACGCTTGCTCGAAGGCCCGGAGACACGCGAGAGCGGGTTCCGCTCGCTCAAGTCAGCGATTCCCCCTGATTAAACTGCCATGTAAAAAGCGCCACTAATACCGAGCGTAACACCAGAAGCGACATCCGGCAACAGGCAAACACGCACATACAAAGAGATTTATCGGTGCAGCCGCGCGTGGACTTCGCGAGCGACCCGGCCCGGCAACCCCGGCACGGCTTCGAGTTCCTCCAGGGAGGCGTCGAGAAACGCCTCCGGGGTACCGAAGTGCTCCAGTATCTTCTTTTTACGCGTTGGTCCAACACCGGGCAGCTCATCGAGGACGGAGCGGGTCATCTCTGTGCCGCGCACTTTGCGATGGTAGGTGTTGGCGAAGCGGTGAGCCTCGTCGCGGACGCGCTGGAGGAGGTGCAGCTCCGGGGATTCACGGCGCAGTATCACCGGCTCCGGACGGCCTGGCTGGAAGACTTCCTCGTCGCGCTTGGCGAGAGAGCGCAAGGGTATGTCTGGGAACTCCGCACTCGCCGCAAACTCCTCGAAGATGGGAACGACCGCCGAGAGCTGGCCCTTGCCACCGTCCAGCAGGATCAAATCCGGCACCTGGGCGAATTTTTCGTCGCCCTCCTTGAGACGGTGCAGGCGGCGCTGTATCACCTCGGCCATACTTGCGAAGTCGTCCGGGCCGTCGACCGCTTTGATCCGGAACTTCCGGTACTGATCTTTCGCGGGCCGCCCGCCCTGGAATACAACCATCGAGGCAACGGAGTTGGTCCCCATGGTGTTCGAGATGTCATAACACTCTATGCGTACCGGCAGCCGCGGCAGCGCCAGCTCCTCGCGCAGGGTATCGAGCGTCGAGGCGACCTGGTTGCGCTGGGTCTCCTCGATCAGCTTCTCGTGCTCCAGCCCGAGCCTCGCGTTCTTCTCGGCCATTTCCAGGATTCGCCGCTTGTCACCACGCCGCGGCCGGCGCACGTCTACCCGGGACTCCCTGAGCTCCGAGAGATGTTCCTCCAGCGGGACGAAGGATTCTTCCGGCTCATCGGCCTCGACGAGGACCTCACGGGGTACGGCGCTGCCGTAGCCATAGTACTGGGGGACGAACTGGAGGGCGACGGCCTCGGCCGGGGACTCAGCGTAATTATCCATGAGGAAGGAGTCGCGGTTTACGATCTGGCCCTCCCGCACCGCGAAGACCTGCACGCACGCCGACTCGCCCTCAGCGTACGCCCCGAACGCGTCAAAGGAGTCCTCGGTTGCGATGGTCGCCTGCTGCTTGTCGCGGACGTAGGTCAGGGCGGAGAGCTCGTCGCGCACCTTCGCCGCCCTCTCAAAGTTCATCTCTGCGGCAGCTTCGCGCATACCAGCCTGGCGTTCACGGATCAGGTGATCCACCCGCCCTTCGAGAAACGCGACGACGTCGGCGATTATCTTGTCGTAGTCTTCCGTGGAGATCGCGCCGACGCACGGAGCGGCGGAGCGTCCGATGTGGTGGTTCAAGCACGGCACCCCGCTGCGGCGTCCCGGCTCCGGCCCCCGACACTTACGAAACTGAAAAGTTTTGTTCAGGACCTCTATCGTCGAGTGGACGGAACTCGCGCTCGGGAACGGGCCGAAGTAGCGGTGGCGCGGGTCGTGGGTGCTGCGCGTGGCGTAGACTCTGGGGTACGTGTCGCCGGTCGTTACCACGATGTATGGATAACTCTTATCGTCTCTCAGGGAGACGTTGAAGCGCGGCCGGTTGCGTTTGATCAGGTTGGATTCCAGGACCAGTGCTTCAGTCTCGCTTCCGGTGACGATGAAGTCTATACGCCGAACGCGCTCCCTTAGCTCTGCTATCTTCGGACGTCCGTCACCAGACTTCGTAAAATAGTTGGCAACGCGCGCACGTATATTCTTCGCCTTGCCGACGTAGATCACCACGTCCCGTGCATCTTTGAAGATGTAGACGCCGGGCGAGGTCGGCAGGTGTGAGCGATCCGGATAACCGTTCTGGGACATCTAGGTAATTATATCGCGCCGACCCTTTCCCTACGGCGATCCACGAGGAGTTCGGCTGTGCCCCAAACGGCCCGATTTTCTGATTTTTCGCTACACGCGTCCCAGTCTTGGTAATCCGGGAGCCTGGTAAGGACACGAAAAAGACCGGGGCTCAAAAGCCCCGGTCCTCTAGCACGAACGAAGATGCCGTCGCTGGTGTTGCCTACACCCTGTTTATCCTCTCGCAGCTGTCCCGGTCGACCCTGTCACCTCGGTCGGCGGTGACCCTGTCCCTGCCCTTGCCGCAGGTAACAGTGTCGTTTGCGTCGCCGTCGGCCACGTTTATCGTGTCGTTGCCAGCGCCGCCGGAGACCACGTCAGTGTCGTCGCCTGCGATGTTGTCGTTTATGGTGTCGTCGCCACCGCCACCGCGGATCACGTCGTCGCCCTGCTCGCCCTCGATGGTGTCGTCGCCCTCGTCGCCGCGGATCTGATCGTTGCCCGCGTCACCGCTTATGGTGTCGTCTCCTGGCCCGCCAGCGATCCGATCGTCCCCGAGGTTGCCGCTTATGTTGTCAGCCCCCTCCTCGCCGGAGAGGGTGTCGTCGCCCTCGCCACCGCGGACCTCGTCGTTACCGCCCCTGGCTTCCACCGTGTCGTCACCGGCCTCAGCGAAGATCTCGTCGCGTTCGTCGGTGCCGGTGATATTGTCGGAACTGTCGGTACCGTCGCATCGGGCGCCGTCGCCCTCGCACGATACAGTAGCCGCCAGCGCAACCCCCGCGCCAAGCATAAGCATGGCTCCCATCGTCACGAGCAGGAGCATAGTATGTCTCTTCATCATACCTACCTTTCTATATGAGGGGCCTTCCTCCACCCCAAGAACTTACTCACTATTAGCCTCCACCCCAAGAACTTACTCACCATTAGCATTGTTGCACATACAGCAAAGACCATAACCGTTGACCTGTAAGGCCGCCGTAGGCGATCATAGAAGCTATGAAACCCTACTCCGAAGATCTTCGTCTCAGGATCGTCAAAGCCATCCAAGAAGGTACGTCCAAGTCCG
>CADCVE010000022.1 GCA_902806065.1 uncultured Rubrobacteraceae bacterium | reverse complement strand
CGGGGTCATCGGGGTACTGCTTGGCGAGGACCTTGGTGATCGCGGCGGTGAGGGTAGTCTTGCCGTGGTCGACGTGGCCGATAGTGCCCACGTTCAGGTGCGGCTTGTTCCTCTCAAATCTTCCTTTCGCCACTGCTCTACTTCCTTTCTCTCTTTAACTTGTTGAGACCATGAGTAGCGGTGGCAGGACTCGAACCTGCGACACGCGGATTATGATTCCGCTGCTCTAACCGACTGAGCTACACCGCCACGCCTGTATCGAGGGCCGGCGCCATATCTTTAAGGCCCGTACCCAAGAGCTCCCGGCCGGACTCGAACCGGCGACCCCTTCCTTACCATGGAAGTGCTCTACCTACTGAGCTACAGGAGCGTGTCCTCTGCTAGTGGGGGCGGGAGGATTCGAACCTCCGTAGGCTAAGCCGGCAGGTTTACAGCCTGCTCCCTTTGGCCGCTCGGGCACACCCCCACGGACGCCCGAAGACCACACACCTCTGACGCTTGCATATGGTAGCAAAGGGAGCCGACTTTTCAACGGATCGCCGCAGAGCCTGAGAAGGGATTCGAACCCCCGACCTGCCGCTTACAAGGCGGCTGCTCTACCACTGAGCTACTCAGGCTTGTTGGCTACAAGCCGTCAGCGATCGGCTTTCGGCTTCTGGTCTTGACCTACGTCCATTCTAACAGGCCCGGCTCCTTCCCAGGATACGGAAGTGACGAGGAGTCCGCGTCGAAGCGAGAGTCTTGCCGGTGGCTAAACGCTGACCGCTCTAACGCCCCTCCGCCTTCCGGCGAAGGGCTTCGAGAGACCTCAGGACTTCGGGTGAGAGGCGGTCGGAGACGCGGGCGCGGAAGGGCACGTCGGGGGTGCGGGTGAGGGCGGGCAGCTCGTTCAGGAGGTCTTCGAACTCTCGTGGGGCCGAGCGAGCGCCGCCGTTGGCGAGGACGGTACGCTGGAGGGCGAAGTCGGCCGTGCAGACGGTGTAAGAGCCGCCCCCGGTTCTGACCAGGCGCTCTATGACGTCGTCGGCCGACTCCTTGGGGGCGCTGTACATCACGCGCACGGCGCCTCCAGCCCGGAGCTCGGTTCGCCCCGTCTCCGGGCTGCGGGACGCGTCGAAGACAATGATGATCTCTCTACCCGTCCACCCGGCGGCCTTGAGAGCATCGTTGATGAGCAGCTCCCGCGACTCGTCGAGGCCGCCCGTCGAGCGCGTCGCGTAACGCCCAAGCGCCCCGATTATGTTGTAGCCGTCCAGAACCAGGTACTGCGTCACCCCCGCTGCCGCCTCGCCTCGAAAAGCAACACCGCGGACGCTACCGAAACGTTCAGCGAGGAGACAGCCCCACTCATCGGGATAGAGACGGCGCCGTCGCATCCCTCGCGCACCAGGCGCCTGATACCCTGCCCCTCGCTCCCAAGCACGAAGGCGACCGGCCCCGAGAGGTCGAGATCCGTATACGCCGTCGCCCCGGCGCCTGCCGCCCCGCCCTCGGCAGCGTATATCCACGCCCCGGCCTCTTTCATCTTTTCAAGAGCCCGCCGGAGGTTCGTCTCCCGCGCTGTGAGCATGTGCTCGCTAGCCCCCGCACTCGCTTTTACTACTACGGGTGTAACGCCTGCGGCCCGGTCTTTCGGGATCACCACGCCACTCGCCCCCGCTCCATCCGCCGCCCGGAGCACCGCTCCAAGGTTGCGCGGGTCGGTGACGCCGTCGAGGACGACCACGAGCGGGTTGGGGAGGGCCAAAATCTCCTGCAGTCCCGAGTACGGATATGGGCCCACCCGCGCCACGACACCCTGATGCACCGCGCCGGTGGCTAGCTCCTCGATCCGGTCGCGAGAGGTACGCTTTACGGGTATTCCCCGCGCTGCGGCCTCCGCGGCGACCTCTTTATCCCCCACGGAATCCAGGACCTCTCGTACCTCGCGGCGCTTGCTCCTGAGAGCTTCCACGACAGGGCGGAGACCGTAGACGAGGTCCCCTTTCAAGGGCTACCGGCGGCTCACGATAGGGCCTTCAGGCGTATCCTCGACGGTCCAGCCCTCGTCATGCAATTCGTCGCGCAGCCGATCTGCGGCTGCCCAGTCTTTCTTTCGCCGGGCTTCCTCTCTCTTGACGACCTTCAGCAAGGTCTCTTTGCGAGGCTCTTCTTCGTAGCGCACGCGTACGCCGTTTACGTCGATCTCGGCTTCCTCCAAGAGGTCGAAGCCCAAGACGATAAGGATCTCCTCCATCGCTGCTCCGAGCGAGGCGAACTCTTGTGCTACTTCGGGATGGATGGAGATCTCCTGCCCCGCCCTTCCCGCGACCTCGAAGAGCGCCGCCACGGCCTCCGGGGTATTGAAGTCGTCGCGCATTGCTGTGTCGAACCTCTCTCCCAGTTCCTTGGCGAGGCGCTCGGAGAGATCAGAGGACGTCCCGGAGCCGGAGATCTGACGGGAGAGGCGCAGGAGCCGCTCGCAGGCACGCCTCTTTTCTTCCAGGATCTCCTCAGAGTAATCGATGGGCTGCGAGTAGTGACTCTGCAACAGCCACATCCGAAGAGCGTTGCGGCCATGAAGGTCGACGGCTCTCTCTACGTCCAGGATATTGCCCAGCGATTTCGCCATCTTGCCAGTGTCCGCGAAGTTGACCATACCGTGATGAGCCCAGGCGCGGACGAAGGTGTGATCCGGGTGAGCGCCGGTGCTCTGGGCGAGCTCGTTCTCGTGGTGCGGGAAGCGCAAGTCGGTGCCACCGCCGTGAATGTCCGCCCCGTCCGGTAGATGCTTCTCGACCATCGCCGAGCACTCGATGTGCCAGCCGGGACGTCCCGAGCCCCAGGGACTCTCCCAGGCAGGCTCTCCCGGCTTGGAGGCCTTCCACAGTGCGAAGTCCAGAGGGCTCTTCTTGTAGCTGGTTGTGCCCTTCTCGGTCTCGCGCATCTCGTCGGGGCGCTGCTTGCTCAAGGCTCCGTAAGGCGGGTAGCTTCTGACGTCGTAGTAGACATCGCCGTTGCCGGGGGCGTACGCGTGATCCGATTCGATCAGGTCTTCTATCAGGGAGATCATCTCGGGGATGTGCTCGGTGGCGCGGGGCTCTACGTCCGGGAGAGCTACTCCCATCTTCTCCAGGCGCTCGTGGAAAGAGGCCGTGTAACGATCCACGATCTCCTCCCAGGAGACACCCTCTTCGTTGGCCTTGTTGATGATCTTGTCCTCGATGTCCGTGATGTTCTGCACCAACATGACCTCGTAGTCCCGGCTCCTCAAGTACCGCACGACTACGTCCCAGAACAGCGGCGCTCGCGCGTTGCCGATGTGTATGTGGTTGTAGACCGTGGGACCACAGACGTAGACGCCAACCCGGCCGTTCTCCCCGACCTCCACCATCTGTCCGCTCAAAGTATCCCGAACGCTAATACTCATGCGCCTAGTCTAGCCTCTCGCGCACGTTTTATCCGCGCCCGCGATTCCGCAGTGCCCAGCACCGCGAAGAGGTACGCCATCTCCGGCCCCCGGTCACGTCCCGTCAGGGCGAGGCGCAGGGGATGGAGCAGATCCCGCGTCTTTATACTCCGATCCTTCGCCCACGACCGCAACTCCCGAACCAGGACCCGCCCTCCCTCCAGATCCTCGATCTCCCGTCCTTCCAGAACCTCGATGGCGCGTGCGAAAACGGCCTCGCTCGACTCCGGCAACTCCCCAACAAAGGAAGATAGGTTCACTGGCCCCGTGATCTCACGCAAGAGCCGCGGCGCCTCGGAGAGTAGCCGCATCTCCTCGCGCATCGCCTCGACCGCGAGTAACTCCCGCCCCTTGGGTAAAGGCTCCTCCAGGAAAGCCCCCAACCGCTCGTACAACTCCTCCACGGGCAGCGCGCGGATATGGCGGGCGTTGACGAAGAAGAGGCGGTCGGGATCGAAGGTAGCGGGGCTCGCACCAAGGCGTGAGAGGTCCCACTCCCGCGCAAGCTCGTCGAGGTTCGCGAACTCCTCCTTGCCCTCCGGGTGCGACCAACCGAGGAGCGCCAGGTAGTTCACAAGCGCCTCGGGCAGGTAGCCTTCGTAACGGTAAGCGGAGACACTCGCGGCGCCGTGACGCTTGGACAGCTTCTTGCCGTCGGGACCGAGGATCAAACCGAGGTGCAGAAACTCTGGCTCCTGAAGTCCCAGCGCACGATACAGAAGCGCCTGGCGGGCGGTGTTCGGCAGGTGCTCCTCACCTCGAATGACATGGCTTATGCCCATCGCCGCGTCGTCCACGACCGCCGCGAAGTTGTAAGCCGGGGTGCCGTCGGACTTGCGGATAACGAAGTCCTCTGTGTTGGAGAACCTGATCTCGCCCCGTAACCTGTCTCTAAAGATCCCGCTCCGCGAGGCCGGACGGAAGTAGATGGCCCTGCGGCCGGCCTCGTCCTCCGCCTCATAGGTCAACCCTGCTCTGGAGAGCCGCCGCGCAGCCTCCTCATAAAGACTTCCGCGCTCACTCTGCCGATACGGCCCCTCATCAAAGGAGAGGCCGAGCCACTGGAGGTCTTCTATCTGGGTACGCTCGAACTCTCTTGAGCTTCGCAACAGGTCGGTATCCTCGACACGCAGGACGAGCCTGCCGCCGTGATGGCGAGCGAAGAGGTAGTTGAACAGCGCAGTGCGGGCGCCGCCGAGGTGGAGCATCCCCGTGGGGCTGGGAGCGAAGCGTACCCGGACCTCACCGGCATTCAACTCCCTATCGGCCCTCCAGCAAGCACACTGCCTGAGCCGCTATGCCCTCGCCGCGGCCCGTGAAGCCGAGACGTTCGGAGGTCGTGCCACGCACGCCTATCCGCGAGGGCTCGACACCAAGGGCGACCGCGAGGTTCCTCTTCATCTCGTCGCGGTGATCTCTTATCTTCGGACGCTCGCATATGACCACGACGTCCACGTTCGCAACCTCCCAGGTCTCCCCGACTATCCCCCGGACCTCACGCAGAAGCTCTATGGAGTCGGCGTCCTTGAATCTCTCGTCGGTGTCCGGGAAGTAGTGGCCGATGTCTTCGAGGCCAGCGGCGCCTAACAGGGCGTCGGTGACGGCGTGGGCAAGGACGTCAGCATCGGAGTGGCCGAGAAGCCCCTTCTCGAAGGGTATCTCGACACCACCGAGGACGAGCTTGCGCTCTACGCCTGCTCCATCTATGGCAAAGGCGTGTACATCGACGCCGAGGCCAACGCGGAAACTCAGCTTCGTACCTCGCAACGCGCGCCTTTTCGGGCGGCGAGGATCGCCTCGGCGAGGACGAGATCCTCTGGTGAGGTGAGCTTTATGTTGGTCTTCTCGCCCGCCACGACCTGGACCCGGCCACCGGCTCTCTCCACGAGCGAGGCGTCGTCGGTAGCCGAGAGCAGGCTCTCCTCGGAGGCCGCATAGACCTTCTGGAGCAGGCCGAGACGGAAGGCCTGCGGGGTCTGGGCCGCCTGGAGCTGCGCCCGATCCAGGGTATCGAGTATCGTACCGTTCCTGGCGACTTTTATGGTGTCCGAAACGGGTAGCGCCGGGACGACGCCGTCCGGGGTGCCGTTTGGAGAACCGTTTAGGGCGTTGTAGGGGAGGGCTACCTCCTTACCTCGCGCAGCTTGAATAACACGCTCTATGAGGTTGGGTGTGACGAGGCAGCGGGAGCCGTCGTGGATGAGGACGATGGTCTCCGGGTCTTCCCGGCACATCAGGAGGCCGCTCTTCGTGGAGAAGGGGCGGCTCTCACCGGGCGGGGCGCAGCCGGTGTACTTGCTTATGCCCGCCTCTCTAGCGAGGTCCTCGATGCAGGCGCGATCTCCGACGGTGTAGATCCGTGCTATCTCCGGGGTTCGTTCAAAGGCACGTAGAGTGTGCAGGAGGGCGGGCACGCCCAGAAGATCGATAAACTGCTTGGGACGGCCCATACGGGTGCCCGTACCGCCGGCCAGCACCAGCGCTACGGCGGGAGCCACGGCGGGATCGGGCACGTGGTCTTGCGAGGGGGAGGTTATCCGGCGCCCTCCTTGAGGGCCTCGTCTACTAGTTTGTCAGCCTCGTCGACTTGCAGGCTGCGGGAGAGCGCGATCTCGGACGCGAGGATCTGGCGGGCTTTCATGAGCATGTTACGCTCTCCGGTGGAGAGACCATGCTCGGCACCGTAGACGTAAAGGTTACGGACCACCTCCGCCACCTGCGAGAGCTCACCGCTCCGGATCTTCTCTTTGTTGTGTTTGAGTCGGTGGTTCCAGTTGGGCGGCATTTGGGTGGTGTCTCCCCCGAGTACCGCGAGCGCCTCCTCCACGCCCTCCTCATCAGCGCATGCCCTCAAGCCCGTTTCACCATCGGCGGGGATGCTGACCGTAAGCTCCGTATCAGGCAAGTAGACGACGTAGTAGCGCCGGATCTCCCCGAGAATAGTCTTCTCCTCCACTCCGGAGATACATCCCGCGCCGTGGTTCGGGTAGACTACGGAGTCCCCCTCGACAAAATTTACTATCTGCACGTTTGCACTGGCGTCCTTCCCTGTACCGTCCTTTGAAGTTGTCACTTCTATTCCGTCCATTCTAGAGTACCTCTCCTGAACTCTCCAGGCTGCGCTGGCGCTTGAGGTTGCGTCGTATAGCTCTCGCGCGGGCCTGGCCCACGCCCTCCACGTCGTCCAGGTCCTCCTCTGTTGCCTCCAGTAGGTCTTTGAGGGTGCCGAATTCTTCTATGAGTTTCTCCGCGACCCTGCCCGGAAGGCGCGGCACGCGCACCAGTTGACGATAGCCCCGCGGCTCGACAAAGACATCCTCTGATGGTCCGGCGGAACCGTAGCCGAGGATCTGGGCGAGCATCGCCGGGTCCGAGAGCTCTTCGTTCGAGAGCTCGTGCATGCGAGCCCGGATCTCCTTGTGGGTGAGCCCCTCCTCGTCGGCGTAGTCCCGGATCAGGGCATCGTACTGCTCGGGGACGTTGTGGAAGGCTTGCTCGAGTTGCATCTCCACGAGCCGCCCCTCCCTTCCCAGCTCTCTAACGTAATTCTCGATCTCCTCGGCTATCCTTACGCTGTATTCGAAGGTAGCAGCGGCGGCTATGACCTCCCGCAGAGTCACGAGCCCGTCGTACTCGTGCAACGTGAGCGTGCGAGCCTCCTCGCGCAGCCGGCGAGTAAACTTCTCCAAGGTGGCGAGCGCCGAGTCCGCTTTGCTGAGGACGACTCCTATATCTTCGAGAACGTGCGGACCATAGTAACCCCGGTAGAGAGTAACGATCCCACGCCGCTCGGAGACGGCCACGACGAGATCACCGGTCTGCTGGGCGGTGCGGTGGCCGGAGAGATGCCTGAGCCCTGTCTCCTCCGAGGGGAACGACGGGTCCGGGGTAAGCTGGACGTTAGCGTAATGTATGTAGGAGGCGTCCGGCGAAACGATGATAGCGCCGTCCATCTTCGCAAGCTCGTAGAGGCGCATCGGGGTAAAGCCGCAGCCGATCTTGAGACCACCGGAGATAAGGCTCATGCGCTCCAGCTTATTAGGGTTGGCGACGACTATAAGAGCCCCATTCCGCGCCCAGATCACGTTATCTATGGCATCGCGCAACCCCGTCCCCGGCGCCACGAGCGCCAGAGCGCCGGCCAGCTCATCTGGGACGTTCCGCCGGGGACTCAACTTAACGCCGCCCCTACGGCCTCCTCGAGCGTCTTCACCTCGACCAATCCAACCTCCCTTCCGGCCCGGCCGTTCCGCGTGCCGCTCTGCGCATCGTTCACAGCGCCGCTTACGGCACTCCGCGAGCCTTCGGGTACACCTTCAGGACTGATTATACGCTTGAAGCCGAGCTTCAGCAGTTCGGCGACGCGTCTGGGCGCGCCGGAAACGAACCGCACGTCCCCCGTCAGTCCCACCTCTCCGAAACACGCCACCCCAGCCTCGACGGGCCGGTCGCGCAGAGCACTAGCGATCGCCAGCGCAACACCGAGATCAGCCGCCGGTTCCTCGACGCGCACGCCTCCGGTCACATTCACATACACATCCTGGTCTCCGAGCACCAGTCCAGCCCTCCGGCCCAAGACCGCGCACAGCATGTTCACCCGCCCGACCTCGACCCCGTTGGTCACCCGCCGCGGGATAGCGAGCGGGCTCGGGGCCACCAGGCTCTCTATCTCCACGAGCATCGGGCGTGTCCCTTCCAGCAGGCACACCGTCACCACCCCAGGCGGTATCCCGCCCTCCCGCCGGGAGAGAAAGAACGCCGACGGGTCCTCTACCTCCGCCATTCCGGCGCCCGTCATCTCGAATACTCCGACCTCGTTCGTCGAACCGAAGCGGTTCTTCAGGGAGCGCAGCACCCGGAAGGTATGGTATCGATCCCCCTCGAACTGCAGCACTGTGTCGACCATGTGCTCCAGCACGCGTGGACCCGCGATGGAGCCATCCTTCGTGACGTGACCCACTAGGACGACGGCGATACCTTCCGCCTTGGCCAGCCGCATGAGGCGGGCTGCAGTCTCCCGCACCTGCCCCACACCCCCCGGCGCCCCTGTAAGCTCCGGCGAGTACAGCGTCTGGATCGAATCGACGACCACCACCTCGGGGCGCTCCTCCAGTATCGTCGCCTCGATAACGTCCACGTCCGTCTCCGAGAGCACCCTGAAGCCTGCATCCCCAACCCCAAGCCGCCGGGCGTTGAGAGCTACCTGCCGGGTCGACTCCTCGCCCGAGACCATCAGGCACCCCTCCCCGAGGCGCCCCATCACCTGCAACAGCAGCGTGCTCTTGCCAACCCCCGGCTCCCCGCCGACCAACACCAGCGAGCCTGGCACGATGCCTCCGCCCAGGACCCGATTCAGCTCCCCGACCCCAGTGTCGATCCTGCCGCCCTCACGCTCCGTTTGCACCTCACGCAATGCTACGGTGCTGCCAGGTGGCCGCCCCGGCGCCTTCACGTTCGCTGCCCGCGCCGCGAAACCTACGGCCTTTTTGTCATCCCGCATCTCCTCGACGAACGTGCTCCACTCCCCGCAGTCCGGGCAACGCCCGAGCCACTTCGGTTCCGTGTGACCGCAGTTGGAGCAGACGAACTGTGTCTTTGTAGCCATAAAGTGATTGTACGGGAAAGGCGCAGATTTACGTAGAGAAAGGCCCCGACCCCCCACTGTCCGTGCGAATTCAACGGCAAACTTCACAAGCTAAAGCACGGAGCTGCTCAAGGCATGTCGCTTTCGAGCAGATCGGGCAGCGACAACTGACGTTTTGCGCAGTGTTGGTGGAGACTTGGTAGGCTACCAAAGACCTTATGCTTTCGATCAACAAAAGCGGCCACCTGGTAGACGACCCTGGTAGTAGTCTCAGCTCGCTGCACGGGATGGATCTTGCTGACGATTTTTTTCATGGTGCGACGTGGGGTGCGCAACATAGCCAGTCACGTACCGCATGCCGGAGGATCGAGTCGTATCAATGCCGCATCGGGCGCGTCCAGCATAGCTATATCGCGTGTGTGGTGCTGGCCTGGCTCCACGTGAGGTACCTGGTGTGCCAGAGCGGGCAGTCCATGTACCAGGCCGAGTGCGACTTGCCGCATGACTACCTCGTCAAACAGCTAAAAAGCCCTACCGTTCGGATGCTTCTTGGGTAAGTCCTGCTACGGAGAGAAGTTCGAGGAAGCCCTCCTCTACGCGGCTCGGGTGCACAAGGACCAGACGCGCAAAGGCGCCAACGTCCCCTACGTCACCCACCTCCTTGCCGTCACGGCTATCGTA
This sequence comes from uncultured Rubrobacteraceae bacterium, assembly GCA_902806065.1. GTDB lineage: Bacteria > Actinomycetota > Rubrobacteria > Rubrobacterales > Rubrobacteraceae > Rubrobacter_F. The sequence goes on along the minus strand of CADCVE010000022.1, from coordinate 107,884 downwards.
GGCGAGAACGGCGGCACAGAGGATGAAGCGATTGCCGCTCTCCTGCACGACGCCCCCGAGGATCGCGGCGGCAAGGAGCGTCTGCAAGACATTAGAGGGCGCTTCGGAGACGAGGTGGCGAAGATAGTGGACGGCTGCACCGACACCTATCAAGACCCGAAACCCGAGTGGCGACCACGCAAGGAGGCGTACATCGCACACGTGGCGGGGGCACCGGCCTCCGTGCGTCTGGTCTCGGCGGCGGACAAGCTGCACAACGCCCGCTCCATCCTCGCCGACCTACGCTCTTTAGGTGACGAGCTGTGGGATCGCTTCACCGGCGGCAAGGACGGGACGCTGTGGTACTACCGCGCCCTCGTCGAAGCCTATTACGAGGCTGGTACGAACGCGGTCGTCGAAGAGTTGGACCGGGTGGTACGAGAGATAGAAGTCCTAGCGCGGCAGGACCAGGAGAACAGCCAAGGGCGAGCGGGAGACCGCGGATAGGAGGTTACGGCGTGCGAGACGGAGCGTTGCGTTTGGGAGTATTGGGGGCGGCCAGGATAGCAACCGGCGGCATCATGCCAGCCGCCGCCCGGACCGATGCAGTCGAGGTCGTGGCCGTCGCGAGCAGGGGCGGCAAAAAGGTCCGTGAGGTCCGCGAAGCCGCGCCGGAAGCCGCGCTCTTCGAAGACTACGAGTCATTTTTAAAAGAGGCGGAGATAGAGGCAGTATACGTACCCTTGCCGAACTCGATGCACGTAGAGTGGACGCTCAGGGCGTTGGAGGCGGGCAAGCACGTCCTCTGTGAGAAGCCATTTTCGCTAGACGTCGAAGGAGCAGAGAAGGCAGTCGAGGCAGCGAAGAGCGCTGGTCTCGCGCTTATGGAGGGATTTATGTACCGTTTTCATCCGCAGATGGTACGCCTCGCGGAGTGCCTTGGGGATGGCGTGATCGGGGAGGTGCGGCAGGCGATCGCGGAATTCGGCCACCGGATAGATGACCCGGAGGACGTGAGGATTATAGGCTCTCTGGGCGGCGGTTCTCTGGGCGACGTAGGCTGCTACTGTGTTAGCGGGCTGAGGCTTGTCTTCGGCTCGGAACCACGACGCGCCTCTGCTTTCGGCCGGTTCACGGAGGATGGGGCGGACGAAGAGTTCGCGGGCATCCTGGAGTTCGACGGAGGAACCGGGCTCGTCTCCTGCGGCGCCTCCTCCGCTCGGAGGGAGCGGCTAGAGATCGTGGGCACGGATGGACGCGTTACCCTAGATGCCCCGTTCCGGCCGGACAAGTCGGGCGGGATGATGGAGATCAGGCGTGGCGATGAGGTAACGACGGAGCGCTTCGAGCAGAGCGACCCCTACCGCCTGGAGCTCGAAGAGTTCGCCTGCGCGATCCGGGAAGGAAGAGACCCCGCTGTCGGTCCGCAAGAGATCCTGGGAAACGCCCGCGCTGTGGAGGCCCTGTTGGAGTCTGCCCGCTCGGGCGGGGAATCTCGGGGAGTTTAGCTACCAAGACCCAAATTGAGCCGGGGAGAACCCTCCCTGTCGCGTAGCACCTTTACGCGCCAGCGCTTCTCGGTGAGGTTGCAGACCGCCCCAGGCCCCTCCTCGCAGGTTCCGACGCGCAGGAGTACGTCCAGGATACCCGCGGCGCCATCCAGGTCGAGTTGCGCTCTCGCGGGAAGATCGTCGCCGGCTAGAAGCACATCACCATCCGGGAGCAATTCGTCCGCCCGGATGGAGAACTGGACCGGCGGTCCGAGCGAGGAGTCGAGCTTCTGGCCCTCGGGAACGGGTAGCGTGGCGCTTATGCTTACCTCACCGGCCAACTCGACCGGCCCGATCTCGATGGCGGCGGGGCCTCTCTCGGAAGCCAAGGCCGGAGGTCGTAATCTCCGTACCTCAAACGACCGGACGTAGCCATTAGCGTCGATGCGCGCAACGCGGTGGTTGTTGGTGTCGGCGACTATGAGATCTCCGTTCGAGAATGCCGCTCCGGAGGGCTCGTCGAGACTATCGAGTATGAGGGTGGTGAGGTGTTCTGTCGTTGGATCGTAGCGCCGGAGTGCGGAGTTGTACGTGTCACAGACAACAGGCCCATCGGTTGTCGCGAGTACACCCAGGGGGTGCTGCAGTAGAGCACGGTCGGCGGGACCGTCCGCGGAGCCGAAGTCGAAGAGTCCGGTACCGATGACCGTATGGAGGTGCCCGGAGCGGTCCAGGTAGCGCAGTGCGGAGGTCTCGGAGTCCACTATCCAGAGCTTCTCCCCATCAGAAGAGAGGCCGCTCGGCTGGGCCATCGCGGCCATCTGAAGGGGGCCGTCACCGAGGCTCTCCACGCCACTGCCGGCGAGTACGCCTACATCTTCTCTCTCCATATCGAGGGCCCAAAGTTGGTGTGAACCGGCCATTGCGATCACCACCACACCGCCCCAGAGTTCGAGGTCCCACGGCGAGTTCAGCGCCGTCTCCCTGGCAGGCCCGCCGGATGCTCCCCGCCGCGCCTGTGCCCCGGTGCCAGCTACAGTCTCCACGGTTTCTTTCGTAAGGTCCAGCCTGCGGATCGAGTGGTTCCCCGTGTCCGCGACCAGAAGGGTCCACGCGTCAAGGAAGAGTAGCCCCTGCGGGTCGGCGAACTCCGCGGTAGTGAAGCTGCCATCTTTCGAGCCCCGCGCTCCCGTGCCAGCCACGGTGAGGACATCGGCGCCGTCACCATCTCCTCGCGCGTGGGAGATAACCACGCGGTTGTGGCCTGAGTCGGCGATGGCTAGCAGACCATCCGGGCCGGTTGCGACCTTGCCGGGGAAGCGTAGGGGGCCGCCGGGGATTGTGGGCGGGAGCATCCGGATAGGTGTCTCGTTTAAGGTACCGTTCTTGCGGTGTTCCTCGATGATGCGCGAGATTTCACCGTCCAGCTTCGGGGCGTTGCCTTCTCCCTCGAAAGCGGCCAGCGCGTAGCCGGCCGGGTCCACGAGGTAGAGGGTAGGCCAGGCGCGGACGCCGTATTGGTCCCAGGTGGTCCGGTTCGGGTCGTCGAGGACGGGGTGGTGTACGTCGTAGCGGGCGACGGCGCGCTTCAGGGCTTCGTGGTCTTTTTCGTGCTCGAACTTGGGGGAGTGGACGCCTACAACGACGAGGGCGTCACCGAAACGTTCTTCAAGCGGCCGGATCTCCTGCAGGACGTGGAGGCAGTTTATGCAGCAGAACGTCCAGAAGTCCAAGAGGACGACCTTGCCTTTGAGGGCCGCCAGGGAGAGGTCGTGTTCGGTGTTGATCCACCCTCCGCGCCCGATCAACTCCGGCGCCCGCACCCGGCCGCGTATGTCGCGTGCCACTATTTCACTACTGCCCCGTCACCCCGCAGGACCTCGACCGCCTCCGGGTCGGTATGGAAGACGCGCACCCGCACGCTGGACGCGGCGAGTAGCGCGCCCAGGAGACCACCCCGCATCTCCGCGCCAGCGGGCTCGACCCAGCCGACCTCGGCGTTGGTGAGGTCAGCGTCGGTGGTGACGAAACGCTGAAGTAAGAGGCTCAGGGGGACTCGCAATATCAGGGAGAGGGCTATGCCACCGAGGATCAAAAGGTACACACTCCAGCCCAGGTAGAGCCCGACGCCGAGCGCAACAAGGAAAAAAACGGCGGCGAGCAAGTTTGCCGCGACTATGGTAGTGCCGCAGTTACGGTGCACGGCGAGCTTCTTCTCGCCGGCCTTCAGACGCCGCGCGGCCTCGCGAGCGGCGCTATCCACCTCTTCCTTGGAGCGGACACCCTGCACGAAGAAGCCATCATCGTCGGAGAAGCCGTTGAACCTGCGGCCCGGCTCCCTCTCCATCATCACCACGATGGTCGCGTGCTCCAGGGCGTGGTTGCGCCGCAGAGTTTTGTTTCCGAACATATTCTTTAGCTGCCGCGGATATACAAACAGACTCCCGACCGCCTGCAAGGAGTACAGGACCGGGAGCAAGAGCAGGAATACAACGAACAATAACGCCACGAACAGGAACAACACAAACAACACGACTCGTCACCTTTACGCCAGGGTTTTTATGTACGCTTATTATATAGTCGCCAGCCTTCTGCGAGCGGCATTCAACTCTTTTCTTGTACAAGCTTCCACAACGTTCGCCAGGACGAAGCACAGAGCGCCGCGGAGACCACTCAAAGATCTCTCTTGCGACCCGGGAGAGCTAACGTCCTTGCCAACGGAACGGTAGCTCGACCTCGCCAGGCTCGCGCAACTCGTGGAGCAGCGCCAGCGCGGCCAACGTTACCTCCCGGTGCCGCCCCCTCTCCCCCGGCTCCCCCATCGGGAAGTTGTACGGAAAAGGCACGTAGGCGACCCTCGACGCGTCGACTCCCCTTTGCATGGCTACCGCTACAGTGGGTATTCTCCGCTCCTCGATGGCCCTGCTTACCAGCCCCACGGACCGGTGGCAGAGAGGTCACGAAGGCGTAAGCAAAACGGCATCCACCCCGTCTTCGGAGAGCTTTCGCGAGACTTCGGGGGCAGTGCTTTCGATAAGCGGGCCGGGATCGTGGATGGCCCCCATAAAGGAGAAGTGCCGGTGATTTAGCTCCCCGACTACCCCTTCGGCTTCTAGTTCCCGTAAGGTCCACAACGGGAATACGGCGTCGAGATCATCGTCACGGCCGCGGGCATAGTAAGCGTGGGTCCACGTGAGACCTCCAGCGCCGACGGGGATCTCGCGATAGGAGCAGTCACCTAATGGGTCGTCTATGTCGAAGCACGGCTGTTCGGGGAGATGCACCCCACCCGTAGTCACAAGCGCCAGACGACACTCATGCAGTGGTTTCAAGGGGAGGTTAAAGGATTTGTCATTCAAGCTAAAGCACAGGTTTGAGTTTAGACGTTGAAGCGGATGAGCATGGTATCACCGTCTTCGACGATATAGTCGCGGCCTTCAAGGCGGGCTTTGGCGGCTTCACGGGCTTTTGCCCAGGAGCCAGCAGCGACGAGATCCTCCCAGTTACCGACCTCAGCCGCGATGAAGCCGCGCTCCATGTCCGAGTGGATGCGTCCGGCGGCCTGCCGCGCCGTCGAGCCCTTGCGCAGGGTCCAGGCACGACTCTCTTTCTCTCCGGCGGTGAGGAACGTTATAAGCCCGAGCAGCCGGTACGCCGCCCGGACGAACCCCTCAAAGCCTGTGGATTCCACACCGAGCATCGCCAAGTACTCCCGCGTCTCGTCCTCGGGCAACTCCGCGACCTCAGCCTCCAACCGCGCCGAGATCCTCACCGTCTCCGCCCCCTCGCGTTCCGCCAATTTCTCCACCCCGGCACTGTAACCATTTCCCTCGGCGACTGACTCCTCATCCACGTTCGCCACGTATAGAGTCGGCTTCGCCGTGATGAGCGTCCCCATCGCCTCTGCCAGAGGCTCCAAGAACGGGTAGGTCCGAGCCGGAGAGCCCTCCGAGAGGTGCGCGAGGAGCCCCTCCAGTTCCGCGGCCTCGACCTTCAGTTTCGTGTCACCGCTCTTGGCGGCTCGCCTGACGCGCTCCACCCGCCTCTCGATAGTGGAGAGGTCCGCGAGTAGTAGTTCAGTGTTTATGGTTTCGATGTCCCCCTCCGGGGCCACACCGCCGTGAACATGCACTACATTGTCGTCCTCGAAGCAGCGAACGACGTGAGCTATAGCCTCGCACTCGCGGATGTTGCCGAGAAACTGATTCCCCAGGCCCTCACCTTCACTCGCCCCCCGCACCAGACCAGCGATGTCCACGAAGTCGACCGTCGCCGGCACTACCCGCTTGCTGCGCATGACCTCCGCTAGAGCGTCGAGCCGCTCATCCGGCACAGCCGCGACCCCGAGGTTCGGCTCTATAGTCGTAAACGGGTAGTTCTGGGCCTCGGCCCCGGCCCGCGTGAGGCTGTTGAAGACCGTTGACTTGCCGACATTGGGGAGCCCTACGATTCCTACTTTCATACGGTCATTGTATCAAGTTGTAGCAATTGTGGGGAGACGATCGTAGGCAGGTTCAGGCGTTCGCTTGTATCTCGCCGCGTTGGATCAGGAGGCGCAGGGCCTCCACGATCTCGAGGTCGAGATGACCGTCGGATTCTAGGATGGAGAAGACCTTTTCGAGGGGCATGGCTGAGCGGTAGGGTCGTTGGCTGGAGAGGGCGTCGAAGACGTCGGCGACCGCCAGGATGCGGGCAGGGGTGTCGAGGTCTTTAGAGGAGAGGCCCCGGTGGTAGCCGGAGCCGTCGAGCCGTTCGTGGTGAGAGGCGGCGAGGTCGGCGAGGTGGCGGAAGGGAGAGACGCGCACCAGGATGCCGTAGGTCAGCGCAGTATGCCCTTTGATCTTCTCGAACTCCTCATCGGTGAGGCGGGTGGGCTTGTCGAGAATGCGGTTGGAGATGCCCAGCTTGCCGATATCGTGAAGGAGCGCGGCGCGGCGCTGGTCGCGCACCTCGTCTTGCGAGAAACCCATGTAGTCGGCAAGCTTCGTGGTGACCGAGGCGACCCTGTCGGAGTGCTTGTAGGTAAAGGGCGACTTGGCATCTATGATGCGGGCGAAGGCGTAGGCCACGTCGTCGAGGCGCTCCGGCGTAGCCAACTGGACCCGGTCGGGCGGCTCCATACGCGAGATAGTCTTTAGGAGGTCTGGAGACGCGAGTTCCTTCCAGAGCCTTCCGCCTCGTGCCTCGGCCAGAAAAGCGTCGACCAGGTTGGGATCAAACCACTTCTTCCGGCGAGTCCGGGCCATCTCCTCGGCCTGCAACGGGCCGAACTCCGTGTAAAAGACCTCGACCGTCTGGGCCAGGCCACAGATGCGTGCGAGAAGCGGTATCTCCTCTCCGCGCAGGCCGTGCGGGTGACCCGCGCCGTCCCAATGCTCGTCCAGGTTGTAGACGGCTTGGGCGGTCTCTTCGGGGAAGCCGAGAAGACGCACAATCCCCGCCCCCTGTTCGCACCTGATCTGGACGACTTGCCGCGCCCCACGCTGCCCTTTCGCCCCGAGGGAGACGAGGTGCCGCAGCTTGGACCACGGGCCGCCGTCGGGGCTTGCGTTGCGGGCGGCGTACCTGGATCTCTCGGAGAATCGGCTCCAGTCCACGACTTTGAAGTCCTTTTTGACGGCGAAGTCGTCGGCGCCGAAGAGGTTGGCCACCCTGGAGGCGTTGCTCGAACAACCCGTGTCCTTCGAGAGCAAGGCGTAGAACAGCGCCGAGCGATCCTCCTCGCCCAACCCGAGACACTCCCCGATCCTCATTCCGATAAAGCAGGAGCGAAGCGTATGCCCGGGTGGCTGCCCCTCGATCATGTCCAGAACGTAGGAGAGCGCTGAGAGCACCTCTGAGAGCTCAAAACCGCTCTCTGCGTCGTCTCGCCACGCCCCACCACGCTCTCCGGTACCCGAATGCCTATGCTCAGTCTCCATGCCGAAAAGTTGTCGGCACAAATGCAGAAAAACTGTAATCCGGTTCAGTAAGACGCGTCGGTCAGTAAGTCCAGACCGTTCAGGCCGTCCCACTCCCAAACGCGGGGGCGGCATGCCCTTGTTTCCCGGCTAGTATACGCCCGTACGGTACAATCGGGGTTTCATCGACAGCAAATTTTCATACAAGAGGAGCGCGGATGTCGCAGGGTACAGAGGGGTAGGGCGTTGGACAGGCAGCTACAGATACAGATACTCCTGGACCATTACCAGAAGCCGCGTCACCGGGGCGCCCTGGAGGATGCGGACGTGGCGATGCCCGGCGGCAATCCAGGGTGTGGCGACGTAGTGACGGTCTACCTCAAGGGAGCCGAGGACCACGAGCACATAGACGGCGTCTCCTACGAGGGCGAAGGTTGCACCATAAGCATGGCTGCGGCGAGCATGCTGCTCGAACAGGTCGTCGAGAACAAGCTCACGATGGAAGAAGTCTTGGAGATGGACTACAACAAGATGATCGAGCAACTAGGACGCCAGGTCGTGGCGAGCCGTCCCAAGTGCGCGACCCTCGGCCTTGGCACCCTGAAAGCAGCTATCCGCCGCTACCAGCAAGATAAGCGCCTCGCGGAGGCCGGCGTCTCCCGCCCGGTGAGAGAGGTAGCCTCCGACGAGGGCCTAGTCTTTGGCGAGGGCGCGGCCGAAGCCGCTCACAAAGATTAGATAGCAACGGGCGCGACGCTGGTGGCCAACGATGGTAAAGTTCGGTGCTGGTAGGAAAGTAGCTCTACAGCGTGTCGGGATGTGAGCGGTGATCCAGGTTGCCATAGTAGACGACCAGCCTCTATTCACGGATGGGCTCGGGCGCATCGTCGGGGCGCAGCAGGATATGGAGGTCGTGGGCGTGGCCCACGATGGGGAGAGCGGCGTCAGGATGTGCGAGGAGTTGCGCCCAGACGTGATCCTGATGGACATAAACATGCCCGTCATGGACGGGGTCACGGCGACAGGCAAGATCCGGCAGATCCTCCCCGACGTCAAGGTCCTTATCCTCACCGTCAATGCAGACGACATGAACGTCTTTCAGGGCATAAAGGCCGGCGCCACCGGCTACCTCCTCAAAGACTGCACCCCCGAGGATCTGTCTCGCGCCATAGAGACCGTGTACGCTGGCGACACCATCATGTCGCCGGAGGTCGCGCGGAAGATGCTCCTCGCCTTCGAGGAGGTAGACGAAGAGCCCGAAGCCCCGGACCTCTCATCCCGGGAGTTGGATGTCTTGAGAGCCATAGCCCGCGGCAAAGGAAACAAGCAAGTAGCCACAGAGCTCAACATCTCCGACAAGACCGTAAGGAACCACGTCTCTAACATCTACAAGAAGCTACACATCTACGACCGCACGCAGGCCGTCCTCTACGCCCTCCGCGAGGGCCTCATAGAGACCGACGATATCGAAGACAGGTAACCGCGACCGGTCCTCTCTAGAACTTCGGAATAGCCGAACCTCTCGTCACCATGCTGTTGCGCCACCGTCCACGACAACCGTTTGTCCGGTCACGTACGCGGAGGCGGACGAGGCGAGGAACAGGATCACACCCTTTATATCCTCGGGGTTACCGAAGCGATGCAGCGGAATGCCTCCCAACATCTTGTCCTCGAACTGCTCTATAAGGCCGCCGCTCATCTTCGTCGGAAACCAGCCCGGCGCTATGGCGTTGACGTTTATGCCGTGCCTCGCCCAGCTCGTAGCCAGGTCGCGGGTCATGGAGATAACGGCGCCCTTGCTGGAGTTGTAGCCTATGGTCTGCATGTATTCGGGGTCACCGCCGACGATGCCGGCTATGGAGGAGATGTTGACGATACGGCCGCCCTCGCCACGTTCGATCATGCGCTTCCCCACGGTCTGGGACATGAGAAACGTCCCCCGCACGTTGACGCGCACCACCTGGTCGAACTTCTCCAGCGGCATCTCCTCGGGTGTATCCCCCCACGTCGCCCCACTGTTGTTGACGAGCACGTCTACCGCTCCAAAGGTCTCTTCCGCCGCCGCGACCACGCTCTCCACATCCTCCGGCTCCGTGACGTCGCAAGCGAGCGCGAGCGCCTTGCCGCCACGTCCCTCTATCCCCGACTTCACCTCCTCCAGCGGCTCCTTCTTGCGCGAGCACAGGACGACGTTGGCGCCCGCGTCGGAGAGTGCCTCGGCCATGTACTGACCCAGACCCCGGCCCCCACCGGTGACGATAGCCGTCTTTCCATCAAGCCGGAACAGGTCCAGCGCACTCGCTTGCGCATTTGCTTCGGTATCCATCGAGGCTCCTCTCTAGCTCGGGGAGGGCGTATCGGAGACGCCTCCCGCCGTGGTCTTTTGCGTAGCCTTTGCCTTTTCTTCTTCGACGAGGACGCGTCTAAGCAGCTTGCCGACGGCGCTCTTTGGCAGGTCCTCGCGGAACTCTACCGTTTTTGGGGTCTTGTGGGGGGCGAGGCGGGCTTTGCAGAAGGCCAGAACCTCCTCCTCCGTCAAGCCGCTGTCTCTCTTTCTGACGACGAATGCCTTTACTATCTCGCCCCGGTATTCGTCCGGGATGCCGATGGCTACGGCCTCCGCTACTTCCTCGTGTTCGAAGAGGACTTCTTCGATCTCACGCGGGTAGACGTTGTAACCGCTCGCCAGGATCATATCCTTCTTGCGGTCCACGATATAGAAGTAGCCGTCCTCATCCATGCGCGCCACATCTCCGGTGCGCAGCCAACCGTCCCTCAATGCCTCGGCCGACTCTTCGGGCGTGTTCCAGTATCCCTTCATGACCTGCGGACCCCGGATTACCAACTCACCAGACTCCCCCACCGGCATCTCCTCGCTCCCGGTCTCCACGTCCACTATCCGCGCGTCTGTGCCTGGAACGGGGACGCCAATACTCCCCTCACGCGCCTCGCCAGTAAACGGCGGATTGAAGTGCGTGACCGGGGAGGCCTCCGAGAGCCCGTAGCCCTCATACACAGAACTCCCGACCTTCTCTTCGAAGGCGCGCTTGAGGTTGACCGGCAACGCCGCGCCGCCGGAGTTGAACACCCGGACCTCGCCGAAACCGTAGCCTTCGAGATCAGCTCCGCTGGCAACAAGCGCCATATACATCGTGGGCACTCCACTGAACATCACCGGCCGATGCTCCCTGACCAGGTCCATAACCTCCACCGAGTCGAAGCGGGGCACGAGAACCTGGTTCAGGCCCTGGCGAAGACCAAAGAGCATCACGCATGTGAGGCCGAAGATGTGGAACAACGGCAGTATGCCCATTATCGCCTGGTTGTCCGAGAAGTCCGCCGGGTCTGAGATGAACAGGGTCAGCGCCTGCTGCACGTTGGCAACCAGGTTGCGGTGGGTAAGCATCGCGCCTTTGGAGACCCCGGTCGTCCCACCCGTATACTGGAGCACCGCTACGTCCTCCGCCGGGTCTATCTCCACCAGCGGCGCCGGAGAAACGTCCCGTGACACAAACTCATCAAAGCCCGCGTGCCCATCCTCCAGGCCCTCGGGCTCGCCCGCGAGGTCCACGACTACAACGTTCTTCAGAGCGGTATTCTCCGCTACGTGCTTGATACGCGGGTAGCCGTCTGAGTGGACAATGAGGGTCTCCGCGCCGGAGTCGTCGAGAATGTGTAGGACCTCACGCTCCATGTAAGTCGGGTTGACCTGCGTGACTATCGCCCCAAGCCTGACGACGGCGAAGAAACTTATTACGTAATGTGGGCAGTTCGGGAGCATGAGGGCCACCCGGTCGCCCTTCTTTACACCGCTGGCAGCGAGCGAGGCGGCCGTCCTTTCGGAGAGAGCTTCGAGCCGGGCGAAGTCCAGCGGCGTCCCGGCGAACGTCAGGGCCGTCTTGTCGCGGTGCTCTTCGACCGCGGCTCGGAAGAGGTCCGTCAGAGAGCCTTTTTGGACCTCTATCTCCGGTGAGGCATGCCCCTTGTAGATGCGGACCCAGGGCTTCTGCGTGCGGAACATATGTTCTCCTGATCAGTCTCTCCCGCCCCTTACTATACCCGTACTGGACTGCCCGTACTATCCGCATCCGTTTTACGCGATCGGGTTGCCCTGTTTCTCGAAGTTCTCAAATCCGCCGGTCCCCATCGCAACGAGGTTGCCGTCAGCCTCGCAGACCCTGGCCTCGGCGGTCGCCGTACGGAACCTCTTTACAAGACTCCGGTGTATTCGGACAACCTTACCGACAGCCTCGACTGATGGTTGGTGTAACCAACGCTTACCCACTAACTTTCTAGAGGCGAGTAGAAGCAAGAGTTCTCGACTTCTTGTCCCCAACCGACACCAACCCCCTGGGGCCTATTTTGGGGTACTCTTGTGGCCTAGCTAGAGCCGTTGGACTGCGGGGATTAGTATAAGTAGAAAGGAGCGTTCGGTGAGAGACGACGGAGCCACCCTGAGCGAAGAGCAACTGGACCATCTCGCGCGGTACTTTAACGAGGAGGTTACCTTCTCCAAATACATCGGAGCGAAGGTGGAGGAGGTCGAGCAGGGGAGATCGGTTGTATACATCGACGTCGAGGACGTTCACCTCAACGGCACCGGAACGCTGCACGGCGGGGTGTACGCCTCGCTCATAGACAACGCCATGGGCCTCTCCGTGTTGGCGCTCGTAGGCATGAGGACGGCCACCATAGAGATGAACGTGCACTTTCTCGGGGCGGTCAACGAGGGACGCATAACCTGCGAGAGTGAGGTCGTCCACCGTACCCGCCGAACGGCGACCGCTGAGGCGAAGGTCCGCGACGCGGATGGCAACCTCGTCGCGATGGGCACCGGGGCGTTCCGGGTCTTTGAGAAGAAGGGCAACGCGATCGTATGAGTCTGCAAGCTCATGTGACGGTTTTCATAGTATTGGAACCACCTGGCGCAGTAGGCGCTCGGGCCTCGACCGGGGGCAACTCAGGACACTAGAGAGAGTTATGCAAACCGCAAACTGTGGTGTCCGCTCGGGCAAGCGCCCCTTACGCTGTCCGCGTCAGTCTGCATAGCATGATGCGCCCAACCACCCCAGGGGAAAAGCGCTGGCTGTGAGCCAAAGGGCTTGTGGCGATGCTCGTGCCAGATTTCAAAGGCATACTCGCCTTCTACATCATCCCCGAGGCACTCGGTATGATTACCGAGTGCCTAGGAAATCATGTGGAGGGCGTCGGTGTTGCTGATCTACGCCTTCCGGAACCCCCTATTCGGTTACGGTGAAGCACTTATAGCTCCTGTTACGCGTTTGACCCGACAGACGATAAACGCAGTGACCGAAGAAACTACATCTGTGCGTGCAGGCGAAACAGCTCACGATTGATCTCTAAAGTTTTTCCCTAGGCGAGCCGATAATCCAGGTGGCAGGGGCGCAAGACGCTACCTCCGCTGCGAGAAAGGCAACCCCGTCGCGAGGCGGGTGAACGCAAAGTCACGGGCCTCCCCCGTAGGAGGCAGCCGGATTACCGAACAGGAGTAATAGATGAAAATCAGGCAGGTACCTACCGCACTAAACGTCTCCATGAGACGAGCGGCACTCTTACTTACGGTAGTCGGAGCAATTTCGCTCGCCTCTAATGGAGTGGTACTGGCGCAGCAGGAACGGATTCCTTCGCCTGCTGCTTCAATGAGCGCCTCTCCGCCTAAGACCCCTACGGCCGTTGTTCCGGACCAGTATATCGTCGTCCTCAAGGACGATGTCGTACAGGATTCCGAGCAGGTAACTAGCGCCCGCGCCAGACGGGGCATTCATGATCCTACCCAGGTGGCTAACGAGCAGGCCCGGCGGCACGGTCTCAAGGCTCGCGATGTTTACCAAAACACCATAAAAGGTTACTCTGCGGTGATCCCACAGGACAAGCTCCAGGCAGTCGAGGACGATCCCACTGTAGACTTCGTTGAGCCCGACCAGCAGACGTGGGCTGTAAAGCAGAAACTTCCCTACGGGGTGAAGAAGATCGGCGCGGGCATTAGTTCGACTAAGGCCGGTAATGGATCGGGTACGGTCTCAAACGTCAATGCCTATGTAATCGACACGGGCATCGGGGCCCATAGCGACCTCAACGTCATCGACCCCGTTGCCTACAACGCCGTCCAAGATGGCAAGGACTACGACTGCCAAGGCCACGGCACGCACGTCGCCGGTACCGTGGCGACCAAGGACAACAAAAGCGCCGTAGTGAGCGCTTCCCCCGGTGCTCCGCTGACCGGGGTTAAGGTGCTCGGCTGCGACGGCTCCGGTACTATCTCCGGCGTCATCGCGGGCGTCGAGTGGGTTACCGCTAACGCCAAAAAGCCGGCGGTAGCCAATATGAGCCTCAGCGGTGGAGCGAGCTTTGCACTTGATTACGCCGTGCAAAAGTCGGCCACCAGCGGCATCTTCTACACCGTCGCGGCGGGGAACGACGGGGCCGACGCTTGCACCAAGTCTCCGGCCAGGGCGGGTGCCGGCACGGATAACGGTATCGTGACCGTGGCTGCCACCGACAGTAACGACGCCGAGGCCTCCTTTAGCAACTACGGGAAGTGTGTGGATATCTGGGCACCAGGCGTGAACATACTCTCGACAAGCATGAGCGGCGGCACGACGACGATGTCTGGCACCTCTATGGCCTCGCCGCACGTTGGAGGGACGGGGGCACTCTACCTCTCAAAGAATGCGAGCGCGACTCCGACCGCGGTCGACACCCAACTCAAGACGGATTCCTTTAGCGCGAGCACCAAGAGCAAGGACGGCCGCACGATCAAGCGCCTCTACGCTGGCAAGTACTAGCGGTTCACGGATAACGAAAGAAGGGCTAAGACAGCAACAGTGGCATGCGATTTGTGGGTGGGTTTCGGGCTGCTAATGCTGACCTTTTCTCATCGCGGGTCCTACAGCAATTCTTGAAACGATTGAGCTATCGGTTGATGACGGGGCAACTCTCCGTGTGAGGTAACAATACGTCTACGGCTGTTCCTTCAAGCTCTACTTGTCATGCTGTTAGCTCAGTTGTTTCGATAAACGCTGTAATCAGAATGAATACCCCTCAGTAGCGGATCGACAACAATAAGGTACCTGACTTCGACAGGACGATTGGCCGTTATTCATGCCGGGTAGTAGGCTGAGGTTATCCAACGAAAGGACATGCCCGATGGCCGAACCGGAGACCCCGAAGCTAATGGTAGACGTCGTCGTCCCATCCGAGGAGGGTCACGTACTCCTCATCCGGCGTGCGAGTGACCCCTACGAGGGACAGTGGGCCTTGCCCGGAGGCTTCGTCGAGGTGGGGGAGACACTCGAAGATGCGGCGACCCGTGAGACTGAAGAGGAGACCGGGCTCGCGGTGCAGATAGTGCGCCTCGTCGGTGTCTACTCGGACCCCGAACGCGACCCGCGCGGCCACAACGTGAGCGTCGCGTATCTCGCCCGCGCCCCCAACGGCGATGAGCCCTCCGCCGCCTCCGACGCGGCCGAGGTCTCCTTCCTCGATCCCTCGACCGTGGAGCTAGCCTTCGACCACGACAGGATCATCACCGACGCCCTCTCCGGCGGAGCCTCACCCAACCACTGATCCTCACGCGGGAGCCACAGGGTCCTGGACACCTTCGAGCGTAGACTGGACAAAGACCGCCCGCGCCAGGCTCTCCCCGAGAGCATGCTCCACACCACCCTCGTCCTCTACCGTGACGACGCCATCGAGCGCGCGAACCTCTCTGACCTTCACGCTGCGCCCGGGTACCAGGCTGCGCTCACCGAGGTAGTTGAGGACCTGAGCGCTGTCGTCCTTCACCTTCACGATGAGTACGCGCTGCCCGGCCTCAGTCTCTCCCAGTGACTTCAAGCTCTCGACGGCCAAGGTCCCGTCGGCGGCGGGGATGGGGTCTCCGTGCGGGTCGCGGCCCGGATGGCCCAACATATCCGCCAGACGCTCCGTAAACTCGTCGGAGACAGCGTGCTCCAGCCTCTCGGCCTCCTCGTGAACGTCCTGCCACGAGTACCCGAGATGCTCCAGTAGGAATGTCTCGATCAAACGGTGCCGCCGCACCAGCCTTAACGCCTCCCTCCGCCCGGCGGCGGTCAATGACGCCCCACGATAACGCTCGTACTCGGCGAGGCCCATCTCCTGCAACCGTCCGAACATATTGGTGACGGACGCTGACGATACCGAGAGCCGGGCCGCGACATCCTTCGTTGAGGCAGCCTCCGATCCTGCGATCTCCCAAATGGCCTTCACGTAATCGCCCACCGAAGAAGAGGGGGGGAGGGTCGCCAAAGGATCAGACATGTCTAAAAGCAATATAAACGACACAAGGCCCCTAATCAAGCAACGGCGACTTGATTTATAGAAGCGGTTCATTTACAGTTTAGGCAAGACTAAAATATAAGGAGCAGACATGAATGTGAGGATTAGAGAAGACGAAAGGGAGAGAGTGGGCAGCCTATGGAGGCGTTGGGTAGCTGTCGCTCTGGTGGGGTGTTTGATCGCGGTTTTGGCGGGCGGTTGTGGCGGCGGAGGGTCCGGGGAGGCTGAGGCGGTCGAGGGGACGATACAGGCCACGACGACCACAACCATGATCACGGACCTGGTACGCCAGATCGGTGGGGATAGGGTGGAGGTTACGGGCTTGATGGGACCGGGCGTAGACCCCCACCTTTACAGGGCGAGCCAGGGGGATGTGGCGGCGTTGCAGGATGCGGACGCCGTCTTCTATAACGGGCTCTTCCTCGAGGGGCAGATGGAGGACATCCTGGAGAAGACCAGCGAGCAGAAGCCCGCAGTGCAGGTAACCGAAGGCATTCCCGAGGAGGAGTTGCTCGGCTCGCCGCAGTACGAGGACCAGTTCGATCCGCACGTGTGGTTCGACGCGACGCTGTGGAGGACAACGGTTGATCCGGTCGTCGAGCAGCTCTCCGAGCTAGACCCGGACGGCGCGAGCGAGTTCGAGCAGCGCGGTGAGGTGTACAAGGCGGAGATCGACGAGTTGCACTCGTTCGTGGAGGAGGAGATCTCTTCCATCCCCGAGGGGCAGCGGGTGCTGGTTACGGCGCACGACGCCTTCAACTACTTCGGGCGTCAGTACGGCATGGAGGTCCGGGGGCTGCAGGGAATTAGCACGGAGGCCGAGGCCGGCTCCAGGGACGTCCAGGAGCTTGCGGACTTCCTGGCCGAGAATGAGATCAAGGCAATCTTCGTCGAGTCGAGCGTGCCGCCGGAGACCGTCGAGGCCGTCCAGGACGCCACCCAGGACAAGGGCTGGGAGCTGGAGATCGGTGGGGAGCTCTACTCCGACGCCGGCGGGGACGAGGGCACCGAGGCCGAGACCTACACCGGTATGTTCCGTGAGAACGTAGAAACCATAACGGGGGCTCTTAGATGAAACCAAATAACGTTCAAACTCCGTCAGCTACCTTTCCTCTAGAGGTCAAGGGGATCACTGCCGCCTACCGCGACAAGCCCGTCCTGTGGGATGTGAGCTTCCAGGTGCCGGAGGGTCAGCTCGTCGCCATAGTCGGACCGAACGGCGCGGGCAAAACCACGCTGCTGAAGATCATTATGGACTTGATGCAGCCGGCGGCCGGGAGGGCGACCGTTTACGGGAGGCCGTTCTCCAAGGCCCGGCAGTGGGTGGGGTACGTCCCGCAACGGGGCAGCGTGGACTGGGACTTCCCGACGAACGCGCTCGACGTGGTGCAGATGGGCCTCTACGGGAGGCTCGGGTGGTTCCGCAGGCCGGGCCGCAAGGAGCGCGAGACAGCCATGCAATGCCTGGAGAAGGTGGGCATGGCGGACTTTGCCGACCGCCAGATCAGCCAACTCTCAGGCGGCCAGCAGCAGCGGGTCTTTCTGGCCCGCGCTCTCGCTCAGGACGCCCGGCTCTACCTAACCGACGAGCCCTTCGCCGGGGTGGACTACAAGACCGAGCAGGCCATCGTGGCCCTTCTGCGCGAGCTCAAGGCCACCGGCAGCACCGTGGTCGTCGTCCATCACGACCTGGGGACCGTAAGCGACTACTTCGACCGGGTCGTGCTCCTTAACAAGAGCCTCGTGGCCGAGGGACCGGTGGAGGAGGCGTTCACCCCGGAGAACGTGGCGGCCGCCTACGGCGGAGGCGTGAAGTACCTTGCGGGGGCCAAGTGAGGTCCGTCAGATGATCGACCTGCTGAGGGACCTCTTCTTCGATTACACGATACGCAACGTGGCCCTGGGTGCGGCCATCCTCGGCGTGGTGGGGGGCACCTTGGGCTGCTTCGCGATACTCCGACGACAGGGGCTCTTCGGGGATGCTCTGGCGCACGCGACGCTCCCTGGCGTATGCGTGGCGTTCATACTCTCCGGGGCGAAGACACCCATAGTTTTGATGTCGGGCGCGGCGCTCACGGCGGGGCTCGGCGCGCTCCTCATCCTCACGATAGTCCACCGAACGCGCATCAAGCAAGACGCGGCTTTAGGGATCGTGCTCTCGGTCTTCTTCGGGGCCGGGGCCGTCTTGATCACCTACATCGGCGGGTCTGGCAGCGGCAATCAGAGCGGGCTCGACCGCTTCATCTTCGGCCAGGCGGCGACCATCGTCCGGGACGACGTGATAACCATGGGTATCCTAGCGTCCCTGGCGCTCCTCGTCGTGGTTCTGCTATTCAAGGAGTTCAAGCTCCTCTCCTTCGACCCGGCATTCGCCGCCAGCCTGGGGTTCCCGGTCGGGAGGCTCAACGTGCTCCTGACCATGCTCATCGTGGTGGCGGTGATTATAGGCATACAGGCGGTCGGCGTCGTCCTCATGGCGGCCATGCTGATTATTCCGGCAGCGTCGGCCCGGCAATGGACAGACAGGTTGGGCACTATGATAACGATCTCCGGCCTCTTCGGGGCCTTAAGCGGGGTCTCCGGGGCACTCATCAGCGCCACGGGCGCGAACCTGCCAACCGGTCCCCTGATCGTCCTGTCCGCGACCGCGCTCCTGGTTGTCTCCCTCTTCCTGGGCCGGAGCCAGGGCTTCCTGTGGAGCTGGATCGGGAGCCGCCGCAACCGCAGAAACGTCCTGAGTAATACCGATCCTTCCATACCCTACAGGGGAGGCGTGGGATGAGTGCGGACCTCATCATCGTGCTGACCGCCGTCCTGGTGGCGATCCCTTGCGCGCTCCTGGGCACGCTGCTCGTGCTGAGGCAGATGTCTATGATGGGTGACGCCATAAGCCACGCGGTCTTGCCCGGCATTGTCATAGCTTTCTTTATCTCGGAGAGCCTGGGCGCACTCACCTCGCTGATCGGCGCCGGAGTCTTCGGCTTGCTCACGGCGGTGCTCGTAGAGGCCTTGCGGAACACGGGAAGGGTCAAGGAGGACTCCTCAATAGGCATCGTGTTCACGGCCCTGTTCGCGCTCGGGGTGTTTCTGGTCTCGAAGTTCGCCAGAGAGGTGCATCTGGACCTCAACCACGTGCTCTACGGCGAGATCGCCTTTGCCCCGCTCAACTCGCTGCTCGTAGGAGGAGTAGAGCTGGGACCGCGCTCCCTGTGGGCTATGGGCATCGTGACCGCGCTGGCCGTGGGAATGGTTCTATTGCTCTACAAGGAGTTGAAGATAGCCACCTTCGACCCCGGCCTCGCCGCCGCCATCGGTCTATCCCCGGTACTCGTCCACTACCTGCTCATGGGGGCGGTCTCCGTGACGACCGTCGGCGCTTTCGATTCCGTCGGCGCCATAGTCGTCGTCGCGTTCTTGATCGTCCCGCCAGCGACAGCATACTTGCTGGTCGACCGCCTCTCGCATATGATGGCCCTCGCGGTACTCCTGGGCGCCGGCTCCGCCGTCGTGGGCTACTATCTGGCCGCTGTCTTCGACGTGGCGATAGCCGGGATGATGGCCGTGGTAGCCGGCGGGTTCTTCGTGCTCGCGCTCCTCTTCTCACCCTCCCGTGGTCTCATCGCAAACCTCCGCCGCCAGCGCAGAAACCGGCGCTCCTTCGCCCGTGGCCTCTTGCTGGCCAAGCTCGCGGGGCTGGGCGATCGCGCCACCACCGAAGAAGAACTCGTTCACCACCTCAGTTGGGACAGCGATGACGTCTCCAGAGCTCTTCAGGATGCCTCGAGTGACGGTCTCATACGCAGGTCTGAAGTAGGAGAGGTCGTGCTCACTGATGAGGGGCAGGTTACCGCGCATCGAGTCGTGGAGAACAATGCAGCCGCTATATAACTTCTTTGAGGCTTCGA
Organism: uncultured Rubrobacteraceae bacterium; assembly: GCA_902806065.1. Lineage (GTDB taxonomy): Bacteria > Actinomycetota > Rubrobacteria > Rubrobacterales > Rubrobacteraceae > Rubrobacter_F. The sequence goes on along the minus strand of CADCVE010000022.1, from coordinate 88,291 downwards.
CAACCCGTCAGGGTCCACCTTCGCTCTTCGGCTCCGGCTTCCCGCGACGGATCGAAACTTTCCTTAATCGGACACCAGATGCTTTTGGCGTAGCGGACAACCTGAGTACGCCGTTCCGGATAACTTCGCGTCCGGCGAGTGTTCTGCTTTACGCGGCGTCTCAGGTACAAGTAAACTTTGTGTTAACAACTTAAGCTGTGGAGCTTAGTGAGGATGGAGGTGTGGGATGGCTCTTGAGGATTATCTGGAATCCGAGGTAGTGGTAGCCGTCGCGGCGACGGCGGCGGTCTTGTCGCCGCGGGTACGCGGGGTGTTACGGCGTGGCGCGGTCTACGGGCTGGCGGGGGTGCTCATGGCCGGCGACGCGGTCTCTTCGGCCGCCCGCAATGTGACGCCCAGCGTCCAGCAGGTCGTTGCCACTGCCGCCGGCACGGTTCAGGGTGCCGCCCAACAGGCGGCCGCCGCAGCCGCGAGCGTGACCGAGGAGGCCGCCGAGCGGGCGAGAACTGCCACCGAGGGCGCTGAAGACGCCCGAGATCCGGGAAGCGAAACTTGATGGACGAGGAGATCCGGGGGCCGGAGCCGGATAGGCCGGCGACGGAGCGCGCCGAGGAGTTGGTAGACCGTATGGCGTGGGATGTCGGCTACCTCGCGTCCTTCGTAGGTCTGCGCCTCCTCAAGGGCGCGAGTCTCGCCCGGGAGGAGGCCGAGGACATCTGGGCGGAGGCTCAGAGCCTGCGGCGCCGCGAGGGGCAGGGTGCCGAGCCCCCCGATGTGGCCGAGACTGCGGCGGGCGGCGGTGACGCTCCAAGGAGCGTAGAAGCCACCGAAGCGGCGCGTCGCAAGGCCGAGGAGATGGGTGTGGACCTCACGGAGGTCCGGGGCACCGGGGCGGATGGCCGGATCACCGTCGAAGACGTAAAGAGGACGGCGAAGGCCGAGTACTAGTAAAACGTGGCTCCAACAGCGGGACTTCGCACCGATTATAGATGTAAGAAAAGGTATTCTGATGTCGGACGGACGCTGGAACCGTACTCTGATCGAGCGACACTTCAGGGATCATACAATAAGTCGAGGAGTCGAATGAGTTTAGCCGTTGCCGGGGAGCCACGCATCGTCCACGCGATACCGGGCCGGATGCGTGTGCATATGCCGGCCTGGGAGGGGCGGGGGCCGCGCGATCTGGAGGCCCGGCTGCGCCGGGTGCAGGGGGTAAGCAGCGCGCGGGCCAACCCGCTAACCGGCAACGTCCTGATCCGGTTCGACCCGGCCGCGACCGATAACGAAGACGTCCTCCGGGCGGTGCAGAAAGTGGAACCGGACGAACAGCCGGTCGGTGAGCCCGAAGAAGAATCGGCGCTCCCGCCAGTACAGTACGAGCAGAGCGGGCAAGTAAGGCGCGCTCGCATTGCCATGCGGGGTATCGACCATGATCCGGGTGTCGCCCGTAACGTAGTCGAGAGCCTTGAGCGCTGGCCGGGGGTCATACGGGCGAGCGCAAATCCGCTCACCGGCCGCGTGCTGGTGGAGTTCGCCGAGCACGAGGTAGATTTGCAGGACCTCATAGACGAGGTTTCCAGCCTGGAGTTGCCGGCGCACCCGGACGAGGAACGGCCGGCCCACCCGCTCGACCCGGGGCCTGCGCGGCAGAGCGCTACCCGTACGGCCGGGGCGGGCGTCGGGCTCGGGCTGCTTACCGCGCGCCGGTTGGCCGGCCGTGAGGGACCGCCGGTCCGCGGCGCGGTTCCCGCCGTAGCGGGCGGTGTTGTAGGCATCTTGCGAGGCTTCCCCGTGCTCAGGGACGGGCTGCGCTCAATTCTCGGGACGGACACAGCCGACCTGGTCTTCAGCGCCGCCGGCATAGCTCTCCAGGTTCTCTCCGGCAGCCCTCTTGGCCTGGCGCTCAGCGGCGCGGAGGCGCTGCGCCTCTTTACCGAGATTCGCGCCCGAAGAGTCGCCTGGCGCCGCTATGAGGAAGAGGTACAGAATGCCTCTCCGGCTCGGCCCGGCGCGGTGATACGTCTGCAAGCGGGCGAGCGTGCCCCGCTCGCCGGGGAGGTAATAGAGGGTACCGGTACGGCGACTGGGCTCGACAGCCTGCCCGCGTCGGTCGCGCCAGGCGTCATCGTCCCCCCCGGCGTGCGGCTGCACGGCGGACCGTTCGTGCTGGAGCTAAAGGGCGGCGAGCCGTTCATGCCCGAGCCTCGCCCCGCCCCGGTCGCTCCGTCGCTCTATGAGCGGTACCTGCGAGGCGTGGGTTCGGTCTCGCTCGCGTACGCAGTGGCGAGCGCCCTCACCTATCGTTCGCTCTCCCGGGCCTTCAAGGCGTTGCTGCTCATCAACCCGCGCGCGGCCATCACAGGCGCTGAGGCCGCCAACTCCGGTGCGTCCGCGCGGGTGCTCCGGTCGGGGGTAACGGTGGTCGGCACCCGCCCGGACCGGAGCGTGCGCTTGCCGGACGTCCTCCTGCTCGACGGCCCCCGTGTGCTCACCGATGGCCTCGAAGTTGACAGCGTGCTGCCGCTGAACGAAGCTCACGATGCCGCCGGGATTCTCGCCCGGGCCGCGGCAGTCTCCGGCGCCGCCGGGACGCCGTGGGGAGATGTCTTTCGTGCCACTGGTACCGCGACGGCGACCGACGGAAGCTTCGACGGCGAGGTCGCCACCGCGCGAATTGCGGGGGCGAGATACTCCCTCCGGCCTGTCGAGGACCGGACCTTGCTGCCGCCCGCCGCCCGGCTCCGTAACCGGGGCGACTACCTGTTGCAGCTCGGCGTCGAGGGGGGACCGCTCGGGGTCTTGGCGCTCCGGCCCCGGCTCGCGCCGGGGGTCGCGGATGTGGTCGGGGCATGTCGGCGGCACGGGGTAGAGATCGGGCTGCTCGCCGCTGGGGACCCGGCAGCCGCCAAGGCGGTCGCCCGCCGCGCACAGACACCCTTGATCTCGAGCGACGACGCGGTCGAGACTATCCGGGGACGACAAGAAGGCGGTGCATTGGTCGCGTTCGTCTCGGACGGCGCGCACGCGGCACCCGCGTTCGCCGCCTGCGACTTGGCCGTTGGCGTAACGGACGTCCGAAGCCATCTGCCCGCCCGCGCTGATCTGCTCGCTCCCGACCTCGACGCGGTAGCCGCTATCGTAAAGGCGGGGGCGCGCCGCGAGGAGGCAGTACGGGATTCGACCATACTCTCGGCGACGGCCGACCTCGCCGGCGCGGCCCTGGGGCTGCGGACCACGCTGGGGGTGGAGCGCGCCTCCCTCCCGACGACTATCGCCGCGCTCGGCGCGCTGGCTGCGGGATGGGCGAGGTTGCGCGGCGGAGAAAGCTGGCGGCCGACCGCCCCACGGATAGTAGACCCGCACCCGGAACGGTGGGGGCGACGCGACGCGGCGGATGTTCTGCGTGCTCTGGACACCACCGAAGAGGGCCTCACGAGCGCCGGGGCTGGGGAGCGGCGGCGACTCGTCCCGGCGACCACGCAACGCAACAGGCTTCTGGCAGCGGTCCTTGACCAGATCCGCTCCCCCCTCACCGGCATCCTCGCCGCCGGGGCGGGTCTCTCACTCGTTCTCGGGGCGACCGGCGATGTCGCCATGATAGGGGCGATGATCGTCGCTAACGCCGCCGCCGGAGCCTGGCAGGAACGCCAAGCTGACCGTACGGCCGAGGAACTCGAACGCATGGGCACGGTCAACGCGTGTGTCCTGCGCGAGGGCTACCCGGCTACGGTACTGGCGGACGAGGTCGTGCCGGGGGACATACTGCTGCTAGCGCCGGGGGACCGTATCGCCGCCGACGCTCGCCTGCTCGACGCCCACGGCCTGGAGGTCGACGAAGCGTCTCTCACCGGAGAGTCGCTGCCGGTCTCGAAATCCCCCGACGGAGAGACTGACGCAGCATGCATCGTCCTGGAGGGCAGCGATGTTGTCGTCGGGACTGGCCGCGCCGTGGTGGTCGCTGTCGGCCGCGACACCCGCATGGGCGCGACCGCGGCGGCGCTCGCCGGGGAGGACCCGCGCCCGAGCCCCCTTACCGCACGCCTGAACCAAATGCTCCGTCGGGTGCTGCCGCTGGTCGCTGCGGGCGGCGCTATCGTCTTTGCCTCCGGTTTGTTGCGGGGCCGTGCGCTCTTACCGCAGCTTGCCATCGGGGCGAGCATCGCCGTCGCTGCCGTCCCCGAGGGCCTGCCGCTCCTTGCCAGGATAGGCGAGGCGGCCGTCGCCCGGCGCCTCGCCGGACGGCGCGCCCTCGTGCGTCACCTCTCGGCCGTCGAGGCCCTCGGGCGGGTAGACGTCGCCTGCGCCGACAAGACCGGGACCCTCACCGAAGGGCGCCTCGCCCTTCGCCTCGTGGCCGACGTTGACGGGGAGATATCTCTCCCCACGGGCCTGGCGCCCGACCCGCGCCGCGTGCTGCTCACCGCCACCCTCGCTGGCCCGCACCCGGACGCTTCCGACGCGTTCAGGGACCCGACCGACGCCGTCGTCTCCGAGGCCGCCCGGGACGCGGGCATGGAGGACGAGCTGCGCGCGGAGCGCGAGTCCGAGCTGCCCTTCGACTCGGCCCGGGGCTTTCACGCCAACGTCGTCGCGGGACGCCTCTGCGCGGAGGGCGCGGCGGAATCTCTCGTCCCCCGTTGCGACCGGGTGCGCCGGGGCGGCGAAGAACGCATCCTGGAAAAGGACGGAAAGGAAGAGTTGCTCGCGCAGGCTAGACACCTCGCCGAGCGCGGCTTGCGTGTGCTCATGGTCGCCGAAGGTTCGCCCAACGCCCCGCTCGATGACCCGCGCGGGCTCGTCGCTCTAGGATTTTTAGGTATTAGCGATCCCCTACGACCGGCGGTGCCGGAGGCGGTGCGCCGTTGCCACGATGCCGGGGTGCGCGTGATCATGCTTACCGGCGACCATCCTTCCACCGCTCGCGCCGTCGCCTACGAGGCTGGCCTGCCGGATGGCGACCGTGTTCTTACGGGCTTAGAGATAGCCGGGCTCGACGACGAGGAGTTGGACCTGCGCCTGGAGCGGACGACGATAGTCGCGCGGGTCACCCCTTTGGACAAGCTGCGTATAGTTGAGAGCCTGCAGCGCCGGGGGCACGTCGTCGCGATGACTGGCGACGGCGTCAACGACGCGCCAGCCCTCAGGCTCGCGGACGTCGGCGTGGCGATGGGCCGCGGCGGCACGGAGGTCGCCCGCCAGGCCGCCGATGTGGTGCTCGCCGATGACGACTTCTCCACCCTCGTCGAGGCCCTCGTGGAGGGGCGTAGCTTCTGGCGCAACATTAGGCGCGCCCTTGGGCTCCTGCTCGGTGGCAACCTCGGCGAGCTCGGCCTGGAGGTCGGAGCGAGCGTTTTGGGCCTCGCCTCCCCCCTGACCACGCGCCAGATCCTCGCGGTCAACCTGGTCACCGACGTCCTGCCTGCCCTCGCCGTGGCGCTCCAACAGCCAGAACACCATGACCTCGGTGCTCTGTCTCGCGAGGGCGCCTCCGCCCTCGACAAGCCCTTACGCAACGATATCCTGCGCCGCGGAATCGCGACTGCGGCGCCCGCGCTCGCCGCCTACATCCTGTCGCTCCGCTCTGGCGGCCTGCCGGAGGCGCGCACCGTCGCCTTCGCGAGCATCGTCGCCACCCAGCTCGCCCAGACCCTCGACGCTGGCCGGGCGGAAGGTGGTCTCAGCCGCTCCGTACTTGGGGCGGTGACCGGCTCCGCCGGCATGCTCGTGGCGGCCCTCGTCGCGAGGCCCCTGCGCGGCTTCTTTGGCCTCGCGGTACCAGGTCCCCTTGGCTGGATCCTCGTTGGGGCTGGAGCGCTCGTCGCCGTATTGATCGGCCGTGTACACTCTCTTTGGGGTTTGCCCCCTGCCCGTGCTCTGGTCTCTGCTTCTCCGACCGCAGGGCTCGCCTGGTGAAACGAGAACGTCGGGCTCGCCCCGTAAAGAAACCCGAGGGACGTACTTGTATCGAGTACGGTTGGTTCAGCCGACTAGAGCGCCAACAAAGCGGTCTTCATTCTTCACGACGTACCGGCTTGATCTTGTAGTTTAGTTACATCAGAATATCCTTGATGATGTGAGTTAAAGCCGTTCGGGACGGAGGCGGGGGGGTGAGCGGAAGATCCACAACGGAGATTGTCGAGAGCGCCACGACGAATATGATCTCGAAGGAGACCGACCTAGCGGGATTTATAGGGGCGAGGCTGGAACCGCTCTTCGGCGTCCTGTTATTCCCGGCGGGCCTCTGAACCGCGGTAGGGCCTTCGCTATTCTCGGGTTGCAGCGGCGAGGCTTCAGGTCTCTGAAGCAGCGAGCTCGGCGACGGTCGTGGTCATCCTCTCGCGCCGGCCCTTATCCAGAGGGTCGAAGTTCCGGGATCAAGGCTCTAAAGTTTGAGTCCAGATGGTATCAACAGTGGTTGTGAGATCGTTCCCTTATGTGCTAGTGAGTCCCGTGATTCGGTTGCCGGAAGACGATCTGCCATGTTAGATACGATCAAGAATCTGTCGCCCATCACGCAGGTGTTGCTTGCAACGGGGTTCACGTATGGGATGACGGCGCTTGGGGCGGCGCTCGTTTTCTTGACCAAAGAGGTCAAGCAATGGCTGCTCGACGCCATGCTCGGGTTCGCGGCGGGGGTAATGATCGCGGCGAGCTACTTCTCGCTGCTCGCGCCGTCGGTGGAGCTTGCAGAGTCGATGGGGGGGACTCCGGCCTGGATACCGGCGGCCGTCGGGTTCCTTGGCGGTGGCCTCTTCTTGCGGCTCGTGGACCAGGTGTTGCCGCATCTGCATCCCAGGAGCTCGATGCGAGAGGCAGAGGGGATAAAGACGAGCTGGCAGCGCAGCGTCCTGCTGGTCTCCGCCATAACGCTACACAACATCCCCGAAGGTCTCGCCGTGGGCGTCGCCTTTGGGGCAGTAGCTTCGGGGATGTCTGAGGCATCTTTGGCGGCGGCCGTGGCGCTCGCCATCGGCATCGGTATCCAGAACTTCCCCGAGGGAACCGCCGTCTCCATGCCCCTGAGGCGCGAGGGCGTGTCCCCCGGAAAGTGCTTCTTCTTCGGACAACTCTCCGCTGTAGTCGAGCCGATCGCCGGGGTCATAGGTGTGGTCGCCGTAGTCGTCGCCCAGCCATTGTTGCCCTACGCTCTCGCCTTCGCGGCGGGCGCGATGATCTTCGTCGTCGTCGAAGAGCTGATCCCCGAGTCTCAAAAAGGCGGCTACGCGGACCTCGCCACCCTCTCCCTCATGGTGGGCTTCACCCTCATGATGACGCTCGACGTAGCCTTTGGCTGAATAGCTGTCAGCCCCTTCGACTAAAAGCAAGAACGCCGGAAGTCCGTGGCCGGGTAGCATTGTAGAGAGACCGCAATACGCCGACTTTCGGAAGCTTTGCTGTGTGATAATCGGCCAGGAGAGCCACCAGCGAAACCTGATTGCTGACAAGCCGATTGCCAAAGAGCCAGCAGATTTTTAGTTCCAAACGACCCATACCGGTCACTGGCCACTACCTTATACTTCCGCCGCCGTGAAAGATCAGGATCAATCAGTGACCTCCGGGGTCCGGGAGCGCGGGATGCCGAGAAAGGCGTCCGGGCTGGCGGTGTGGTCGTGGGTACTCTACGATTTCTCCAATACGATCTTCTCGCTCAGTATCCTCAGTTATTTCTTCCCGCTTTGGCTCGGAGACGAGCTCGGGGCTGGGGCGGATACCGTCAACTACCTGGTGGCCCTCTCGGCGCTACTGGTCGTGGTGACGGCGCCGGTCCTCGGAAGTATCGCGGACCTTCGACAGAAGCGGCGGCCTTATCTCGTGGTCCTCACCGTGCTCGCGGTGCTCTTTACGGCTGGTCTGGACTTCACGGGTGGCGTCCTCGTGGTTGCCGCGGCGCTCTTCGTGGCGGCGGACGTCTGCTACCAGTCGGCGCTCGTGTTCTACAACTCGCTCCTACCCGTGGTCTCGGCTGGACGCGGAGCGGGGCGCATCAGCGGCTACGGGACCGCCGCCGGGTACGTTGGGACCATCCTCGCCCTCATCCTCCTGACGTTCTTCGTCTCCGAGCAGGCGTTCTTCGGCTTGACCTTTGGAGGGCCGGAGGCGGCCCGCGACCTGCTCGGGCCGCTTGGAGCCTGGATCGACCCCTCCGGAGAACCGAACTCCAACGCTTTTATCCCGACGGCTGTTCTCTACCTGCTCTTCAGCCTGCCCGCCTTTCTCTTCGTCCCTGACAAGGCCGTTAGAGAACCACGCCCGGTACACCTCGCAACGACGTACAAGAGCTTGTTTACGACCGCCAGGAATATGAAGGAATATGCGGGCCTGGGGACCTTTATGGTTGCGACCGTGCTCTACACCGACGCGGCCAATACGGCGATAGCGAACATGGCGCTCTACGCGCGGGAGGTCTTCGGGATGGAGCAGGCCCGGATTCAGGCCCTCCTGCTCTTCTCGACCGTCTTCGCGGGCGTGGGCTCGGTAGGCTTCGGCTTCGCCTCCGACCGCTTCGGCCCGAAGAAGACGCTCATCACGGTACTCGTACTCTGGCTCGTCGCGATCCTCGTTACCGCCCTGGCGGTAGCGCCTTGGATGCTCCTGGTCGCCGGACCACTCATCGGGATGGCGCTCGGTGGTACCTGGACCGTAAGCCGGACCATGCTCCTCGCTCTCTCGCCGCCCGACAGAGTCGGTGAGTTCTTCGGCGTCTACGCCCTCGCCGGGAAGCTCTCCGCTGTCGCCGGGCCGGTCCTCACCGCCGTGATCCTGAGCACTCTAGAAGGATACGGGACCGTGAGTTACAGGGTCGCCATAGGCTCGCTAGCCCTGATCCTGGGCCTCGGTCTCTTCCTCCTCCTGCGCGTCCCCGACGCCCGCTACGAGGAGACGGTGGAAGAATTCTCATCAGACGATGTTCCAAACGCCAAAGAGGAGCCGCCTGTAGACTCCTCATAGATCAGAGAGTTCAGAGGAGTGAGACTTGCCGGGCGAGCGGGAGGAAGCCAGACACATGAAGACCGTAGCACTCCGGGGCCGCGTCGTCACTGACCACGAGGTCTGGCCGGAGGGCACGGTGCTCCTCGAAGACAGCCGCATCGCCGAGGTGAGGCGCGAACCCCTCGAAGCCAGTGAGGTCCACGACTACCCCGGTCACCTTCTGTGCCCCGGCTTCGTGGATCTGCAGGTGAACGGCTCCTTCGGGGTGGACGCCGCGAGCGAGCCCGGGCGTGTGACGGAACTATCGAAGAAGCTTCTGGCCACCGGAACGACGTCTTTCCTGCCGACCCTTATCTCCTCGCCGCCGACACTTTATAGCGAAGCGTTGCCCTTACTTGGTGAACTGACGCAGAACGGTACCTCCGGTGGCGCGGAGGTCCTCGGCGTTCACCTCGAGGGTCCGTTTGTCAACGCGGAGAAGAAGGGCGCTCATCCAGCGCAGCACATCGTCCGGCCCGACGTGAATCTCCTGAACGAGCTACTGGACCTGGAGCCGGTACGGATGCTTACTCTCGCCCCTGAGCTGGAGGGTGCGCCGCAGCTCGCCAAAATTGCTGGCACGCGTGGGGTCGTAGTCTCCGCCGGACACTCGGATGCCGCCTTCGAGCCTGCCTATGGGGCCTTTGACGGGGATTTTGCCGGTGTGACGCATCTATTCAATGCGATGAGCCCGTTGCACCATCGGGAGCCGGGTCTGCCGGGAGCGGCGTTTGCTCATCCGCGTGTGATCTGCGGCATCATCGCCGACGGCCGGCATGTCCACCCCGAGATGATCTCCTTCGCACTCCGCATGCTCGGACCCGATCGTCTGTACCTCGTCACCGACGCCATCGCCGCCACCGGCATGGAGCCTGGTGAGTACCCCCTTGCCACTCGCCGCCTCCGTCTCGATGATAGTGGCACCCCGAGGCTCGCAGATGGCACACTTGCCGGGAGCGTCTTGACCATGAACGAAGCCTTCATAAACATCCTCACCTTCACCGGATGTACGGTCCCCGAGGCCGTCCGGATGGCCGCCACCACCCCGGCGCGGCTCGTGGGCGAGGGGCGCCGCAAGGGGCGCCTCGCCCCGGACTACGCCGCCGACGTTACCGTCCTCCGCCCCGACCTCTCTGTCGAGGCCGTTTACAAGGCTGGCTCGCTGGCCTATACCGCCAGCTCGTAGACGTGGTGGGGCGGTGCTACGTAGGACGTGTCCCGCGTTCGGCGCGTACCACGAAGACCGGACAGGGGGCATAGCGGACGACGTCTCCGGAGACGCTACCGAGGACGGCGCGTCTCAGGGCGCCCTGACCCCGGCTGCCGACGACTATGACACCCGCGCCGAGATCTTCGCTGAGGTCGATGATCTGCTCGGCGGGACGGCCGAGCCTCAGGTGGGTCCCGGCGACGTTGCCGCCCGCGGCCCGGATGCTCTCCGCCTGCCCTTCGAGCAGCAGTTGGGCGTTGCGCCGTAGCTCGGCCGGCTCCTCCTCGGTGTAGGCGAAGTACGTCGCGAGGTACTCGCCGACGTGGGTGACGTGCAGTTCGGAGCCCGTCTTCTCGCAGAGTTCTATTGCCGAGCGGGCGGCGAGTGTTGCGTCCGGGGAGCCGTCGGTAGCCAGCAGTACCCGCGTCGGGAAGATCGCCATGCTCCTAATCCTCCCTTCTGCTCTCGCCGCTCTGCGTACGGCCAAGGCGACTGTGACTCCTGCTATAGGCGAAGTAGATCAGAATCCCCAGGGCCATCCACACCACGAACCGCACCCAGGTCCCGACCGGCAGGCTCACCATCAGATAGAGGCAGAACAGGGTGGCCAGGATCGGAACAAACGGGACGAGTGGCGTGCGGAAGGCGCGCCTCAGGTTCGGCTGCGTACGCCGCAGGATAATGACGCCTACCGAGACCAGGCAGAAGGCGAAGAGCGTCCCGATATTCACCAGCTCCGCGAGCCGCGAGAGGTCTACGAAGGCGGCGATGACAGCGACTACGATGCCGGTGAGGATGGTGATGCGGTAGGGGGTGCGGAAGCGCGGGTGGGCCCTGGCAAAGTACCGGGGCAGGAGGTTGTCCCGGCTCATTGCAAAGGCGACCCGGCTCTGGCCGAGCATCAGGATCATAATGACCGAGGTCAGACCGCAGATCGCCCCGACCGAGACCAACCCCGCCGCCCAGTTCTGGCCGATGGCCTGGAACACGTACGCCATTGGCGCGTCCTGAGCCAGCTCGGTATAGGGCACGATGCCGGTCATGATCTGGGAGACCAGGATGTATAGTATCGTGCAGATCGCCAATGACCCGAGGATGCCTATGGGAAGGTCGCGCTGCGGGTTACGCGTCTCTTCGGCGGCGGTGGCGACGGTGTCGAAGCCGATGTAAGCGAAGAACACGACTGCCGCCGCTGTGATGATTCCGGCGAACCCGAATGCCTGCGGCGTGGCCCCGGTGAGGAACTGCAAGAGGGATGGCTCATCGGTCCCAGCGGCGTTCGCCCCTGCTCCCCCCGCCTCCGGGATAAACGGCGACCAGTTGGCCGTATCCACGAAGAAGATGCCGAAGCAGATAAAAAAGATCACGACGGCTAGCTTGATCGAAGTCACCGTCAGGTTGAACGCGGAACTGAGCCGGATGCCTATAACCAGTACCACCGTAAGGAGCAACGCTATCGCCGCGGCCGGCAGGTTCACGACCTCGCCGGTGATAGCCGGCGGAAGGCTTACTCCGAAGAAGCTCTCCAGGATTCGGTTGAAGTACTGTGACCACCCGACTGAGACTGTAGCGGCGCCCACGGTGAACTCCAGGATCAAATCCCAACCGATGATCCAGGCGAAGAACTCTCCTATCGAAGCATACGAGAACGTATAAGCACTCCCCGCCACGGGCACGGTACTGGCAAACTCCGCATAGCACAAAGCCGCCAAACCGCAGGCCACGCCGGAGAAGACGAACGAGAGTGAGATAGCCGGTCCGGCGAAGTTCGCCGCTGCGACCCCGGTAAGGACGAAGATGCCTGTTCCTATTATCACCCCGATGCCGAAGACTATGAGGTCTATTGGCCCGAGCGCCTTCCTTAGCTCGAACTCCGGCTCCTCGGTGTCCTTGATGGACTGCTCGATGGACTTGGTGCGCATTATCCCCATACGACTCCCCTTACTGTAAAACCAGCGACGCACTAGGATATCGCCGGTTTCCCCTTTTATGCTCCGACTCGGCCTCATTCTATGGGAAAGCCCGATTTCCCGCCAGCATCGTCCGAAGTCTTACAGGGAGGTTAGAACGTTCTTGATAGGGGCACAAGCCGGGGGCCAAGACCGCCGAGAGAAGAAGTAGAACGACGTGGCGAAGGTAAACCCGATCGAATTGCAGAAAGCCCTGGGTGGTATGGACTACCCGGCCTCCAGAGAGGAGCTGGTGAAGCACGCGCAGAGCAAGAACGCCGATGACGATATCCTCTCCGCCCTCAAAGACCTCCCCGACCAGAATTACGAAACTCCCGCCGACGTCAATAAAGAAGTCAGCTAAACAGCATCCCGCCCGGCCGGAGCGAAAAGCTCCAGAGCATACTCCGCTACTTCTCCGGTGGGGATATCAGCGATGACGGAAACGGCGTGACCACAGTCGTTGTCGAAGAGGGTGGTGCCGCAGACCGGGCAATCAGAACGCCATGAGAGGGCCGGACGGTGCCGGGCGCGGGTCGGGGGACCGGCGTTTATGAGGTTCGGTCCCCAGTAGATGCCTACGGTCGCCGCCCCCACGGCCCCCGCCAGATGCAACGGCCCTGAGTCGTTGGAGACGACGACCGCGCATCGGCTCAACACTCCCGCCAGTCCTGCCAGAGAGAGCCGTCCACAGAGGTCGGTGGCTTCGTGCCTCATGGTAGCTGCTATCCCGGAGACCAAAGCGCGGTCCTCCTCCACCCCGACTATAACCACACGAGCCCCCGCTTCCGCTAACGAATCTCCAACGGCGGCGAACTTCCCGGGCGGCCATTGCCGCCGGGGATCTCCGGCTCCAGGGTGAAGGGCTACGAGAGGTCTGTCCGTGTTTGGGACTACGCACCCTGCCTCCGCGAGATCTCCATTCATGATCGGGAGACGTGGTTCCAGATCCGCGGTTCGGGCGCCGACCAGGTTCGCTACCTCCAGGTGGCGCAGGACCTCCGACTGGTGGTAGACGTAAGGTATGGTGCGATCGAGCGGCGGGGCCTCCGGGGTTCGTGTTCCGGCCGTGACCCTTGCTTGTAGCCTACTGACGAAAGGATTGGAGTAGCCACCGCCGCCGTGCATTTGCAGCGCAAGGTCGAACCGCTCCTCCTTCATGCGGATGAAGAAGGATTGTAGTGCTCCTTTGTCTTCTTTCACGCCGGTGTCGGGGCCGTTGACGCCCGTGGAGGGAGGGACGGTGATAGCGTGTTGAACGGGTTCGTTTCTACCTTCGAGTAGCCCCGTTTGAAGGGGGCCGCCGAGGAGTGTGATCTCCGCCTCCGGGTAGGTCTCTCGAAGTGCTCTAAGCGCTGGCAGCGTGAATATGAAGTCCCCGAGCCCGCCGGCCCGGAGGACGGCGATCTTGTGGACGTCCTGTACTACGAGATCAGGGTCGGGGAGCAGCGGCATGATGGACGACCTTCGTCGTCGTTACCTCATTGAGGAGTTCGGGACCGTAACCGAAGCCGAGGCCACTTGCCTTCCTCGGCTCTGCGGCCCCACCGGGCGCCCCACCAAAGACCGCGTTGACCTTGATCGTACCGGCTGAAAGCTCCCGCCATGCTCTAGCCGCGTGCTCCTGGTCCGGCGTAAGCACCACCGCGGCGAGCCCGTAGACCGTCTCGTTTGCCTTCTTCAGAGCTTCGTCAAACGAAGAGACGACCTCCACGGCCGCGACAGGCCCGAAAGTCTCTTCATCCACGATAGCCATCCCCGCACGCACCCCCGAAAGCACGGTCGGCGGGTAGAAGAAGCCGCCGCCATCCGGCACCACGCCGCCGCACAGCAACTCCGCTCCGGCCTCGACCGCCTCCGTAACGTGGCGGTGGACCAGGCTGCGTTGGCCCTCATCTATCAGGGGACCCATCTGCGTGCCCGGTTCGGCGCCGTCACCGACGCGCAGGGCTCTCGCGCGGGCCGTTAGCTCTTCGAGGAAATCGTTGGCTATCGCTCCGTGGACGTAAATTCGCTCTACCGAGGTGCAGATCTGGCCGGTGTTCGCGAACGAGCCCGTGGCTGCTTCGCCCGCCGCCCAGATAGGGTCCACGCCTTCGTCCACTATCATCGGGTCCTTGCCGCCCAGCTCGACGACGGCCTTCTTGAGCTGGCGGCCCGCTGTCTCCAGGATCTCACGCCCCACCGGCACGGACCCCGTAAACAGCACCAGGTCTACGTCCTCGTGAGAGACCAGCGGCCATCCGGCGCGCTCGTCGCCCAACAGAAGGTTCAGGACGCCGCCGGGTAGTTCGTCGAACATCGCGGCGAGCCAGACGGCCGAGAGCGGGGTCTTTTCGGAGGGCTTGTAGACAACGGTATTGCCGGTCACGAGTGCCGCCCCGAGATACCCGCAAGCTATAGCTATAGGGTCGTTCCACGGCACGACTACCGCCGCAACGCCGTACGGTTCATACACCATCATGTCCGAGGCCATGAAGCTGCCTTGCAGGCTCTTGCCCCGGTGCAGGGGGCCGAGCTCGGCGTATTGCTCCAGTGTCCCTATGCCCGCCTCGACCCCGCCAAGAGCGTCATCAAGAGGTTTGCCGTTCTCCAGGGTGACCAGTTGGGCGAGCTCTTCAGCGTGCTCGCGCATCTTACGCGCTGCGGCCTTTATAAGCTCCGCCCTCTCGGCGGCAGGGAGGCGTGACCAGTTGGGCAGCGCTTTACGGGCGGCGGCGATGGCGGTGGCGGCGTCCTCGGGGGTACCGGCGGGGATGTAGCCGATCTGCTCACCCGTCGCCGGGTTGAGGATCTCTATCCCTGCCTCGCCCGTGGACGGGACCTTCTCGCCCCCGATCAAATGCGACGTAGTCTCTCTCGTTTGCATCGTTGGATCTCCTCTCAATCTCTTGCCAGATACTCCTGTGCTACGGGTACGATGTCTCCGTCATGGGTGTGACGATCAACTCGTGGATCACGGAATCCAGAGGCTGGGAGACCATGAACAGTATGCTCCGCGCGACAGTCTCGGGAGGCTGGAGGTTCTCCGGTGGCGGCGGGGGATCGAGGGCCGCGAAGAAGTTGGTGCGCATACCGCCCGGTACGACCGCCATCGCCCGTACGCCATAGTGCCTGCCCTCGGAGTGCAGGACCTGCGTTAGTCCCAGGAGGCCGTGCTTGGAGGAGGCGTAGGCGGCGGCGTTCTCCCAGCCTTTTTTGGCGGCGGTCGAGGCGACGTTCAGGATCTGGCCGCCGCGGCGCTCCATCATGTGCGGCATGACCGCCCGTGCGAGCAGCCACGGCGCCCTCAAGTTCACGTTGATAACGTTATCCCACTCCTCCAACGTAAGCTCGGGGACAGACCGGATGAAGTCCAGCCCCGCCGCGTTTACCAGTATGTCTATCCTGCCCTCCGCCCCGAGCACGTCCGCTACCCCACCCTCGATGGAGCCGGGGTCCGCGAGGTCCATGTACAGAGGACACCCCCCGAATTCTCGGGCAACCTCGCCCGCTGCCTCCTTGTTCACGTCCGCCAGTACTACTTGCGCTCCGTGCTCCGCTAGCAGGCTGGCTGTCGCCGCCCCGAGACCGCTCCCGGCCCCGGTGACGAGGGCTACTTGGTCCGAAAGGTCGAACGTGGTGCTATTGGCTGGCATGTAAGATGCTCCTTCTTGATTGGTGTATTCGTGGGTGTAATGTTCTCAAGCCGTCCTTGAGGCGCGAAACGCCGCGACCTCCGCGAAGTTGGCGGCGGCGAGAGCGGCGACGCGCTCCCAGGTGTAGTGCTCCTCGATCCTACGCCGTCCCGCCTGGCCCATCCTGTCGCGCAGGGCCGGGTCCGAGAGCAGGCGCATGAGGCGGCCGGCAAGTGCTTCGGGATCTCTGGGCGGGACGAGGTAGCCGGTCTTACCATCGACGACGCTGGTCTTTATGCCGCCGACCCGCGAGCCCACGACCGGTGTCGCGCAAGCCATCATCTCCAGAGGCGTCATCCCGAATGGCTCGTAGTGCGGCACGGAGACCGCCGCGTCGGCCGCACCGTAGTAGCGGTGAAGGTCATGTTGCGGTCGGCTTCCGGCGAAGGTAACGCACTCCGTGATGCCCAACTCGCAGGCGAGGGCCGAGAGCCTCTGTGTCTCGGCCGAGTCACCGGGCTCTCCACCGACGATCACGAGTTGCGCACCGAGATGGCGCGGCAGAAGGGCAAAGGCTCTTACGAGCGTGTCCACGCCCTTGCGCTGCACGAGCCGGCCGATGTAGACGACCGTTGGTCTGTCCGGTAGCCCGAGCGCTGTTCGGGCCTCCTTCCGATTTACCGGACGGAAGACTCTCGTATCCACGCCGCACGGCACTATCGAGAGGCGGGAGGGATCGGCGTCGTACAGTTCGATAAGCTCCTCGACCTCGGCCGGGCAGGTGGCGAGGACGAGTTCCACCTTCTCCAGTATCCTGAGCTCCGCTGCCTTTCGCTCCGGTGGGGAGGTATCAGCGTCGCCTTGCTCGCGCTTCTTGATCTCGCCTAGAGCGTGGAAGGTCTGGGCGAACGGCAACCCGAGATCCCTCTTCGCCTCGCAGGCCACCCAACCACTCATCCAGAAGTTGGCATGCACGAGGTCGTAAGCTGCGGTCTCCTCCTCCGCGAACCGGTAAAACTCATCCCGGAACTCCGCCATAAACGGGAACAACGCATCCTTTGGTGTCTTCCTCGCCGGCCCGGCTGGCAGGTTCACGACCCGCACCCCATTGGCAAACGTCACGACCTCGGGTAGAAGCTTACGGTCGCGGCGGGTGAAGATGTCCATCTGATGGCCCATCGCGCCGAGGCGCCGGGCGAGCTCGGCGACGTAGACATTCTGGCCGCCGGAGTCCTCTCCGCCAAGAGTAGCCAGAGGGCTCGCGTGTTCGCTGATCATCGCGATGCGCATGGTGCCACCTCCCTGAGCTTCACGGCCTCCGCGAACGCCGCCTCCCAATCAGCCGCGAACCGCTCCAGGTTGAAACGTTCACGGATCGTACGCCGGCCAGCCTCCCCGATACGGCGGGCCTCCTCCGGATCGGCGAGGAGTCCGCGCATATACTCGATGAGCGTATCTACGTCTGTGTCGATAAAGCCGTTCTCGCCGTTCTTTATAACGGTGACGAGTTCGGTGGTGGCGAGGGCAACCACGGGCAGTCCTATCTCCATGGCTTCGAGGACGGAGAGGGGGAGGCTGGTGTACCGGATCGGGTTGAAGTAGAACCGGTACGTTCTCATTCTCTCATGCACCCCGGCCTGCGGCAGGTCCCCGAAACCACCAACCTCCTTGCTATCGAAGCCGAAGAGGTCGAGCGGCACCTCCTCCCTCGCCCGCAAGAAAATATCCCCACCGACTACCCTTTTGCGGCGCGGCAGGTCATTTACCAGCGAGACGCCTCTCTCCAGCTCGCCGGTATAGATGCCGCCCGGCGTAGAAGGCATTACAGCGTGGTCTATGACGCAGGTCGGGGTCTCTTGGCAGTCCCAGAACAGGCTGTTGAAGTGGGTGACGTGTACGAGCAGGAGGCCGGGATCGTTTACGGGGTGGATCATCTCGTTAATGCGGCCTTGCGGAGTATTGTGCTCCAGGTAGATTGCCGGTAGCATCCGCTGCTCCTGGGAGAGTATCTCCGGAGCATCCTCGAAGAAGTTCTTCGGCGTCTGGTAGACGATCAGGTCCAAGTCCAGATCACGAACTGCGTCCGCCGAAACCTCGACGGTCTCCGGCGACCATTCGTAGGTTGGCCCGCGCCCACCGTAGCCCTCGGGTTTGCCGGGCTTTGTCGGCAGATAAAAGCGGTGCTGAGTCCCGGCAAAGCTTTGCACGAGCGTGTTTAGGTAGGAGCCGTGGATCTGCCAGATGAGTATGTTCAGGCTCATACCCCGACCCACTCTCTCTCGACGGTCAGCGCCTCGATACTCCCCAGCACATCCGTGACCGAAATGTCGGAGATGTGCTCCCCGCGTAGCACGGCGTGCCGTTTCCGGTCTAGTGGCCCCCAGCGATCGGCGTCTGTCGAAGGCCCAAAGAGGGTGACGCTGGGAGTCTTCAGGGCGTAGGCGAGGTGGGCGGGACCGGTGTCGTTGGAGACCAGAATACTTGTCCGCGCTACGAGCGCGATAAGCGTGGAGAGGTCCGTCGCCCCGCCGAGGTCCAGAGAGCCTGGGGCTGCCTCGCTTACCCGCCGCGTGAGCTTCTTCTCTCCGGTGCTCCCCGTCACCGCGACGGTATAACCCCACCGGACCAACCCATCCGCCACGCGCCCGAAATCCTCGTCAGGCCAGCGCTTATCCGGGATCGAGGCTCCGGGATGCACGAGGGCTACTGGTTTACGGGGACCGGTGGGGAGCAACGTGCTGGATCGCCGGTAGTCCTCTTCGTAAACACGCAACTCCGGCTCGGTTCCGCCCGCCGCACCCGTGGATATTCCCCCGGCCTTCTCCGCCAGCCGGAGTAGTTTACGAGACTCGTGCGCCTCGGCGTCCCAAGGGACGGTGATGTCGAGATCAGGGACGCCATCCTCCTCACCGCCGACGAAGCTAGCGGTCTCGCGGGCGCCGAACCGGGCAACGAGCCGGGTCGAGGTCGGGCCCCGACCGTGCATGTTGATCGCAAGGTCGAAGCGTTCGGCGCGCATCTGCATGAGGAACCTCTGAAGGTCTTCTTCGCTTCCCCCTCCGTCGAGGCCGGGGGCGCCGGGGTAGGAGAGGAAGCGGTCTACGAGTCCGCTCAAGTGAGGAGCGAGGGCCGTTGCCCAGGGGAGGGAGACCAGCGTTATCTCCGCCCCGGGATACCCGTGCCGGAGCGCGCGCAGGGCTGGTGTGGCCGCGATGAGGTCGCCGAGGTACAGCCCGCGGAAAACGGCGATCTTCAGGCCGGTGGAGGCTGTGCTAGCGTTCATCGCACAGCCTCCGCCACCGATGTCTCGCGCAACAGGTCCAGGGTGGCCTCGACGACGGTCTCCGGGGCGATGCTAGTCAGGCACTCGTGACCGATGGGACAGACTCTCTTGTAGCACGGAGCGCATGGCACCGGGTGGGTAAGGAGGCGGTTTGGGGTCCGCCAGGGTCCCCACTGCTCCGGCGGGTTCGTCCCGGCGAAGACCGTGACGACCGGGCTCTTGAGCGCGGAGGCCACGTGGGTCGTACCCGTGTTGTTCGTTACTACGACCGTCGCCCGGCCAACCAGCGCCGCGAACTCCCCGAAGCCAGTATCGCCACCTAGCGCGATCCCAGCCGACCCCGCCACCTCACGGGCCAGATTCTCCTCACCCGGCCCCCCAGTCACGATCACTGGAAGGCCCTGCCTGCTCAACTCCTCGACGACTTTCTTGTAGCGTCCCGCAGGGTAGACCCGCGAGGAGGCGCTCGCTCCGGGATGCACGAGGGCGAAGCGTTCTACTTCATGCCGCTCCAGGAGCCTCGCCGCGCTCTTGTCGTCCTCCTCGCGTGGGACGAGCACCATCTCCGGCTCGGCCGGCGGGAAGCCAAGAAAATCCGTGAGTTCGAGACCGCGCAGGGACTCGTGCCCGGGCGGGACGGTCTCGGTGTAGCGGTGGCGGTGTGTCAGTAGAGAACCGGGGCCCTCGAAGGAACCGGCGGCGCGTATGGGGATACCGGCCAGGTAGCACAGGTAGGCCGCCGGGAGCGCGGACTGCTTGTAGGAGGTGAAGATAACCGCCGCGTCGAAGCTGCGCTCTCTTAGCGTTTCGACAGCGGCCATCTCTCGCTGCGGGTCCTGCGGTAGCTGGAAGTAGACGTCCTCGTTCGGGGCGCGGTATAGGATAGTGTCGTCGATATCCGGGTTTAGACGTCCGATCTCGCAACCCGCCGGCCCGGACAGGAGCGAGAGATGCGCCTCCGGGAGGGCGCGTCGAACGGCCCGGAAGGCGGGGGTCGTGAGTAGGACGTCGCCGAGGTTGTCCAGCCGGACGAGGAGTATGCGCTGGAGTGTCTCTGGCTCTACGCCCCCGAATAGGTGGTGGATGGTCTCGTTCACGATCGGGCTCCGGCGGTTGGCTTCACAGGTGTGTCGATCGACTTTATGTGTTCTATGGTGGCAGAGGCCGAGCGGCCGGGTAGGAGGGGGAGTACCACGACCTCGCCACCTATATCCTCGACCACGGATTCCTCGATGAGGTGGCCGCCGGCGTGGTCTCCGCCCTTGACGTGCAAGTCCGGTTTGACTCGTTGAATCAGGGCTTCCGGCGTATCCTCGTCGAAGACGACTACATGGTCCACGCAGGGGAGCGCCCGCAGCAACTCGGCCCGGTCCGCTTCGAGCGTCACCGGGCGTCCCGGGCCTTTTACCCGGCGCGCAGAACCATCGGAGTTCAGACCGACGACTAATATATCTCCGAGCTTTCTGGCCTCCCGCAGCAAGAAAAGGTGTCCCCGGTGCAAGAGATCAAAGCACCCGTTCGTGAACACCACCTTCCCTCCCGAACGCCGCACCCGCTCCAGGTCTTTCTCCAGGCTCTCTGAATCGCTGCCACTCGATTCCTCCGGTAGCCGCTGCAGCAGTTCTCTCAAACTCACCGGCGCCGTCCCCGGCCGGGCCACGGCTAGCGTGGCAGCTTCGACCCCGAGCCGGGCGGCGACGGACGGCACGCTACCACCACCCAGAGCCAGCGCGAAGGCCGCGAGGAACGTGTCGCCCGCACCGTTGACGTCCGGGTCCGCCACCCGACGGCCCTCGATGAGTACCGCGCTTGCTTCGTCCGCCACTATGGCTCCCGCTTCGGCGAGGGTAACGGCCACGGCGGTAGCCCCGATCTCACGCCGCAAAGCCTCCGCGACCGCTCCGGCATCCACCCTCCCCGGGTCCTGCCGGAGCGGGAGGTCCAGAGCCTCCTGAGCCTCCAGATGGTTTGGAGTGGCTGCCGCGAGGTCGCGCCACCGGAGACGAAGCGGCTTCTTGGAATCGAGAACCATACACCCGTGACCCGTAGCCCCTAGAGCGTCCGCTACCCACTGCGTCAAGACGCCACCCGAGTAGTCGGAGACCACGACGACCTCGGCGTCTTCGGTCAGAGCCGCCGCTCTTTCGGCGAACTTTCTCTCCGCGGCTCCCATTAGCGGTTCTTTGTCTCCGGAATCTACGCGTGCCAGGGTGGCGCCATCGGCGACGAGGCGCTTCTTTACCACCGTCGCGCGTCCCGGGAGGCGCAAGACATCCGCGGTGTCCACCCCGATCTCGTCGAGCTTTTTCAGTAGCTCGACCCCCGCCGCGTCGTCGCCGATCGTGGTGAGCAGGGTTACTCCGGCGCCGAGGGCGGCGAGGTTCGCGGCTACGTTGGCCGCCCCACCTGGGGAGGAGGTCTCGCTAACTTCCGTGATGACCGGGACGGGGGCGTCGGGGGCGAGGCGGGTGGCCCGGCCCCTCTCGAAGACATCGAGCATCACGTCGCCTATAACGAGGCACCGGCGTCCCCTGAAGCCGCGCACGAGCCCGGCGAGCCCCCGTACCTCCACGTCCGTCAAGACCCGAGTCCCGCGGTGCTCTGCTCGGAAGTGCCGTGAGTCTCTGCGGATGACTCCAGGATGTGAAGGGCCGCGTCAGTGAAATCCGTTGCCCTGTAGTCTGGGGGGACCGGGCTCTCTTCGGGGCCGACGAGGACGGAGCGGACGCCGGCCCGGTGGCCTGCCTCGATGTCCGCTTCGATGTCGCCGACCATCCAGGAGGCGGAGAGGTTTACTCCGTGCTTGCGGGCGGCCCGCCGGAGCATCCCCGGTGCGGGCTTGCGGCAGGCGCACTCGATAGCGTAAGGGTGCGTGATGCCCTCCGGATGGTGAGGGCAGTACTCCAGGCCGTCGAGAGCGGCCCCGTGCGGATCGAGCATCCTCTGCAGCCGGTCGTGCATTCTCGCCACGGCCAGCTCGTCGAAGTAGCCGCGGGCAACCCCTGACTGATTCGAGACGAGGACCAGCTTGTAGCCGGCCTCGCGCAGCTTTAGAAGGCCCTCGACCACACCACCTAGCAATTCGATCTTCTCGGGGTCCGAACCGTAATGCCGGTTCACTATAAGGGTTCCGTCCCGATCCAGAAACACCGCCTTGTTTGGGAAGAGAGCCTCCTCCACGAGACCGCATATGGCATGTGTGAGTACCAGATGTCCGACCTGCACCGTCGCCGTATCCTGGGCGTCGAGGAACACCGGGACGTCCACGAGATCCCCGAGGCGCCCGCCTCTACCGTTACCACCGAGATAACCGACGGTGACCACACCCTTCTCCCTGGCGGTGAGGACCGCCCGGACGGTATTCTCCGAGTCACCGCTGGTCGAGATAGCGACGAGGACATCACCGGGGCTACCCAGGGCGTCTACCTGGTGGGCGAAGGCATTATCATATCCGTAGTCGTTGGCAATGGCGGTGAGTGAGGCGGGGTTATGATGCAAGGCGAGCGCCGGTAGCGACGCCCGGTCACGCTCGAACTTACCTACAAGCTCCGCGACGAGGTGCTGTGCCTCCATCGCCGAACCGCCGTTGCCGCAGGCGAGTACCTTGCCACCACCCTCGTAACAGGCCACGATGAGCCCCGCTGCCCTCCCGGCAGCCCCGTCGGGGAAGCCCGCGAGCATCCCCTGCGCTTTGCGCGCCCAATCCCCAGCCCGACTCCGCGCGAAGCCATCCGCGAAGGACCCGCTCATCGGTGTGTTCCCGACGCGACCGACCAGGCACACGCCTCTTCGGATCTCCTCTTCAAGGCAGCCAGGCGTAATCCGATGGTAAAGAAGCCCGGACGCTTAGGATGTCGTAATCGGGCTTGTTTGTGCGAAGCCGCGATAGGCCACACCTCCGGGAGCGTGGTTGGCATGATCGAACACACAGTAGCCAGTATAAGACTCATCTAGGGAAGTTTCCCTCGCTTCTCCTTCTACTAAACTTCTTCTACAACTAACATTTGATAACAAATCAAACAGCATGCAGGGAAGATCGACATATTCGAGGGAGATAGGCTTGGCTGGAGGGTAGAGGACAAAACATAACCGCCGTGAATGCGGGACCGGGTTGTAAACGTGTTGGAGGGGATGCAAGCGTCGTTAGTCGCGGTATCTCAAACAGCCACGCCGGCCATGCCGTAGGGTGCGTGAACGAACCGTTTGTGGCCGAGACGCGCTCGCGCGGTTTGTTTACGAGGGGCTGTTCTGGGTGGTGAGGACTTCGAGGACACGGTCCACGTTCTCCTCGGTTGCTACGCTCTCGTAGGTGGAGAGGAACGAGAGCAGGGTGATCTCCGTTCCGGCGAGAGAGGCCGCATAGGTTTTGTGGTGCCCGTCGAGCAGGTAGTGGGTGAGGCACCAGTGCTCGCATATCTCCGGTCCCTCTTCCCGGATCGCTGGCCCCCTGACGTCCAGAATGGAGACTGCGAGCGCCGTGGGCTTCTCGCCGGCGGACAACCGGTCCCTGTAAGCCTTCAAGGTCTTCTCGCTCAACCAGTTCTTCGGGAACATGGGGACGACGAACTCGAAGAGCTGTCTGCAACCCCCGAGCGGTATCGAAGGGGTGCGATAGTACTCGGTCTTGGGGTTGTAGGGTAGGTCCCAGAAGGCGTCCGTGCCCCACAATTCGGTCTGCTCGTGGGCGAAGTAGTCGTGCTCCGTACCGGGTGTCACCAGTGTAGGAGCCATCTCCAGCAGGCCCACCCGATAATGACCTTTGGGCACGACCTTGTCGAAGTCGGCGGCGAGCGCGTCTTGTACGTTGCGTAACCCGCTTCTAAGGAGGTCCGCCGTTTCGCCGGGAGAGACGTTACGGTTCGCGCCTCCCATGCGTTCGAAGAGGAACGCGCACGTGTCGCAGGCGCCGCCGATAAAGTATGCCTTCTCGCCCTCCAGGGTAAGGTACCTGCTCCAGCCGGCGGAGCCGTCGTGCGCTGGTTGCTCGAAGCCGACCACCGACTCCGAGGTCTCCACCTTTATGCGGGCTGTGTCCAATAAGAGGCTCAAGGTCCTGGATCTCCTTCTGTTTTTACGTTTGTTCTTTGTGGTCCCTGGAGTATTCGTCCATCTCCAGGGATATGAAGCTAGAGATCATGGCACGATAGACTACTTCGACCATCTCAGGGCTCGCTCCGTTTTCATGGGCCAGCGTCCTGACCTTCCGGATCACCGCCTCGACCCGCGCCGGGGCTTCGACGTCCCCCCGCGTCGTCTTGAACGAAGCGGCCCGCCGCACATACCCCTCTCGCTCGGCGAGCAGCCGCACGATCTCGCGGTCCGCCGCGTCTATCCTCTCCCGCACCTCGTCCAGACTTCCAGAACACTCCTCCGCGCCGTTTCCGCCGAGTAGTTCGGACAGTATCTCCTCGGTATGCTCCCCGACCTTTGGGACCGGGCGCATGACCGGCTCCACTCCAGTAGGGATCGCCGGGGGCAGGAGCGCCCTCAAAGGCCCGGCCGGAGAGCCGACCTCACGCCAGCGGCCCCGCGCCTCCAGCTGCGGGTGATCCAGGAACTGGCGCATGTCCCGCATGCGGGCGTTGGCGATACCCGCCCGTTCGAGATGTTCTATCACTTGTTCCTCCGTCAGACGCGAGAAGACGTTCTCTATCTCCGCGTGAAGATCCGCTCGGTTGGCAACCCGCTCCGAGTTCGAGGCGAACCTGGAATCCTCGGCCATGCTCGGTTTTTCGAGAGCTTCTTCACAGAACCGTGCCCACTCCCGCTCGTTCTGAATGCCGAGGAACACGACCTCTCCATCACCGCACGCGAACGGGCCGTATGGGGCAATGGATGCGTGGCTCGCCCCGCTCCTCTTCGGCTCTTCGCCTCCGTATCCCGCGAAGTACGCCGGGAAGCCCATCCACTCGCCCAGAGCTTCGAGCATGGATATGTCGAGCGTGGCGCCCTCGCCGGTGCGTTCTCGTCTGTATAGCGCCGCGAGGATGCCCGAGTAGGCGTACATACCGGCCGCGATATCCGCGACGGAGATGCCGACCTTGGAGGGAGTCTCTTGCGTGCCGGTGATCGAGACGAGCCCCGCCTCGCACTGCACCAGCAGGTCGTAAGCCTTCTTGTCCCTGTACGGACCCGTCGCCCCATACCCGGAGACACTGCAGTACACCAGCCGGGGGTACGTCTCCCCGAGTTCCTTCGCGCCGAAGCCCAATCGTTCGGCGGCCCCCGGAGCCAGGTTCTGGATAAAGACGTCGGCGCGTGCGACGAGCTGGTGGAGCGTCTTCTGTGCTTCGTCTTCTTTGAGGTCCAGGGCCAGAGATTCCTTGGAGCGGTTGAGCCAGACGAAGTGGCTCGCCAGCCCGTTCACGGTCTCGTCGTAGGAGCGGGCGAAGTCGCCTACTCTCGGGCGCTCTACCTTTATTACGCGCGCCCCGAGGTCCGCTAGCTGGCGGGTAGCGAACGGGGCGGCGACGGCCTGCTCCAGAGCCACGACGGTTATGCCTTCTAAGGGGAGCTTGCTGGTAGGCATCCTAGAACGACCTCGGGAGCTTCAGGACGTGTTCGGCGACGTAGGAGAGGATAAGGTTCGTGGAGATCGGGGCGACCTGGTAGAGGCGCGTCTCCCGGAACTTGCGCTCGATGTCGTACCCGGCATCGAACCCATAACCCCCGAAGGTCTGCACCGCCATGTTGGCCGCCTCCCAACTCGCGTCCGCCGCCAGAAGCTTCGCCATGTTCGCCTCCGCCCCGCAACTCTCGCCCCGGTCAAAGAGCGCGGCGGCCTTTTCCGTCATCAGACCGGCCGCCTCGACGTTCGCATAAGCGCGGGCTATCGGGAACTGTACGCCCTGGTTCTGGCCGATGGGACGCCCGAATACCTGTCTCTCCTTCGCTCTCTCCGTGGCCCTTTCGATGAAGAATCGCCCATCGCCTATGCATTCGGCGGCGATCAGGATGCGCTCGGCGTTCATGCCATCCATGATGTAGCGGAAGCCCTCGCCCTCTTCACCGATCAAGGCGCTCGCCGGGACTTCGACGT
This sequence comes from uncultured Rubrobacteraceae bacterium, assembly GCA_902806065.1. Classification (GTDB taxonomy): domain Bacteria; phylum Actinomycetota; class Rubrobacteria; order Rubrobacterales; family Rubrobacteraceae; genus Rubrobacter_F. The sequence goes on along the minus strand of CADCVE010000022.1, from coordinate 62,223 downwards.
TCTCAAAGAGCAGTTCGTTCGTCTCGTTGTTCATCATTACCCGGCGCTGTTTGATGGTGAGGCCGTTGCCGATGGCTTCGCGCAGGTCTACAAGAAAGACCGAGAGGCCGTGGGAGTGTTTCTCCACCTGTTCGATGGGGGTGGTGCGGGCGAGCAGGACCATGAGGTCGGAGTGCTGCACGCGGGAGATGTAGATCTTACGCCCGTTCACTACGTAACGGTCACCCTCGCGTACCGCGCTCGTTGTCAGCTGCGTGGTATCGGTTCCTGCCTCGGGCTCGGTGACGCCGAAGGCCTGCAGGCGGAGTTCACCACTTGCTACCTTTGGCAGGTATCCTTCTCTCTGATCCTCCGAGCCGTGCCTGAGGAGCGTACCCATGGTGTACATCTGGGCGTGCGCGGGGCCGGCGTTGGCGCCACTCCTGTTGACCTCTTCCAGTATCACACAGGCCGCGTCCAATCCGAGGCCCATGCCGCCGTACTCTTTGGGGATTAGCGCGCCAAGTAGGCCGGATGCGGTCATGGCTTGTACAAAGGCCTCCGGGTACTCGCGCTTCTCGTCGCGGGCACGCCAGTACTCGTTCGAAAAACCCGCGCAGACCTCTTGAACGGTTTCTCTGAGCCCTGCGTAGTGAACCTCGTTCACGTGTGGATACGCCTTTCCCGGTCTCGCGGCTAAAGCCTTGCTGCCACCGATTAGCAGTCTACCCCAACCGCTTACCGGCGCCCACGAAGAGACTTCCGGCGTTGCGACAGGAGACGAAAAGAGGGCGGGTCCAAAAGGACCCGCCCTCTCTACTTCTATAAAAGAGCCCCGGTTCTTCAGGTCGAGGAGCGGCTATCCAGCGCGGCTCCCCGGCCTGACGTTAGCAGCGACCAGCTATTAGCCGGCAGCAGCGGCCTGGTTGACTTCCTGCGTGCAGGTCGTCGTGAACTCCTGGTCCTCGTTGATCGTCAAGGAGTCGCCGATCTCGTCCTGCTCGATCTCCTCGATATCCGAGGCGTACTGGATCGTACCGGTCTGCGTCTGCAGGTTGCCGGTGTTCGCGGTGCCATTGACGCCGACACACTGGTTGCCGTTGCTACCCTCGCTGGTAACCACGAACTCCTGCTCGACCTCGCCGCTCTCGGACTCCTGCTCGAAATCCTGTCCAACCTGCGCTATGGCCGGCACGGCGGCGACGATCATCATCGCCAGAAGCGCCGCCAACAACATTATCTTCCTCAATTTGTTCTCCTTTTCGTCGTTGATTTGGTTCTCGGACTTGGTCAGGCCTGAAACGACCCATTGGCCTTCATCCGATGATTGCCTTGCTGGATCCCTCCTGCTTCGCCGCCCCTGACTGTAGGACGGGCTCCACGTTGCGCTCGCGTAGGTCTTGGTGTTACACCGGGGCTCGGGTGCCAGCGAGTGGGAGGAGTGGATCCAGGAGCGAACTATACTATCCTGGACGCTCCAGGGGCAATCGCGGGGCCGAGCTTGGTTTTGGTAAGTTATGTAGAGCTAACAAGAGCTCGCTGCCTCGTCTCGACAGCATCAAACAAAACACCAGGATACACAGCAGCAGGGCAAGCCCACCCGGTCCTGGACCGCCGCCGCCCGACATTAACAAAGAAGCTCCCGACGGCGGCGCCAAGGGAGAGACCGGTTGCGGCATATCCCTCAAAGGACTCTCCATTGGGCTGTCAGGCCCCACGGAGGTGGACTCCGGCTCCGGGAATCTGCTAACAGGCGAGTTACCCTCTACTTCTACCGTAGAGGCGAGACCCGCAAAAGCTGCGTCTCCAAAACCTCTCTCCTTCGCCGCTGCCTGAAAGAGAGGCCCGTACGCGAAACCGTCCAGAGCACTCGCGGCGGTGCTCTCAGCAGCCTCCGCAACGCCGCTTACGGAGCCTGGCAGGCTCGACACTACATAATTTCCTTCCCCTCTCTGGTCTGCAAAGACCGGCGCCGTCCCCTCCCCGGCATCCGGCGATACCAATTCGTTCTCCTCGAAGGCAACGGGGGCAGGCATCAACCGGGTCGTAGCTGAATTCGTCGTAGAATCGGAGGCCGGAGCTACGATTTCGGAGCCGGGCTCAAACTCTAGCGCCGGCTCGGACACCAGGGTGGTGTTCCGTTCGAATGCCACACCAGAAGACGGCACGACGTCCGGCTTCGGCTCGTCTGGCCGGATTGCTGGTTCGACGCCATCCGGTAATTCGGGCGCGAGTCTGGAGGCTGGCGTCGATGCCCCGGCGTCTAGAGATGGCGCGAGTTCGTACCGGCCGGTCTGCCCGGGAACCAGCTTGATCTGTATATCCGATTCAGGCCGGACGACCGGCATGGACTCTACCGCTCGCTCCACCGGCATGGTTACGAACCCGTCCTGTAATCCGGGCTCAGGCCCGGAGCCCGGCAGCGGGGTTCCTCCGCTTGAAGGCCCCTCCACTGGGGATGGCTTCTCGGCTGAGATCTCCGCAAAGGGTGCCTCCTCCAGAGGTTTCCCGGCTCTCATCTGTGGTGGGGATACCTCTTCAGGCTCCGTTCGGCTCGGGAAGATCCCGGCTGGTTTCTCGGCTATCGTCCCGGTGACTTCTTCCACGGGTTGCGGGAGCGCCTCCACACCGGGGAGTTGCTGTGAGTGTGCCTCCCTGGGGGTAACAGCGAAGGCAAGGGCGGATAAGACCGCCACCACGACCACAACCAGGGTGCTCCGTCTGCGCGGGCCGATCCAACACCAAACCTCATGTGACTTACCGAAAAACAAAGACCCGGATAGTTCCGATCGCTTCGGTGGGCCTCAACCTCTTCGAGGAGGTGAGGAATGTCCACGACTCATACATCACCACAACACTACGCCTTGTAAGTGTGCCACCAGATGTAGCAGCATGCAATACTCTGTATAGTATATCTGGGGTTCAATCTCTGGGCCTTGACTAACTCCCGCGGATGCTTACCGTACAGGGCTGATGTTGCGTCGTAGAATCAAGGTGTTGCGAAGCGTGACGAGGTGGCACGTTCTACTTTATTTTCGAGGAGTGTGAGATGGACCCTAACGAGATGGCCCGGTTCTATACAGAGGCCGCGAAGAACCTGTCCCGTAGCTGGCTGGAGGCCGGCTCGACCCTGTTCGCCGCCAACCGGCGGTTGGTGGATGCTGCCCGGTTGTGGGGCGACGAGACGCGGGCGGCGGAGGAGGTGCTTGCTCGGGCTTCGCGGCGCTCCGGTGAGGAGACGCGGGCCGTCGTCGGTGCCGGGGAAGGGCCGCCGGATGCCGCCTCTCTCGCTCGCTTCGGCGATCTGGTACGCGCCCAGACGTTTCTGTGGACCGCAGCCAACCTCACGGCGGCGGAGCGTCTGGGACGGGCGGCCTCCGAGAGTGCCGAGGCAATGGCCGGCTCCTTCCCGGGGTCCGTGCCGGGCTTTGCGGTCGGCTCCGGGTTCGCCCCTGGCTTTGCCGAACTCGCGGCTTCTGCTCCCTCGCCGCGGGTGTTCGTGCTCGGGGTTGTAGCTGCCGATCTGTGGGTTGGGTATGCGGCGTTGCGGGAGAGGGCGCGGTGGGCTCCGGGTCTCGTGCGGGATGAGGATTGGGAGTTGCAGCATCGGCGTGGGGCCGGGCGCGTGTTGGATGCCGCGGCGGCTCTGGGTGGGACCTTGATCAAGGCCGCCCAGTTCGCCTCGTCGCGTCCGGACCTGCTGCCCGCCGCGTACGTCGAGATCCTCTCGGAGCTACAGGATCGCGTACCGCCGCAGCCGTGGACGGTAATAGAGGGGGCGGTATCGCAAGAGATCGGCCGCCCCCTCCAGGGGGCCTTCGCGGAGTTCGACCACGAGCCTCTGGCCTCCGCCTCCATTGCCCAAGTTCACCGCGCCCGTCTCACAGACGGTAGAGAGGTAGCAGTCAAAGTCCAGTATCCCGGGATAGCGGGCCTGATCGAAGCCGACCTCTCCGCGCTCGAAGGGATCTTCAAAGCCATCTCGCGCCTCGAACCCTCCGTCAACCTGCAGCCGATCCTCGACTACCTCCGCTGGACGCTCCCGATGGAACTGGACTTTGAGCGCGAGGCCAGGTTTATCTCGGACCTGAAGAAAGCCCTCTCTCACCGCGACGACGTTCTCATCCCCGAGGTAGTAGAGGGTCTGAACACGCGACGTCTGCTAGTCCTGGAGCTCGCGGAGGGCGTCAAGATCACCGACCGCGAAGGACTGATCAACGCTGGCCTCGACCCCAGCCGGGTCGCCGAACTGCTCGTGGAGGTCTACGCCGAGCAGCTACTCCAGCGCGGCGTCTTCCACGCCGACCCTCACCCCGGTAACCTGTTCGTCAAACCTGGTCCAAACGGCCCCGTCCTCGTACTCCTCGATCACGGCCTCACCGTAGACCTGCCGCCAGACCTCATCGCGGCCATGAAAGAAGCTATAGAGGCTCTCACCGAAGGCGACTTCGACGCGCTCACCGGCGCCCTGCGCAAGGCCGGACTCGACATTAGCCCGGACCTCGACCTCGATACGCTCCTGGGTCTCGTCGGCGTCCTGTTCGGGAGCGACCAGACCGGAGAGGCTAACGGAGAAGGAGACGAAGAAGCAACGGACCTCGGGCAGTTCGGGCTGAAGCTAGGCACGAGCATCGGCCACATCCCGAATGACCTGCTCCTCGTGGGACGCGCCATCGGCCTTATAGACGGCACGGTTCGTCAGCTCGACCCGGACTTGGATACCATAGAGATCGTGGCTCGCTACGTGCAGGAGGACTGACGCGACATCTTTGACGCGACGTTATTGCAGCCTTTGCATCGAAAATTGCTCTGACGGGGTACTTTCGGTTCAGGTGCGAATTCTGAACCGAAAGTAAGAACCCCAAGCCAGCCAATAGGAATGGCTCCTTGCCTGATCCGAGGGAGATAGAGAGATACGAGCAGATATTCCCTGGACCGGCGGATCGTATCTACCGCGCCTGGAATGGAAGGAGATCCTGCGGAAGTCTCGCCTATGAGCAAATGGGCTTGTGTCGACGGCCTGCGGATACATTACCGTATCTCGAATGAGGCCGTGCCTGAAGGACGTCCGACCGTAGTCCTCGTACATGGCCTGATCGTCTCCAGCCGTTACATGATTCCTACTCTGAAGCGTCTGGCGCGCCACTACCAAGTCTACGCGCCCGACCTGCCTGGCTTTGGTAAGAGCGAGAAGCCGTCTCGCACCCTGGATGTGGCTGGGCTCTCCAACGCTCTCTCCGCATGGATGGATGCAGTGGGGTTGAAGAGGGCAGTGCTCGTCGGCAACTCTATGGGCTGCCAGATCATAGCGGACCTCGCCGTGCGCTACCCGGAACTCGTCGAGCGGGCCGTGCTACAGGGTTCGACTATGGATCCTCGCGGACGTTCCGTCTCCCGGCAGGTCGCGCGGTTCCTCCTCGACATGACCCGCGAGCCCCCGTCCCTTCTGAGCATCGAACTGCGGGACTATCTGGCGGCGGGCACACGTCGGGGATGGCATACGCTCCGCTATGCGCTGGAGGACCGTATAGAGGAGAACCTCCCCCGTCTGCGGGCACCGGTGCTCGTCGTACGCGGTTCGCGGGATCCCATCTGCCCGCAGCGCTGGGCCGAGGAGATGGTCCAGATTCTGCCGAAGAGCCGCCTTGTAGTCTTGCCTGGGGCAGCCCATGCGGCCAACTTCGGCGCGCCCGAAGAGCTCGTTAACGTGATTCGAGAGTTCCTCGAGAAAGGGAAAGAAGCGTAAGCGGCGTGTGCGCGAACCCGGGTTAAGCGCCATGGTTAACAACACCACCCTCGCTGGCCCCAAGTCTCTCCTGGTAGCCTACGCTACTCTCCAACCAGTTCTCCGGCCAGGAAGGCGAGGAGCGCTGCGTCGAAGTTCTTGGGCTGGTCGAACATGGGCACGTGACCTGCCCTTTGCAGCAAGAGAAGGCGGGAGTTGGGGATCTCCGCTCTCAAGAGATCGCCGACCGCCGGGGGTATGAGGGGGTCTTTCTCGCCCCAGACGAGTAGCGTGGGGACTTGGATATTTTGCAGGTCTCCTCGAATGTCCTCGGCCAAAAGATCCCGGGCCGCTCGCCAGAGAGTTATGGGACCCATCCTCAGTGCGTCCCGAACGAGCACCGGCATGAAGGCCGGGGTCGCGTAGTGGGCCGCAAGCAGGAGGGGGACGAGGTGCCCGAGCATGGAGCGCTCCGCCGGCACTCCGGCGGGCGCGATCAGTACCAGATGACTCACCAGCTCCGGTCGGCTGGCGGCGAGCCGGACGGATACGTAGCCGCCCATCGAGTGGCCGACGAGATGCGCTCGCTCGAGGCCTACGGCTTCCATCCATTCCGAGAGCCAAGTAGCGGTCTCGGCAAGGACGAATCTTCGCCGCAAGCTACGCATCGTCCCGAAGCCCGGAAGATCGACCAGGTAAACCCGGTATCGTTTGGCGATGGCCGGGACGTTCCGGAACCACCAGCGGGTCGATCCCGAGAGTCCATGAACCAAGACGACGGGCTCTCCTTCCCCGGCCACCTCGTAGACAATCGGCCATCCCCCCACCTGTATTTCATGCCGTAAAGGCCGAATCTTCGTCTGCCCGCGGACTCCATTAAGACGGCCCATCGCTGCTACTTCTCAGGAAGAGAAGGTCTCAGCAAAGAGACCCTAGATCTACTTGCGAACATGACACCCAAATATACGTTCCTCTAATCGGTCTTGGTCGTCATCGCGGCCAGTATATCCGCAGTGCCTATAAGCACATGCGGTAGCCAATAGCGCGGTCCGTTTTTTGCGAAGCCGAACAGCCACGGCGAGGACGCTAGCAGGGCTCCTTTTGCGGCATCAAATGTCAGGTGAACGGGCATCGGGAGGACCTTGAGAAGGCCGAGTTCGTAGTCGGTGATCAGACTGTAAGCAGCCCCCGCTGTGCCGTCGAGGCGGGGAATTAGCGCCGCGGCCTGTTCATCATCCAACTCGAGCAACGCCGGGAAGGCTAGGTTTACGCCGCTAGCTAAGTAGTCGAGTATCCCATGAACGCTGGTTGGAATCACTCGTAGGTTCAAATCTTTGTCCTTCCGCTCGAGGTCGGCGTCGATACGCCTATACCCTAGGCTGGCAAGGATGATTCGTAAAGTCACGTCTCATCTGTATAGAACTCATCTCATAAATACTCGTCGTGCCTATCGGCTGCGTGCTCCTGGATAGCAACAACCTGTTAAAAGGCCGAAGAAACGTCGGTTCTGTTGTCCACAGGAGGGTCTTGTTACACCCTCGTTCCTATTTATGAATGGCTTCTAGTATGTGACCAGGAGAGCGTAGGTCAAGCTTTCAGCTTATCTGCGCGTTGTTGAATACTTCTATGGCGCTAACCTGGTGACCGGCAGGTTTCAGACGAGACAGCTATTACCCCTTCTGGGTAATAGCTGTCTCCGCCGCGAGAACGTTTCTTAGCGCGGCGAAAGGGTGCAGGTATGGTTAGTAAGCACATCCAAACCGCACTATTGTTGAGTTAGCGACCTTGGTTCAGGTCCTTACGACTAGTAACTTCTGCGTATGCTGTTGAAGAGTTCGGTGATTACCTGATCGTCGGCGTAGGCAAGCAAGAAGTCGTCGGCCATCAGATGGGCGACCACGGCGTTCTGCTGGCCCTCCTCGCCGGTGCCCGCGTACTTGGGATTACCCTCGGCGAGCCATCTCAGGTTCTCCAGCAATTGGTCTCGGGTCATAGTGCCTCCCCCTCTTCGGAGTACGCCCCAATCTTAGCATCGCTGGATCTACAGGTGCGCAGATGACGCGGCTCTCTAAGGGGCAAGTTGATGCCATATCGAGATCGTCCTCAGGGGTGTTGCTTGAAGGTTGTGGTAACACTAAGGGCGCGTGGTAGAAGACAACAGACACACGGAAGGACACCTGCGGGCGCGCCCCGTGGGACAGCCGGGGGGCACACGTGCGGCGCCAGTCGGCCTACAGTTACTGGGGGTTAGCGCCGCGCGCGGCGGTTATCTCTATGTCCCGGCTACCTATCGGGCCAGCCATCCCGCCCCACTGGTGCTTCTGCTGCACGGCGCGGGCGAAGATGCGCGCGACGGTCTAGCCCTGCTCCGACAGCAGGCGGACGCGGCCGGGCTGATCCTGCTCGCCTTGACGTCGCGTGGGCCTACTTGGGATGCTATCGTGGGACGCGGGCGGTACGGCTCGGATGTTGCCGCCATCGACCAGGCTTTGGAGGGAACGTTCTCCCGCTATGTGGTCGATCCGTCGCGCATAGCGGTAGGGGGCTACTCCGACGGGGCCTCCTACGCGCTCTCACTGGGGATCACCAACGGGGACTTATTCACGCACGTGCTGGCGTTCTCGCCGGGGTTTATGGTACCGACGGGGCAGAGAGGTTCCCCGCGCGTCTTTGTCTCCCACGGGACGCGCGACAGGTGGCTCCCGGTAGACCGCTGCAGCCGCAGGATCGTCCCACAGCTAGAGAGCGCCGGCTACGAGGTGCGATATCGGGAGTTCGAGGGCGGCCATGTGGTCCCGCCCTCGATCGGGCGTGAGGCCACGGATTGGTTCACTGCGGAACAGAACTGAAAGACCTGGCTCGACTGGTATTCGCAACCCTGTGCTCTTCCGAGAATCTCCGCGATGTAGTGTGGCCGCTCGACATCAGTAGATACAATTTCGGTCCCAAGTCTCGCCGTAACTAGCGAAGAGTGTGCGCCGCCCTCCCGCGTCACCCTACGGCCGCGCCATGGACGGTACTCCGTCTACCCCTCCTATGGCCGTAAAGCAGTTCCAAGGGCTGTAATGATCGACCGGTAGGAGGTAGGACTACTTAAGAGGAGTTAGCTTCCTCGAGAATATCTGCCTTACGACTCGGGAGACAGTGATGGTCAGCTTGACTGAGGAGAAGCGTGTAGCTCCTCCACGACTTCCTCCGAGCTGGAGAACTCGGCCCGGCCCAGGGTCCCGATCCTCTCAACTAAGGCATCAGGAGCACCGTTGGCCTTGGCGGCAGATCTAAGGTCCTCCTTGCTAGCTGGATAATCCACCCCTTCAAAGTAGGGATGCATATCGTCCGGATCAAAGTCCATGTACTTTCCTTCCCACAACCGGTTCGGCTTCGCTTTTTGGCGTATACCCTCTAGGGACGCGGCCAAACCGCTATCGATTCAGGACGCGATGAGTTGAGAGCGCAAAACTTCACCTGCATCGGGCGTTCTCGAGGATCTCCTAAGCGCTTGGTTTTAGCTTCTCGGAAACCCTGACCTTGAGCAGCCCGCACAGTCCTGGTAGATCTCGAGGGCTTCAGTCTCCTCCAGCTCAGCGCGGCTGAATGCGCCACCGGTCATGACTGCCATAGTCACTTCGGGCGAACTTTCCGCCCTCTCTAGTGTAATCCCGAAGAGATCCAGTCGGCTAAGGAGGCTAGCAGCTCCTTGGCGCTCAGCCGTCTCAGGGCTCGCCGACATAGCGTACGGCAAGAGGAAAACTTCTATATCTTTGGCACCTTGCCAGAAGACCCCACCACGAGCGGATTCCTGCCGGGCTAAATCCCTCTATGGACTGCGGGGTTTGTTGCGGGGAGCATTACAGGGGGCGTAGAAGGGCCGGAGCCAAAAGAACCCAACTCGAAGGACTCACTCCAGAAAGGTTTTTGCTCTTTTCGAGGAGACACATCGACGAAGGATGAAATGTCCATCTACGGGTTAGAATCTGTTTCGAGCTTCGTCCGTTACATAGACTATCGAACCGCTTGGACGCCTGGTAGCCCGCCGCTAAAGGTTTGGTCCGGGTCGGACGATAATTAGCTTGTATTACGTGCGAAGGAGGGTTGTGTGACGCAAGAAGGTGAGATGACCGGGAACGAACGCCAAGGGTACGGTAGGCAGCTTCTAGAACTGGCTGTGGAGGCCAGCTCTAACGGCATCGTCTTGACGGACGCAACGAAAGACGACAATCCCATCATCTACGTCAACCCTGCCTTCGAGCGGACCACTGGTTACCCGCGCGAGGAGGTCTTGGGGCGTAACTGCCGCTTCTTGCGCGATCCCCGGGAGGCGCAGCCCGTCCTGGACCGGTTGCGCGCCGCCGTCAAGGAGGGTGGAGAGTGGACCGGCATCCTGCGCAACTACAGGAAAGACGGCACGCCGTTCTGGAACGAGTTGCATCTAGCCCCCGTGCGCGACGCGGAAGGAAGGCTTACTAACTACATCGGGGTGCAGGAGGACGTCACGGCCCGCAAGGAGGCCGAGGAGGCTCTCGCAGAGAGCGAGGAGCGCTACGAGGTCGCCATTCGCGGCTCCAACGATGGCATATGGGACTGGGACCTCAACACCGACGTAGTCTACCTCTCGCCCCGGTGGAAGGAGATGCTTGGCTACGATGACTCAGAGCTTGAGAACGGCTTTGAGGTTTGGCGCGAGAGAATCCATCCGGAGGACCACGAGCGCGTCATGAGCGCCATGCGAGAGTACCTGGACGGCCGGACCGCTCATTACGAGCTCGAACACCGGCTTTTGCACAGGGACGGCTCGTACCGGTGGATCCTCAGCAGGGGCTCATCGGTGCGTGATGCGGACGGCGCGCCGCACAGGATGGCCGGCTCCCACACGGACGTGACGGGGCGCAAGGAGCTTGAGGAGCAACTCAAGCACCGAGCTTTCCACGACCCGCTAACCGGTCTCCCGAACCGCGCCCTGTTTACGGAGCGCCTCGAGCACGCCCTGGAGCGCACCAGGGGGCGTAAGAGGGATCTCGTCGCCGTGCTTTTCCTCGACTTGGACGGCTTCAAGGAAGTCAATGACGCCCTGGGACACGAAGCGGGGGACCGCCTACTCGTCGAGGTCGCAAGGCGCCTCAAGGAGCGCGCCAGGCCCGGCGACACGGTGGCGCGCCTCGGCGGGGACGAGTTCGTAGTCTTGCTCGAGGACTGGGTGGCGGGAGCAGACGACGCGGCACGCCTCGCGGAGCGCGTCTTGGAGGGTCTCCGCGCCCCGATCGAGCTAGCCGGGCGCGAAGTCTCCGTCACCGCCAGCGTAGGCGTGGCCCTCGGCGACCCGACCCGTGTCCGGCCCCAGGACCTCGTGCGTGAAGCGGACGATGCCATGTACCGCTCCAAGGGACGCGGCATGGGGCTCTACGAGGTACGCGGCGCAGACGACGCGGCATCGCACCGCCCGCTGACCACACCGTCGTTCTCCGGAATCGGAGCGGCAGGGGAGGAAGAGGCGAGCACCTCAAGTAGCAACGGCGGGTGTGCCAGCCCACCCCAGCGGCGCGACGGGAGGGGGGCGAAGCCCACGCGAAGCGGCACCAAAGACGCCCCGGACGGCGTTCCGATCAAGCGGTGCTCGCGCTGCGAGACGCTGCCGGAGAAGCTCGCGGGTCCCGGCAGGCTCTACCTGTGGCTACCCCTCGACCACACCCTGACCAAGACCTATCGTCACCTCAGCGCCGAGGGCTGGACGATCGAGACGGCTAGGGACTACTCCGTTATCGTCAGGCTCGACGAGGGACGCCTGACAGACCTTCTCTCCTCACTCTCGGCGGTACTCTCTGGCCAGGAGACGGAGGACACCCGCGCCCTGTTCAAGCCAGGCGGGGACGAGCTCACCATAAGCGACATACCCCGCGCGCAGCCCCTCGGGCAGCTCTCCGCCTTGGGCGGGTCGGGCTGGCTTCTGGACATGCTTTCCGAGGGGAGGCTGACGAGTCACTTCCAGCCGATAGTACGCGTAGAAGATTCTCAAGAGGGCTTCGGCCAAGAGTGCCTTCTGAGGGGCGTCGATCCCGAAGGCGATCTGGTCCCGCCGGGCAGGATCTTCGAGGCCGCCAAGAGCGCCCGGATGCTCTTTCAGACCGACCTAGCAGCCAGGCGTACCGCTATCCGCGAGGCCGTGCGCCACGGCGTGGAGGGGAACCTCTTCGTCAACTTTACACCGACCGCCATCTACGACCCCAGGTTCTGCCTGCGCTCCACTGTCGAGGCCGTCCAGGAGGCGGGGATTTCGCCTGAAAGGATTGTCTTCGAGGTCACCGAATCGGAGGAGACCAGGGACGTCGACCACCTGAAAAACATCGCGGCCTTCTACCGCGAGAAGGGCTTCAGGGTAGCCCTCGACGACTTGGGGAGCGGCTACTCCTCTCTTAACATGATCCACAGGCTTCGCCCCGACTTTATCAAGCTCGACATGCAGCTCGTACGCGGAGTGGACACCGACCCCTACAAGGCCCTCGTGGCGGGCAAGCTCCTCGAGATGGCCCGGGGGCTTGAAGTAGAGACCATCGTCGAGGGTGTAGAGACGGAGGGCGAGCTGGCCTGGGCCCGGGAGAACGGCGCGACGTTCGCACAAGGCTATTTGATCGCGAGACCACAGAGCCCTCCGGTAAGGAGCACGACCCGCACCCGATAGTATGTCCCGGTTCCCCGTTTGCGCTCCCGCAACCCTCAGTCATTGGAACGTGTCGGCCTTTGCCCTTGTCCGCTTCTGCCGTTTCGCGGCCAAACCTCGCCACAAACCCCGCGTAGGTAGGGGGAGCAAGGTTGGCGGAATAGAGCCGGTCGGCAGGCGATCCGGATCGGCGACGCCTTCGTGGTGATATCGATCGCTCAGTTGCTGATGGCGGGCGCGGCGCGGTGGAAGCGGGAGTCGGTGGTCTGGTCGAGCAGGAAGGTTGCGATGTCGGCACGGGTGATGCTGGCGCGAATGCGGTCGCGGCCGAGGTAGCCGGCGCGGACGATGCCAGTGCGGGCGCCGTCGGTGGGGCGGGTGAAGCGCGCGATCGTCCAGTCGAGGGGGCTGTCGGTGACGAGTCGCGACATGGCCAGCAGTTCGCGGTAGGCGCGCGACAAGAACGTGCGGCCCATGAAGGGGACGATGAAGCCAAGCAGGCTGCGGGTGTCGCGCGGGTCGCGCAGGCTGGGGGTGGCCATGCCGATGTAGCGTTCGACGCCTTCGGCTTGCATCGCCTCGACAATGGTGCGGGTGCCATCGACGAGCGGCATCCCGGTCGCCCTGCGGTCTAGCGACGGGCCGAGCGCGCTGATCACGGCGTCGGCGCTACCCACGGCACGTTGGACTGCCTTGCGGTCGGTGAGCTCGCCGGTGATCACCGTGAGGTTGGGATGGGTGAGGTCGAGCTTGGCGGGGTTGCGGACGTAGGCGCGGACGTCGTGGCCGGCGTCGAGCGCCTGGGTGACGACTTCGCGGCCGACGCCGCCGGTGCCGCCGAAGACGGTGAGCTTCATCGTCCGGCCCCGACGAGGGCAAGGACGGGCATGGAGTCCTCCTGGGTGCGCATGCGGCTAGGAGACGGAGACGGCCAGCTTGCCGCGCGTGCCGGCGGCGAAGGCCGCGAACGCCTCGCCGATCCGGTCCAGCGCGTAGGTCTGCTCGATAGGCGTCTTCAGGCGGCCGGCCGCAACCTCGGCGGCGAGCCGGTCGAGCGTGGCGGTGTCCGGATTCGCAAATACGCTCGAGACGCGCGCGTTCGGCACCGGCAGCTGGTCGGGGGACATGATCAGCGTCGACGCCAGCCGGCCACCCGGCACGAGCAGTTCGCCGAGCGCGGCGCCGTCGCCCGCGAAGTGGAGCACGGCCTCGACGCCGCCCGGCCGGATCTCCCGCACCTGCCCCGCCACGTCGCCCGTGTAGTCGACGCCGTGGGAAGCGCCGAGGTCGCGCACGAAGTCCGCCTCATCGCCCGGCTTGGCGGTCGCGATCACGGACGCGCCCCGCGCTGCGGTGAGCTGGACGGCGTAGGCGCCGACTCCGCCCGTCGCGCCGCTGACCAGGACGGCCTCACCGGCCGCCGGGGCGACCGCGTCGACCGCCTGGAGGGCCGCCGATCCGGCCAGGCCGAGCACGCCGGCGGCGGCGAAGTCGACGCCCTCGGGGATGCGCGTCAGGTTCGGCTCAGCGGGCACCGCGAGGTATTCGGCGAACGACCGGCTGCTGAGCGGCGACGGGTCGGAGACGACGCCGAAGACGCGGTCGCCGGCAGCGAAGCCGGTCGCCCCGGTCCCGACCGCCTCGACCGTCCCGGCGAAGTCCTTGCCGAGCACGACCGGGAAGTCGTACTCCAGCATGCCCCGCAACCGCCCGCTCGCGATGGACAGGTCGATGCCGTTGACTGAGGCGGCGCGCATGCGCACCAGCACCTCGCCCGGCCCCGCCTCCGGCGTGGGGATGTCCGCCAGCGTGGGCTGGCGCTCGAAGTCCAGCAAGACGAATGCGCGCATGGCACTCCTCCTTGTGATCGTAGGCTAGTAAGTGGAGATCATTCACCACTTACTAGCCTACCACAAGTGGAGAGTAGTGTCCATTTATGGTACGCTCTTGGCTATGGCACGACCACCACGACCCGCGCACGACCAGGGCGCAGGCGCCCTGCGGGCCGACGCCGAACGTAACCGGGAGCGGATCCTCGCCGCCGCGCGCGACGTGTTCGCCGAGCGCGGCCTCGACGCGCCGTTCGAGGCGATCGCCCGGCGCGCGGGGGTCGGGCAGGCGACGTTGTACCGTCGCTTTCCGACCCGGCAGGACCTGCTGGTCGCGGCCTTCGGCCCCAAGCTCGCCGCCTACACCGAGGCTACCGACCGCGCGCTGAAAGACCCGGATCCTTGGCGGGGCTTCTGCCACTACCTCACCGCCATCGCCGGCATGCAGCGGAGCGATCGCGGGTTCCGCGACGTCCTGACCCGGGCCTTCCCCGACGCCCCCGAACTCCGGGCGCAGCGGGACCGCGTCTACTACGGGGTCGCGGAGCTGATCGGGAGGGCGAAGGCCACCGGGCGCCTCCGAGAGGACTTCGTGCCCGAAGACGTCCCACTGCTGTTGATGGCTAACGCCGGGGTCGTCGCCGCCACCGCCGAGCACGCGCCCGAGAGCTCCGACCGGCTGGTCGGCTACCTCCTCCAAGCCTTCTCCTCGGACGCGGCCGGCGAACTCCCGCCGCCGGCCACGCCCCAACGGATGTACCGCGCGCTCACCCGGCGCCAGCCCAGCTAGCCGTGCCGCCGTGGTACCGGCGAACGTGCTGCAGACCACCCGTACCGTCTGGATCGAGCACTACGGGAACGGCGCTCGCGGGCCGAGGCCCCTATCTCAAGTGCGCTCCTTAATGCCCGCTAAGGCGCCACAGCCCGACAGGAGTATCTCACGCAGCCCGGGCTCCGCCAGGTTTCGCACCTCCATATTGATGATGAACTCTTCGACTATCACTACGCCAGTCACGCGCAGGGCCAGGAAGATAAGCGACGCCGAGAGGATCAGTGACAGGTAACCGCCAACTATCGATTGCAGGCCCTTCCCTACGACTACCCAGCGACGCAGTGCCAAGTCTATCGTGCACTGAAGTACAGTAAATATACACTGAAGTACACTGAAGTATTGTAGAATACGCCGAAAGGTGTTGTAGGGTGGATTGAGGCTGACGGGATCTTCGACCCATGGGGAGAGAGGCACATGCAAGAGCAGCGGCTGGGGCAGTTGCTAGGCACGGAGGAGGTCGCCGAATACCTCGGTGTGGGGCCGGTGACGGTCTACCGCTGGTGCCGGGAGGGGAGTCTTCCGTGCGTGAAGATCGGGCGCCGCTGGCGCGTGCGCCGCGATGCGCTGGAGGAGTTTGTGAGGAAGAGCGAGCGCTCGGAGACGCTCACCGGGCGGCTGAGAGCGTTTATCGAGGTGCCCGACAACGTGCTCGCCATCGCCCAGGATCGAGAGCTTATGACGCGCCTGGACGCCGCCTTCTTCAGGGTGGGGGCGGCGAGGGGCGGGACGCTCGTCAAGTACCAACTCCAGGACGAACGCATGCCGTCCCTCGAGGAGGTGCGTGCGGAGATGGTGGAGATGGGGCTCGAAGTGGATCGCTTGGAGGACGAGGGACGCTTGCGTTTAGTATTGGAAAGCGGTGGGTCTGAAGGGCGGGTTGACGAGGTCCGGCGGTTGTTAGCCGAGTCCTTGGAAGGGGATCGCCCGTTGTGGGCCAACTTCAACTGGGATCTACGCATGGGCGTCTACGAGGCGCTCGACCAGCAAAGGCTACTGACCAAGCTGGTGGAGGACTCAGATCTGGTATTGAAGACGGCCATCCTCGAGGAGGACCTCGACGAGTGGCCGGGGGAGACCCAGAGACGGGCGCAGGTGACGCACGCGGGGACGGTGTGGCTCTCACGGGAAGGGCTGGCGATGAGTCGCGTTACCCCTCCCCCGGCGCTCTAGCTCCAAGCGAGCGCTCCAAGCGAGCGCTCCAAGCGGCACGCAGGGCGGCACGCGGAGCTGTAAACAAAAAACCGGACGGGGGAGCGGAGGAGTATCCGAGATGATCGAAGAAATTTCGCCAATGGCAGGATCGGCAGGGGTGGTTACGGAAGGGACCAGGAGGCGCTCGAGGTGGTGGCTAATCGCGAAGACCGAGAATGGCCGGACAAAGTTTCTTACTACGGCCCGCGACGAGGCTAGCAGAGAGACCTTGCCGGTCTTCGGTTATGAGGAGGAGGCCGAGATGTTTCTTCACCTGGGTGATTATGGCGACAGCTGGAGCGTGAGGGAGAGCAGCAGCGGCGAGATTATCTCCGTACTCTGCGGGCCGTGCTCGGGCACCGAGGGCGTGGCCCTCGACCCCCTGCCGGGGATGGTGGCCGACGGGACGCTGCGCCTTGTCTGGTTGCGGCGAGAGAACTTCTTGGCACGGCTCTTGGGACATCCTCGATAAATGTTCGCTAACCGCAACTCTCGACAGTTCGGTGCCGAACCTCTTCTGCACAGACAGTCTGATCCGACTGAACCGAGACACGCTCTTGGGCATCCCCCACCAATATTGATCCGGCTACAAGCGTGACCACCGTGACGACGACGGCCGCGATACCAAGCCTGCGGGCCCCCAGGAAGAAGGCTAGCAGGCCCAGCGTGATCCCGATAAACGCGGTCGGAAACGCGTTCGCTGGGAATTGTTCGTTACCGTAGAAAGCGGCAGCCAACGCCGCGACGTTCGTTAGCAGCGCCACCACAGCCGCACCTATTCCCATAAAAAGTAGAAAAGATCTCTGTGGGGTCTCGTTGGCCGCTCTTTCCTCTTCCCCTCCCGCTGCCCCCATAATGCGGGGAAGCACAAAGAAGCCCGCAACAACACCAAGGACGACTAAGGCAACCACAGACGCTATCGCTATACTCAAGGTGCTTCCTCCCCCGCGCTTTTCGTGACTAACTGCAGACGCTCCTACCGTTGTGCCTCATAAGGGGGGAACTGAAACCCTTCGGGTGCTACGTCTGCTGTGGGCTACCTGCTCACCGGGTTGGGGTCCTTCTCTAGACCTCGGCTGTATGAAATGCACTAAGTCACTACGAAACGGAGCAAGGTATGAGCGGAGGTGAACCCGCACAGATACGGGAGCGGGCCAGGAAAGGATATTGCTACCGTTTCACTCAGCGCTGTGCTGAGTTCGTCAGTAAAGCACCATTCTTCACGTTCTGCGTGGCGCTGGTGGTGGTATGGGCTCCGACTTTCTTCTTCATGGACTTCGACACCTGGCAACTCCTGATCACCCCCACGACTATAATCACGTTCCTCTTGGTAGCGCTTCTTCAGAACACCCAGCGACGCGGTGATCAAGCTATCAACAAGAAGTTCGACGCCATAGCGGATGGCATGGCCGACCTGATGAGTCATTTCGTCGAGGACAATAACGAACCTCGCTGGAGATAGAGCACTAAAGGCGGCGTTTGGCCTCGAAGAGAAGGTGTGAGCGGCCGGAGCCTAGAGAAGGACCCTGGCCTGATCGTTGTATAGATCACCGGCACGCAACAGAGCCCGTGCCCAGCGGTTGGCTTGCAGGCCGATTCACAACACCTATTTGGTACTGCTGCGAGCAGCACGGTTAGGAGCACGGGGCTCGGTAAGACCCCTTATATTTGAGGGATGTGGTGTAATGCTCAGGAAAATCGTAAACCACGAAGGATGGCCATGTGAGCTTTGGGGAGCGCTACGTTGATGTTGGTGGGGTAACTACCCGTTATTTGACAGCGGGTACGGTGGGCCCGCCGCTGGTCTTGCTTCACGGCGTCGGCGATAACGCCCTCGACTGGCAGTGGGTGATGCCCGCCCTGGCGCGCACGCATCAAGTCTACGCATTAGACCTACCTGGCTCCGGTGGTAGTGATAAGCCTGATGCCGTGGACTACTCACCGGCCTTCTTTACTCACTTCCTCTCTGCTTTCCTGGACACCTTGGAGGTCGACCGTGCCGTGGTGCTCGGCAACTCTTTGGGCGGCCTCGTCGGACTGCGCTTGGCGTTGTCCGAGCCCGAACGCGTAACGGCCCTGGGCCTGGTTTCAAGCGCCGGCCTCGGCCGGGAGGTCACCTACGCCCTGCGATCGCTGGCCCTACCCGGTTTCGCCAGGCTAGCGGCCGCCTGGGGCAAGAGGCCTCCCGGAGCGGCCCAGAGGGCCTTGGGTAGGTCAACCCTCCTCTTCGCGCGTCCTCAGAGTGTTCCCCGAGAGTGGCTCAAGGAGCAATATCGCCTGGCGAGGCTGCCGGGCTTCGTGGAGGCCCAGCTAGCTACCATTCACGCCCAGGTGGGTCTAAAAGGACAGCGAGAGGTGTTGGCGGACCGGCTCGCGCAACTGGAGGTGCCAACGATCATCGTGTGGGGAACGCGCGATAGGGTACTCCCCTACTCTCAAGCGAAAGAGGCGGTCTCTCAACTCCGAGAAGGGTCCCTCGAACTCATCCCCCATTGCGGGCACGTGCCCCACGTCGAGCAACCCGAGCGGTTCGTGTCCGGCCTCAGTCGGTTTCTTAAAGAAGAGATCTGACCTTCTAATCTTTCCTTGCTCCACAACATCTTGTGAACAGGCCCAGGAGGCAGCTTTGAAGCTTAGAGACCATACCTGCACCTCGCGAGATCCCCAGTCTCCAGCAAGATTACAGGCTTTCTGCAAGGGTAGGAATACTTCCATGGATAATGTACGCGATGTCTACGATTCAGGGGAGCGGCGGTGAAGACCAACGGGCGGCGAGGTGTGCCGAGTAGCACGCATGCCTCCTCAACTGGTCAGGCGCTCACCGAGGCTGGCTGGCTCGACGTGCACTTCGAGGCTTGCCGCCCCGAGTATGAGGCAATGCTCTCTTCTGTCGGGATCGAGCCGGGCTGGCACGTACTTGACGCGGGGTGCGGCAGCGGGAGCTACCTGCCCCTCCTGACCGAGCTGGTGGGAAGCAGCGGGCGCGTCGCGGCGCTAGATCTAGCCTCGGACAACATCGCTATCGTAGAAAAACGCCTATCCGGGTGGGACTTGCCCTGCCCCGTGGAGGCTCGGACGGCGTCGCTGGAATCCCTGCCTTACCCGGACGACACCTTCGACGCGGTTTGGTGCGCTAATACGACGCTGCATTTCGGAAACGAGGAGTTGCCGTCCGTGCTAGCGGAGCTCCGCCGCGTGGTGCGGTCGGGTGGGTTGGTGGCGGTGAAGGACCTCGACACGAACCTGCTGCGGTTTTACCCCGCCGATCCGTTCCTGATCTTCCACCTCTCCGAATCCGGCCTCTGCGCCGAACGGGAGACCGCGGAGTCGATCGGATCTTTGCGGGGGCGGGAGCTGAGGCGCTGGCTAGAGCGGTCGGGACTGACGGAGGTGTGGCAACGAACTACCCTCATCGAGCGCTGGGCGCCACTCCGGGCAGTCGAGCGGCAACTCTTCGGGGACTGGCTCGGCTATCTCGCCGACCTGGCCGAGGAGCGTGGGGTTCCCGAGGCGGACCTCGAGACTTGGCGCGCAGTACGCGACCCTGCCGCACCGGAATATCTGCCAGACCACCCCGAATTCTATGCTTGCGAGGGCCAGGTCGTCGCGGTCGGACGCGTACCCGGAGGCGGGGGATGATCGCTGCCAGTTACGTCCTGCCCATCCGGCGCGAGGCGGTAGAGGATGCGGCGGAGGGCTTATGGACCTACGTGCGCCGGTTGTCGGACCAAGTGGGGGAGGTAATCGTGGTAGACGGTTCACCTCCCGAGGTCTTCGAGGCACACGCCGCCGCGCTCAGGGGATCTTCCATCCGGCACGTGCCGGTAGACTCGAAGCTTGCGACTCCGATGGGGAAGGTAGGGGGTGTTCTCACCGGCTTGTGGCTCGCGGGCCAAGAGCGTGTCGTGATCGCCGACGACGACGTCCGCTACACGCCCGACGCCCTCACCCGCGTCGTCACCCTCCTTGACCGCTTCCACGTCGTTCGGCCGCAGAACTACTTCGATCCCTTGCCCTGGCATGCCCGCTACGACACGGCCCGCATGCTCCTCAACCGCCTCTCTGGGGGCGACTGGCCGGGCACTTTGGGGGTGCGTCGCTCGGTGCTCCGGGACACGGGCGGCTACGACGGGGGCGCCATGTTCGAGAATTTGGAGCTAGTCCGCACGGTGCGTGCGGTGGGGGGTACGGAGGCTATCCCGCTCGACCTGTTCGTGGCACGCCGCCCACCGAGCGCACGCCATTTCTTCTCCCAACGCGTCCGCCAGGCCTACGACGAGCTCGCCCGCCCCCTTCGGTTCGGGCTCTTCCTCGCCCTGATCCCGCTCGGCGTGACCTTGGCCGTGCGTGGGCATTGGGCCACTCTCGTCGTTGCTGTCGGGGCATCAGTGGTTCTCGCGGAGGCGGGGCGGAGGCGAGGCGGAGGCACCGCAGTATTCCCGGCGACGGCCTCACTACTGGCACCGGCCTGGCTTGTGGAGCGCGCGGCTTGTACCTGGCTGGCACTCGGTGCCCGGCTATTTCTCGGGGGTATCCCCTACAGGACTTCCGTACTGAGGCTAGCGGCCAACTCCGCAAAGGAACTTCGGCGACGGCACAGGGCGGCATACGGGACGGCAGCGCTCGCTGGCAGAGAGGCGCCTCTGGTGGCCAGGAGAGTCTATGGCGACAATACCTGAGCACAACAGTGGCCCTCCTCCCGGAAGGCGCGCCAATCCCTTTGACGGTGAGCTTGCGCGGGCCAACAGCGCCTACGCCTCCTTTCGCGGCGGTAGATTGGTTCGAGAGCCCTCCGGCGGTCCCGTGGCCCCCCTGGAGGAGTTCGTGCACGACTCTCTTCGGGGGCTCGTTTTGAACCCGAGGTTCTCGTGCGTGGGGGCAAAGGCCGCGATCCGGCGCGGCCAGTACCGCGCCAGCCTCTACGGGACGATGGGGTCGCGCGGGGCGGCAGCCGGGCTTGCGCGGGATCTGTTCGAGTTCGTGGAGGACCTGCCGGGCATCAGCGGCGATTTCACGACCTTCTTAGCGAGCTTCAAGGGGCCGAACGTGGCCAATGAGGTGGATTTCGAACGGCTTCTGTGGGCGCAGCTCCAAGGGCTATTCGAGCAGGATCGGCTTCATCACGGCTGGGATCCGGCCGTAAGCGCGAACCCCGATGACCCCGACTTCTCGTTTAGCTTCGCGGGACGAGCCTTCTTCGTCGTCGGGTTGCACCCGGCAAGCTCCCGCTACACACGCCGGTTCACTTGGCCGACGCTCGTGTTCAACGTGCACGAGCAATTCGAACGGCTGCGCGAGGGAGGAAGGTTCGAGCGCGTGCGCGAGGTGATACGAGCAAGGGAGATTGAGCTTCAGGGTAACCTGAACCCGAACTTGAGCGACTTCGGCGAACTTCCCGAGGCTCGTCAGTATTCCGGTCGTCCCGTGGGTGAAGGCTGGCGTTGCCCCTTCCACGCTGGCGAAGATGACTCAAACGAGGAGGGGTAGACATAAAGATCACGCGCTACCACCTTGAGCCGCAAACGGGGGCTGCCTTCGAGCTGAAGCGGGGGCAGGCCTTACGGGTCATAGATCCAGAAGGGGAGCAGGTCTCCGACGTCGTTGCGTTCGCGCGGGCGGACTATTCTGAGCGGCTCTCCTCAGGACGTAGCCTCGACTACAACAACACCATCTACCTGACGACCGGGCACGTCCTCTACTCCAACCGGAGCAACCCGATGTTTTCGATCCTCGAGGACAAGGTGGGGAAGCATGACTTCCTCCTCACGCCGTGCAGCCCAGAGACCTTCGAGATCCTCTACGAAGACCACGAAGGTTACCACCCGAGCTGCTTGGAGAACCTGACGAAGAACCTGCTGCGCTTTGGGATCGGAGAGGATGACATACCAACGGCATTCAACGTCTTCATGAACGTAGACGTTCTGCCCTCCGGTGAGCTGAAGATCGGCCCACCGCTTTCGAAACCGGGTGATTTCGTAGACTTGCGGGCGGAGATGGATCTGGTTGTTGGAGTCACGGCCTGTTCGGCCGAGAAGTCTAACAACCACAGCTTTAAGCCCATCGATCTAAAGGTCTACGGGTGCGAACGGCGATTCGCGCAACAGGATAGCTCGTCTCTTGCATAACGTGAGGGAGTGGTTAGCACGTCGTTCGTACGACTACGCTCAATTCACCGACCCCGTTTCCCTCGCTCGGCGAAAGCGTAACCTTGGCCTATCGGTCAGCGTCTTGCTACCGTGCCTCGAAGCGGTAGATGAGGTCTGGCCGTTAATCGACGAAATCCACACGCTCAACGAGTGTGCGCCGCTGGTGGATCAGATAGCCGTAATCACCGCGAGCTCTTCCCAGGATATGAATGCTACGCACCCTGGCATTGAGGTCTATTCCGGTGACGAGTTGATGCCCGAGTACGGGCCCGTCATTGGCAAAGGCGATGCTATGTGGAGGGCTCTATCCATCGCTCGCGGCGACTTAGTCGTATACGCTGATGTCGAAGCGCCCGCGTTCAAGCCACACTTTGTCCGCGGGGTTCTGGGACCGATCCTGGGTGTTGCTGAGGTAAAGTTCGCCAAGGCAGCCTATGAGCTCCCAGTTTGGGGCGCTCGAGAAGTCGCCGAAACCGAGCTTGAAGGAGCCCTGGACGAGTTAATGGCTCGTCCACTCCTTAACCTTTACTACCCCGAACTGTCCGGGTTTTTGCAGCCGCTCTCTGGGGAGTTCGCTGCTCCACGCGAGCTGCTCTGTTCTATACCTTTCTTCACCGGTAGCACAACGGAGATGACCATAATGATCGACCTTTTGGACAAGGTAGGACTTGACGCGATGGCCCAGGTCAATTTCGGCATCCGCTGGGACCGCAGGCGATTTTTGGGCAACCCTGGATGCGAGTCCTACGCTATGCTGCGGACCGTAGATCTGCGCCTGGGTCGGGGTTCTTTCGGTAGCTCACTCTCAGAGGAGGCCCATCCTCGGGGCCACGATGTGACCGCTATGGTAGATAACTATACGCGTCCAGTCGCCTTATCAGATGGAGTGGGGTTTCGGAAGGACACGGTGGAGATTGCAGAGCGCCCACCTATGACGCAGGTTTTGCAGAACTCTACACGAGACACTCGAAGTAAACTCTAGACATCTGTTGCTTAGTTGGTGAGATATAAAGAGGCGGCCAGAGCTTTCTGCGCTTGGCGGCGCGAGTTAGATGTCGTCCACGGCGCCGAGCAGCCCCCTCAGCCTTCCCCTAAGAACGTTCCACTGATATTTTGCTTCAGCGATCCTCAGACCGGCCGCGGCGACGGTCGCCCGTCCCAGGGGCCCGACGAGCGACCGGGCCCTGGCTTGTAGCGGGTACTCGTGCTTTCTGAGCACATGCCCCCTTCCGCAACCGTACTCGTACGCTCGCTGTATGGCCTTGGCGTCATAGGGCGGCACGGGCGAGGGGTGTAACACGCTCAGCCGAGGATCGTAGAATACCGATGCCCCCTTGCCTAGGAGTTGTAAAAGATAGTCGGTGCCTTCGCCAGATCCCCAGGTTGTACCGGAGCCCCTACCGAGGTCCTCGTCGAACCGCAACCCTCGCACGCTGTCTCGGCGCAGGAACATGGTAGCCTCGATGCTGCGGGTCCAGACATTTTGTGGCGTCAGGAGACCGGGCTCGGAGTCGAAGTCCAGGATACTGCTCTCGCCCCACTCGTCGACCAAACGCACGGTCAGGCCATCTATCTCGGAATGGCGCTCGAAGAACTGCGCTACCTTCTCCAGCAAGAGCGGCGGATACTGGCAGTCGTCGTCGGGAAAAGCGACGAAGTCAGAGCAGGAGTGTCTAAGCCCCAAGTTTCTCGCCCTTGATGCGCCAGCCTGCCTTTCCCGCAGGTGTAGTACCGGGAACAGAGCCTCGTACGCGCCTAGGACCGGCGCCAGCCTCTCGTCCGGGTTCTGATCTACTGCGAGCAACTCAAAGCCCCGGAAGGTTTGCGCGTCTAGCGAAGCCAGAAACCGCTCCGGCTCTTTCACCCTTCCAAACGTAGGCATGACCAGCGAAAAACGCATCCACCACCATCTACTTTCTCAGTTAGTTTCACTCCTTAGCCAGGTAGCTCTGGAAAGGCTACCTCGAACCCCTTATGCTGCTTTATTCCTTGTTAGGCCACGGCTAAACGCCTCCGTTCGCTCCCTCTTCAACAAGAAAAGCCTCTCTGCGCGCTTCTTCGGGGTGCAGAATGCCTCGCCCGGTTTGAGGCGACGCGCGCGTGCCAGGAAGGCATGAAGGTGAATAGCAGGAAGCGGCGCGCGCGGTTAGCCTAGCGGGTGATCGGGTATCAATAGAATCGTGTACCTATGCTGACGTCTATCTTTCGGGGCCGAGCGTCGGTGGTTGAAGGAGGCACGGCGGGGCGTTACCCCGGCCGCCTCCGTAACGTCTCTCTGGAAGGAGCACCTACCGCCGGTGAGTTCGTTGTTCACAAGCGGCGTTTGAATGACTGATCCCGGAAATGGTACGCTACCGGAGGCGCCGCGGATCTCACTCACCTTCGACGACGGACCGGACCCGGTGTGGACCCCGCGTGTATTGGAGGCGTTACAGGGGGCGGAGGCCCAGGCTACGTTCTTCGTCGTCGCACCACAGGTCCGGCGGTTTCCACATTTGATCTCCGACGTCCTCCGGGCCGGGCATGGCGTGGAGTTTCACTGTACACAGCACGTGCGGCATACTGAACGCACCCATGGGGAGGTCGAGGCCGACACCAGGGCCGGCCTCCGAACTCTCGAGATGCTGGGCGTGTACCCACACTTTTGGCGTCCCCCGTGGGGTGTGCTTGCGCCCTTCACGGCGGAGATCGCCGACGAATTCGGCCTCGAGATCGTCCTTTGGACCGAGGGCACCCGTGACTGGCGCGGAGACCCGGCCCCCGAGATGCTTGAGCGCGTGGGACCCCGGCTCCAATCGGGGTCAGTCGTTCTGATGCACGATGGGATCGGACCCGGCGCCCGCCGCTCTGGCTGCGGCGAGACAGTCGCTCTTGTGAGGGGCCTCGTGGAGCGTATTCGCTCCCTTGGGTGCGAGCCTGGACTCTTGACCACAACCCTGGGTGCAGGCTTCACGGTGGGGGCACCCTCAGTGGACGAAGCATCTTCGGAGCAGGAAAGGCTGGTGAGAGAGTCAGAACAGAAAGCTCGAACGGGGGCTGGGAGACCAGCCTTTTTGGAAAGGGGCGGGTGCCCGTGAGCGGACGTTTCCGTCGGGAGCACTTCGAGGAACTCTATAAGAGGTCGGAGGATCCTTGGAGCTTCGCCACGAGCGAGTACGAGCGGCGCAAGTACGAGCGGACGCTCGACGCCCTAGAGGGCCGCCGCTTTCCGCGGGCTCTGGAACTGGGCTGCTCCATCGGGGTCTTCACAGCCATGCTCGCGCCCCACTGCGACGAGCTCCTCGCAGTGGACACCTCCCAGCGGGCGGTCGACCTCGCTAGAGAGCGTCTCGCGGACTTCCCGAGTGTGCACGTCGAACGACGCACACTGCCTGAGGAGACACCGGACGGTCTGTTCGACCTGGTTGTGGCCTCGGAGATCCTCTACTACTTCACAGAGGAGGTCATGCTCGCGGCGCTTCGGCACTTCGAGGAGGATCTGGCCCCTGGGGGCAGCATGCTCGCTGTCCACTGGCGCGGGGAACCGAAAACCCACCCCCTCCGGGGCGACGAGGTGCACGAGCTCCTGGGCTGTCACACGTGCCTTACACACGTGCTCTCCGTAACCGAGCCGGAGTACCGGTTGGACCTTTTTAGAGATACTGAAGGCCATGCGCGACGCAGAGCGACCGGTAGTTAGCGCCAGCGGTGATAAGAAGGGTAGGTCTCAGAGGATATGACGGTGAAAGCCCTCCTCTCTAAGGATCAATAAGTTCTAGATTGCTCTATGCTTATACCCACAGTTCCTTCATCCGGCCCTGAGGCTTTCCCAGCAGCCGGTTTACGTAGAAGGCATAAGTGTAGGCGGAAATTTTCACTACGATCCTGGTGACCAGCCCTACGAAGGTCCTGGCTAGCGTTCGCTTGATCCCGAAGACCCGCTTAAGGCTCGAAAAGACGATCTCCGCCTGTTGTTGCCTCTTGCCACCTTGCGCGCTGCACTCCGTCACTAACAGGACCCCCTCTCGGCCAACTCCTCTTGCAGATCCGCGCTTCAATAAGCTAGACCTCCAGCTTCCTTGCGAGGTCCTCACTCGGAAGCCCCGCCTTGGCCAAGAGTTTCCCCATGAGCCTCACATCCGCTACGTTGGCAGCGGTCAGTTCGTAACAGACAGGTACCCGGTTAGTCGCACAAACGAGGTGCAGCCTGACCCCGTAGACCGAGAAGGACCCCCATCTCACCTACGCTGCCCCCTCGAAGCCTGCCGACTGCAGGACTTGGCGGGGATGCAGCATCGAAAGCAACGTCGAATCGATGATGAGGGTTTCGGGTTCGCTCACTAGATCGGGCAGTATTGATCGCCTTAGGGGCTCCAACAAACACCGCAGGTTCTCACCCGCCGGTGAAACGAGGAAGGGGCGAGCCCGACTACGCTGGGGAACAGGTGCGAGAAGAAGCGGGCGACATCGCGCAGGACCGAGCGCTTGCTCTCTACGCCCCGCAGCTGCTGGAACAGGGTCAAGGTCATCACCTCCGAATCGGAGAGTTCCTTGAGGGACGCATAGATACCTCCTTTGGGGTTGATGTTGAAGTAGGCGTCGTCTACCAGGCACAACAGGACTGTGATTACCTCTTCCAAGAGGTGGGTTGACAGGGTATCCTCTCGTTTGGCCATCTGATGCTCCCTTCGTCCGGACTTCAGATGAGCTCCGTTCCCTGAGTTAGACCTCCTGCCTACACTCCAGACATACAGCTTGACAGCCTTTCGATCACCTGACTCTCGAGGAACCTCAAGAATCAAGGGTTTTGGAAACTTCGTTGTCATACAAACGTCTGTTACACTCCAGTCCGTAAAACGAGGAGAAAGCCACCCTTGCCGTTCCCGGATTTTCTGATTATAGGAGCGCAGAAAGCGGGTACTAGCTGGTTGGCCGCCAACCTGTCCCGTCACCCAAACGTATGGACGCCACCGCTCAAAGAGCTTCACTACTTCGACGAGAGGATCAAGGAGTCCTCGCTTGGCGCTTCAATCATCAGGCTTTCTAGGAAAGAGTATACCGACGAAGATTGGTACCCTTGGTACTGGCGGTATCAGCTCCAATACCTGCTGGAAAGGCGCTTCGGGCGATACGGAAAGAACTTCGACTCTCAAACCTTTCTGTGGGCGCTCAAGTTTTTTGGGCGTTCTCCTTCCGATAAATGGTACGCCTCCCTTTTTGAGCAGGGGCGAGGAAAGATCACCGGCGAGGCCACCCCGGATTATTCAATCCTCGAAGAAGGGGGCGTGGCCCGTATACACAAACTTATGCCGCACGCCAAGGTTATCTTCTTTATGCGCAACCCTGTAGAGAGGCCCTACTCTTCTGCGATAATGCATCTCAGAAACCTCAAAGGAATGGGACAAAAGGTGGAAGCGATAACCAATGAACCGTTCTTCGAGAGCTTCTTCAGACAACCTACAGTAGTAGCTCATACAAGCTACCTTCGGAGCCTGGAGAAGTGGCGACGTTTTTACCCAGACGAGCAAATCTTCATCGGATTCCTCGAAGATATCCATTTCTACCCCGCTCAACTGCTACATCGCCTTTACGGGTTCCTGGAAGTCGATCCCTCTCACGCGCCGGAGGCTAAAAGAGGTAAGATCAACCCTGGATCCCAAGAGAATATGTCTATTCGGTTGGCTGCTCACCTGGCGCGCACCTACTACGAAGACCTACAACACTTGAGCGCGCGCTTTGGCGGTTATGCTTGTTTTTGGCTCTACTGCGCGGAGAATTTAACAGACGGTACCCTAGGTAAGGACGAAATGCCCTATCCCCTTTGGGGATCATGGTTGTGGAAAGAGTGGAAAAAAGGGTCTAGCTCGTTTAAGCCGCTGGATAACCAGGATGGTGAAGTTCAGAGCAAATCCTTGGCTGAATTCTCTGAAGTCGAATCTTTATGACTTCCATCTCTAAGGCCACCTGAAAAATCCTCGGTAGGTACAAGAAGGGCCTTGTTGAGGGCCCGAAAGCCCTCACCGGAGGACCATCGAGTGGGGTTTTGTGGCTGTTTCGGGAGTAGTTCAACCCAGCTCGGAATTCGCCAGATACCCTTGCGCCCGGAAAACTGTTCGAAGGATGCCTAACTTGCCTAGCATGCTATAAGCAGGCGTTAATCTGTACACGCTTTGTGTTAGAGGGTACATAGCAGGCGATCTCGTTCGTGGCGGCATTATCATCGCGCCCGGCTTCCGTAACCGTAGTCCGCAGCCAAGATAGCCGCCTCGTCAAAGTTGCGGTCTCGGATACGGGGCCTAGTATATCCCCTGGTCACTCGCCTCATATTTTCGACGTTTGTACCGTGCGGAGGCCGCTAGAACCCACGAAGAAGGTGGCACGGTCTTGGCCCCTCAATCACACGAGACCTTGCCAAAGCACGATAGGGCAAGCTCACCGCCGGAAACATTGTAGGAAAAGGAGCGTGATTCTTTCTGGAAGTACCCAGAAGTTGACCCTGTAGCAACACCTGAAGTTGAGTTAGTCTACGATTGTACGTGCGAAACGCACGTCCGAGTACCATCAGTACCCAGCACAGCACGGAAGAGTAGCTCGTAGCGTTTTGCACTGTGGAAGGATGATGAACGGCATGCAACAGCAGAACAGTTGGCTTACGTGCCACTGCGGTTCTTGGTCTCACCATCTCCTGAGACGAGCTCTCCAGGGATGAGACGGGGTATCTTCGGGGCGTGGCCTTGCTTGTAGACCAAGATCGTACGCTTGAACGAGATAACGACTGTGCCGTCCTGATTGTATCCGGTGGTCTTTACAGTAACGATGCCGACGTTCTCGCGGGATTTTGACTCGCGCGTCTCCAGCACCTCGGACTGAGAGTAGATGGTATCGCCCTCGAAGACTGGCGCCGGGAGCCTGACCTCGTCCCAGCCGAGGTTGGCGAAGACGTTCTGGGAGACGTCGGTAACGCTCTGTCCCGTCACCAGGGCCAGGGTGAAAGTGGAGTCTACGAGAGGTCGGCCGAACTTGGTCTGCGCCGCATAATGATGGTCAAAATGAATTGCAGCAGTATTTTGGGTAAGCAAGGTAAACCACGCGTTGTCTGTTGTGGTAACAGTCCTCCCCAGAGGGTGCTCGTAGACATCACCGACCTCGAAGTCCTCGAAGAACCTGCCGCGCCAACCTTCCTTTACCGCCATCCGGACCTCCTCTTCAGGTACGCAAGCAAAAAGATTGCTACTTTACTCTTCGGGTCTGCCTGGATCAGGGGCTCTGGCCCCCCTGGGCGAGCGCGAAGAGCACACACGCGAGGAGGAGAAGCGCCATGGTAAGAACTACCAGCCCGGTCGTGTAAGCCTGTCGCATAACCCTTACCTCCTCAGACCATGCCGAACCGCTCGGAGTGGACGTTCTCCGCCGGTGCCCCAAGTTGCGCGAGGGCGTGCTCCGCGGCGTCCATCATCGCCTCGGGTCCACAGATGAAGTACACGAGGCGCTGGCAGCGCGGCGGCAGGCGCCTATGATCTTCGCCGGTAAGGCCCCGGCTCACTACGGACGCGTCAATATGGCCCTTCTCGCCCTCCCAGCCTTCATCGGGGCGGCTCAGGACGTGAATTACCTTCAGGTCGAGCCTGGATTTCAAGGCTTCTATCTCCTCGCGGAAGGTGATGCTCTCCTGATTGCGGTTGCCCAGGAAGAGGTAGCAGGGGCGGACATCTTTCCGGTCGGCGAGCGTGCGCAGCATGCTCATCAGCGGCGTGACGCCTACTCCAGCGCCGATGAAGACGAAGCCCGGTCCTTCGTGGCGGTCTATGGTGAACGCGCCGTGTGGGCCATCGAGGTAGACGGTGGCTCCAGGCTTCAGGGCAGCTATGGAGGAGGTGAAGTCTCCGGCGGACTTGACGCTCAGTGTTACCCGATCGGGCTGCTCGGCGCTGGAGGAGATGGAGAATGGATGTTGAGTGATCGCGAAGGGCGACTTGCCGGCCATTATCCAGGCGAACTGACCCGGCTCGAAATGGAAGCCGTTCCCGTTTTGCTGCTCGAGCACTATGGTAGAGGTCTCGCCCCGCTCGGGGATAACCTCCTTCACGCGCCACGGGCTGCGGTAACGCTGGAGCGGCCTGACGACGCGCACCCAAACGAGCAGAAAGACGAACGCGGCGGACATCGCCAGCCACAGCGCCCTCTCCCAGGGCTCGTCTACGTAGTAGCCGACGAGGAAGACGTGCGCGAGGGCGGTCGCGATGATCACGACGCCTAGCACGCCGTGCGTGAGCTGCCACATCTCGTAGCTTATCTTCAACTTCTTGCGCCATACCGAGAGCGCCACCAGAATGAGCAACGCCACCGTCGAGGTCACCGCCATATGCGCCCGCAAGGGAGCGGTCACGGGGTTCAACAACGCGAGAAACCGTGTATCTTCAACGAACAACAGCAACGGGTGGGCCAGGATGAAGAGGAGGGCGACGTAAGCCATCTGCCGGTGGTACTGCAGCACGACGTCCATGCCAAAGGGTGCGGAGACGGACTTGAAGCGGGCGACAAGGGCGAATTGCAGGCCCATCATTGCGAGCCCCACGAAGCCTAGAGCCACGGAGAGGTTGATGAGGAGACCGCGTCCGGGCTCCGGCCCCGACCAGGCGAAGAGCAGTGGGGCCACGGCTACCATCAGGTATACGAAGATCCAGAAAGCCCCCCGAACCACCATCTTCAAGGCTTTACCTCACACCCCCTCGCAAACCCGGTTTGGCACGATTACGTGTATTACAACACAGTCTGGAGATCGCGTGACTACAAAACACCGACGACCCATGCCGCCATGTAAGCAGGCATGGCCACCACAGCTGCCAACCCTATCGTACCAAGCTCGAAAACATGTCAATCCCTCCTCACTCGAACTTCTTTCCAAGAAATTTACAACGCCTGGCGGCGCCGGACACACCCTCCAGAGGTTTCCCGTTCCCCGCTCTGATCTGCAAGGTACTCGCTTCTGAAGCCTGCTTGTAGAGTGTTGGGACATATACCAAAAACGGTACTTTACGAGAAGGAACATGCCGCCCCAAAGAGCTGACAAAAGAACGAGCAGGCCGACTTGACGCGGTATCGTCACGTGCCTGCCAGTCAAGCGTATATCATCCTCGGAACGTGCCCATACGAGCGGATGGTAGCTTTACAGGCTCCCCGCCCGCCGGATCATGCCGCCGTCTATCAAGAAGGTGCTACCGGTGATGTAGGACGAGGCGTCGGAGGCCAGATAGACGGCCAGAGACGCTATCTCCTCGGGCTTGCCCATCCTTCCCAAGGGTATCTCCGAGAGCAGCTCTTGCATCTGGTCGGGTCGGGCTTTTAGCGGGGCGTCCATCGGGGTGTCGACGGCGCCGGGGGCGATGTTGTTGACGGTGATGCCGTAGGGGGCGAGCTCGACGGCTATAGTACGCATGAGCATGCGTACGCTTCCCTTGGCCGCGCAGTACGGGGAGTTGGTTGGCATCGGCAGATCCTCGTGCACGCTGGAGATGTTGATGATCCGCCCGGGAGTGCCCTGCGAGACCATCTGCTTCGCCGCCTCCTGGCAGCCGAGCCACGGACCGGTAAGGTTTACGGCGATGGCCTTGTTCCACACGTCGAGCGGTGTCTCCAGGAACGGCATCTTGTGCTCTACACCCGCGTTGTTCACCAGGATGTCCATACGACCGAACTCTGCGACGCAAGCCTGGACCAATGCCCGTACGTCCTCCTGCTCCGTAACGTCCGCCTGAACAGCGACGGCCTTTTCTCCCGCGGCCTCGATCTCCCGGACCGTCTCCTGGGCCGCTTCGGGGTGCCCCGCGTAGTCTACGACGACTGCCGCTCCTTCTCCGGCGAAGCCCAGCGCGATGGCCTTGCCGATGCCCGTTCCGGCTCCCGTTACGGCCGCCACCTTATTCGCGAGCTGCATGGTCCTCCTCAGCGACCGTTAGTCTTAGGTGTTGCGTCGAGCAGTATGTCGAGGAGCAGGGCGGCGGTCCAGGAGAAGAAGTCCGAGCCGTGGCCGTTGCCGCGCGTGGGGTGGAAGTACTCGTAGAAGCCGCCTTCCCGGACCAGATCGATCGTGGTCTGTCGCAGGTGATCCGCTTGCGCGTCAAGGCCATAACGTTCGAGGCCGCGCAGGAGCAGCCAGTTTATGTTCACCCACACCGGCCCGCGCCAGTACTGCACCGGCGAGAACCCGTAGCCGTACCGGTCGTAGCTCGGTACGGAGTAACAACCCTTCGCCCCGAAGCTGAACCCGGAATTCTCCAGCGTGCCAAGTAGCCTCCGAGTCTGATCCTCGTCCGGAATGCCCGCGTAGAGAGGCGTAAAGCCCGCCGCTACGAACACCCGTATAGGCTCATCGGTAACTATGTCGTAGTCCATGTAGATCGCGCGCTCCTCGTCCCAGAGCCTCTCGTTTATAGCGCTGGCGGTCTGTAGCGCCTGCGCCTCAAAGGTCGACGGGTCCTCGCCTAAAACGCGCGCGATCTCCGCCAGGTCGTGCCCCGCCTTACACAGCAGGGTGTTGAAAAGCACGTCCTGCACGAGAAAGGGACAGTCCTCGCGGATTCGAGCCTCATCGTAGTTATGCTCGGCGAAGAGCTGCACGAGCCACGCAAACCGATCATAAGCCGCATTCACCGGCCGATCATCCACGGCGACGAGGTGCGTATCAGCGCGCTGGTACGGCGGGATCTCATCCGGCCGCAGATGCATCCTCATCATGGTCTCATCCCACATGGGCGAGTTATCCATCCCGGACTCCCAGGGATGGCGTATATAAGCCAACCCCGTACCCTCAGGGTCCCGGTCCCTATAAAGATACTCGTGCCACGCCGCGAGGTGTGGGAACGCCCTCTCTAGAAACTTCCGCGCCCGCGCCTCGTTCTGGGCGTGCCTGTATACGTGCAATGCGGCGGTGGCGTGAATGGGTGGCTGGACCACGCCGGAGGTCTTGTGGTGGAGGGGTGCGTTTGGGCTGCGGTCCGCGTGCCAGAAACCGACCCCTGGGAAGTACTCGCTAAAGTCCGGGTTAAAGACGATCTGAGGCAGGAGGCCGTTCTTCCACTGGCTGTCGAAGAGGTGGTTCAACTCGTTTACGGCCCGATCCTGGTCGTAGTGAGCGTACCCCATGGCGATAAAACCCGAGTCCCAGGACCACTGGTGCGGGTACAGTCGCGGCCCCGGCTGCGTGTAGCTCTCGACCCGGTTGAAGTCCAGGACCATCTTCGCCCGCCGGATGAGCAGAGCCAAGTTACTATCTGTCATGTCTTCGCCCTCACTTCGTTGTTTGCCCCGTGTGCCGGAGCAGTATAGGGTACTTGCGGCGCGGTCTACACAAAAGACCGGGCAGAGATACCGGTCACCATAGCCCGCGAAAGCCCCTTTCAGCCGCACGCCGTAATTCGGCCCCGAACCACGCCAAACCGCTTCGAGCCTTGTTACCGGTCGTAGCAGGGAGACGATGGTGGTAGCGACTCTATTTGGAGGAGCGCTCTTCGGGGTAAAGGTGTACGTGGCAATCAGTGATCATGCTACAGAGGGAGTAAGGAGAGTATGAAAGCGGTTATTATGGCCGGAGGGAAAGGGACGAGGCTGCAGCCGTTGACGAGCAACCAGCCCAAACCCATGATCCCCATAGCCAATACGCCCTGCATGGAGCATATAGTGCGGCTCCTCAAACGCTACGGCTTCGATGATATTTTGGTTACCCTGGAGTTTATGCCTGAGGTGATCCAGGACTATTTCGGCGACGGCTCCAAGTGGGGTGTGAAGATGAAGTACTCGGTCGAGGAGGAGCCGCTCGGCACGGCCGGCTCCGTGAAGTACGTCGAGGACCGATTGACGGAGAGGTTCATAGTCGTCTCCGGCGACGCTCTAACGGACGTAGACCTGCAGCAAGCCGTAGCCTTGCACGAGGAGCGCGGAGCCGAGGTTACCCTGGTCCTGAAGAAAGTCGAGGACCCTTCTGGGTTCGGCATAGTAGTGGTCGACGACGACGGGCGCGTCACAGAGTTCCTGGAGAAGCCGGACCCGGACGAAGTCTTTTCAAACACGGCGAACACCGGCATCTATATAGTGGAGCCGGGCGTCCTGCGAGACATCCCCGAGGGCCAGGAGTACGATTGGTCCAAGGAGCTCTTCCCCAAACTCTTGCAAGAGGAGCGCCCCGTGTACGGGTACGTGATGGAGGGCTATTGGGAGGACATCGGCGATATCGAGCAGTACATGGGCGCTCAGAGGGACGTGCTCGACGGCAAGGTCCGCGGTGTACAGCCGCCCGGAGACCAACCACGTGAAGGCGTCTACGCCGGGAGCGGGACGGCGGTGGGTATGACGGCGCTAAAGGGCCCCGTTGTCCTCGGGGATAATGTCTGGGCCGGCCCAGGTGCCCGTATCGGACCCTACTCGGTCCTCGGCTCGGGTGTTTACGTGCAGGCGGGCGCTTCGGTGGCCCGCAGCACCGTAGCTGAAGGGACCTCCATCGGAGAGGGTGCTGAGCTCGACGGCGCTCTGGTTGGACGTTCTTGCAAGGTGGGGGATAAAGCTCGTCTACTCGAAGGTAGCACAATCGGGGATGAGGTCGAGGTGGGAGAGGGGGCTACCGTTTCGGCCGGCGTGAGCGTCTTCCCCGGCGAGTCCGTCGAGAGCGGGGCCGAAGTTACCGAGGACGTTACTTGAGGGTAGGATGCTTCGTTCACAGTGCGCCGGGTCTCGTTCGATAACATTCCAGTTTGCGTATTTTCAATGGCGACGATTTCGAGAAGGAGCTTTGAAGACATGACTGACCAGAACGTTCGGGCGGATGCGGGGGCTGCCGGCACCTTCGATATCGGTGGCGACCTGCGCGTGAACCGCCTCGCCTTTGGCGCGATGCGTATAACGGGTTCCGGGATCTGGGGCGAGCCCGAGGACCCGGAGGAGGCGAAGCGCGTTCTGCGGCGGGCGGTCGAGCTCAACGTGAACCTCATAGATACCGCCGACTCTTATGGCCCGGACGTCTCCGAGCTTTTGATCGGGGAGACTCTGTATCCATACCCGGAGAATCTGGTGATAGCCACCAAGGGTGGTCTGTTGCGGGACGGGCCGGGGCAGTGGCGGCCCGACGGCAGACCAGAGCATCTGCGCGAGGCGTGTGAGGGGAGCTTGAAACGACTAAAGGTCGACCGGATAGACCTCTACCAGTTGCACCGCATAGATCCGGAGGTCCCGGCAGAGGAGTCGCTCGGGGTTCTGGCCGAGCTGCGGGATGAGGGTAAGATACGTCACGTCGGCCTCTCGGAGGTGAGCGTCGAAGAGATCCGGCAGGCGCGGGAGACAGTGCCGATAGCGTCGGTGCAGAACCGCTTCAACCTCAACGACCAAAGCTCGGAGGACGTGCTCGACTTCTGCGAGCGGGAGGGGATAGGTTTTATACCGTGGTTCCCGCTGGCTACCGGTGACCTGGCGCGGCCGGGTGGTTCGCTGGATGAGATCTCCGCCCGCCACGACGCTGCCCCCGGCCAGATCGCGCTGGCCTGGCTCCTGTGGCGCTCCCCGGTGATGCTCCCGATACCCGGCACCTCCTCGGTCGCGCATCTCGAAGAGAATATCGCCGCCGCCTCCCTGGTACTCGACGACGAGGAACTCGCAACGCTCACCATCTAAGCTTGATGCAAGCATCGAGGCATCCACGGGCGATAGGACGGGCGCCCCGGATCGCGGTGATCGGGGCCGGCGTCGTCGGGGCCTCGGTAGCGTTCCGGCTCGCACAGACTGGAGAGGCCAGAGTGTTCATCATCGACCGTTCCTCACCGGGGAGCGGCACGACCTCGGCGAGCTTCGCCTGGGCGAACGCCAACGAGAAGACGCCCCGCGAATACTTCGAGCTGAACCGCGCCGGGCTCGAAGAGCACTACCTACTGCGTGACGAGCTATCCGGCGGATCTGAGGCTGACGCCAGGGTGGGAGCCGGGGCGTCCTGGTTTCACCCCGGAGGTAACCTGGAGTGGGCCGGGGACGCGGAGTCTCTGGAGAGGCTCGAACGCAGGGTCGAGAGGTTGCGATCTTGGGGTTACGCCGCCGAATGGAAAAAAGCCTCGTGGGTCAACGAGTATCTGGAGCCGAACGTGGCCTTCCCGAGTCCGGAGACACCCGTGGCCTTCTTCCCCGAAGAGGCCTGGGTAGACGCTCCACGACTCGCGAACTCTCTCGTCGAGCGTGCTCGTGAGGATGGAGCCGATACGCGCTTCGGCGCCACGGTCCAAGAGATCGAGGCGGCGGGCGGGCGCGGGTCGGCGTTGCGCTTCGATAGCGGCGAGAGTCTCCCGGTGGATACCGTCGTCAATGCCGCGGGGCCGGAGGCGGATCGGGTAGCCGCGCTGCTCGGACGGCCGCTGCCGCTCAAGCCGAGTAAAGGGATGATCCTACGCGTCGCCGCCGGCTCTCCCGTCGGCCGGCTCATCCACTCCCAATACGCCAACCTGCGCCCCGACGGCCCGGGACACATCGCCATAAACCACGGCTCCATAGACCAGGAACTCGGAAGCAAGACTGAAGCGGAAGGACACCTGTCCCACAAGCTGCTCGAACACGCCCGGCGGGTGGTCCCGGCGCTCGAAAGCGCGAAGGTCAAGGGCATCAGGATCGGCGTCCGCCCGATGCCGGAAGATGGTTTGTCGAGCGTGGGGGCGGTCGATACCCTGCCCGACTACTATGAGGCCGTCACGCATAGCGGTGTCACGCTCGGCCCTCTGCTCGGGCGACTCCTGGCACGGGAGATACTCAGCGGCGAGGTAGACAAACTCATCGTCCCGTTTCGCCCGGATCGTTTCGCTCGGTAGTGCATGTGGGGTTGGGCGCTGATAGTATCCCAGGTCGGCGGAAGGCGCGGCTGCCCCCGGGAGAGTAAGGTACCAGACTAACAAGAGAGGCAAGGCCGTCAAGAATAAGGCTCTAGACTCCTTGGTCGGTTTCGTATCTCTAGTCTTGATCCTGCTGCCCGCCGCTCTTGCTTTGCTCTACGTCCGCTCGTTCGGGGTTAGCGTAGTGTTCTCCGACGCGTGGTCGATGGCGCGTACCTTCGGCGAATGGTCCTCCGGCACGTTGACCCTATCGGACTTTTTCGACCAGCACAACGAGCATAGGATGTTCTTCCCCAAGGCCGTCGAGTTTTTGTTGGGCCGCATTACAGGGTACGACAACGTAGCCGAGATGTACCTAATACAGGTCTGCTTTCTGGTTACGTTGGCCGTTCTATTTCTCGCGTTCAGGGTCGGCACGAGGAGTTCGTGGCTCCTCCTCTTATTCGTTCCCATATCGTTTCTAGTGTTCAGCTTCAGGCAGTACGAGAACATGCTATGGGGATTTCAGATCAGCTTCGCCTTCACCCAGACTTTCGGCGTGCTCGCGCTCTTCTTGCTATACGTCTCGGGGCGCGGACGCTTCGGAAAGGGCGCCTTCGTGGCGGCTCTGGGGAGTGCTACGGTCGCTTCGTTCTCCAATGCGCAAGGTCTCTTTTTGTGGCCGGTAGGGCTGTTGTTGTTAGCTGTCAGCCCGCTGGAGAAGTCTGCTAAAAGGGTCTGGATCCTGATCTGGACTCTGGTCGGCCTCGCGGAGTGGATCGCTTACTTCGCGGATTTTGCCAGACGTGGGAATAGCTCATCTTTGTCCTACGCTCTGTACCATCCCATAGTAGGAGCGCAATACTTCTCAAACCTGCTGGGAAGCTCGCTATTCTGGAGGCAGAACTCCGCCTTTATAGCCGGTTTGTTGCTGGTCTGTCTCGCTCTGGTGAGCCTGTTTGTGGTCTACAGGGACAAAAAGTTGAGCGAGTATTCGTTCTGGCTATCTCTTCTGCTGTACTCTTTCCTTATATTGGGGTCCATTACGCTGGGAAGAGCCGGAGAGTTCGGTCCTCTGCAGGCTATGGCCCCGAGGTACACGTCCTTCTCTATCCTCGCGGTGGTGGCTATCTACGCGGTGCTGGTGAAGGTAGCGTTCGACAGAAGGTCCACGACCAATACTCTTTTGCTTGCCGCTTTGTCCGGGGCCATACTTCTGAGCGCCGCTGTCTCCTACCAGGAGGGGATCAAAGTAGGCAGCAAAGAGAGGGCAACCAGAGAGAAGGCGGCTTTCGTCCTCTCCACATACGAGACCCAGCCCGACGAGGCCCTGACGGAGACCCTTCACCCCCGCGCTAGAGTCATAAGAGAGCGCGCCCCTGTGCTTCAGAGTCTCGGCTACAATGTTTTCTCAGGACCCCAGGATTGGGACCTCCCCCCACTCTCCGACCTCTATCCCATTTCCTCCCCTGCCTCATCCGCCACGAGCATAACCGGCGACGGTCTCCGCCAGGAGAATGAATCCATCATTGTCCCCGCCAAGGCATCTTTCATCAAACTAACCGGATGGGCCGTCGACGCCGGCAACGAGAGCGCGGCGGGTGGGGTCTACGTGGATATAGACGGTGAGCTCTTCCCCGCCTTCTATGGTGTAGAGCGGCAAGACATAGCGGATTCTTTCGGTATGCCGTCGTACAGGTACTCCGGGTTCGAGCGATTTGTACCCGTGCCCGGGGTCGGCGCTCACGAGCTGTCCATCGTTATCCTGACAGCGGATAGAGAAGGGTACTATCCGCCCACCCGCAAGGTGGCCCTCCAAGTAGAGTAATCGGCTAGTAGCCGGATCGGGCGGTAGAGGCGCTACCCAGGGGAACGCGCGAGCCAGGATAGCCAACCTAAGTTCGCAGGTGGGCCGTATCTGGACGGCAATTTTTGGGCTCACCTACTGAAGTTGGCTGTTGACGGTGGTCCTACGCCAGAAAGCCCCCACCTCCCGTTCTGCCTCGGTCTTCGAGGTGCCGCCTGCCGCCGAGTAGTCATACTAAGAGCCTGCACCAATAGGTCATGGGCGGCTTGGCGCAAGCTCTTAGCTCCTCATGGATGACCCGATGGCGGCAACCGGCCTTCGCTCAGCATCTTTGTACGCGCCTGCGCTGCATGCGACAGTCCCACCGCGCGAACGGTGAGGACGAAGCCGGCGAATATGAACAACTCCCGCACAGGGTCAAGAAGCGTCCAGTGCTGGATGCGGTCGCTCAATTCACCGTCCGGTATCGGCTCGGCGGAAGCGCCTCGGATCTCCTGGATCTCGGGAAGAAAGTAGACAATGGTGATCACAACCGCGATGATGAAGAATCCCGTGGCCCAGCGCAGCCACCCACGCACCGGTCGCGGGGACCGCCAGCCGACCATCAGAGTGACGATCGCAAGCAGGAATACGCCATTGGTAAAGGCAATATAGAACCTGCTGAGATCGATGTCTTCATTCCAGGCACGCGCCGCGACAACGGAGTCGCTCCACACCGGGTCATTGACCAGAGTGTCAAAGATCACACCACCGGTCTGAATACCAGCCACCACGGCGAGCGCGAGGAGCAGCCAATGCGTGGCTTGATCCCGACCTGACCACTGAACGTGGATATCCTGGGGAAGCTGACCAGACCTTGGATCAGACGATGTGTTGTCCACTATACCTCCAAAAAAGGAAGGTTTGCGGCTTCAGCATACGGCTCTTGACTGCGTGGGCCTGATCATTCTAGCAAGTGGGGTGGCTCTTGCGGGCATCGGCATCATGTAAGAGCTTGCGCCAATGGGCACGTGCCGAAGAAGCTGGGCACAGGGCACGGAGTGCTTCAGGCTCCGCCAATAGGAGCGTGTCAGCATGTAAACGGGTACGGAATGCTCGAGCATCCTGGGAGTGTCTGAAGCTTCTCGATGCGAAGGAGCGTACCCCGTGCCCGCACTCCAACCATACTTCATCGAGCCTATCTGGCAACAGCTCAGAGCCTTGCTGCCCGAAAGAGAGACTAACCATCCGCTCGGCTGTCACCGGCTCCGCATCTCCGACAGGACAGTATTTGAGAAGCTCGTGCAAGTTTTGGTGTTCGGTTGCGCCTACGAGAGGATCGCCGACAAGCGCTGCTCGGCAACTACCCTACGCCGTCGCCACTACGAGCGCCGCGATGGAGGACATGTTGACGAACGACCTGCCGCCTGAGTCTCTGATCGCGAGTATCGCATACTTCAGCCCTCTGACGCACACGTCTGTCACGAGGTTGTAGTACTCTTCGCTCGTCGCCGTCGCGGCCACGCCCACCCCCACCCCGGCGTTGTTACCATGACGTGGAGGCGGCCCACTCTTAGAGAGCCCGACGCACCGGCGCTTCTACCTCTTCCGCTCTGGTAACGTCAGTTTTGTTAGAGAGAGTTACCCGCCAGATTGGCGGCGACTCTGTCCACGCTCTCCTCGTCTACGTCGGAGACTCTCACGCGGGTGCCTTCTTCCGAGACGCACAGCGTGATGGCTCGTTCTATGCCCGCTCCCGCACCGGTGACGCGCTTCTCGTCCAGCCGTCTCGAGAGCCCTCTCCCAGGGTCCTGTTCCTCTCGCTATCCCTTATACTAACGGCTCTTACAATAGTGGCGCGGGCCACGAAAGTTTCGATGGGACGGCTGGTCATCGAGCAGCGGCGGTTTTCTGGGGCTTTGCCTTCAAAGAAAGAGGTAGAAGATGCTCTCTCATAGTAATTGTACTGATTGGAGGCGTGCGGCGAAGGCTTCGGTAAGGACAATTATGCTCTCGTTTACGGTGGCGGTGATGCTACTGGCGTGTACCGGGACGGTGTTTGCGCAAGATGCCGTGACGCCCGCCGCTTCGGAGTCTATGGATGAGGACGTTGTACAGGATCGCTATATCGTCGTGCTCAGGGATGACGCTGTCCAGACCTCCGAACGAGTAGCGAGCGAGCAGGCCGGGCGGCTCGGGCTGGAGGTCAGTCAGACCTACCGGAACGCTATAAAGGGCTACGCGGCCCGCATACCGGCCGCCCGGCTGGAAGAGGTGCGCGATGACCCGGACGTTGCTTACGTGGAGCCGGACAGGATTATGAAGGCCACCGAACAGAGCCTCCCCTATGGCATAGACCGCATCGACGCCGACCTCAGCTCCACGAAGGCCGGGGACGGCGCCGGGAGCGTCTCGAACGTCAACGCCTACATCATAGACACAGGCATAGACAAAAGCATTCAGAACTGAACGTGGTGGACCACGTTCAGTTTGGCCGAGGGAAGAACAAGGACTGCAACGGCCATGGTACACACGTCGCCGGCATCGTGGCGGCCGAGGACAACAAAAGCTCCGTGGTCGGCGTCGCCCCCGGCACGCCGTTAACTGGGGTGAAGGTGCTCGGCTGCAATGGCAGCGGACTATTATCCGACGTCATCAAGGGTGTGGACTGGGTGACGCAGAACGCGAAGAAGCCCGCTATCGCCAACATGAGCCTCGGTGGTAAGGCGAGCGAGGCGCTGGACGCGGCGGTGAGTAGCTCCGCCGCTAGAGGGATCTTCTATGCTGTTGCGGCGGGGAACGAAGATAAGGATGCCTGCGACGTATCCCCGGCGCGGGGGGCGCCGGCACGGACAACGGCATCATGACGACGGCCGCGACCAACCGGTCGGATCGGGAGGCGAGTTTCAGCAACTTCGGTCCTTGCGTGGACATCTGGGCGCCGGGCGTGAATATCCTCTCTACGAAGCTGGGTGGCGGCAAAACGACACTCTCGGGCACCTCTTTCTCCTCGCCGCACGCCGGTGGGGCAGGGGCGCTCTTTCTCTCGACCAACACTGCCGCGACCCCGGCAGCGGTCGAGCAGCGGATCAAAGCGGACTCCGTGGCTACCGGCACGAAGAGCAAGAACGGGGACCGGATCCAACGCGTCAACGCCACCAGCTACTGATAGCCAAAAGCTCTAACTCACTTGCCAGCCGGGAACAGTCGCCCTCTCGCGGAGATCCCCAAACCTCTAAACCGTTACCGAAAAACCTTCCCACCGTAACCACGGTGTTACGTCGACCCCTTAACCTCACTTAATAGCATGGGTAACACGAATGAAAGGAGGCGGAGCACGGGAAAAGCGGATCATACTTTCGATGCCCGTGAATCCTCCTTTCGGAGGATGCGGATCCAAAGAGAGAGAAGTAAGCTTTATTCAGATTTGTTAAGTCCAAAGAAGGAGACGATAATCGTGAAGAAGTTAATGATTTTGGCGGCGATGCTGGCGATGGTGTTGGTGGCGGCCGCGCCGGCGATGGCGCAGGTCGAGCAGGAGTTCGACCAGGACACAGAGAGCGGCGATGTGGATCAGTCATTCACGGTCACCGGTGGGGGAAGCAACGGCAACCAGTGCGCGAATGTCTCGGGTGTCACGAATACGGGCAATGCCCAGAACAGCTCCGGTACTGTTCAGCAAAACTCCGACACCGGTGACTCCGAGCAGGAGGATATCGGTTCTAACCTCGAAGTAAACGGTGGCTCTTCGGCCGAGTGCAAGCAGGAGGTGAACCAGGCCGCGGCCGCTTCGTCCCCCAAGGCCGCACCGGCCGTGGCTCCGGCGCCCGCTCCCAAGGCCACACCGGCGCCCAAGGCCGCTCCGGCGCCCGCCCCAGCCGTCAAGGCAGAGACCCCGAAGGCTGCTGCTGCTCCCAAGGCCGAGGTAAAGGCGGAGACCCCGAAGGCGGCGGCTGCCACCCCCGCGCCGGCTCCGAAGGCCGAGGTGAAGGCCAGCGCCCCGCAGGCCAAGGCCGCTGCTGAGACGCCCACTCCCAAGGCCGAGGCCAAGAAGGCCGCCTCTC
Source organism: uncultured Rubrobacteraceae bacterium (assembly GCA_902806065.1). Taxonomy (GTDB): domain Bacteria; phylum Actinomycetota; class Rubrobacteria; order Rubrobacterales; family Rubrobacteraceae; genus Rubrobacter_F. The sequence continues at coordinate 19,209 of CADCVE010000022.1, read as the reverse complement.
CCAAGCAGTTGCCCGCGACCGGTGGTGGCGCCTCGCTGTTCGCCCTCGGCGCCGGTATCTTGCTGGTAGCCGGTGGCTTGCTGGCCCGCAAGCTCGTCAAGTAAGCTCAACCAAAACGCCGTAGTAGCCCGGGAAGGGGCGGTTGTAGCCAACCGCCCCTTCCCTCTGCTCGTACTCTACAAAACGCTAGCGGCTCGGAAGACAACAAAGCCCGATACAGAAGAGGCGGTCGCTGCAGTATTTACGAAGAGCGGGGCGCCGCTTCTCTCTGAATGAGGGCTACACCCATCTGTGATTGGCCTGTCCACGACTTCCAGGGCCACTTTTCGCCCTCGGCGGACGTGGGATACTGTGAGCCCGGGATAAAGTACAGATGAAGTGCAACGAGAACCACTGTTCGCGCACTGACCGGTGGAAACAGAGAGCATGAAGGTATAGCCCGAAGATGACGGCCAAGCCCTCGTCTACCTGATCTTCGGTCTTTGGTTAGGTGCTGCTTCGCCCGTATGGGACGAACCCGCCCTTAGCCTTTCGGATGTTCGAGAAGGTACGGCATTTACCACGAAAAGAGCCTGGTGCCCGTCCATAAGTGGGGAAAGGGAAAGGAGGAGTAGAGCACCAGGGTAATGGCTATATTCTAAACGCACATATATCTATTTGTCAAGTGCTAGAGAATTTCGGCGGTTTTCGGGCCACGGCGAGCTCGAGCGTGTCGAGGCGAAAAGGACTTTCGCCCAACGCTACGTGCGGCTCCCGTGAGGGGCGCACCTTGCCTTGCACGCGATAACGCGCCATTGCGAGCGCCGATAGACAAACCAACCTCCTGCTTCTCTACGGGTCCATGAACCGAGCCTCGGCGGAGTTCAAGCGTCTCCGACCAGGCATTCTACGACGAAGGTTCCTCATAGCCATCCTCGCGCTGTCGCCCGGGGGCTCTCCGACGCTTCTTACCCCTCGTTTTGTACCTCGGTCCATGCTCTACCCCGCGCCTCGCGCTGCCAGACGAGATCCCAGAAGGTCTTCTCCCCGGGGATGCCCGGCAGAAGGGAGTAGAGAGCCCTGAATACCAGCCAGATCGCGAAGCCCGTCGCCAGGATCTCCGGTATCCCCAAAGCCAGGCGGGTTATGGCGTTTACTGCGGCCACCTGCTCATTGAACTCGGCGGTACCGAAGGGCGCGGTCACGATCGAGAGGTTGAGCAGGAAGTTGGCTGCGCCGGCCGCGGCGTGGACCGCCGCGAGTATCGTGGTGCCCAAGACGAGCGCGCGGGCGACCGGGCGCTCGGCGAAGAGTCCACGAAGCGCCGACGCTTGCTCCGGGGTGCGCGGGTCGAGGCTTTGCTTGGCGAAGGCACGTACCGCGGGGCGGCCGACCAGGAGCGAGCCGCCGAAGACCAAGACCGTCACGGCACTACCGGCCGAGTCCTTGAGCGCGAAGAGAAAGCCGTCGACGAACCAGAAGGCCAAAAGCCCGCGCACGAGGGCACTGAGGCCCAGAAAGGCTGTAATGAAGTTGAGGCGCTTGGTGATAAAGAGCAGGTCGGCCACTACCCAGCCCACCGGGATGAGGGCTGAGACCAGGTATGCGGGCACGGCCCCCAAGGGTCCCGAGAGGTAGGAGAGCACCAGGATCGGGACGACCGCGCCCAGGAGGACGTCGAGCGCGAGTTTCACGGAGCGGTTCACGGTTTCTGGCCTCCCAGAGCCTTGCCCTTGCGTGCCTTCGACCTTGCTCCGAGGCTAAGTGAGGTTGGCAGGCCATTTTGAGTTGGGGCCGGATCATGATCGCGACGGTCTATTTGTCCCTTGGCGTCCTCTGCGGTAATAAGGTTCTTCAACGACCCGCCTTGCCCCGCCCTCACGTGACCCTCTGCAGCCCGAGGGCCTCTTTCCAGAGGCCACGCATGAGATTATCGTCTGGCACATTCCCGAGCAGGGCGGCGTGGTAGTGGACGATCATCTCCCCCTCGCGAATCCCTGCGAGACCGCAAAGTTTCTTCCCTGCTCCGAGGCAACTGCAAGGGCCTTCGGGGGGTCGGCGCAGCAAACCACAATGAAGTCGTAGGTCGCGACCGTCAGGTCGGCGCTTATCGGTCGGCCGACAGGGAGGCCATCTCGTGTTCGCCTCGGTCGGTGAGGCGTAACTCAAGGATCTCGCCTGTAGGGCCTTCAATCAGTTCGGTCAGGCCCTCCTCACGCATGTCGCGCAGAACCGGTGAGAGCTCCCGTCGGCTCCAGCCCCATGGCGATAACCACCGCGCGAATACCTTGAAGGCTATCCCCGTCGCCGACGCTCGCAGCGCAAACCTCAAAACCCTGTCTTTCATGTGGTCCTCCCCTTTCTCGAACCCGATCCGACTTGTGGCCGAGCCCCTCGCATAGACTTTACTACGTGAGAATTGGCAGCAGGTTTCGCAGAGCCTGTGACTTATCTCCACTAGCCCGCCGGCTCTCAAGACGAGGGTTAGCTCTACCTCCCAATCACCGCTGTATATTGTTCAGTAACTAGCTTATCCACTAAGTAAGGAACGCCTTGAGCGTAACGCTTACGGAGCCTCCTCTTTCCCTCCATGCACAGAATCGTTGTGTGATTTTGGTACGACACTTAGTTTGGAAAGCTGCAAGAGATACATGTCTCTCTCGCGAACCACCGTCCTGGTGTGTACGCTAGCTCTCGAACTATCCTGAAGGGGGATCACTGGTGCGATACTACCTCTGGCGGAGCGGTCAACGGCAGGAACACCAGGGGGCCAGGGGGTGATCCACGTCTTCTAGTCCAGTAAGAGTTTCTGTACAGAACCCCCCGCCTCTCACAGAGCACACAGAGCATATCCCCTGCATCTCTTACACCTGCCACCCGTGTGCTGTGTCACCTCCCGACGTGGGCGTCGCGGGCGGCGCCGAGGCCCACGATCAGGAGGCACACCGTGACCGCAAACAGCAGGGCCAGTGGGATAGTCCACGCGCGGGTCGCGTCGCGCAGGACTCCGAAAAGGAACGGTCCAACCGCGGCCAGCAGGTAGCCGACGGACTGCGCCATGCCTGAAAGCGCGGCTGCCTGCTTGGAATCGGGAGCACGCAGCGCAAAGAACGTAAGCGCCAGACTGAAGCACGCTCCCTGACCGAACCCCAAGAGCACGACCCAGAGGATGGGCGCGGTACTGGCAGCGACCAGCAGGCCCAAAGCGCCGGCGCCGGTCAGGGTTACGGCTACCACGACGACTCCGTGCTGAGAAGGTCTCCTGCCCGCTAGCACGGGGGCGAGAAATATGGACGCTATACTCACCACCTGCGCGAGCGCTAGCATCCACCCCGCCCGGGCCGCGCTCATCCCCGCCTCCTCCCGAAGGATCTCCGGGAGCCACGTCAGCACTACGTAGTACCCCAGCGACTGCAGCCCCATGAACAGCGTCACCTGCCAGGCGAGCGCAGAGCGCCACAAGCTGCTGCTCACCTGGGAGGCTGCGGGGGAGGCGTTGGCGGGACGAACGTGCCGGACCTGGGGAAGCCAAGCTATGGCGGCCACGAACGCGGGTAGGGCCCACAAGGCCAAAGACCCTCGCCAGCCGATGCCGACTTGGTCCGCAACCGGTAAGCTCGCGCCGGCCGCGATCGCGGCGCTGGTAGCCAACGCGGTGGAGTACGTGCTCGTCATAAGGCCGACGCGCTCGGGGAACTCGCCTTTGACCAAGGCGGGCAAGAGTACGTTGCCGACCGCGATCCCCGCCCCTAAGATAGCAGTGCCCAAAAACAGCGCCGCTGGCGCCCCCGCCGAACGTAGCAGTATGCCCACCGCGAGCACGAGCATACTCGCCAGCAGTACGCGCCCCATGCCAAACCTACGGGCCAGCCAAGGCGCGATCGGCGAGAGCATCCCCATCGCCAAGAGCGGCAGCGCAGTGAGCAGGCCCGCGACCCCGTAGGATATGCTGGTGTCCGCTCTGATCTGACCGATCAAGGGCGTCAAGCCTGTAAGCGCCGGGCGCAGGTTGGCCGCCAGAAGCACGATCCCCACCACGAGCAGCACACCCCAGACGCGCGAAGGGGGATGATGGCCAGCTTTGGCCCTCGCAGTGGCCTCCTTCGTCATGGCACGCCCTCCCAGTTACCTTGCCGCCGTAGTGTCTATGAGCATGACGGGTCGGTGCGTAGGAGATCCTTGCGCATTTGCGACAAAGAGCGTAACTTGATGTCAGTCATGTGGATACTGTACACCGAGGCGAGGTAGAAAATACTATCCTCTCCGCCGCGCCTATGATAAGGGTTGCGGTGGACGTAAAGTCGCCTACCCATACAAACCCTCTGGCGTCTTGACGAGAGCTTCGGCTAACTCCATGCGGGCGAGCTTCCCCTCTGTCGCCCCCGTTTCGGCCCCCACGGACCCCTCCTCGAACACCGTCGCCGCCGCCTCGACTGCTTTTCTGCCCACGGCGGGGGTCGGGTACGCGCCGGGGCGCCCTACCGGGAGGTCGAACATCACCGCCGCAGGCACAATGGCACTCGTGCCACGTGCGTATCGATGCTTACTCCTCGCTCCCGCAGGAGGGCCATCACGCCTTCGGTGGCTGCCAGCCCAAAGGCACTCCCCAAGTCGAGCAGGATGGCGTAGGCCTCCTGGACTAGGTAGTCCGGGTTCAAGAGGTCGGTCTCTCGAGTGCCGGTCCCCCGCCCCGGACATCCCCGGTGGCGGTAAACCCACCCTCACAGAGCATCACCGTGCAGCCGGTTATCCCCTCGGGTCGTGTGCGTGCCGACCCCAAGACTGGGAGCGTCTGTCAACCGTCCCGATTCTCTAGACGTCACTTCGGATGCCAAAACGAACTCCTCTCGTCGGGACCGTTGCCTTGTGGCAGGGGTACACGCTACCAAGAAAGCGCAACCCGGGCCGCCCTTGCTCGAGTTCCGCCCTCGGTACCTCCCTCGCGTTATCGCGTGGGGGCTACGGTAAGAGGAACATTGCCCGAGGAGAAGTTCGCCGATTATCCTACGAGACGTTTGGGGCAATCCTAGATGCCCTCGTAGTTGTCCTTCAAACTAACGCGGTGGCCTTTGCATCCCACTCTCGGCCTACCCGCTGGTCCTCATAGCGTTCCCCCTGATTCTTGCCTAGACTGGAGACCATTCCGCGGCCATCGCGGAGGGTGACTAAAGAGGAGGTTCGATGGAATATCGCAAGCTCGGCCGAACGGGGCTCATGGTCTCGGAGCTCTGCCTGGGGACCATGACGTTCGGCAACGAGGCCGACGAGCAGACCTCGAAGCGTGTGACCGACCGTTTCGTCGAGGCTGGCGGCAACTTCGTGGATACAGCCAACGTCTACTCGCGAGGAATCTCCGAAGAGATCACGGGCCGTGTTATCCGCGACTATCGTGAAGACGTGGTGCTCGCTACCAAGTTTCGCTTTCCGATGGGTGACGGTCCTAACGACTCAGGTGCTTCTCGTAAACACATCATCTCGGCTTGCGAGGCTAGCCTCCGGCGGCTCGACACCGATTACATAGACCTGTATCAGATCCACTGCTGGGACGACTCGACCCCGATAGAGGAGACGCTCTCGGCACTCGACGATCTGGTGCGCGCGGGCAAGGTCCGCTACATCGGCTGCTCCAACTTCACCGGCTGGCAGATAGAGAGATCCGTCCGTGTGAGCGAACGTGAAGGGCTTGCCCGCTTCGACTGCGTCCAGCCCCAATACTCCCTCGTCGTACGCGATATCGAGCATGAGGTACTCCCGGCCAGCCGTGAGGAAGGGCTGGGCGTGATCCCGTGGAGCCCACTCGCTGGAGGCTTTCTCACCGGCAAGTACTCTCGGGAAGATGCCCCACCCGAGAACACCCGGATGGCCTCCTGGGGCGACACCTGGAAGCGTCACGCTACCCCTGAGAAGTTCGACATTGTGGACCGAGTGTGCGAGATAGCAAACAGCCGCGGCAAGGAACCCGCGCAGATTGCGCTGAGCTGGGTGAAGGATCGTCCGGGTGTAACCTCGCCCATTCTTGGAGCGCGTAACGTCGAGCAGCTCGACAAGAACCTGGGAGTCATCGGATGGTCACTGGAGAAGCGAGAACTAGACTCGCTCGAGGAGATCTCCGCCCTGTCATACGCGTACCCGTACGACATGATCGCGCGTGCCAACGCGTGACCCAGGATAAGGAGGATCGAGTGTAAAACGGCAGTCGAGAGCAAAATTCCCGGATCTACGCATCCCATGGGAGAACCGCCATAGGATACTCCCCTGCGTAGGGCAGTAGGGCGAAACTGAAGGGCGCACGTCCTCCGCGGGCCGAAGCTGGAATTGCGGGCGATATTGTCGAAACCGTTCTGACCTCGTGCTTGGCATTCGCAATAGGATCGGGCTCTTCCCGAAACTCCCGGAGGAAAGGCGATCTGGTGTTTTTGCTTTCACGAATTCACGGCCTTTGCAGCTCAGGGCTTTGGGAATGTATACGCTTCCTGACCCAACTACACTCGCATACTTTCCGCCACGCTAAGGGAAAGGGTTGGGGAGGAAAGAAACGGTGGCATTCTCAAGCGTGAGTGGCGACCCGCCCCCTATGGACGCGAGCTCTTATCCGTTACCATTCGAGCTTGACAGAAGCCAGTTAGAGGAGGGTGTGCTAGACAATGGACAAACGCGCTGAGAGGAGCAGGCCAGCTACTGATTCCCATACGGCTATTCCGCTTGCGCCGCTGCCCGAGGACGTTGCCGACCGTATAGGGAAGGCTGGTGCACCCGGGGTGAACCTCTACCGGGCTCTGGCGCATGCGCCGCGGCTACTCGAGGCATGGATCGACTTCGCCTGGGCGCTACGTGAGCATTGCGATACTCCCCGTCGATTGCGGGAGTTGGTCATCTTACGCACTGCCCAATGCATGCTCTCACAATACGAGTGGCATCAGCACCGCCTTATGGCCGCGGAAGCTGGCGTCGACGAGCATCAAGTTGCAGAGCTGGCGATGTGGCGCACCTCCCCGGCCTTTAGCGACGCGGAGCGTGCCGCCCTTGCCCTTACCGACGCCCTCGTTGACGGATACGTCCCCGACCGAGTTAACGCTACGCTGGACGAGCATTTCGGCCCGCAGGCACGCGTCGAGTTGACCCTCACTGCCGCCTTTTACTGCGCGGTACCCCGGCTGCTGGATGGCCTACGTGTGCCTGTCGAAGGTAGCGCTACCGCTGATCAGGAGAACAGCAAGGATGAGGAATGAGTCTCACGTTAGCCTCTTTGGATACTTTTTGCCCTATAAGGGAGGGGGGTGCCGCCATTGCCGACCAGGGTTCAGCTCCGTTTCGGAAGGCAGGTCTCTCGCTAACCTTTTGGACAGTCTCCAGGGTCTGAGTATTCGAGTATTCCACACTTCCACTTCTAGACTGTCACACTCGGCTAACCGACCGGAGGGGGAGTACACCTGTTTGTCTTTGATCCCGGTTGCTCTCCGGTGCGTCTTCAGTTGAGGACCTAAGGTTGCCTGCCCGACTCCTGGTGCGCCTGCACCCCGGCCGAACGTTCCACGCCGACCCGCTGTCACCGGAGAGTAAGTCCGTCGGGCGCCCCTACATCCACGGCATGAAGTTCTCGTGCAAGGACCCCGAGACCTGACCGGAGCCGAGCGCTGCGGTAGCGAGAGCGCCGCAGTGGTGAAGGGCACGCTCAGGTGGAGGTCGAGCGTCCGCCGTGGGGCCAGAGGCGCTGCAAGCCGAAGGTCCTGTGGCTGTGGTGGTTCGGTGAGGGCGGGCCGGACCTCGGCCTCCTTGGCGCACGTACCGCCGCAAGTTCGACGTGGAGCACTTCGGGAAGCTCCTGTAAGGGACGCTCGGGTGGACCATGCCGAGGGTCAGGCATCCCGAGCAGGCGGACCGCTGGACGTGGCTAGGCTTGGCGCCTACATGCAGCTTCGCCTTGGCAGGAGCATCGTCGCCGACTGGAGGCTGTCCTGGGAGCGGAGGTTGGCCGCCCAATCTTTGACCCTGATTCGGGCGTTGAGGAGTTTCGCGACACTTCTGCCCTCGCTCGGCATGCCAGCTAGTGCGCCGAAACCCCGTGGCCGCTCTCCCGGATGCCCCAAGTGGCAGCTTTCGAGACCCGCGAAGCGCTTGCCTGGCGGTCAAGAAAGCCGCTTAGAGAACCCTACTACAGCACCGATCGGAGGGTTTATCGTAGCCTGTAAGAATGGCGCTTGGCCTCGCGTTACTAAAAACGCAAGCTAAGATGGCTTCTAGAAAACCGAGTCTATGGATAAGGGAGCAAGTATGAAAATCTTGGGGCAGCTCTCGCTAGGGGCCGTGGCTCTCGCCGTGCTCATTGGGACCTCGGCGGGGCCAGCACACGCACACGAGAAGTGGTTCGTGGGGGAGCCGGCCGGCGGGCTGCGTTGGGACCTCTTGTTCCGGCCGCTGCCCTTGGCGTTCGTTGGGGTGGTGCTGCTGGTGACCCTTTTGGGTGGGCTGCTGTGGAGGGCGCGGGGGCGGGGCTTCTTGCCAGAGCCAGAGGCCCTCGGGGCCACCGACGGAGGCCGCAGCTTACTCTATGGGCTGGTACCCCTAATCCTTGGCATCCACGTCGCCGTACCCCTGCTCGTGAACGGCGTGCAGGGGACGCTCTTCTCCCCGGACAACGAGATGCCCGGCGTGTGGGCGAACTTCCTGGGCCTAGCCGAGGCCGGTATCGCACTCGCCCTCTTCTACGGCGGCCTAACGCGCGTGGCTGCGGCGTCGCTCGGCCTGCTGTGGTTCTTCGGTATCTTCTTGGTGGGGCTGGAGCCGATGCTGGAGAATGTGTTGTACCTGGGCTTCGCGGCCTTTTTCCTGCTCGCCGGGCGCGGTCCACTCTCGGTCGATCGCCTGATCTTCCCGCGCCTGGAGCCCAGGGCGGAGCTCTCGCGATACGCCGTGCCCGCCGTCCGTATCGGGGTGGGCCTGAGCCTTGCCTTGGTCGCCTTCACCGAGAAGTTCGCGAACATCTCGCTGGGCTTGGCCTTCCTGGAGGAGTATCCGCTCAACTTCACGGGCGCTCTGGGCGTGCCTCTACCCGACGAGGCGTTTGTACTGTGCGCGGGGGCTGTTGAGCTGCTGGTGGGACTGTGGATAGCGTTGGGGATTTTCGTGCGCGAGGTCGTCGTCGTCGCATGGTTCCCGATAAACCTGACGCTGACGCTCTTCGCCTGGGAGGAGTTGATCGGCCATTTGCCCATTTACGGTGTGATGGCGGTGCTGTTGGTCTGGGGCACCGGCCCGAAAAACCGCTCCCTATGGATCGAAGGGCTGCGCGAGCGGCTGCTGCCGCTCACCCCGTCGGTAGGAGACAGTGGACGCCCGCGGTAACTGGGTCGCCTCGTCTTACCCGAGCGCCGACCTTTGCGCAACAGGGGAAGTGTCAGACTACGCGTCGATGGTTCGACTACTGCACTACCCAAGACGGATGTCTGGCCCCTCACGGCCTCCACTGCCATCTCTGGCCCTACACTCGTCCCGAGGCTCCGCCTACCCGGTCGCTTGCCTCTATGTACCGAACTGCCCAGAGGGCTAGTCTTCTCGAAAACAAGGCTCTCATGCGCGCGAGAAGTAAGGACCAGGGTTCTACTCGGAACTCTCGTCTTACATCGCGTTGCATCTTGCTCTTGGCGGTGGATTGCGGTCTCTCCGGTTTTGAGTATGCAGCGAATCTGGAAAGCGTCCCGACGAAAGGAGGAGCACCTTACAGTACACGGAATTTCTTCGGAGGGTGGAGGGGCAGATCGAGGCTACTCAAGCCACTACAGAAACCCAGCACGCGGCGGAGAATGATGTAACCGCTGTATTACAGACGCTGAGCGAATGCCTTAGCAGAGAGGGGAAGCAAACGACCTCGCCGCGCAGCTTCCCGAAGAGTTGCAACCGGCGCTCCAGCATTCAGCCGAAGACGCCGAAAGATTCTCGCTGGAAGAGTTCTACCGGCGCGTGGCCGCACGCGAGGGAGTGGATAGCAATACGGCGCGTAACGACGCCTCGGCAGTGATGCAGGTGCTTGGGATGGCGGTAACGCATGGCGAACTAGATAAAGTAATGGAGCAACTACCAGCGGAGGTAAATGTTCTCTTCCGAGGATAGGGTAGTTCTACGAAAATTCCCTCTTCACCGACTCGGAGATTCTCATACGACCTCTCTGAGCCATGCGGAGTACGCTGTCGTTGGGCCGGGAGATCCGGTCTCCCGGCCCCTTTTGCTGCACGCTTGTAGCTTCGCTAGTATCAGCAGAGAGGCTAAGAACTCTTGCCGTTAGTACGAGAACCTTGGCGGCTAGTCCTTTCGTTCTTGCTCTTCGAGCTTCTCAATAACCCTGCGTTTCTCTGAGTTCTCCCCTGGTTCCTCGGAGGCCTCCAGGCGAGAAGAGGAATCTCCCTTCTTCTCCTTGGAGAGCTCCTCATCCACGTCGTTGGCCTTGGCCTCCTTTTCGTTCAACTTGCGGCTTTCTATCCCGCCCTGCCAGCGATTTATGCCCATGTTATCTCCTTCCCGGACGTAAGTGATTATGGACGTTGAAGTTTGCTTTGGGACACTTTTATATACCCGCTGACAAACGAACCAAGACTCTCTAGCAGCCTACTATTCAGTCCCGGTCGAGGTCCAGGCAGGGTGTGAATCCAGGCGGGGGCGGGACGCCCCTAAAAGGGCCGACGCGGCTTTGCTCGTGAGGGGCTCCGAGAAGTAGTAGCCCTGGCCCAGGTCACATTCGACCCTTTGCAGGAGCGCGCGTTGCTCGGCGTTCTCCACGCCCTCGGCGACCATCTTCAGACCGAGGGTATGCGCGAGGGTGATTATTCCGGAGAGTATCGCCGTGTCATTGAAATCCTGACCGACCTTCTCGATGAACAAGCGGTCGATCTTCAGGATGTCCACCGGGAAGCGTTTCAGGTAGGAAAGCGACGAGTAACCCGTCCCGAAGTCGTCTATAGCTAGCCATACGCCCAGGGCCTTCAGCTCCTGCAAGACCGCTATGGTGTGCTCGGTACCTTCTACCAGCACGCTTTCGGGGATCTCCAGCTCGAGACTACGAGGAGCTAAGCCAGTTTTTTGCAGGACCATCGCGACCTCTTCGGCCAGGTCGTGTGGCTGGAGCTGCCGCGCTGAGAGGTTTACGCTCATTACCAGGGGCGGATCGCTGAGGTGACGCTCTTGCCACTTCCGCATCTGTTGGCAGGCTTCTTCTAACACCCACCGCCCGATAGGGACAATGAGGTCGCTTTCCTCGGCGATCGGGATGAACTCAGCGGGTAGCAATAGACCTCGCCGCGGGTGCTCCCAGCGTACCAGCGCCTCCATCCCGACGACGTTGCCGTTCTCCAACGAAACCTTCGGCTGGTAGTGGACCCTCAGCTCGTTCCTCTCCAACGCTCGCCTGAGGTCACTCTCTAGTACTAGGCGCGCATCTGCTATGAGGGACATGCTGTTGTCGTACACCTCATATTGCGCCTTGCCCCTCTTCTTGGCCTGGTACATCGCGGTGTCCGCTTTGCGCATCAGGTCGTCGGGGTCGCCCTGCTCCCCGGTGCTCAAGGTAATCCCGATGCTGCACGAGACGAACACCTCCTGCTTCCGAAGGACGAAAGGAACTCGCATCGCTTCCGCGATCCGGTCCGCCAGCGGTTTCGCCGCGGAAACGCTCACAGTGTCTTCGAGCAAGACTGCGAACTCGTCCCCTCCCAGGCGTGCGAGTGTGTCTTCGGGCCGCAGACAAGCCCTCAATCGTTCAGCCGCCGCCACGAGCAACTGATCTCCTGCCTCGTGGCCCAAGGAGTCGTTTATCACCTTGAAGTTGTCCAGGTCCATCAGCAGTACGGCGACCCCTCCTTCTCGCCGGTTCGAGCGGGCGAGGGAATGGTCCAGGCGGTCCGCGAACAAGGCCCGGTTCGCCAGGCCCGTCAAGGGATCATGGAAGGCCTGGTGTCGAAGCTGGTCCTCAAGCTTCTTGCGCGCTTCGATCTCTTTGCTGATGTCGCGCCACCGGCGCCAAGCATATACGCCAAAGGTGAGCCCGAGAGTCACAAACAGAACGAAGATCTCATCCATGTTCCACGATTCGTGTCGGCGGGAGAAGCTCTCGAACGTCTCGAACAGGTCGAGCAAGATCGCCAAGACGAATACCGAAGCGGCCAGAACCAATATTACAATCAGGTCCACGGTCGCCTTTTTTTGTCTCTGCGCAAGCATCTCTAATCTCTTATCGGCACGAGAAATCAAAAACTTTAGCTACACTCGAAACCTCGCTCCAATGTCTGCGACCCATAGCAAGATCGGCGCTGCCGGGAAGAGCCCGGTTCATCACTCCTTATACTCCTGTTCTTTACGCTCCTGTCCGAAATGCGTCAGGTCGAGGTGTCGGACCACCAACAATCCTCGCAGACGATGCGGTAGTCTGCCTCGTAGCGGGTGCGGAGTCGCGTTTGATTCCGCGCATGCCCTCTGGATCGTCAGACGTGTACGCCCGAGCGCTCCCGCACGACCTTGAAACCCGACAACGTCAGGGGGTGGCCTACCCCGTCCCGGAAGAACAGCCGGTAGAGCATCCGTTTCCTACCCGGTACATCATCCGCGACGAAGAGGTTGAAGACGCCCCTCTCCACCGGCAACAGGCCGGGGGCGTCGACAACGGCGCTGTAGAGTGAGATCATCGGCGCCTGCGTGTCGATGTCGTTGGGGATCACCGTGTTCTCCTTTCTTCGCGCGGTTTCGATTATGAGAGCCTCGACTCTGCCCCGAGTCCCGGCATGAGTACGACCTTGCCGCTCACCTTGCCCGAGACGAGCAGCCCTAGTGCTTCGGCCGCCCTCTCCAGCGGCAGCCGCCGGTCTACGTGTGCCTCGATCTTGCCCTCGGCCAGCAGCGAGAGCACCGTCGAGAGGTCCTCCTTAAAGAGCTTCGGCCAGCGCTGAACGTAGTAGAACGTCGCCCGCTTGCCGTTGGGCATGGCGCTCCAGAGCAGCACCTGACCCACGATCGGCAGGTAGGGCTTCAGGCGGTGACCGGTATCCCCCAGCGTCGACGCCGAGCCGTAAGTGACCAGCGTGCCGCCCCGACGGAGCATCCGCCACGAGTCAACGAGCCCCGGACCGCCCACGTGATCGAAGACCGCGTCCAACCCGCCTGGAGAGATCTCGCGCACCCTCTGGGGCACATCCTCGCCCCTGTAGTCGATGGGGATGGCGCCGAGGGCGCGCACGTGCTCGTGCTTGGAAGCCGAGGCGGTCCCGATCACCTCAGCGCCTGCGAGCCGCGCAAGCTGCACTAGGAGCGTGCCCACGCCGCCCGACGCCCCGTGCACGAGCACGGTCTGCCCGGGCCGCACCGACGCTGCGCGGTGGATCATCTGCCAGGCGGTGACCCCGTTGGTGACCGCCGCCACCGCGTCGGCGGAGTCCAAACCGTCCGGCACCGGCGCCAGGTTCTTCGCGTCGAGCGCAACCCGATCGGCCCACGAGCCCGTCTGTGTCAGCGCGGCGACGCGCTGCCCCACTAATCCCCCGTCGACACCTTCGCCGACGCTTTCCACCTCGCCCACCAGATCGTAGCCGGGAACGAAGGGGAACTTGGGCTGCATGAAGTAGCGCCCCTTGAGCATCTGCACCTCGGCGAAGGAGACGCCCGTTGCCTCGACCCGGACCACGGCCTCCCCCGCCTTCGGGCGGCGCGGGGCATCGCGCCGCGCCACCTCTAGCACCTCGGGCCCGCCCTCGCGCGGCATCACTACCTCGATACCCATTTCCGCTCCGGTCTCGTTCGTCTTCGTCATCATTAATGCTCCTTCCGATAACTTCCGATGGATTCTTCGGCAACTTCGCTAGTGATACTGGTCTTGTTGTCGTTCCTGCCCGGTGCCCCTAGGCGTTGCCCGGGCTTGCGACCGTGGCGCCGGCCGGTCGCTGGATGTCTGGTCGCAGGCCGAGCAGCACCGACACGGCGATGGCAACCGGGACGACGTTAAGGGTCGCGGCGACCGCGAAGGCGGCGAAGGTGCCGCCGGCGAGCAGGCCCCAGACGGGCGGGATCATGAACGCCACGAAGAACCCCGCGGCCGGTACGAGGAACTTCACGAGCGCCCGCGGACTATAGGAGCGGTAGGATGTGTAGAAGCCTAAAGCGTTGCCCAGCACCGCTGGGATGCTCGCCAGCAAAACCTTCCCGATGCCAAACTCCGGAACCTCGCCCGGCGCCCCGAAAGCCAACGGAGCCGCGTTGGCGATCAACATGTCGAGCGCGAAGGCGATCGCCGACAGGACCAGGCCAACCATGACCACGGCGGCAGGACGAATCTCGCCGTCTCGACTAAACGTAATGCGGTTCATAAACACCATCTCCTTGTTTCAGACGACCCTTCGTAGATCGCGATCTTCCGTGAACTCTCTACGAGCCGAACTGTAAGGCCCTGTGTGTAGGGAGCCTTATTAAGAGCCTCCTCTGCCTGACTGCCGCCGCTTCGGTCTCGTTCGTTTTCGTCGTTGTGAGAACTCCTGTCAGTAACATTAGTATAGAATTTACCTTAGTTAAGTAAGGGCCAAAAAAGGGGCACGCTGTCTCCTATTCACGGCGCCAGGCTACGAGGTAGTCATGTACGGTCTGGATTGCTAGCCTCTCTGCTTCCTCATTACCGCCTACGATGCGACCGGCCATAGCGAGGGACACGAGACCGTGAGCGGTGGACCAAAGGAGCGTCACCTTGTCCCAGACATCCTCGACCTCCTTTCCATTCTTTCTCAGGATCTCCTCTATCACTTCTCCTATCGCTTCGGCTATCTTCTCGCCCTCCTTTTGAAGTTCCGTTGTGGGAAAAGACACTCCCCCCAGGCCGTACATGACCTGGTAGAGATCGGGGGACCTGAAGGCGAAGTTCAGCCAGGCGTGTGCCACACTGAGCAGTGCTTCCTCGGGATCCCTCGCGGACCTCCCGGCACGTTGGACGGCTTCGAGTTGCTCCGCGTAACCCTGACGCACGAGCTCCAGTAGGATCTCGTCCTTCGAATCGAAGTACTCGTAGATTACGGGCGGGCTGTACTCGATGATGGCGGCTATCTTGCGGATCGTCACCGCCCTCCAACCCTCCGCAGAGGCGATCTCGCGCGCCGCGGACAGGATGCCGCTCCTTAGCTCTTGCCTCTGCCTCTCCTTACGCTCTTTGATACCCATTAACTTCTCACCTCCAATCGATGATCGTTATATTAACGTTGTTAACCAAAGATGTCAAGCTCATCTTCTCTCGGGTCACCGAGGGCGCAGTCAGGAAGCGCCTCGCATGGTACACCCTCAAGCACGAGCGGGACGAGGACGGCAGGGTTTTGGGTGTATCTCCCGCCGGGTACCTGCAGGGAAGACGCTGAGCAGTACGTCAGGGAATCTACTGAATACGATGCGGGGAGGCGCGAGATGAGCTGGTCGAGGAACTGCGGGACCGGATCTCTTACCTCGAACGCCAGGTTGCGGAGGGGCGGGAAGTCAGAAGAAGGGCGGATACCCTGATGGCGTGGTTTCTAGAGCAAGTGCCTGAATTGGAAGCCTCTCAGGATACCCGATGGGACACCCTCGGGCAGGACGCTGGCGAGATGCGGGTTACCGAGGGGGAGACGCTGGGGATGACGGCGTAGACCCGCAGGAGCACGTACAGCGGCGCTCTTGGTTGCATAGGTTCTTCTTCGGGCCGTGATCCTGGTGGATAGGTCGAGGAGGCATCCCTCCGGGTGTTAGTGCCACATGGTCAGCGACTCCTCCTTAGGGGAATTGCACGGCTTCGCCCGGCGCTTGGGGCTCCGTCGAGAGCGGTTCCAAGAGCACGGGCGTCTGCCGCACTATGACCTAAGGCCCGAGACGCGGAAAAAGGCGATAGCCCTGGGCGCCGAGGTTGTGGGCTTCAAGGAGCTCTGCAGGCGCGAGCGTGACCGCTATCCAACGGCGGGGGAGGTCACACCGCTGGTGCTGTTACACGGCGTGGGTACTAGCTCGGGCGAGTGGTCTTGGGTGCTACCCGACCTGGCGCGTAAACACCTCGTCTACGCCGTAGACCTGCCTGGCTAAGATGGCAGTTACGAGCCTCTCGATTATTCGCCGGCCTTCACTGCGTCCTTTGTCAGTTCATTCCTCGACGCGGTAGAGGCCGAGCGCACCGTGGTGGTGGGCAACCCAAGCGGTTCGTCTCGACCATCGAAGAGTCCCTCAGCAAGGTTGCTAGCCAGGGGTAAGCGAACACCTCTATTGACCGAGCTGCCGAGAGAAACTGTCTGGAAAATCTCTGTGGTCGTGATGGTGGCCTATGCTCCACGCTATGGAGAGCAGGAGATACCCCACAGATCTGTCCGACGACGAATGGCGCTGCATCGGGCCGCATCTTCCCGGGCCGATGGGGCGAGGACGCCCCAGGCTCCACGGCTTGCGGGCAATCCTTAACGCCGTCTTCTACGTACTCAAGAGCGGCTGCCCCTGGGGCGGTTGCTGCCCCGAGACTTCCCGCCCTGGAAGACCGTCTACGATTGGTTCAGGAGGTGGCGCATCGACGGTACATTCGAGCGGCTCAACGCCGCCCTGCGCGGACGCTTGCGGATGCTCGCGGGTAGGAATCCTCGACCCAGCGCTGGCATCGCCGACTCCCAGTCCGCGAAGACCACCGGCGTGGGCGGTGAGCAGCGAGGATACGATGGCGGTAAGAAGGTGAGGGGCAGGAAGCGCCACCTCCTCGTAGACACCGAGGGTCTCGTGCTCAAAGCAAAGGTCCACAGCGCCAAGATCCCTGACCAGGACGGGTTAAGGTTGCTTCTCGAGTCGGCCAAGACGGAGATCTCCAGCGTGAAGCACCTCTGGCTCGACGCCGGTTATCAAGGGAGGGGCAAGAGGTGGGCAGAGGAGGCCCTAGGCTTGAGTGTGAAGATCGTGCGCAAGCCCGCGAAGCCCGTCTCAGAGGAGGTGGCGAGGCTCTGGGCCGAGGAGTGGGCTAAGGAAGGCGAGAAGGTCGATTGGCAAAGGCTCATGCCGCCGCGAGGCTTTCGGGTGCTGCCCAGGAGGTGGGTAGTTGAGAGGACTTTCTCGTGGTTAGGGCAGAATAGACGGATGAGCAAGGATTACGAGAGGTTGTGTGACAGCGCAGAAGCGTTCGTTTACGCGGCCATGATTCGTCTGATGGTAAGGCGGTTAGCCCGTGCCTGAGAATTTCCAGACAGTTTCTCTAGGCATCCGAGCGAATAGGGGTAATAGCACCCCGGGCGTGCTAAGGCTTTTGGGCATGGTACGCCAGCGCGTCAGCGATGGCCTCGAGGTAGCCGCCCACCAACGAGCGCTCCTTGCTTCCAAGCTCGGAGGCGGTCCCGAGGAAGTCGGCGGCCAGGGGCAATAGGTGGCGCGACGATTCCTCGATGCCCCAGGGTGTCAAACTTACCACCGAGCTCCTGCGGTCTTTGGGGTTCGGGCGGCGCTCGACGTACCCGGCCCGCTCGAGCCGATCCACCAGCGGCGAGACCGTCCCCGAGCTCATCGACAGGCGCTTGCCCATCTGCGTCGGGGTCAGTCCTCCCCCGGAAGCGTGCAGGTGCTCGAGGGCCGCCATCTCCGAGACGCTGAGACCCATCTTTCTGGCCAAAGCCGCCGCGAAGGTCAGAACCTCGGCGATCTGGCGCTGCTGGAGCTCCACGAGCTTTTCGGGAGGTTCGCTCGTGTTGCTTGACAATCTACTATCTTGTGTGTCAAGATTGTTGTACATAAACGCAGTTTAGCGGAAGGGGTCGGGATGTACAACGGGACGAAGCGGGACCTGGCGCGGCAGGTGGCGAACGTGGCGGGGGCGGTGTTCCAAGCCCTGGCCGGGGTATTCTTCGTGCTCAACCTTTCGTCCGAACCCGTGGACGGCGAGGGGGGATCGACGCTCATAGACCCCGCGGGATTCGCCTTCTTCGTGTGGGCGCCGATCCTGCTTCTCAGCTTGGCCTACGCCGCCTACCAGGCGTTGCCCTCCAAGCGGGGGGATGCGCTTCTGAGGAGCGTGGGGTGGCCGTTGGCGGCGGCCTTCTTCGTCAACGGCCTTTGGGAGGTGGCCTCCCCCTTGGGCCGGCTCGGAATAGCGCAGGTTCTGATCGCGGTCCTCCTCGCCTTACTGGCGGTGGCCTACTTCCGGCTCGTGCGCTCCGGTCTGGGATCCCCGGGTCGGGCGGACCGCTGGCTGGTCGCCATGCCTCTCGGGGTCTACTTCGGGTGGATCACGGCGGCGAACGCCGTCAGCCTGACCTCCCTGGCCTCCCGGTCCGGCCTGGTGGATGGCGGAGGCTTCGGCGGGGCGCTGATGGGTGGCGCCCTCCTGTTCGTCGGGGGCGCGGTGGCCGCGGTCGTGGTGGGGGCCGGCAAAGCGGGGGTGGCCCAAGGGTACCTCGCGTACGGCGCGACGTTCCTCTGGGCGCTTTTCGGCGTCGTCGCGAACCAGTACCAGGCCTCGGCCTTCACGACGGCCGTGGCTGTGCTCTGCGCCGCGCTCGTGGGGTGGGCGCTCTTCGGTGGCTCCCGGGGCGGCACGTTCCGTGCCCCGGCCGCCCAAGGCTGACCCGGCGGGGTAGGAGGCAAAGATGCCGCACGTCCTCAGCGTGGCCAGGGGGCGCGCGGCAGCACCCGCTGGTGATCTAGGCATCTCCGGCTCCTCTGTGGCGTCTTGAGCGCCTACCGGGTCGGGGCCTTCGGGTTCCGACCCTGGCTATGAGGAGCGAAGTGGGTGAGATAGCGCGTCCCGATCAGGGCGACAGAGGCTTCGTAGATTGGCGTCCAAATGCCTCGTCCGGAGAGGTGCCCGGCCAGGTATCGGGCGTTCTCAACTCTTACCGGGAGGGCGGATACCCTGCGCCGACCGTGCGAGACGTCTACTATCGACTACTCGGTGTCTACGGCAACACCCTTGGTCACGACAAGATGACGGAAGAGGTAGCGACGCCTCAATCAGACGAGGAAATATTCCGTTGGCACGGCGATCTGGATATAGACGCCCAAGCACGTCAAGCGATGGATGAGCTAGCGCAACAGCTTGAGGTGTCCTTCGAGGAGGCTGTCGAGGAGGTGCTGCGCAGGCGCTATGGGTACAGCCAGGAAGGGTGGCCCACGACGATCGGCGAAAAGCCATACGAGAAGTTGCCTCACTACAGCCCTGGTATCAGTCTCAGTACGGACGTGACTCTACCCACCGGCAAGACGCTCAGCTTGACCACATACCCGGGTTTCGCA
>CADCVE010000021.1 GCA_902806065.1 uncultured Rubrobacteraceae bacterium | reverse complement strand
TTATTCCGAACTCCGCGGCTATCGGCGCTCGCAGATAATTGCTCTGCGTGATGTCTCGTGTCCATGCAGGCCGCTTGCTCGACCAGGCATGTCCGGGAAGCCCCACGCCCGGCTCCAACACGAGGTCTTCGTTCACGGCCCTGAACTCGGTTAGATTCTCGGCTCTGGTATACCAGGCCGGACTGCACTCCAGCGCCGTCCGGTCATCGCTGGGGACCCAGGCCTGTCCTATGGTCCAGCCCGTGGCTTCGCACACTCGTCGCAGTGCAATGCTCAACGCGGAGACAACATCCTCCGCTTCGCTCATTTCCAGTGCCACGGTTCGCAGCAGGCGTGATTCTTCTTCCGCCTGTCGCTGCTCGGTGACGTCCTGTATCGTACCCACTATTCTCACTGGTACGTTGGCCTCGTCTACGAACACCTCTTCCTCTACGTGTAGTGTCCGCACCTCCCCGTCCGGGCGGATCAAGCGGTGATCGTAGGCGAACGGCTCGTGGTCCTCAAAGGTCTTCGCGATCATCTCTCTGACGAACTCCGCATCGTCGGGATGAATGAGCTCTGCAAAGGTTTCGAAGGGAGTAGGCTCTTGGGATCGGGGTTCCAGGCCACAGATACGGTAGAGTTCATCGGACCAGATGGTCGTGTTCGTCGGTATGTGCATCTCCCAGCTGCCGATGCGGGCGACTCGCTGGGCTTCGGCCAGTTGCGCCTCGCTCTTTCGCAGTCTCTCCTCAGCCTGCTTGCGCTCGGTGATGTCGCGTGCCATGGCGAGTATTAGGCGATCTGCACCCGTCTCGAACAAACCAACACGAACCTCGACTGGAAAGCGTGTTCCGTCCTTGCGCTGGTGGACTCCTTCGACTGTGACGGGTCCGTTCGAGACTATGTGTTCCCATATCTCTGTAAGCCCTTGCGCGTCGAAATTCTCTTCGATATCCGCCACCGGCATGCTCAGTAGTTCCTCTCTCGTGTACCCCAGGCTCTCGCACGCCTGCTGGTTCACCTCGACGAGCCTGCCCTCAAGATCATGGACGAAGAATGCTTCCGCGGCCTGCGCCACGAGGCGGCGGAGACGCTCTTCGTTCTGGCGTAGCGCTTCCTCCGCCTGTTTACGCTCTGTAACGTCGCGCGAGTTGAGTACGACGCCCCTTATGTCAGGATCTTCCAGAAGACTGGTGGTGGTTACCTCAAGATAGCGCCAGGAACCGTCACGATGCCTCAGGCGAACTTCGGTCGGTGACCTGACGCCCGGGGTCTTCTTGACCTGCTCATGAAGAGCCTTGGTTTGCGCGATGTAGTCTGGATGTACGAAGGAGGCGAAGGCATCCTGGCCGATCAGGTCCCGTGGAGCATAGCCCATTATGCGCTGCACCGACGGACTCACGTACTGAATTGTGTCGTCTTCGCTCAGCACCATCACCAGGTCCGAGGAGTTCTGTATCAGGGAGCGGAAGCGGACCTCGCTCTGGCGCCAGTGGCGGTCTTCGGCGAAAGCTACACTCTCCAGCGCGAGCGCGACCTGGAAGCCCAAAGCCTCCAGTCCATCCTTGACCTCCTGCGGGAAGGCTGAGTCGCTGGCTGCAACAAGCGTACCTCTCAACTCGTCCTCGATAAAAAGCGGGGTCATGAAGAAAGGCCTGGTGGTAGGCGACATACTCAGGACTCTCCTCAGTTCGGCGGCCTCAACGCCTTCGACTTCTATGGATCGCTTCGCGAGAAGGCGCTCGCGGAGGTGATCCGGTAGGAGGTGAACGTCGAGCTGTTTGCCCAGAAGCTCGGAGGCGTGATCTCCTGCCGAAGCTACCGCGCTCATCTCCTCTATTGAGCCTACCGATAGACCTACCCGCACTTTTGGGTTCTCTTTTGTCAGCGCGAAGGCCGTGTCGACGGCAACTCTGTAGACGCTCTCCCGGTCTTGGGTGGCCACGAGCTCCGCACCAGCCGCCCTCAGAGTTCTCTCGCGGGTTACCATGCGCTCTTGTTTCACAAGGGTCTGCGCCAGGATATGGAACACGACGGCCAGGAGCGTCAAACCGAGCACGTGAGGCAAGACCTCCGCGAGGGGCACGCTAGGACCTGTCACAAACGACGAGAACGCCACCGCCCCAAGGAACCCCCCGAGGTAAGCGAGGATAGTGATGGCGACATCTCTCCTCTCACCGTAGAGCGAGCGAAAGACGAGACCGTTGTAGACCAGGCCGAGGACGTGCAATGGTGTGTCGAGGGCTAGGCCGATCACCAGCACGACTAGCCCCTCGAACGTCTTTCCCGCGTATGAGAAGCTTCCGCGTCCGTACCCGCGGCTCCAATACCAGACGAGCCACAAGATGCCGACCAATGCGGCCGTCCGAAGCGTCCACGGTTGAGTTGCTGCGAGCACGGACGAGATGGTAAGCGCGGCGGCGAGGATGGCGACGAGCAGGAAGATGTAGCGCACCCTGGCCAGTAGACTCTTCGGCAGCTCGAAAACGCCTTCAGGCGGTCTGTGTCCTGTCCGTACATCAACCCTCGAACCCCACTACTGTAGCCTCAACTGCTCCCAACTACCGGAAAACCCTACTTTTATCGTGCTCGCTACTATATCCTTGTAAATTTGCTTACTAGTCTACTGTATATCGGTTACTTTCTAAGCAACCTCTAGCGCATACGTAGCACAGCGGCTTATGGATGCCCAACGAAGACAGGAAGTGGTGGTTGCCGCGCAAAACGTCGCGTGCGCCGATCTTATTTGCTGAGATCGGCGCACGCGTGAGGGGCACGGAAGGCTCTTATCCGAAAAATATCTCAGCGGCCTTATAGAGGTCGTCGGGGACAGTCTTGGTCTCCTCGGTCGCCTCGTCCAGAGAGACGGTGACGATCTCGTTTCCGCGCAGCGCGACCATCTTGCCCCACTCACCGTTCTTTACGGCTTCGGCTGCTCTGAGTCCGTAGCGCGTCGAGAGGATGCGGTCGTAGGCGGTGGGGGTGCCGCCGCGCTGGAGGTGGCCGAGGACGACGTGGCGGGTGTCTATGCCGGTGCGCTCCTTTATCTCCCCGGCGAGCGTCTCGCCGATGCCGCCCAGGCGCACGTGCCCGAACTCGTCCGTCTCGGCGTTCTGGGTGATGTAGTCCTCGCTCAGGACCACGCCCTCACTGACCGCGACGATGCCCCAACTCTCGCCGTTCTCGGCGCGCTTCTCGAAGAGGTCCGCTATCTCGTCGAGGTTCGGTTCGACCTCGGGGATGAGGGTGACGTTCGCGGCGCCCGCGACGCCGGCGCCCCAGGTGATCCAACCGGCGTGACGCCCCATGACCTCGACCACTATGATCCTCTCGTGGCTCTTCGCCGTGGTCCTTATCCTGTCTATGGCCTCGGTGGCTATGGAGACGGCGGTGTCGTAGCCGAACGTGGTGTCGGTCGCCGAAAGGTCATTGTCTATGGTCTTGGGACAGCCGACGATCTGCACCCCGAAGTCGTCGTGGAGCCTCTTCGCGACGCCCAAGGTGTCGTCGCCGCCGATGGCGACGAGGGCGTCGATGCCGTACTCCTTCATGTTCTCGACGACCTTCTCGGCGTCGCCCTCGTTCTTGTAGGGGTTGGTGCGTGAGGACTTGAGGATCGTGCCGCCCTCTTCGAGGATGTAGCGGACGTCGCCGACGGAGAGGGACCGGGTGCTGTCCTCTTCTTTTTCAAGAAGGCCGCGCCAGCCGCGCATGACGCCCAGGACCTCGTAGCCATAGTCGTTGATCGAACGCATGGTGACGGCCCGGATGACGCCGTTCAGGCCCGGCGCGTCCCCGCCGCCCGTGAGCATCCCTACCCGGTTCACTTCGGCCATCGCTTTTCCTCCCAGTCTCGGGTCTTTCTAGGCTCCCAGTCTAGCCCCAAAACAGCCGCCGGTCAGCCTCGGGCTCCGTACCTTGCACCTTCTGACGTCCTTTGCCCTCGTGGCCCTCGCCACGGAGCTCGCCTAACATCGCGGCATATTACCGCCTCTTGTTTCCGGTCGCCGGTCGTTAGTAGCGGGCGCGGTTGTCGGCCTCGTCGGAGGGGGGCGTGTGCGAGGTTGTCGCCGACTTCGCGTTGCCCGCGTTCATCTACAACCCGCCGCACGTAGGGGTGGTTACGCGGAGGGTGAAGACGGCCACGGTGAGGTGCAGCAGGGCTGGAGCACGGTGGTCCGCACGGCCGCCCTTCTCTCCGCGCAACGGGTGCTATCTATCTCCATATGTGGCATTGATCTCCGAATACCACGCAAGAAGGTCTTCGCGCCTCTCATCTACTTCTTTACCGCGTTCGCCCGCGAGGTTGTTCTCTTCGAGGGGGTCTTCGGAGAGGTCGAAGAGCTCATTGGGCTGGTTGTCGTAGTGGTAGATGTATTTCTCGTGACCCTTGATGCTCGCCAGGCACTGGTTCTCGTGAAAGCAACTGAACCTCAAGATACGGTCTTCGGGTAACGGGTGGAGGAGCGAATAGCCCGGGTACTCTCCGTTCCTCACCTCGTACCCCAGCAACTCCAGCACCGTTGGCAGAATATCGGTGAGGTTCGACAGTCCCGCATTTCGCTCGCCGTCCTCGAACCGGCCGGGAGCATGGATCAGTAGCGGGATCCTGATGCCCTCTTCCCAGGCGGTGTCGTTGTGCTGGTAGCGGCCGTGCTCCCCCAAGCCCTCCCCGTGGTCACCGTAGAACACGAAGATCGTATCCTCGTAGAGCCCGAGCTCCTTGTACTGCTCAATGAGCTTCTCCACGAAGATGTCCTGGAGGCGCATGCAGTTGAGGTAACGGTTAGTCCAATCATTCTCCGAGAAGTCCTCCTGCCCGTAACGGGTGGAGAGACACCGGTAGTCGTGGTGTCCCGTGCCCGTCAGGTACTCGGCCATGAACGGTTCGTCGGTTGAGCGCCCCTCGATCCACTCCTCGCTCGACTCTAGCATGATGTCGTCCTCGTAGCCGAAGTAGCTCGTCTGCTCGAACCCATCCGTGTCCATCGACTCCTGAGAGTAGAACTCCTCGTAGCCGAAGTTGTTGACGAGCTCCCGCCGATCCTCGAAGTCTTCCGTGGGCGACTGGAAGAAAACGGTGTCGTACCCCTGGCCCCTGAGGAGGTCGGGAAGACACCGGGCGGGAATACCACCCGGCTCCGCTTCGGTGTTCTGCGGGACGAGATGCGGAAGAACGCCGCAGTTGACCGAAGTGACCGCCTTGGAGGTGTGCGGGACGGTCGTGTAGGCCCGCTCGGCGAGGAGGCTCTCCTTCGCCAGATCATCCAAGAAGGGCGTGGTTGGGAGTCTCTCGTTGTAAGGCGTCACCGACCGCGCGCGGGTCGACTCCAGATGGATCAGGACGACGTTGCGTTTCTCGGTCCAGGGGGTCGGTACGAGGCTTGCGTCTGCGGACAGGTTCTCGACGGCAGCGTCCTGGCCGTCCTTCTTGGCGGTCGCCTCCTTAAATCCCGTCAGGACCACGTTGACGAACGGGTCCCTTGCCAGAGAAGTGCTGGCCTCGGCCGGATTGGAGCCAATCGTCATAGAGAGCGAGCCGAACCCGAGCGCCAGGAGAAAGAGCCCGAGAGGGCCCAAGAAGGAGATTCTGGGCACCCCGGCCAGGGACCTCCCCGGCCGTCTTCGCCACCCCTCGACGGCGCGGGTCACGAGCCAGGGGCCCAGGATCGCGTAGAAGACAACGGCTCCGAGGAGCACCCAGGCCGAGAGTGGGACCGTCTGGGCGAGGATCGGCTGGATCTCCTCGAACCTGGGGAACCACAGGGCGATGATCCCATACTCTAGCGTCGTGCCGGTCTGCTGCAGGTACTGGTGGGCCATCGTACTTACGGCCGCCACCAGCATGGCTGCGCCGTGGAAGAAGAGGACCACGGCCCAGCGCAAGGGTCCCCCCCGTACCGCGGCGAAGAGCCCGACCCATAGCAACGCGTAACCCAAAGCGAAGAATATGTCCGACCACATCAGATCCAGGATCAAGGCGAGCCCGGGCTTGTCCGGGCGCGAAGCGATATCGTAGGTTTTCAGGGCGAGCTCGTAGACGGCCAGAGGCACCAGAAGGCTGAGCAGGTAGATCCAATCTCGGCGGCTCAGAAGCGCGCCTAATAAGATCGTGGCGTCCGTTGCTCGTAGGAGCGATAAGATGCGGGAATTCTATAAGGTTTTACAAAGATTCAACAGAAGCTGTCGAGCCGGAGTGGTATCCGGCCACACCTTGACCGGAGGCCGAAAGGTGGCTGGCCCGCGGCAGGGTACGCGTACTGTTCGTCTGCATGGGTAACATCTGGAGCTTGATAAAAGCACACAGCGACCGAGTTGAGATTCCGCACGCTGCTTGCTGGCGGATTCCAAGAGGTGCGCTTTGAGCGGGGGACAGGATAGAATGCCTAAGGATTAGAAGAAAGGAGGCACGGCGCGGGCCGCTCCGCCAGAGTCAAGAGCTTGCTCCATTATTCGATGGGGAGTGTAGCAAAGCGGCGCTGCGCGAGTGGCGAGTGCTTCCCTACAGCCATCGTCAAGTACGATGATCGCCGCCGCCTCTACGAGTTGACGGTTCAGGTCATAGTTGGTGGCAGCGTCTCTATATGAAGGGTTGGCGTAGCCGTGACTTCGTTCTCGGAGGTGAAATGATGCGATCGGTAGACGCATACATTCTGACAGCCCGGAGCCGCGAGGAGCTGCTTCGGCGCAACGCGATCTTCGAGTCCTTCTTTGAGGCCGAGGCGCCGAGGCTGGCCGAAGCCTGCCACGAGATGTCCCGTCGGTTCCTGGCGGGTGGACGGCTTCTCGCTTTCGGCAACGCTTCCGCCGCGACCGACGCCGAGCACGTCTCCGTCGAGTTCGTGCATCCGGTCATCGTGGGCAAGCGGGCGTTGCCGGCGCTGGATCTCGGAGCGGACTTCGAGGCCCGCTTGCCGGTCGTGCTGCGGCCGGAGGACATGGTGATGGGTTTCTCCTTCCCGGAGGCGGACGAGGCGGTGGAGCGAACGCTGCGGGTAGCGCGGGAGCGGGGGGCGATGACGTTCGCATTGACGGGGGAGGCGGGGGAGTACTCCTTCGCACCGCCGGACGGGGACGCGTTCGTGATCCAGGAGGCCTTCGAGGTCCTCTACCACCTGCTCTGGGAGACGGTCCACGTGTACTTCGAGCACCGGGAGCAGGGGCATGACGTTGGGGCCTCCTCATTCCTCTACCCTTTCCTGGGCAAAGGGGAGCAACAACTCGAAGGGGTCGTTGAAGAGGTGCAGGGCTCGATGCTGCAGAAGATGGCAGAGGTGAACGCCATGCGGGCGATGGTGGCCGAGACGGAGGTAGGCGCCATCTCCGAGATAGCCGCGGCCGTCGCCGGGCGGCTGGATCGAGGCGGTAAGATCATCGCCTTCGGCAACGGCGGCTCGGCAACTGATGCGAACGACCTGGTCGCCGACTGTGTGACACCACCAGAGGGCTTCGAGCCCGTCCCGGCGGTCTCACTGTCCGCGGAGCCGGCCAACATCACCGCGATCGCTAACGACGTGGGCGTCGAGGCCATCTTCTTGCGACAGCTCATTGCCCATGCCCGGCCGGAGGATGTGGCGGTTGGGATCTCTACGAGCGGCGGTTCGCCGAACATCCTGTCCGCACTCGCGGAGGCTCGCAAACGGGGGTTACTCACTATAGGAATCGTAGGCTACGATGGCGGAAAGATCGTGAGCGAGCGACTCACGGACCATACGGTAGTCGTGCGCTCGGACTACGTCCCGCGCATCCAGGAGGTGCAAGCGTCCGTTTACCACGTGCTGCGGGGTCTTATAGAGGAGCTGCGGGAGCGGTAGCTAGATAAAGTACCCTTGCCTCATCCAGCCCACCCGGACGGGCTTGCTCTCTTCGACGATCACGGGCACCGTGCGGTTGCCGCCAGTGAGACGAAGATCCGCTCGTAGGCCTCGCGATCCTGCTCCACGACATACAGCTCTCGTGCGCTACAATCAGGTTCATGAAGAGGCAGTATCCCAAAGAGGTTCAGGAACTGCTCGGGTACTCGGGCGTCGCCGTCACCCTGGACACCTGCAGCTACGTGATCCTCAATAGGGAGGAGGGCGATAACGCCATGGAGGAACCTCTCTCGTGAGCTACTGCTGCCACCGGGTTCGGGACCTCAGTCGAGCCCCTTCTAAAACACCCGTTTTGCAGCGGTTTTACCTCATGCGCCCGTAGCTCAGCAGGACAGAGCAGCGGACTTCTAATCCGCGGGTCGCAGGTTCGAATCCTGCCGGGCGCGCTTGAAAAAGTTAGTATTTTGCAGGGGAAAACGGGATTGTCGAAAGGGATCGGGTTAGCTCTAAGTACCCTTTGACAGTTACCCGCTAAGGTAATACGTCTTCTGCGAGTGTAAAGTGCCTTTGGCGCCGAAGTTGAAAGGATAGCCTAAGCTGAGAGCTTTTGTTGAAGTGCAAGAGCACACCTCAGATGCTCGGGGGCTGTGTTGAGCCGCTCGGGAGTCCTCCTTCCGAGAGAGTATGAAAGCGGGGCCCGGGTAGTGGAGACTACCCTAAGACCCGCGCGACCGGCCTGCCTGATACCGGATGACGACCCAGATATGGCGGCGAGGTTCATAAGGTCACGATGCTTGGCGTGGGCCGGACAGGCGAGCTACGTCATCCCCTACTCGCGTTCTGGCGGCCTAAGCGAACAGTGGGAGGAACTTCTCAGGTTGTTCGACCCCGACCGAGTGTTCGCGATCGAGCCCCTCTTGGAGGCGGAGAAGGAGCGCCTGAACGACGCCGGTTGGTTTGTGTACCCAAGGGACGAACCCCTGGCGCTCTCGGGGGAGAGCAGCACGCTGCTCCACTCGGCGCTTAAGGCCCTCGCGGACGGCCTCAAGACACCCGAGAGCCCGTACTTCGTTGTCGTTCCCGAGGTTCCTCGACCGGCTGCCGCTTACCTGCACTTGCTCGCCAGGTTCGGCGGCTTGGACGAGGAGGAGCTAAAGTACTACCTCAATGAGCAGGCTCCGAGCTACGAGTACCACCTCGACCTCTCTGAGTTCGTTCGTGTCGAGCGGGTCAACCTCTCGCGGGCTTCGTCGGGTGTGTGGACTGGGGACTTGCGAGGGTTAGTTGGAGAAGAAGAGGTAGAACACGCGCTCACCCTACCGGAGCTGACCTGCATGGGGCTGCGTATCACGGGCCGTAGCAGGTCGAAGAGGGCTCGGGGGGAGCGCGAAGTCGAGGACGGGTATAACGTGCCGGTCGTGGTGACGGGGGCGTACGACAGTGTGGAGGACTTTGCACTGTACTGGAACCTCAGGGCGGAGCACTATTTCGCTAGACCCTTCCCACTGTGGCTGCCGCTCAGCGCCCTCGAATACGAGAGGGGGCCGGCGATCGTCGAGAGCGCGTTGAGCCGCGCCAACGAGGGGTTAACGGTGGCTCAGGTTAGGAAGCGTGATGTGCGCATAGTGAGCGCCGCAACGCCCACGGAGGAACTAGAGGAGCGCCTGCGCGCTAGCTATCCCGAGGCTCATATCGGCGCCGGAAGCCTCGCCGAGCTCTTCAAGACGACGTGTGATTACCACCACACTACAGAGCAGAGCACCGCCCACTTCGAGCGCGGCCGGGCCAGCCTTCGGCCACCGAGGCCCGAAGCATTTAAGGGATTGGTTCCCTACGTTGACCGTGTGGCCTACGATGTCGGGGTGGAGGGGATGTGGCTTCCGCAGAGTAAGGCCTTGGCTTGGCACCTCGGCAGGTCATCCGACCACGCGCGCGAGATTGTCTCGAAGAAGGGCACGCTTCGGTTTGTCGAGTCGTTCAACAAGAATTTCTCGGAAGCGGATCTGCTAAACCTGCAAACACCCGACGGTTGGGACTTGCTTTCCTCAGTTTTCGAGGATTGCGGCTACGACGTTTTTTCCACGACCGGTAGCAAGCTGGCACTTGGTCAGCTGTCGCTGGTGGACGGAATTGAGGGGATGAAGGTTCTCGCTAGCAGCAGGGTTCACCGCCTGCTCAAGGAGTTGAGTGGTAGAAGAGGTGAAAAGCGAGCCTTTGTAGCTGAACGGAAAGGGGCGGAGAAGAGCCGCTTCGATTCATGGGGGCAAGCGGGGTCGCAGCTGCTCAGTTGGCTCATAAAGCGACAAATCCTGTTCCGCGGTGTGGACCTCGTTTGCCCGAGGTGTGAGCTGAAAAGATGGTACGAGGTTGATCGCGTCACCAAGGTATGGCGTTGTGACGGCTGCCAGGTGGACTCGCCGGTGCCCTTGGACTTAGGTGCAACTCGTTGGCAGTATCGCGTTAACGAGCTCTACGCTCGCGGTCACGATCAAGGAACCATTACAGTCCTCTTGACGCTCCACGCTATGAGCAACGCTTGGGGCCGGTCTTTCAGTAGAGAAGCCTTGGGCTACTATCCTGGGGTCAGGCTCAGGGCGAAGGCGGGTGCTGCGGTTCCTGTAGAGCAGGTTGACGATATAGACCTCGTCGCGATACGGGGCAGTAAGCTCATACTCGCGGAATGCAAGGAATCCGCAGAGTTCCTCAAAGAACCCGAACAGGTGTCTAAGTTCGCCAACCAGCTCTCTAAGCTATACACAGTCGCCCACCATATGGGTGCCTCGCAACTTATAGTCGCTACCTCGACTAGGTGGCCAGAAGAGAAAGGGCCATTACTGAAAGGGGTATCCGATAATTCGTCTGTTGAAATTGAGTGGTGGGACGAAGCGTACGTCCTTGATCCTCATTTTGCGTTTCCCCAGGTTTCGTATCCCGGAGCAGCGCTACCCGAGGGGTGGACGGATACGTACCTGGATTGGGTTGCCAGTAGCCTCACTCGTGAGCTGCCGTAGAAGGGGACAAAGCGCCTTGCCCATATCATCGTCGGCAGCAAAACCTTGCCCGCTAAGGGTTTTCTTGCCTAACCAGTGGGTTTGAGGACAAGGCACTCTCCATCGCCGTAACGGCCTGGCCCTGCATGTTAGGCAAGACGTGAGAGTAGGTGTCGAGGGTAATGGAGGTCGTGGCGTGACCCAGGAGCTCCTGAACGATCTTGGGATGAACGCCCCTAGAGAGGAGCAGTGTGGCGCACGTATGCCGCAGATCGTGTAAGCGTACCGACTTGGGGAGTCCAACCTCGATCAGCAGCGGCTTGAAGGAGCGGGCGGTGAGATTCTTGGCGTTGATGGTCTTGCCGACCTGGTTGGGGAAGACGAGTCTATGGTCCTCCCACAGCCCCGCGAGGCGTATCTGCTCCTCTAGCTGCGCCTTGCGGTGGCGCTTGAGCGCCTTCGTCGCCCCGGCGGTGAGCTTGGTGCGGTGGCCTTTGTCGTTCTTGGGGGACATCGAAGACGTGCCCTCGCTCCCTGATCTCCGAGAGCATCCGGCGCACGGCGAGTGTATCGG
The DNA here is from genome assembly GCA_902806065.1 of uncultured Rubrobacteraceae bacterium. Taxonomy (GTDB): domain Bacteria; phylum Actinomycetota; class Rubrobacteria; order Rubrobacterales; family Rubrobacteraceae; genus Rubrobacter_F. Next base: position 3,224 of record CADCVE010000021.1, on the reverse strand, counting down.
CTTCGAGATCCAGGTCGTACCTCTTGAGCCCCAGCAGCTCGCCCTCCCTCAAGCCGCGGTGGATGGCGAGCACGTACAGGGTCTCGAACCGATCACCGCGCACCGCTTCGAAGAAGGCGCGGGCCTGCTCCTAGGTGAGAGGCCGGATCTCTTTCTTGCCCGGCCTCGGGGCCTTCACGGAGGCCGCCGCGTTGCAGGGTCTCAGACTGTCCGCCACAGCCTGCTTGAGCGCCTTGTGAAGCGTCACGTGGATGTACTGCACCGTGCGGTGCGAGAGCCCGGCGTCCAGCTTCTCACGGTAGAGGTCACGGACATGGGGGTGGTGAGAGACTTTAGCCTGATCTGCCCGAGCGTAGGCTCGAAAGAAGCACAGTCCCTACTGGTACTTCCGTTATCACGAGGGCGGTAAACAGAGGGCGCTCTACCTGGGCAAGATCAAAGACCCGGAAGGGGAGCTTACATGGAAGCGGGAGAAGCGCTGACTCGCATCCATCGAGAGCCGCGGCTACCAGCTCCCTTCCCATGCCCAGCGCCTCTTCGAGGAGTCTGAGGCCCGCCCGGACTTCTTCTACGACGGCGATTACGGTGCCGCTATCTAATAGACGGCCCGTACCACGACTACCGAGCGCCGGGCGCGGGATGCCGCACAAGAGGAGGCGATAGAGGACCTTGGCTACATGGTCATCCGCTTCGTCCACCAGGACGACTGAGCCGCTATCGCCGCCGAGGCTCCCTACGTCTTCGGGGACGAAGGGTAACGTATACTGCATCGTGGTAAGAAAATAAAAGTAAGCAACATGGGGCGTAGGGCTATGAAGCAGAAGGCCAGGGTAACGAGTAAAGGTCAGGTAACGGTCCCGAAGGCGGTTCGCCGGGCGATGGGGATCAAGGAAGGGGACAGCCTCGTCTTCGAGGTCGAAGATGGCGACGTTCGGCTGCGCGTGGAGAGAAAGCCGGTCAGCTTCGCGGATTACGAGGGCGCCTGGCGCGTGGGCAAGGGCATAAGCTGGGAAGAGGTGAACGCTTGCGTGCGGGATCTCCGCGGCCATGACGACGACGAACAAGCCGGGTGAGGACCGCCGTAGACACCAACGTCTTCTCCGCTCTTCTATCAGGCGATCCTGACTCCGCCCCGGAGGCGCGAGTCGCACTGGGAGAGGCTGCGGGCAAGGGACCGCTCCTGGTCTCACCGGCCGTCTACGCCGAGCTCGTGGCGGGCAGGGACCCCGAAGTCGTGGATACCTCTTCTCCGACAAGGGCATCGACGTGCAGTGGAACCTCGGCGCGGACGTGTGGCGCACGGCCGGCGCGTGCTACGGCACCTATGCCCGGACCCACATGCAGCAGAGAGGAAATACCGGCCCCAGGCGCATCCTCGCGGATTTCCTCATCGGGGCGCACGCGCTTCACCTCGCCCACGCCCTGCTCACCTCGGACACCAGTATCTACGGCACGTACTTCCCCGAGTTGGAAATTATCTCGCCGCAATACTCCTCCAGGAACCCCGGAGGTACACCGTGACCTATGCTGTTGACTCTCTTGTAAAAGCCCGCGGCCGGTAGTGGGTCGTCCTTCCCGAGCCCGAGGAGGACATGCTCGTCCTCCGGCCTCTCTGCGGCACCGAAGACGAGGTCGCCGGCGTCTACCTGCCGCTGCAGACCGTCGAGGATGCGACCTTCGCCTGCCCGATCTGACGAGGAGGGGAGACTACAGCTCCTCCCGGCTCTTTCGGGGCGCCGTCCGGCTCGGCTTCCGCTCCAGCGCCGGTCCTTTCCGCTCTTTCGCCAAGATAGCCGTCGAGCCAAGGCCCTGCTGACCCGAGGGAGAACGCCTACACGGAGTCGTTCAACGGGCGCTTCGGAGACGAGTTGCTAAAGAGGGAGGAGGTTGCGAACCTTTTGGAAGCGAAGGTGCTGGTAGAAGAGTACCGCGAGAGCTACAACCCTCGACGACCGCACAGCGCTTTGGGCTACCGGACTGCATCGGAAGTAGCGGCATCCCGCGTAGCGCCAACCCCTGTCAACCAGCACGACACCGACAGTGAACATGAAGAGGAGCTAGAATCGACGCTCATACTCCCATAGGATTTGGTACAGAAAACAGGGTCACGTCAGAGGCTTGATCACGTACTGACCTATCGACAAACCGTCCTTACGACGGTAGGCGGAACCCTCTCTATTCCCTCTCTTCTTCGGCAACTCTTCCTCCTTGTGACTGTAGAGGAAGCTGTATCGTATATACCTAGCCAGAGAGAAGATCCCGGCTTCTCCCACGTTTTTCAGGACAAAAAGGGAGCGCGCCTGGAAGGATTCGAACCTCCGACTCGCGGTTTAGGAAACCGCTGCTCTATCCCCTGAGCTACAGGCGCACGATATAGACAGTTTATCGCGGGGCTCCGGCGTATACCAGGGGCCTCGCGAGGGTTCTGTTACGAGGCGTTGGCCTGGGAGGTGAAGCGCTCGTAGACCAGGGTGGCGAGGATACCACCGATTATGGGACCGGCGGCGCAGACCCACACGGCACTGAACTCTCCGGCTATTAGGCATCGGGTCCAGGGCGCGCCGGGTTCAGCGGTCCGCTGGTAATAGGACCCGCGATGAGGCCGCCGCGGCCAAGCTCGTTACTTACGGGCGTCGCCGGCCAGTTTTTGCGCCCCAGGAGCCCCCGATGGCCCCGGAGATGAAGGGGACTAGCAGGGCGAGGATGCTCCCGAGCGTCAGGACAGTGTTCAGGCCCTGCTGGGTGACGTCCGGGACGTTGGGCAGCGTCACGCCTTGCAGGTTGTCCAGGAAGGCGAGCCCCAACGCACCGCCCAGAGCGGCCAGGAGCAGCGTGACGAGCAGGGCGAGGAGGGCTACCAGGAGGCCGTGCTTGGTTCCCGAGCGGCTCGACATCCGTCCGGCCGTGTAGCCGCCTATGAGGAACGCCAGGAACAGGGTTATGAGTAGCCCCACGAAACCCGCCACGCCCATGTTCTGGGCCGAGCCGCCGGTGCCGAAGATCGCCCCGACCACCGCGCCGACGATGGCACTGAAGATCAGGCTGGCCCCCAGAGCCGCGAGCCAGCCTATTAGCACGCTGGCCCAACTCGTGCTCCGATCATCTGCCCTGTCGTACCTCTCGCTCATGCAACCTCCTCTGTGAAAAGGGCGCGCCGATTCGGACTTCCCTAGACGTCGCGGCGTTCGGTGGTGTCCTCTACCTCCACCTCTTCCTTGCGCAGG
>CADCVE010000020.1 GCA_902806065.1 uncultured Rubrobacteraceae bacterium | reverse complement strand
GTTGACTACTATCCCCCGCACCGCCGGATCGTCCAGAAGGTTGTTGAATGTTGCTTCGATGTGACGCCAGGAGCCATCCGCATGGCGAGCCCTTACCTCCAGGGGTCCGCCAACCCCGGCACTCTCCGTTATGCCAGCAAACATGCTTCGCACTCGCTCGAGGTCGTCGGGATGAACATAATCAAAGGCGCTTGGTCCTACCGTATCTTCGGGTCGGTACCCCAGCACCCGTTCGACAGAGGGAGACTGGTAGCGTGTGATGCCTTCGGCATCTACTATAGTGATGATGTCCGAAATATTCTGCACGAGCGAGCGGAATCGCCTCTCGCTCTCTCCAAGAATCCTCAGCGTGCGCGTGAAGGCGTAGCGAATAGAGCGCTCCAATAGGGGCGCATCGATCTGGCCCTTGACCAGGTAGTCCGCCGCCCCAGCTTGCATAGCCTCCAAGTCTAATTCGCGGTCACCCTGACCGGTCAGCAGGATAATCGGACCCTTGCACCCTCTCTTCAAAGCTTCGCGCAACAGATCCAACCCGCTGCGTTCTCCGAGACGGTAATCGAGAAGACAAACGTCGTGCTCTTCACGTTCGATCACTTCCACGGCGTCATTGTAGTTGGTTACCCAATCGAGATCGAACCTCTCCATCTCGAAGAGCAAGTCACGTATTATTACGTAGTCGTCCTCGTCGTCCTCGACGAGAAGTACCTTTAGCCGAACGTTATCCACGCTATGCATCTAGCATCCCATCTCTCCGGGCGGAAGCGCGATGAGCTTGAACCAGTATGTCTCCAGGGTCTTCATCGTCTCGGTCAATGCCCCGAAGTTCGTCGGCTTGACTATGAACGAGTTGGCTCCTGAGCTGTACGCACGTATGATGTCCTCCTCCGCCTTGGAGGTCGTTAGAATCACTGTAGGGATACACCTTAACCTGGGATTGCTTTTGATCTCTTCGAGCGCCTGGTGCCCACTTTTCCTGGGCATCTTTAGATCCAGTAAGATCAAATCTGGATGCGGCGAGTCGTTCGGGTCTGCGTACCTGCCACGGCGGTGCAGGTAGTCCATTAACTCTTCACCGTCCTCCACCGTGCGCAGATCTGCTCCCAAACGGCTTTCTTCCAGGGCCTCCTTGACCAGCAAGCGGTCGTCAGGATCGTCCTCGGCTAACAGCAGGGTGGTATTCAGCTTGGCCTCTCTCACGGATTCCCTTCGGACTGCTTGACGGGCAGCGTAACCATGAACGTGGCTCCCCGCCCAGGAGCGCTCTTGGCTGTTATGTTACCTCCGTGACGCTCGGCTACCTTACGACAGATCGCCAACCCCATACCCGTTCCCTCGTAGGCGGTGCGACCGTGTAGCCGCTGGAACGGCACGAATATACGGTCGAGGTGCTCTTCGTCGAATCCTATACCGTTGTCCTCGACCAGGATCTGGCAGACTCTGCTATGCACAGCCCTACCGTTAGCGTTCTCCTTCCGCTCCTGTAGGAGTTCACCGTAAACCCTGACGATTGGGGCTTCTTTCTCCCGGTGAAACTTGAGGGCGTTGCCGATCAAGTTCTGCATCAACTGACGCATCTGCGGCCGGTCGGCCTCTACAGTCGGTAGAGTGCTCACCTTCACCTGCCCCCCTATTTGATCTATGCGGGACTCCAAGTCGGAGACGACCTCTTGGACTACCTCGTTGAGATCGACCGGAGTGAAGGGTTGCGCCTTGGTCGTAACCCGCGAGAGTTGGAGCAGGTCGTCGATCAGGTCCTGCATACGTGCCGCGGCGCCCTCCATTCGTTCCAGGTAGTCGCGCCCCTGCTCGCCTAAAACCTCGGCATACTTCACATTGAGACGATCGGCGAAGGTGCGAACCTTGCGCAGCGGCTCCTGCAGATCGTGCGAAGCTACGTAAGCGAAGTCTTGAAGATCGCGGTTGCTCCGGTTTAGCCTTGCGGCGTAAGCCATCAAATTTTCCTCGGCTTGCTTGCGCACGATACCCTGGGCTATCGTCCCAGCCACCGATGCCAGCGCGTTTAGCGTAGCTTCCGAGAGTTGTTGCCTGGCAAACATCGCCACTACCCCCACTAGTCGGCCTTCGACGACCAGCGGGTAGCCAGCGAAAGCCACCATCCCCTCTTGTCTGGCCCAATCCTTATCGTGGATGCGAGGATGGCTCAAAATATCATTTGTCATGCACGGCCGCCGCTCTTGGGCGATGAGACCAATCTTGAACTTTCCGACAGGCACACGACTATGAGCACCATCGAGGTGAGTGTAAATCCCCGCGCTGGCCTGCAACTCTAACTCGTTGTGCTCTTCCTTCAGAATCCAGATGCGGGCAAATGCCGCATCGAGGTGCCGGACCATGGCCTCCGTGCATTGCTGCAGGATCGTTTGCAAGGTGCCGCTCTCGTTGACAGCGGCACCCACATCCTCACCCAACGCCGCCTGGCGGGCTCCTTCGATCAGCTCGCGCTCTACGCTCTTGTGCTCGCTGATGTCGTGGACGGTACCGTACAGCCGTAGAGACTCTTCACCCTTGCCACGAACGACCTTGACCTGTCTATATATCCACCGCACCTCGCCGTCCGGCCTGACTATGCGGTGCTCGAAACCGTAGGCCTCGTCTTCGTGAAAAGCACGGTGGATGGCTAACCCTAGCAAGTGCCTATCGTCCGGGTGGAAAACTTCCATTACCGTATCGAGGGTGGGAACTAACTCTCCGGGTTCCAAGCCGTAGATACGGTAAGTCTCGGCTGACCACCACACTCGCCCGGTATTTACATACCACTCCCAGTTGCCCAGATGAGCGATGCGCTGGGCCTCTTCCAACCTCGCCTCGCTCTTGCGCAAGTCTTCCTCGGCCTTCTTACGTTCGGTTATATCGGAGAAGATGACCACCGTGCCGGTAACTTCCCCGTTCTCCAATATGGGAGTGCTTGTGTATTCGACAGGGATGCTAGTACCATCTTTGCACCAAAACACCTCGTCGTCTACCTGGTGGACGATGCCATCTCGGAGCGCCATGTAGATGGGGCAATCCTCTACATAGTATGTGCTCCCATTGGGGTGAGAGTGATGAATGAGATCGTGCTGACAACGATCTATGAGTTCTCCGGGCTGATATCCAAGCATGGCTGCCGCCGCTGGATTGGCGAATCTAGTCCTCCCTTGCCGGTCCAGTCCAAAAATTCCTTCTCCAGCAGAGTTCAAGATTAGCTCGCTCTGATGGCTAAGCCGTTCACGCTCCTCTTGAGCTTTCTTGCGCTCGGTGACGTCCGTAGCGACGCCAATGACGCCCGCCACTTCGCCGCTCCCCTCCAGGAGGACGGGAGAAAACCACGTCTCAAAGATCAGCCCACCAGTTTCCGTGAGCGCGCTGAACTCCTCACCGGCGAGCGCGCGCCGTATAGCCTCCGTAATTTGCGGCGTCTCTCGATATACCTCCAGGACCGACGATCCGACGAGTTGACCGGGGTTGAGCCCCAGGGCTTCGAGGCCCTTTCCCTCGGACAGCGTGAAGATACCCTCGTGGTCCAACGCGAACAGGACGACGGGCGCGTTGGTAACAATGCTGCGCAGATGCTGCTCGCTCCTCCGTAGCGCCTCCTCCGCATGCTTGCGCTCTACGAACTGGCCGATCTGGCTACCGATGCTCGACATCATCTGAAGGACTTCTTCATCAGGTTCCCGGATCTCCCGACTGTAGAAGCCCACAACCCCCAGGACTTCCCCTCCAAGGAGGATCGGAAAGGCAACCGCTCCGCGCAGGCCTGCCTTCGCTGCAGCGGATACCCGGGGGAAATTGGCCTCCTTGGTCACATCGGTGATCCAGGTAGGCTCCCCGCTGTTCCAGACACGACCGGGCAGCCCCACACCGCGAGCGAAGGTGTGTCCACGGGTGATCTCGCCGAACTCCGCAGCTTCGACCGAGGGCGCGTTCCACGTTTGGACGCATCGCAGTACGCTCGCTTGACGGTCTAGAGTCCAGAGTTCACCGAACTCCCATCTCAGACTCTCGCAGAGGGTCTGAAGCATCTCTGAGGCAGCATCACCAAGCGTAAGGGACTCCGCCAGTGTTCGCGTGATGGTGTGCTGCGCCGCCACGCGGCGTTCGGCTTCTTTGCGCTCGGTGACGTCGATTTGCACCCCGACGAAGTTGGCGAGACGCCCTCTCTCATCGCGCAATGGCGAAACGCTAAGCTCGTTCCAGAAAGGGGTGCCATCCTTCTTGTAGTTTCGCAGCACCACATTGCAATCCCGCCCCTCCCGTAGCGCAATACGCAGCTCCTCCAGAGCTGGTTGATCCCTATCAGAACCTTGCAAGAATCGGCAGTTCCGGCCGACCACCTCTTCCGTGACGTAACCGGTAAGCTGCTCGAAGCCCGGATTAGCGTAGACGATGGGGTTGTCCGGCAGGTTCGGGTCGGTGATGACTATTCCGCTGCGGTTAACAGCAATGGCCCGGTCCCGCAGCTGCGGTTCGTTCTCGTATTTCTTGCGCCCGATCATAACAGGATCGCCTCGTTAGGTCGCAAGAGTAGTGTCACCCTCAGAGCCAGAGTCACATTCAAGGTGACGTAGAGCGGGCCACCCAGCCCTCAACGTACGGCACCGAACCGGAGATGCGTATGCAACACAGTAATACTTTGGATCTCCCAGAGCCACTCTTGCCAAAGCTCCTCCTCAGCGTATGGCAGTCCTCTCCGGAACTGACCATATTTCAATGATATTAGCATCTCCCAGCGTAGCAAACACGGACAGTTCAGCCAGGCAGGCGTAGTCATTTGTAACTATAAAAAGATGGTTCCTCTACCTCATGACAGTTGAACACCTTTGAGCGATCATGTCTTCGGGTGATCATAGGGCTTCGGAGCCTACGCAGTGACAGATGCCCGTTGGGGAAAGGGGTGGCCGATGGCGATTCTAATTAATAGGGTCGCCATCGGTAAGTCCGATAGGCGAAAGGGGAACTGATGGAGACAATAGTCAAGCATGTACAGGGGCACTACGACGTCCAAGAGGTGGAGTTCGGCAAAGTCTACAGGTGGTGTCCAGAGCGCACCATCGTCGATTGTGCCTGCGGCCAGAGGTTGGTCTTCACCACTACCTCCACCACCACCTGCCGCCGTTGCGGAGCGGACCATAAGGCCAGTATCGGAGAAAGGTCGGCTGCCGGGCGATTGGGTGACGAGACCCTACACCCCTGGCGCTACGCTGAAGATCAGCCAAATTCAGGACTACCTTTCTGAGAAGGCATAAGGCGAGAAGACGCGGCGAAAGACGCGACGAGAGAAGGACTGAATGGATGATCCAGCAAGGAGCGGAATCGCGGCATATGGCGAGCCAAACGAGCCGGCTCGCACCGCCGCAACCGAATCCACCGTGGCCGACCTCTTGCTTGACCGGCGCCCGGAACGAGGTCGTTACTACCCGTGGTTAGAAGACTACCTCACGTGGCTCGAAGGTGAAGAAGCACATCGCAGTCATCTCGCGTGGTTGAAGCAGACACCACCCTGGTGGGAACGGAGCACACTCGTTGGTTCCGGGGTCCTGCGAGAGCCCGACCCAACGCCTCCTGGCTACACATTCGGAACCTGCGTGACGAGGAAGCAGCGGCGTATTAGAGCCTAATCCCCCTACAAACGCAATGATGACCAGGTCCGAGCGAGAGTCGAGAAGGAGGTCAGTAAATGGCTGAGGCTACCAGTAAAGACCGCCAACATCCCGGAACGCCCGATACGGCTGAGTATCGCCCGATACGTCCGGTATTGCTGCACTACGCGATAGCTCGATATGGGTGCAAAGGTATGATGCTGCTCCACATGCCTTTGAGGCTCGGCAAAGAGGCGCTGGTGCTGTTCTCTTCTTGGGAGGCAGCTCAAAACTTCTTCCTCTCCAACGTTTTCAGCGAAGATTGGTACGCTAGGGAATGCTCCGCTGGCGAGTTAGCCTCGCTTCTACTCGGGCCTTACGAGGGCATTGATTGGATATTGTTCGATCCTCCCTCAGGCATGCACCTCGGAGACAGTCATACCCGCGCTAACCTCATAAGGAGGAAGCGCTTCGTAAACCACCTCTTGGGGTAAAAGCGAAATGCCCTAAACGATTCTCTGGGGAGTGGCGTTTTTCGAGTGTCTTGCCCTTGCCGAGGTACATGTGGACCCTGCAGGGCAGACACGAGTCGAAGCCGCGCGCAGTGCGCATGACGTCGATGTCCTTGAAGTCCTTACGGCCGTTCTCTTCGAAGATCTGGGCTCCCGTCACCGCATCCTCGTAGGATCCCGGCGTACCGTAGTAGTCTCTGGGGCTGGCGTTCCACGGGTCGAGAAGGGGGCGCGTGGCGACGCGCCCCCTTTACTCCCGGCCTTAGGTGCCGGCCGACGGTTCATAGTAGCCGGGGTCGAGCACGGAGCCGATATGGCCGTCTCCGGTTTTGGGAAGCCTTCTCGAATCGCCTGCGCGGCGGCGTTCACGCCCTTGTAGCCCGGAGTTTTCAGTACCCGGCAGCGGCTCCTACGCCGCGCGGGTCGGAGCCACCGGTGAACCTAGACGGGCGGCCCGCTGAATCGTACTCGATGGTCAGGCCGTGGGCGTTGCCTAGCCCGATCTCATCTACCCGTACATTGTGGCCCAGGGCGGATAACTCGCCACGTACGGACTGCGGTATGCCGGTCTCGACTACGAGCGCGTTCGGGGATGCGAAGCTTATGCGGGGGGCGGAGATCGCCTGCTGAACGTCCATGTCGAAGTCTATGAGGTTCGTGAGCATCTGCGGCGTCGTCTGCGGTATAGTCCGCCCACCCGGAGTCCCAAGCGCGATATACGGTCTCCCATCACTCATCACTATAGTCGGACACAGCGCATAGAGGCTCTGGCGACCGGGGAAGGCATCGAAGACGTTACCGGCGGGCTCGAAGCGGCTCCACGCGATCGCGTCGTTGAGCCAGATACCCGTTCCTTCCGGCATCACCTTGCTCCCGAAGATATTGCCCAGGGTCTGCGTCGCGCTGACCACGTTACCCTCCTCGTCCGCTATGACGAAGTGCGTAGTGTGCGACTGCGCCTCGGGGGTAGCGGTCGCGGGGGCATCCGCTGGTCCATACGTGGGCTGATAGCTCTGGGGTATGCAGCGCGTGGGTGTACCAAACGGGGAGGTCGGCGAGTTCGGGGCGGCCTGGAAGGGATTTACCTGCGCGGCCGCCTCGGCCAGGAACTCCTGCGAGAGTATCAGGTCGAGCGGCGTCTCGGCTATCTCCGGGTCGGCGGCGTAGTTGCGGGCCGCCTGTGAGGCCTGCTTGTTGACCTCCGCAACAGTGTGCAGGTACGGGGCGCTGTTGTGAGCGTACTCGTTCAGGTCGAACTGGCCCATCACGCCCAGCCGGAGGAGTGAGTTCCACGACGTGGACGGGGGTGAGGCCGTGACTACCTCATAGCCGCGGTGATCCATGCTGATAGTATCCCGCCACCGGGCCTGGTTGTTACTCAGGTCGTCGAGGCTCAGAAAGCCACCGTTCTCTTGCATGGAGGCGTCGATGGCCCCGGCCAAAGCGCCTTCGTACAACACCCCGGCCCCCTCTTCGGCGATGAGGCCGAAGGAGTTTGCCAGGTCCTCCTGGACCAGAGCATCACCGGCTCTTAGAGGAACGCCGTCGTTGCCATAGAAAATTCTGGCGTTCGCCGGGAAGGCGGGCCAGGCGGCGTCGATCCAACCGGCTGTGACCCCATCGAGGACGACCCCCTCGTCGGCCAGCTCTATAGCCGGCTCGAAGAGACGCCGCCACTCCATCTCGCCGTAGTCCTCCGACATCCGCTCCCAAGCATTGAGGTTGCCCGGCGCGACCACGGCGCCGGCGCCGCAACGGTTATCTATAAAGTTGGGCGTCGGCGCGCGTAACGCGCTCGGATCCAGGGCTTCGGGCGTCCTGCTGCCGGTATCCAGAAAACGCGTCTCGCCCGCTTCGGCATCGTAGATTACTATCGCCCCGTAACCGCCGATGCCGCTCATCATCGGCTCGGCGACGTTCAGGGCGGCGGCTACCGCGACGGCGGCGTCGAAGGCGTTCCCACCTTCGGCCAGTATCTCCGTACCCACCCGCGTGGCGTACGGGTTAGCCGAACTCACCATCCCCGATCCGGCGACGGCCGGGCTGCTCGCCGTGTTCTGTACGGCCTCTATATCCGGGACAGACGGCTGTGCGCCCTCCTCGGAAACTACTGCTTCGTCCGCGGAAGTGGTCTCTTCAGAAGCTTCTGAAGAGGCACTCTCTTGCACGGAGATAGTCTCCTGGGCAGCCGCCGGGGGAGAATCGTCGGGGCTTGCCGCCCGGCCACCGCTACAACCGCTAAGGACCACGACGAGCAGGGCCGCGAAAATTATCTTCTTCAAAAACGGGCTCCTAAAAAAGTGGTTGATACCACAAGAGGCTATACCACCAGCCACTAAAAACAACCGTAAGCGTTTCTACTAGAGCGTACTGGAACGCTTTCGTTTCTTGAACAGGGGTTCCTCAGAACCAGGCCCGGATTACGGGCAGCCGGTCACATCCATCGTGCGCCGGAAGTACTACTCTCCGCGGGCCGCCGCCACCTCCCGACGGGCGGCGTCTTCGAGCAGGGACGCGTCAGCCGCTACGGTCACCATATCGAACCCCGCCTCCGCGTGTTTCCTCGCCCACTCCCCAGAAGTAGCGTGTATCCCCGCCGCAATGCCATGCTCCTTGCAAACTTCCCTTATCTTGCGCACCGCCTCGACGTGGGCTTCTTCCGCTATCTTCGCGGTGGGTGGCAGCCCGAGGGAGAGCGCCAGGTCGGCGGGACCGATGTAGATGCCGTCCACGCCGGGTGTTCCGGCGATCTCCTCGACCTTCTCCAGTCCCTCCAACGTCTCGACCATAACGATGCACAATACCTCTCTAGTCAGATCCTCGGGGTCCTTGGACCCAATGACGCCCGCGGCCCGGATAGGCCCGTAGGAGCGGATGCCGCGCGGCGGGTATCGGCAGGCGGCAACTACGCGGGCTGCCTCTTCGGCGTTGTTGACCAGCGGCACGATGACGCCTAGAGCACCGGCGTCCAGTGATTTCATGACCTGGTACGGATCGTTGGAGAGTACGCGTGCAATCGGCGCCGCTCCCGCCGCCTTCACCGCTTGCAGCATCGGCACCATAGCAGTGTAGTCCACGACCCCGTGCTGCTGGTCCACGCACACGTAGTCTACGTCAGCGCCGGCCATGATCTCGGCGCTAAAAGAGTCCGGTATCGTCAGCCACAGCCCGAACGCCGTCCGCTCTTCAGCCCAAACCTCTCTTATGGGGTTGCTAATCGTCACCCTAACCCACCAAAACCACGTATATGTCCCCCGGACCATGCACCCCTATAGTCAGCGACATCTCAATATCCCCCGAACGGCTCGGTCCCGTATGAAAGCAAACGTTCGACGGCAGTCCCAGCTCTCTTTCTCGAAGACGTCCAGGAAGTAGCGAGCGACGGTACGGGCTTCGTCGAAGAAGCCGGAGTTGAAGGCTGGTTGTCCGCAACAGGTCTGGCCTTCAGAGTAGATCAGGTCAACGCCGAGCTTCCTCAAAACTCGTGCCATGCTCACATCCGCCTCCGGGTTGATAGGTCCACGTAGCACGGTACGAACAAGGCTGCCCTCACCGCCGGTAAACCTCCTGCCTTGAAGCTTCTCCCTTACCCCAGAATCCGGGGCGGAAGTATAGCAATAGCCTGTTCTCCGGCCACTATTCTCCTCGGACCTTGCTGCCACCGATGCGTTCGTCCCACATCTCGAACGCCCTTGTTAGAGCCGTGGCGTCTAGCTGCGTCTCTATCGGGAGCGTCTCGATGAGCTGGTCGAAGCGAGCACGCCCGACGGCGGCTATGGTTCTCTGGCTCTCCTCCGGCGCCATCTCCGGAGGCACACCCGTTACCGCAGGGCCGGGGTAGAAGTAGACGTTATCGTAGGCGAGCGCTTGTTGCTCTGGTTGTAGCAGTGTTGCGATAAGGTCGAGGGCTACCGCGAGGCGTCCGGCGTCCAGGCCGCTTGGGATGGCCGCGTAGTGGCCATCAGAGATCAGGGTGGTGCTCTCCAGCGTAAAAGCCTCGAAGTTCGTCGGTATGGTGCCCACGACCCTCTGGTTCATATCCCAGCCCATGCTCGAAGCGAGGATCGCCCGGACGCCCTCGCCGAGTTCCTCCATTGTGTCCGCGGTCTGGGAGGGATAGTACTCGATGTACCGGTCGAGTTGCTCCAGATAGCTCCAGGTGTTATTCCAGGTCTCAGGGTCTTTGGGATCCGGGTCACCGAGGATGTATGGGAGGCCCATTAGAAAGATTCGTCCGGGGCCGGAGGTTGCCGGACGCGCGTACATGAACTGTCCGGGGTTCTCCCTCGTGTAGGTTAGTAGTTCGTTGGTGTTCCTCGGGGCGGTGGGGACCTTTTCGGGGTTGTAAGTAAACACGGGGCCGAAGTTGCCGTAGGAGATCAAGACGCCCTGCCCCTGCACTAGCTCCTGGGCGGCGGGGTTTACATAGTTCTGTTCGAGGTCTGGGAACGCCTCCTCGAAGTTGGGAGTAATCGTGAGCCAGATGCCCTGCTCTAGCCCGGCAAAGAGCCCATCTACGCCCGTAAGAGCGATGGCTATCTCTACCTGACCCGCGTCCTGCTGGGCCTGCACTTCGCTGGTAAGCTCGGCTGCCGTGGCGGCGGTCGTGAAGTTTATGTTGCGGACGGTGTCGGGGTGGCTACTCTCGTAGTCTTCTATCGCGGCCCTGGTGAGCTGCAGGTTCCCTGCGGCGTCGATGACCGTGAGGTTCACCGGCTGGTCGGGCATCTCCGGCACGCCCTCGTCCGGAGCGGGTTCGGGGGAGACTTGCGACTGCGGGCCGCACGCCCCGAGGCCCAAGAGTGCGGCCGACGAACCCGCCCCGATCAGGAACTTCCGGCGGCTGATCCTCGAACCCACCGCTGCTCCTCTTCTCCTCATCCCTCTCCTTGTCCCCCGACCGAAAGACGCCGAGACTAATACCGCCGATCCGCAACACCTTATATCTCCTCATCACGCCGCGGCGCCGTCTCTGATACCACCTCTGGCCTCACCGTGAACCGGTTGCAAGTATAGCAACCGGCTTGCTCCAGACGACCGCGGAAGACGCGCGCGTGTGACAAGGCTTCACCTGAGTACACCTTGCGCGGAGGCGAAGTACACAAATACAGAGGCCGGCTTACAAAGAGATCTAGACCCTACGCTAAAAGGTACAGCCGCCGCAAACTCCGCTTGTCTAGCAGAGGGTAAGTTCGCCCGCGGCGATCTCGGATATCAGCGAGGGCGTCTTGGAGCTCTGCAGGCGTTGCAGATACCTCCGGTCAGGACGTAATCCACGATGGTGGCGGCAACGACACCGTTTATGGCAGCGAGGGCTCTGTTCCGTTGACAGGAGCCAAGGGAGCCGACGCATAGATCGGCGAGAGCAGAGACTCCGCCGCCATCGTCAGCGGCAGTGCCGGTAAAGAAGCAGAACCGCAAGGGGCATGTTGCGTGGAGAGATGGGCAAGGAGCGCTGCAAGGCGGAGCCCGAAGACAGCTTCAGCCCCAGACTTCTTGGGCAGTCTCGACGATGAGACGGAGCTTGTCGAACTGCTGGTCGCGGGTGAGGTCGTTCCCCTCGGAGGTAGAGGAGAAGCCGCACTGGGGGGAGAGGCAGAGCTGGTCTACGTCCACAAAGCGAGAGGCTTCCTCGATGCGGCGCTTGAGGACGTCCTTGGACTCTAGTTCTCCCCGCTTGGTCGTTACGAGACCCAAGACCACCATCTTGCCTTCGGGCACGAAGCGCAAAGGCTCGAAGCCGCCCGAGCGGGCATCGTCGTACTCCAGGAAGAAGCCGTCGACATCGAGCTCGCCGAACAGAGCCTCGGCGACGAAATCGTAACCGCCCTCGGCCGCCCAGGAGGAGCGGAAGTTGCCGCGGCACATGTGGGTGGTGATGCTTATGCCCTCGGGCCTGCCGCTCAGCGCCCGATTAATGTTGCGTATGTAGGTCTCGTGCTGGTGTTCGGCGTCACCGCCCAGAGATGCTATGTGCTCGCGTTGGCGCGGGTCGTTGAGGTAGGCGAGGCTCGTATCGTCGAACTGCAGGTAGGTACACCCGATCTCCCCCAGGCGCCACACTTCTTCGGAATAGGCCGCCGTCAGGTCATCCCAGAACGCGTCCAGATCTGGGTAGACGTCTTCGTCGATAGCCGCGCGGCCACCGCGATAGTGAACCATGCTCGGCGACGGTATGGTTAGCTTCGGCGTAGCCGTGGTCGTTAGCGACTTCAGGTACTCGAAGTCCGCGCCAAAGATAGTCTCACTGACACCCAGCTTGCCGTCGATGTGCAACGCCGCCGGCGTGAACTCGATAGTGCCCTCTTTATTGCGGAACTCGACTTTGAGGTCTCCGGGCGCCTTGGAGATGCCGTCGAGCTGATAGATAAAGTCCATGTGCCAGGAGGCGCGGCGGAACTCACCGTCGGTCGCGGCCTGAAGGCCCACCTCCTCCTGCATCCGCACGACTTCACGGATAGCATCATCCTCGACCCCGCGCAGCTCTTCGACCGGGATACGGTCCGCGGCGAAGTCCTCACGAGCCCGGAGCAGCTCAGGCGAGCGAAGCAAACTGCCGACATGATCGGCGCGAAACGGCGGCGTGGTTCGGATCACGGCGGACCCTCCTTACTCGCAAGTCAAGACCACAATAATTCTAGCTACTCAGCATAGTTCGCGCCTGCCAACCGAAACTTGAAGAACACCCGGATCAACCCCGAAAGCAGACTTCGAATCATAGCGGAACTTATACCCGGAGACGCTCCAAAGAAAGTCTAGCGGCTCTCTTTCTTGCTCGCCGTCCCCCACGTACTAGCGCCGTCAATGCGATTCGAGGCTGGTGCGAGGGTTCGAGACAAACGTGCTGGCGACTACCGCTCTCCTTATCCAGCGCGGCGCCGGGTTCTTGCCGCCGCAGTGCCGTGCGGCTTACGCTTTATCCATTCGACGAACTTGTCGATCTCGGGGTGACCCTTGAGGGCTTCGAGCGTGTTGTACTCGCGTTCGAGTTCCTTGTTAGGGATCGTGGCGTGTACGTGACGGTGACAGGGAGCGCAGAGGCCCACCGTCTGGAGGAGCGCCTGGCGATCGAGTGCCTTGTTATTGCGCTTGTTTTTGATGTTCTTATGGCGCGTCCTGGGGACGAGGTGATGCCGGGTGAGCTTTTGCACCTCCCGCCCGCAGAGCCCGCAGGCTTCACCCCCCGCGCCGCCGTTCGTCTCGCTCATACCGCTACGCGAGGCGCCCCCGGCAAATACCCCGGGGGCGGGACTCTCTCTTCTCGCCTGCCGACCTCTGGCTCACGCTAAATAGCTGTTCCCCTCAGGCGGAGATGGGTAGCTTGCTCTCGCGCACCTCCACGGGCAGGCCGCGTTTGATCTTGTTGAACTCCTTGATCTCGTTCTCGCCCACCAGCGTTACCGCCACCCCGTCCTTGCCGGCACGCGCCGTGCGCCCTATGCGATGCACGTAGGTCTCCACATCCTCGGGGAGGTCGTAGTTGACGACGTGCGAGACGTTCGGGACGTCGAGTCCACGCGCAGCGACGTTCGTCGCGACGAGGATACGGGTCCGGCCTCCGACGAACGTGGCGAGCGTCTTGTTACGCTGCGCCTGCGTCTTCCCGCCGTGCAGCAAGCCCGCCTTGTAGCCGTCTCTCTCTAGCTGGCGGTGTAGCTTGGTCGCCCCGTGCTTGGTCCGGCGAAACACGATCGCCAGAGGGTTCTCTTCGGCGTCGATCAGGGAGCGCAGCGCACGCGTCTTGTCACGCCCGTCAAGGCGATAGTAGACCTGTTCGACAGTATCGACCGTGGGCGCCTCGGACTCCACCGCGAGCCACCGCGGGGAGCGCATGTGCTGCTTGACTATGCCGCGTATTGTATCCGGCATCGTGGCTGAGAAGAGAGCGGTCTGCCTGCCGTCTGGCGTGTACGAGAGGATGCGCTTGACATCCGGCGCGAAGCCCATGTCGAGCATCCGGTCAGCCTCGTCGAGCACGAGGTAGCTTACCGAACCGAGCCGCAACGTGCCCCTGTTCAGGTGGTCCAGGATACGTCCGGGCGTGCCCACGACCACCGAAGCCCGGCCCTTGAGAGCTTTGATCTGGGGCCCTATCGCCGTGCCACCGCACAGGACGACCGGGCGAACCGGCTCGTAGCGGGAGAGGTTTGCAAGCTCGGCCGCCGCCTGCGCGGCGAGTTCCCGCGTGGGCACGAGCACTATCGCCTGCACACCCCGCGTCTTCGGGTTGAGAGCCTCGATCAGAGGTATGGAGAAAGCGGCCGTCTTGCCGCTGCCGGTCTGTGCGAGACCGACGACGTCCTCTCCCTCCAAAAGCGGGGGCAGCGCCAGCGCCTGTATCGGGGTCGGAGCGTCCCACCCCTGATCAGCCACGGCCCTTTGTGTGCCTCTGGAGAAAGATAGATCGTCGAATGAGACCCGCGGGGCCTCGTGCAGAATGCTTGTTACCAAAATGTGCTATTCCTTCCAATTGTTGCTTATAGTAGTCGCCACCATAAGGAGCCTACGTCATGGGCGACCACTCAACGGGAGAGGACTTGCACAAGACACAAAAAAAGAGATGCGCTCTAGATGTTCGAGCATCTCGCTTGTTGTGGACGTATTTCTCGATTACGCAGCCAACCAAGTATACCGGACGCGCGTCCGTAGTCAAACCGCCGGACGCGCATCCATCGTTCTACCTGTGCATACTCCGAAAATCGGATACGCAAAGGCCGGGGTAAGAACCCCAGCCCGGTGACCTCCGTAGACGCTCTAGTAGTTGGTTATTATGTTCTCGGAGTTCTCGCTGGTGTCGGCGGAGGTCGCGCTTCTTGACGAGCTCCTGGGGCAGTCTTCGATTATGTCGAGGCCCGGGTCGACTTCAAGCCTGAAGAGCCCCTCGTCGTTGCAGTTTATGAGGTCCTGTTCTCCATCCTCGGCAAAGACGAAGTCGAAGCCGGGACCCGTGAAGATTTCGTCGTTGTCCGGACCACCGTCCATGGTGTCGTTACCGCCCCCGCCCCTGAGCGTATCGTCGCCATCGCCACCGGAGAGCTGGTCCGCTGCGCTCTTGCCCTTTAAAATGTCGTCGTCGCCAAAGCCGATCAAGGTGTCCTGGCCCTCGTCATCTCCCTTGGTACCGTTGAGTTCGTCCTCGCCAGAGGTGCTCAACTCAAGCGCCGCGAATGCTACCCCCGCCGTTAGCGCGAGGAGCAACGTCCCTACCACCAAAACCATGCCGAAACGTCTCATCGATCCTCCCTCCATCTCTTTAGCCTGTCCGAACACTTCTGAATGGATACCAACTAACCGAGGCATTGCTAGACAATCCTCCGAAAGGAGGAATTTTTCGACCGAAAGTATGAGCGGCTGCGTACGAACCTGCTACGAGCAGGCGAGGCTACTGTCTTGTAGGGTCGCGAGCCTCTTCGAGCAGGCGTATGACTTCTTCGTCGAGGACTTGCTCGAAGTTTCGGTACCAGAGGCCGACTGCGCGCAGGTCGGAGGGAGTGAGCAGGCAGATCAACTCGTCCGTCTCGGGGCGTAGCAGTTCGGCGGTCTGCAAGGCACAGACCGGAGCCGCGAGGACGAGCCTTAGAGGGTGCAGGCGGCGAAGGGCCAGCAGAGCGGCGCGAGCCGTGACGCCGGTGGCGAGGCCGTCGTCCACGAGGATGGCCGTACCTCCCACGAGATCGGGGTAGGGGCGGTCTCCGCGAAAGAGCCTCATCCGGCGCGTAACCTCCTCGGTCTCCCGGGCGGAGACGCGGTCCAGGTAGTCTCTTTCGATGCCCAAAGAGCTTACGGCGCGTTCGTTGAGCACCCGTACGCCCCCGGGGGCCACGGCTCCGATGCCGAACTCCGGCTGGTCGGGGGCACCGAGCTTGCGTGAGACTATGACCTCCAATGGCGCGCCCAAAGACCGCGAGACCTCGGCTCCCACCGGCACCCCTCCCCTGGGCAGCGCAAACACCACAGTACGTTCGCCCGCGTAACGCGCCAACCGTTCAGCCAACCTCCGCCCGGCGTCCTCGCGGTCCTCGAAAAGTATCTCTTTACTCATCGGGAGCCAACCTCCTTCCCACTGACCCACTGACATTATGATCGTCCTCTACAGTCACCAAACACCGCCTACGTTCGGGGTTTTGTGTCGTACCCGCTCCGAGGTCTGGTGAGAGTCCCGCCTCATAAGTAAGGAAGTAAGGGCGCGGGGCTTCGTGAGCCTTCTGAGACCAAAAAAGTCTTTGCCTCGACCCTGACGGCGCCGTTCACAGAAAGTCGTCTACACTCTGGCGGACATCTCGATAGCGGGAACTTTAAGGATGACCGCGCAGACAGGCGGCCGGTGGCCGTTGGGATAGAGATAAGTTACCTTGAACCGGGGATGCTCCGCTTGATAGAAAGGTCTACAGCGGGTCTTGCCAGCGAGCGTTTGATTTTGCGACGATACGTGATCTAAGGAGAAAAAGGGCATGTCGGGACGGACACAAGATTACACTCTCGGGGTCGAGGAGGAGTACCAGATCCTGGGCACAGAGTCTCGCGAGTTGCTCGCTCAGGGTGGCCACGCGGTTCAGCAGAGGGCGCAGCGCGCCACCATGGGCGAGGAGGTGGTGCCCGAGCTTCTAACCTCGCAGGTCGAGGCTGTCAGCCCCATCTGCCGTACGTTGGAGGAGGTACGCGCCGAGCTTCTGCGACTGCGACAGGAGGTCAGCAAAGCGGCGGCAAAAGAGGGAGCCAGGATCGCCGCCGCGAGCACGCACCCTTTCTCGGACTGGCGGGACCAGCGGATCACGCCGAAAGATCGCTACAAGGGGATTCTGGAGAACTACCAGCGGCTGGCCCGGGAGCAGGCCGCGTTCGGTTTCCACGTGCACGTCGGGCTGGCCGACCGCGAGGCGGCGATCCAGGTGGTAAACCGGCTTCGGCTGTGGCTCGCGCCGATGCTCGCGCTCTCCGCCAACTCCCCCTTCTGGCTCGGCGAGGACTCCGGCTACGCCAGCTTCCGCACTCAGGTCTGGGGGCGCATGCCGGTCTCGGGTCCACCGGGGACCTTCGAGTCGCTCGACGAACACGACGCCCTCGTCGAGGCTCTGGTCGCGTCAGGCGCCGTGGCGGACTCGACTAAAATCTACTGGGACGCGCGGCTCCCGGAGGACCTGGATACTATCGAGATCCGGGTGATGGATATGTGCGCCACGGTGGACGAAGCCGTGATGATGGCAGGCCTCGCTCGCGCCCTGGTGAGCACCTGCCACGAGCAAGCCGAACGCGAGGAGCCCTACCCGCGGCCCCGCCTAGAGCTCCTGCGCGCCACTCACTGGCTCGCCTCGCGCCATGGGCTCGACGCGAAGCTCTTCGACGTGCAAAACGAACGCGCCATACCCGCGTGGGAGGTGATCGAGAAGCTACTCAACTTCACCCGACCGGCCCTAGAAGAGAGCGGAGACTGGGAAGAGGTCTCGGCCCGGGTACGAGACACCCTCGCGCACGGCAACGGCGCGACCCGCCAACGCCGGGCTTACGAGAAAGCCGGACGGCTCCAGGACGTAGTGGACATGCTGATCGAAGAGACGGCCCAGGGTACAGACCCGGCGTAGAAAGACCAGCCTCCCGGTCTTCGGGGGCGCCGCGCGAAAGTGAGGGCACCATAAATCCGAAAGAGCTCGAAGAGCGCGTGGACGAGATACTCCTCAAACGGACCCGCGGCGAGAAACTGACGCAGCAGGAAGAGAATATTCTAGCCTACAGCTACTACACCTCGGATCGCGAGTCGCGGATGTTGTTCCGGATCAGGCGAGAGGAAGAAGACTAGCAGTTCCGGCTTGCAAGACGTCTCCAGACGGCTTCAGGCTAGCCTCTCAGCCGTTCGGCCATGGACGAGAACGCATCCAGCTCCACCGCATCGTCGAGCGGTTCGAGCTCTATGTTTTCATCTACTTGGCGCAGGGCGTTCAGGAGGAGTTGATCGGTGAGCCAGGGGTTCTTAGGCAGGAGCGAGCCGTGCAGGTAGGTGCCGTAGGCGTTGAGGCGGCGAGCACCCTCGGCACCGTCACGGCCGTTGTTGCCGTGACCGGCGATGACCTGCGCAAAGGGCTCCGTCTCACCTAGCTCGGTGCGTCCACCATGGTTCTCGAAGCCGGCTATCTCGTGAACATCGCCGCCCTCCGGGCTGCGGACGCGGGCGAGGACGTTCCCGATCAAACGCGCCTCACCGGGCCTGCCCGGCCTCGTGTACATATCGAAGATGCCGACACCAGGCAACTTCTCTCCCTCTAACGTCTCGTAGTGATGACCCATGAGCTGGTACCCACCGCAGACGCCGAGGACTACGCCTCCGTTCTCGACGATGGCCCGGAGATCCGCGCCCTTCGTCCCCGAGAGGTCCGAGGCCAGGAGCGCCTGCTCGCGGTCCTGCCCCCCGCCGAAGAGGAACAGATCGCACCCGGTGGGCCTTAAGCCTTCACCAAGCCCCACGTCCAGGACCTCCACGGATATACCCCGCCACTCAGCGCGCTTCCTCAAAGCGATGACGTTTCCGCGGTCGCCATAGAGGTTCATCATATCGGCGTAGAGGTGATGAATGGTCAGCCTTGTTCGTCCCACGATAGAACTCCCTTCGAGCCTGGGCTGGAGCCTGCATTCGCGCCCAAGCTAATGTCCAGAGCGCCGCTCGGGTGGACCGCTACCTGCAAACCAATCATAGCGTAAACCTCGCGACACGAGCGGCATTGGCATCGAGGCGCCTCTCGGCCAGGCCCTCTTTGGAGAGGCTGCTAGAGAGGCTGCGAACGTTCTCAGGCGAAAGCGTATCCTTCACGAGCGGGTTATTCTCGGTGCGCTACACTGGGCCGGCCTCGTGCTCGCTCAACATGGAAAATCCCGCCCCACGAGGTGAGGCAGATCGCGGAGATGTGCCTCGACGAGAGACGGCAAGGCACCGAGCTCCCACAGCCCGGTCTCACAGCCTTGAGCACTACGAGCCACGCACCCCACTCCTCGGCAAAGCCGGCGACTTCTCCCGCAGCCTCGCCATCCCCCGGTATTCCCGCACCACGTCAGTCATCCTTTCGGTCACCGTACCCGACCTTTCGGAGGATTGCGTAATCTCTACTCGCATGATTAGATTTGTTATTGATCTTTGCGATTCTTGAAGGGGGAGAACGGTGCCAAAGAAGCTGGCGGTCCTCGCGGCGGTGCTCGCAGCGGTCTTGAGCATGACTACGCCCGCCCTCGCGCAGGACGAGTTCCCCACCTGCGAGATTCAAGACGCTTGCCTGGACACGCCAGAAGAGCAGCAGATCGCGAACGGAGAGGAAGACATACCCTCCGTGTCCGGGATAGGGTGCGAGGGCCTGCCAGCGGACCAGGAAATGTCCAACCCAATCCAGGACCCCGAGTGCGACGAGGTAGACCAATCGTTAGAGGACTTCCCGGGCAGCAACGGCAGCCAGAAGGTCAACAGCGCCGGCAATTTGCAGAGCGCGAGCGCCGCGCAGTATGGCATCTCGCCCGCGTGCGCCACGTGCGCCCAAGACGTCTTGACGGCGGCCAAAGAAGCCATTACCAAAGGCGGATCCGACGGCGGTACCAGCCCCGAGGAGACGTTCGGCGCGGCCCTGGACGCCGCCCGAGATACCGGAGGTACGAGGGAAGCCGCTGCCTCCGAGGAGGCCGGAACCCCCGTGGAAGACACCGCCGCCTACCAGGCCGCGTTCGAGGCTGCCAAGGAGGCTGGAGCAGACGACGAGACCGCGCGGGAGGCCGCCGAGCAGGCCGTCGCCGACCTCCGCTCGGACGTGGCCACTAGCTCCGCTGACAGGTCGGCCACGAGCAAGGCCAACAAAGCCAGCAAGGTTCGCAAGGGTGGGGGCACCACCGCTGCCGAGGGCAAGAAGGATCGTAAGGACCGGGCCAGCAGGAGCGACGACGGCAAGGGCGAGGACCGCAAAGATAAGGCACGCAAGGGCAAGGCAAGCAACGATGGCGCCAGCGAAGAGGAGACTACCAACGAGGAGGTTGTCACCAGCGGAGATAACAGCGGGGCCGGTGGCGGGGACACGCCGAGCACATCCACAGGGAGCGGTGCTCCCCTTCTACTCGGCGGGGTCGCCTTACTCTCGGTCGGTGGCTATGCGGGCCTCAGGCTTGCCCGGTCATGGTCTTCGACCGACGTAGTAAGAAGGCTACTTCGGAACTAGGACCTTCGGGGCTCCGGCCTTTCTGCTGCGTCTCCGCTGGCCCTGTATCGCCTGCCATACCTTCTGGGCACCGTGGCGGCCGAGTATATAGCGTAGCGAGAAGCCAAACCTAACGCTATGCTTCCCGTATGAAGGAACGAGGGATCGAGAGACTTTTCGTGCTGGTGGTGTCCGCACTCGCGGTTGGGCTGTTACTGGCAAGCTGCTGCGGAGGAAGTCACGGAATCGAGTAAAGGGACCTCTGACCGGAAGGTCACTGGACACGAGGAAGCCCGGGTGGGTGACCCGGATAGGACGTGGCGGGAGGATGTAAGCCGCCTCGCCTGGCTACGGCTCGCGCTCGCGGCCGGCCTGGTCATGGGGATGCTCCTCTCCCCGAATCTCTGGGTGTCGGCACGCTCCTACCCGCTTACGCCCCTCTGGGACGCGGTCCCACCCCTGCCGTATCCGGCGGATTACGCGCTTTTTGGCCTATTTTTGGCGCTGGTCACTGGCGTAGGAGTCGCGCGGGGGCGCGCTGTGGGGTGGCTGGCGGCCACCGCGCTGGCCCTGGCCGTGTTCTTCGCTTTAGGGGACACGTCCAGGCTCCAACCGTGGTTCTACCAATACTCATTCATGCTTATGGCTTTGTGTCTCTTCGGGTGGGGCCGTATCGGTGTCTTGGATGCGCTGAACGCATGCCGCCTGATCGTCGCTGCCACGTACTTCTGGAGCGGCTTGCAGAAGGCCAATATGGGCTTTTTCCACAGCCTTTACCCGTGGCTCGTCGGGCCTTTGACCGCGCGGCTGCCGGACTGAGCGGGAGGCGCGCTGCTCTTGGGGGCCTACGCCGTACCCGCAGTCGAGGCGACGATCGGTCTCGGGCTCCTGACGCGCCGTTTCCGCAAGCCGGCGGTGATCGGCGCCCTCCTCATGCACGCCTTCATCATGCTCTGCGTGGGACCCTTCGGCAACAACTTCAACTCGGTGGTCTGGCCCTGGAACTTAGCGATGTCGGCCTTCGTCTTGCTCCTGTTCTGGCGGCCTACAGACGCTCCTTCTCTTTCGGCGATCCTGTACCCCGGCCGGGGTTTCTCTCCCGGCTTCGCCCTCCGAACCGTGGTACTCGTCCTGTTCGCCCTCATGCCGCTGTTCAGCTTCTTCGGGTTGTGGGATTCCTACCTCTCCTCCAGCCTGTACTCCGGTGCCGGCAAACGCGGGTACGTGCTAACGTGGGACGGTTCGGAGTGGCAAAGTGCCCGGATAGGGGACCTGGCCGAAGAAGAGTTGAACGCGCCCGCCTACCCGGAGGATCGCGTCTTCAAGAGCGTGTTCGCCGAGAGGTGGTGCGAAGAGGGTAGCGAGAACGCCCTTCAACGCGCTCTGATGGGACACCCCGAGCCGGTCTTGCGGATCGATGGGAGGTTCCCGCCTTTGAGAGGCGAACGCTCATCCAAGTTTTACGGCTGCGACGATACCTACTGAGCGTAACGGCGAAGCCACGAGCCCCACAATAACCCCGCATCTCCAAGCCCTCGAAGAGATAGAACAGGCGGTATCTCCGGCTTCGTGGGGGTACTGCGCGAGGAAGGCACCGACGGCGTGCGCTACGCCCTGTGGAAAGCTTTCTTGCGATTCGCCCGGGCCACCGTATCACCTATCAGTCGACGTCTGACCCCTCCGCACCGCAGATCTCAACCCCGCCCTTGAACTCCTAAGCTCTGCTGCATCCGCGCCATCCCCAGCTTCGTTTCGGCGGCGAGAAACCGCGCTCGACGTTCCGGTGTGCCTTCTCCTTCACCTCCCTCGGGGTACGGCTTGGGGAATGGGTACCGCTATCTACTTCTCTCTTCTGCTACGCCCCAGCCTCATACCGGGACAAAGCGTAATGCGCTCAACCGTGCGCCGAGACCGAGGAACAACGCCTGGTGAGTATCGGGTCGCCTTTCGACAGCGTACCTTCGGCCGCCGGTAGCGGTTCAGCCATGACAGCATCCACTCTAACTAGTCACCGGTACCATCGTTATACCCGCTACCCCGTTTCGTTAGATTTACTCGACTGTGGCTAAAGTGTTCCGGCTTCTCGGTCGATAAACAAGTGAGACCCCTCAACGAATGGGAGCATAGCGTGAACTATCTAGGACATTACAAAAGGGAGAAGAGGCCGACGACAATATATCGTTTACCCGTACTCATGCTGATGGTTGCGCTGGCGGTGGTGGGTTGTGCTACGGCTGGTGAGCAGGAGGAAAAGGATGCCTCGCCCTCGGAGGAGGTGTCCCTGCGCGTCTCGGGTTCGGGGACGGCCCTCCCGTTGGTCGAGAAGCTGGCCGAGGCGTACAGTCAGGAGCACCCGGAGATCGGGTTCCAATTCGACCCGGGCACCAACTCGAGTGGCGCGATCGAGGGCTTGCTCGCGGGTAACCTCGACCTCGCCGTGGCGAACCGTCCGCTTGAGGAGGATGAGGCCGAAGAACCGCTTGTGTATTCCACCTTCGCCCAGGATGCGGTGGTGTTCGTAGCGTACCGGAACGAAAAAGTCGAGGGATTGTCCACGCAACAGATCCAGGACGTCTACAGTGGAAAGGTGACAGATTGGAGTGAGCTCGGCGGCTCCGCGGGAGAGATCGTGGTGCTGGACCGGGACGCGGACGAGTCGGCGCGAAAGCTGGTGTTGGTGCCGTTCATGGATGACCGTCCGGTCGAGGCCCGAACCGTGGTCCTCGACAGGGCTGGAGAGATGGTCGAGGCGATAAAGACCACTCCCAACTCGATAGGTTACTCCTCTCTGGGTCTCATACTAAAAGAGCAGGACCCTAATCTGCAGATCCTGGCCCTCGACGGCGTCGTGCCTACCCCCGAGGCCGTCGAAGACGGCGAGTACCCCTGGTACTTGACCTTCGGCCTGATCCACAATGATAATATTTTGGAAGAGGTGCGTGAGTTCGTCGCGTTCGCGTCCGGACCGGAAGGCCGCCGGATAGCAGAGGAAAATGGTTACACCGGAATCTAAAGCCGGGGGCAACGGGTGGGGGTTGCGAGCACGTCTGCTCGTACCCATCTTCGGCCTGGCGGTGGTGACCACTATAGTCCTGGCCCTCACCGGGGACCTCTCGGCTCGCCGACAAGCGGAAGGCTTGGTGATCCAGCGTGGAAACACGGTGCTGGAGGGGATTACCGAGCAGATCGAGGAGCGACGGCGTACCAAAGAGGTCTTTGCTCAGTTGCTGGCCGGGGACGATAGGTTAGTCTCCGCGGTCGAAGCAGGCGACACGATCGGTGCTGCCCAGGTGCTGGTGCCCCTCAAGACGGAACTGAGCCTGGGGTTCATCGACGTGCACGATAGAGAGGGACAGGAGTTCACGAAGCTGGGAGCGAGCGAGGAGCTAATGGTACCTCCCCTTGTCGACTCCGCCCTCTCCGGCTTGACGCAATCTTCGGCGGTGGTCGGGGACGAGGGCCTTCAGGTCTCCGCATCGACCCCGATCAAAGGTTCCCAAGGCATCGTGGGGGTGATGATCGTGGGTGTCATACTCGACGGGGAGGGCTTAAGGGGCGGGACGACGTCGAGCTTGCAGCGTACCGGGATAGCAGCCTGACCGCTACCAGCGTCGAACAACCGGACCTCGTGAGACTGCTGGGCGAGTACAAGTCCGAGCCGGAAGGTGCAGAGAAGCTTTACCAGAAACTGGACTACTTCGAATTCTACCCTACGGTCAAGTCCCTGGGCAACGGAGGTGAGCTTCTGGCCCTCGTTCCCCAGAGAGATCTCAAACAGGCTGCCTGGTGGCGCGACCTGACGTTGCTGGCGAGCTCCCTGCTGCTATTGGGCGTTCTACTCGCAGTTGTCACGGTTCTGACGCGGAGCATCACCCGGCCCCTCTCAAGTATCGTCGCGGTGACTACAGATATCGTACGGGGCGACTACGCCCGCCGGGCCGAGCCCAGCAAAATCCGAGAGCTCAACGAGCTCGGGAGCGCCGTCAACCACCTCGCGCGGCAGCTCAAGGAACAAATCGCTTCCCTGCACCATCAGGCCTTCCACGATCCCCTGACCGACCTGCCCAACCGGGCCTTGCTGACGGAACGGCTCAAGCAAGCCCTGGCGCGAGGGGACCGGCGCGGCAGCGAGTTCGTAGGGTTGCTCTTTGTGGACCTGGACAACTTCAAAATCGTGAACGACTCGTTGGGCCACGATATGGGAGACCGTATGCTGGTCGAGGCAGCCGAGCGCTTCTCCGTCTGCGTACGGCCCGGTGACACCGTCGCCCGGTTCGGCGGGGACGAGTTCGTATTCCTGCTCGAAAATCTTGTCGAGGCGGGTCAGGCAGTTCGCGTGGCCGAAAGAATCACGCAGGAGTTACAGGAGCCCTTTACCCTCGGTGAGCACCGGATGGTCGTCACCTGCAGCATCGGTATAGCCTTGAGTATTCCGGCCCAAAAGGACCTCCCTGAAGATCTTTTGCGCAACGCTGACGTTGCCCTGTACGAGGCCAAGGACGGGGGCAAGAACCAATACGCGCTCTACAACGCGGGCATGTACTCTCGGGCCTGGGAGCGCCTACTGCTGGAGAACGAACTCCGCAAGGCAATCGCCGAGGAGCAGTTACGGGTGTACTACCAGCCGAAGGTACGGCTGGCAACAGGCGAGTCCACCGGCTTCGAGGCGCTGGTGCGCTGGGAGCACCCCGAGCGGGGACTCGTCTTGCCGGACGAGTTCATTCCCATTGCCGAGGAGACCGGCCTGATCGTTCCTCTGGGAAACTGGGTGATGCAGGAAGCTTGCCGGCAGACCGCGGAGTGGCGCGACGAGCACCTGATAGATTCAGCGATAGAGATAAGCGTCAACGTCTCCGCGCGGCAGCTCTGGCAGAAGAACTTCGCTAACGAGGTCTGCCAGGTCCTCTCGGATACCGGTCTGGAACCTGCATGCCTGATCCTGGAGATAACCGAGAGCGTCGTGATGGACGATGTTTCTTCTGCCATGGCTATCATGCAGGAGCTCAGGGCTATGGGGGTCCAGATTGCGATAGACGATTTCGGGACGGGCTATTCTTCGCTCACTTATCTCAAGCGCTTGCCGGCCGACTACCTCAAGATCGACCGCTCCTTCATCGGCGGCATGGGGGAGGAGTTCGGGGACACGTCAATCGTAGAGGCGACGATTCGTCTCTCTCATGCCCTGGGGTTGAAGACTATCGCCGAGGGCGTCGAGACCCGCGAGCAGCTTGTTCGCCTGCGCAAGATGGGCTGCAAGATGGCCCAGGGCTTCTACTTCTCCAAACCGCTTCCCAATACGGAGATCCCCCAGATACTGAAGAACCATCTTCCCCTGGCTCGAAGCTAACCCCGCACTGTATCTAGCAGGAACGGCTCGCTTGCCGCCTATGCAATACCGTGCATCCTCAGAGGGCCGAAACACAGGAATCGTGCGAGGCGTAAACTCTGTCGCACAGCCTATTGTGGTTGCCCTATATACGAACCGACAGGAGCGATCGCTCCCGGTCTAGACCCGGTTCCATAAGTACGTCTCAGCATGAGGAGCACAAACATGAAGAACAATATCGAAGATGGATGGGGCGAAGTAGACGGTCTTCGTATCCATTGTCTAAAGGCCGGGGAGGGGAACGTTCCCGTTCTACTGCTCCACGGTGGGGGTTACGATTCCGCCTCCCTTTCGTACAAGTACGGTATCGGCCCCATCTCCGAGCACCATCGGGTGTTCGCCCCCGATTGGCCCGGGTACGGGGAGAGCGACAAGCCAGATATGGAATACAGCACCGGGTACTACGTGGACTTCTTGGGCCGCCTCATGGACGCTCTAGGCCTGGAGAAGGCCAGCCTCGTCGGCATCTCCATGGGCGGGGCTATAGCCCTGGGCTTCAGCCTCCGATCGCCCCAAAGGGTCGACAAACTGGTCCTGGTGGACAGCCACGGTCTGGGAGGAGAAGTCCCTGGAGGGGTTGCGTCGTACGCGTTCGTTCGGCTGCCGCTCCTCAACAAGCTGGTGTGGGCAGCCCTGAGCCGAAGTCGCAAGATGGTAAGGGCGAGTTTGCAGACCACTTTCCACGATCCCCGGGCGGTTACGGAGAACCTCGTGGACGAGGTCTACCAACTGGTAAAGAAACCGGGGATGGGGAGAGCCTGGAGGTCCTGGCAGAAGAACGAGATCGGGTGGGAAGGACTCCGCACCAACTTCGTCGACAGGCTGCATGAGCTCGCGGTACCTACGCTGATCCTTCACGGAGCGGAAGACACGTACGTGCCCGTCTCCTGGGCGCGAAGAGCCCACACGCTGATCAAAGACTCAGAGCTACACGTCTTTCCGCAGTGCGGTCACTGGCTCACGCTGGAGAGACCGGGAGATTTCGATAGTGCGGTGTTGGAGTTCCTGGCAAGAAGGTAAAGGCGAGGACCCAGACGGATCACGTCCGCGACCCCACGACGATTGTAGAGGCGCTCACTCCTCCTCGGGGGGCTCCCCGTGCTCCTTCAACAGCACGGCAGCTTGCTCGGGCGTGGGGATCTCGTGTACCCAGTAGCAGATGTGTCGCGCCACATCGTAGAGTTCATAAGCAGGCTCTTCGGTCTCCCAAGTGCTACGAGGGACCAGTACGCACAAGTCGTCCGAAGTACCGATAGATAGATGATCCGAGAAGGTGCCGTCGGGCTCCCACCCGGCGTCCGCAAGTTCCCGATCTATCTTGTCCTTGTCCACCATCTACAATTCCCCTCATCAACGCAGTGTCGTCAGCAACGACAATAAAAACTACACGAGCGATCTTCCCCTATAATCCCTTGCAGTTACCAGGTTTGTATTATGTCATGTAGCCTTCGGGATACCATGCATCTTTGTGTGCAGTTCAGCAGCATAGTTCAGTACACTGTAATAAAGTACGGTCGAGACAAGGCCGAGAGCGTAGAGAAGGAGACATGGCCGACGAGGAACGCAAGAATCAGGGAGACAAGCCCCGCCCTGCAAAGAACAACGGGATCGAGGTTCGGCCCAGGAACTGGCTAGTGCCGGTGATTCTGTTGTCGCTCAGGGAGTGTACTTCATACGGGTACAAGCTCATGGAGCAGGCGGCGGTCTTCGGGTTCGAGGCAATGAACCCGGGCACGTTATACAGGACGCTCCGACACATGGAGAAGGACGGCCTCTGCGAGTCCGAGTGGGACACGACCAGCGGGGGAGGACCGGCACGCCGGGTGTATTCGATCACCGACGCTGGGGAGGCGTACCTGGACTTCTGGGCCAAGTCGCTGGAGCAGTACCAGCGCAACATGGACGCTTTCTTCCGGCTCTACACCGGCAGGCCGGCACAGAGAAACCAGCAGAAAGACGGCGGGTAGCAGGGAGCCTCCGGGCGCTCACGAGAGCGCACAGGAGGTGCTTGAGCAGGTCTTGTTCGCGAAGTACCTGAGCCCGAAGCGCCCCTAAGCTGTACTCCACTATCGAGGCGAGCGCCCTCATTAAGCCCAGAGGCTCCCCTCGACCTGGAGGCTCCGCAACTTACCATCAGTACTCAGGTGGCCACAGAGCGTGGCGTTGTGCGGTGGGAAGGATAGCGAGATTCATCTATTCCTCCCAAAAGGGGTGCGTGTACCCGAGGTCACTCAGGACTTTTCGAAGCTCCAACATGGCCGTATAGGTCGGCAGGACGTAGAGCGTCTCGCCCGGAGGTGTGGCTGCAAGGGCTGCCAGCAGGGCTTCTTCACGGTCAGCCCGTACGCTGCGCACGGGTAGCTCGGCGTATTTCAGGCGCACGGCCATGTCTCGTGCCCGAACGCCGCTGACGTGGAACCCTGTTGTCAGGGCAGCCCGCGCGTTCGTTAGCATCTCGAAGTCCACGTCCCAGAGCCAGGAGACGTCCCGTCCATCGGCGTCGTTGTCGTTGATGGCGATGAGGACGTGTCCGGCGTTCGTGGCCCCCGCTTCGCCGGTGGGGCTCGCGACGAAGGTGCGCAGGATCTCGTTGAAGCCCACGGGGTTCTTGATCAGGAGCAAAAAGACCTCCTTATCCCCCGCCTGCACCCTCTCGACCCGTCCGAAAGCCCCGCCAAACGCCTTGAGGCCCCGCGCTATCTCCGCCGGCCTCACCCCCATCTCCCCTGCCACAGCCGCCGCCGCTACAGCGTTGTAGACGTTGTACAGCCCCGGCAGTCCTATCCTCACCCCTACCCCTCCGGCAGGCGTAGTAAGAAGGAAGCTCGTCCCTTTAGGTCCGTCCATTCGGACCCGCGTCGCCGTATAAGCGGGCTTAGGACGCTCGAAAGCGCAGTTCAGACACTGGTAGATACCTATATGTCCGAAGTAGACCGCGTCGTAGGAGAGCGCGGCCCCGCATATCGGGCAGTCCTTGGAGTCAGCGATGTGCTGAAGGACGCCGGTGTCGAGGGAAGGCTCGTCCACCCCGAAGAATACGGGTTTATTAGCGGCGCGGCCCAGGCTCGCGACCAGTGGATCGTCGGCGTTGAGGACGACGGTGCCACTTCGCGGCAGGTCCGGGAAGGACGAGGCGATCACCTTCGCGGTGTACGCAAGTTCCCCATAGCGGTCTAGCTGGTCGCGGAACAGGTTCAAGACCGCGAGAAGAGAGAGTTCCGCTTCGGCGGCGACTTTAGGGACGCTAGCCTCATCCACCTCGAAGAGCCCCATCTCCGAGGAGGGCTTCCCCATGAGGGACGCGTCCGAGATCAAAGCGGCAGTGACCCCGGTGATGAGGTTCGCGCCCGTCGAGTTATTCACGGCGTGGACACCGGCGATCTGCAAGATTTTGGAGACCATCCGGGTCGTAGTCGTCTTGCCATTTGTTCCCGTAACTGCAGCGGACCCGCGCGGAAGTTTACGCGAGAGCTTTGCGAGGACCTCCGGGTCCACCCTGCGGGCGACTACGCCAGGGACCGTAGTACCCCCGCCCCTCCTCAGCGTCCGGCTTGCCAGTTGCGCCGATCTAGCAGTGAGGATGGCCGCCGAGAGGCGAAGATTGTCTAGGGCTTCGGACATATGCCGGGATTATATTAGTGATGGAGTCTACTTTCGCACTCAGCCACTCCCGTACCTGGCCGTTCGTCCAGGTGGTGTTCCTCGAAGAATAAGGTAAAAACAGTGTATGGAGATCTTCGAGAACTTGTCCGCGAGTTCCAGGCTGCAGCAAGACGAACTCGACGCCTACTCGCGGGCTGTGCGTGAGGTAACAGAAAGGTTGAGCCCGGCGGTGATCTCTGTCGGGACTCGCTCGGGGCGCGGCGGCGGGAGCGGGGTTACCCTGGGCTCGGACGGGAAGACCGCCACCGCCGTGACGAACAGCCACGTCGTGCGCGGGCTGCGCAGGGCCGAGGACGGCGGCTTGAGAGTGACGCTCGCCGATGACTCGACGGCGGACGCGGAAGTTCTGGGCGACGATCCAGCGAGCGACCTCGCGGTGATACGTTTCGCGGCTCCGCAAGAGATGGCGCCGGAGGTAGCCCCTTTGGGAGAGGCACGGAACCTCGTCGTGGGGCAACTGGTCGTGGCTATCGGGAGCCCGCTCGGGTTCCAGCGCACCGTAACGGCGGGTGTAGTGAGCGCGCTCGGGCGTTCGATCCGGAGCCAGGACGAACGCGGGCGTCCCGGGCGTATGATCGAGAACGTCATCCAGACGGACGCTGCTATAAACCCGGGCAACTCCGGCGGTCCTCTGGCCGACACTCAAGGACGGGTCGTTGGCATCAACACGGCCATTATCGGCGGAGCGCAGGGTATAGGCTTCGCCGTTCCAGTCTCGGCTGCTTTCAGAAGAGTCGTCTTCGCGCTCGTAACCGAGGGGCGCGTCCGCCGGGCCTTCCTTGGGGTAATGGTGCAGAGTCGCCAGGCGCGCGGCGACGCCGAAGCCGGAGCGCAGGTCGAGAGCGTCGCATCGAACAGTCCGGCGGAGAGGGCGGGCATACGCTCTGGAGATGTGATCTTTGGCTTCGGCCAGAGCACCGTGCGTTCCACAGACGACCTCTTGAACCTACTGGACGAGTCGGCGATAGACCGCGTTACACAGCTACGGATACGACGCGGCAAGAACGAACTGACCGTGGACGTCAGACCCCGGGAGCAGCCCGCCGAGTAGAAGAGGTGTATGGCAGTCAGCTTTCAGGCATCAGCTAAGATCTTGTTGGCAATTCACCAGAAGAGCACGATTGGGCATGATGAACGGGCTCCAAAGGTCGCGACTATCACGCTTGGTGGCTAGCCGACAATACGGAGGGAGGAATATGCCGGATGTAACGCTGGTGGTACACGGTCTCATGGAGGCCGGAGAGACGGATCGGCTGGAGAAGGCGGTCTCGCGGCTCGGGTTCGTGGAGACCGTCCATGTAGACCCGGAAAAGGAGCTTCTGGCCGTCTCTTATGAAGGTGGAGAGGCAGAGCTAGGCCGGATCGAGCAGGCTGTCCGGGACGCGGGGTACGAGCCCGAGCCCACCCCCGGCGCGAAGAACGCAGGGGGCTAATGGAAGAGACCTCCCTCTCACCAATCGAGACGGCACGCTTTCTGCGAATCTCCGAGCGTGAAGCCGCCGGACTGGTCCGCGCCAACGGCCGCGTACCACTGGAGACCATCCGGGAGCACCTCGATACTGCTGTGGACCTGGCGCGGGAGCTAGCCCACGCTAGGGAGGAAGTCGGCCTCCTCTCCGGTCGGCTAAAGGAGATCCGCGCGACGAACCTGAGGCTTCAGAAGGAGGTCAGGGAGGGTACGGAGGAGCGTCGACGGCTCATGGAGGAGGTCCTGGAGCTACGGGCGGCGGCCGAGGAGCGCCTGATGCTTATGGAGCGCATAGAGCGTATCGCTCACATCGAGCAAACGTTGGCCGAGTCGGAGTCGGAGTTGGAGAGGCTGCGGGCCAGAGGACTTCTGGCCCGGCTGTTGAACCGGAGTTAAAGGAGAACCAGGCCGCGAGGCTTACAGGGCGAGTTGGTAGATCGCCGCGCCCAGGAATATGGCGTACAGGACGCCGCCGCCCAGGAGAAAGTGTGCCCGCAGCCCGCCCTTGCTCAGGAGCATCGCGATGATGATTGCGCCCCCGACGAGGGCCAGCACGGCCGAGAGGGCGTTGAGGGCGTCCAGGCTCCACGGCGTGAACG
Organism: uncultured Rubrobacteraceae bacterium; assembly: GCA_902806065.1. GTDB lineage: Bacteria > Actinomycetota > Rubrobacteria > Rubrobacterales > Rubrobacteraceae > Rubrobacter_F. The sequence continues at coordinate 16,891 of CADCVE010000020.1, read as the reverse complement.
CCAGGCCCAGAGAGACCGGTACAGTGCTCTGGAAGACCATTGCGCCGGTTATGTTGCCGATGGCCAGGGTGTCTTTGTTGTCGCGCAGCCAGATCACCGAATTGAACTTCTCCGGTAGCTCCGTAGCCAGGGGCGCCAGCACCAGCGCGATCAAACCCGCTGGTATCCCCAGAGCCTCCGAGCCGCTCTTCACGGCCTCGACGAAGTAGTGTGCGCCCAACGCCATCACCACGAGCGACCCCAGGACCTGCACCACGACGGCCCAGGTCGGCGCCTCCCCGAAACGAGACTCGGGCCACAGGGTGAGATCATCCGGCACCTCCTCCAGGGCATCCCCCCCGGCGCGTATCGTCTGCACGACGTGGATCACATAAGCCGCGACCAGCCCCACCGCCACGGCCACCTTCAACCACAATGGCACCGCGAAGAAGCTGCCCACGACCCCGACTCCCGCGGCCACCGCAAAGCAGATGAAGAAGAACACCATGTCCCGCCGGACGGTCGCCTTGTCTACATCTAGCTCCGTTCCCGTCTCCCGGCGTCCCTTGTAGCCTATGGCGGCGGCACCAACGACGAACGCCGCGAGCGTCGCCAGGAGGAACGGCGCACCCAGAATCGCGCCCACGCCTATCTCGCCACTCGCGCTGGGATCGCCACCAACGATCAAGGCGCCCAGGATGGCGACAATCGGGATCATCGTCTCCGGCAGCGCGGTACCTACCGCAGCGAGCACGCTCCCCACCGCCCCCTGCCCGAGGTTCATCCGGTCGCCCAGCATCTCGATAGAGTTCGTGAACAGCGCAGCCGCGATGAGGATACCCACAACGGAGAGAACCATCTCTATAGTAGTCGCCACAAGGTTCCTTTCGCCGCATCGCCTGTCTCGTAGCGCAAGGGGTTCTACCCATCTACAAAGGCGGTTACACTACTGCCCGATGCACAAGCCCCCGAAAGACCTGGATGCAACGCTGGCCGCCGTCGCGCGCGGCGCCCTCTCACCCTCAGAGGCCGCCGAACGCCTGAGACGGGGTGAGGTCCGCTACCTCGACGAGTTCGCGGTTCTCGACCTCGGGCGCGCGGCCCGCAAGGGTGTACCCGAGATCATCTACGCCCCCGGCAAGACCGCCACCCAGGTAGCGAAGATTTGCGCCACCATCCTGGAGCGCTCTGAGCGCGTAATAGTCAGCGGCCCGACCCCCGAGCAAGAACGCCTCCTGCGCGATACACTCCCCGGTACGCCCATACGAAGCACGGGCAAAGCTCTTGTCGCCGGCTCCGGAGAGCCTACCCCGACGGGCGGCCGCGTCATCGCCATAAGCGCCGGCACCTCCGACCTGCCCGTGCTGGAGGAGGCCGCCGTCGTGGCCCGGGAGATGGGTGTTGAAGTAAAGAGCTTTCACGACGTCGGCGTTGCCGGCATCCATCGTCTCGCCGGGCCTCTTGAAGAGATGCACGCCTTCGACCCGGACTGTGTGGTCGTCGCCGCCGGTATGGAGGGCGCGCTCCCGAGCGTGGTCTCGGCTCTCGTGGCCGTTCCGGTCGTGGGCCTGCCGACCTCGACCGGTTACGGCCTCGGTGGGGACGGCACCGCTGCCATCCTCGGGATGCTCCAGAGTTGCTCCCCGGGACTCTCGGTCGTCAACGTGGACAATGGGACCGGCGCCGGCGTGACCGCAGCCCTGGTAGCCAACCGCGCCGCCGGCTACCGCGAAACCTGAGCGTATAGATGCGAGCTTTTGTCGCCGTCTTCCCGCCACCCGAGGTTGTAAAGGAGGCGCTAGTGGCGGCCCGCCTATCTTTTGATGACCGGATAAGATTGACGAGACCAGAGAACGTGCATCTAACCTTGAAGTTCCTGGGAGACGTCCGGGAGGAGTTACTGGACGACATCCGTGCGATTCTGGCGGAAGTCTGCGCCGGGCATGCGCCCTTTGAGGCCGCGCTGGCGGGGCTTGGGGCTTTTCCGTCTGCACGGCGAGCCCGGATTTTATGGGCCGGTGTCGGCGAGGGCTCCGGGCGTCTCCGCTCTCTGGCTACCGGCCTCGACACCGGCCTGGCATCTTCGGGTTTCGAGCGTGAGAGGCATCCTTACACCCCACACCTGACGCTCGGCCGCGTGCAGGGTAAACCGGCGAGTTTGCAACTGCCGCCGGTCTCCATCGACTCTAAGATTAGGGTGGGGAGCATCGAGCTAGTGAAGAGCGTGCTCTCCCCAGAAGGGCCTGTCTATGAGACTCTGGGCACTTTCGCTCTGGCGGGGAGAAGTTAGAGGATCGACCTTAGAAGGTGACCAGGGGACCAACGTTCATAAGGATGAAGAGCAGTATCAAAATCAGGATGACCATCACTATAAAGTTGGTCCCGCTCATATCCGACTTACGCCTTTCGACCAGGTTACTGTACGGGGCGACATTCTAGCTTTTAGTAGGGCGGCTCGCCAGCGCGCCCGAGATACAAACCTTTTTCGAGACAGATTCATTCCTGATAGCCAGGGACAATCTAGAGTTCATTCTGGTAGAAGACCCGCCTGAGTGGTGGAGGGTTGTCCTGCTCGGCGAGCCGGCGGCGGAGGGCGTGAAACTCCTCGACTTTGTCACAGGCGAGCCGGACGTTCGGGTCCGGGTGCGAGCGGAGCTCCAGGATAGGCTCCAGGTCAGCTTCGATGCTAACCCGCTCCAACCCCCCCGCCGGGCGCGGCTCCTTGTAGAAGATTCTGCACTCGTAACTATCCTCCACCGCGTCGTAGGAGATCAAGATCATCTCCGGACGAGTCGCCACGACGCGCGGAGCGCTTCGCAGCTCATACAACACCTTCCGACGCCTGTACACCTCCCGCTGGCGCTCATCGAGCACGATCCTCATAAACTCGTCGTCACCCTCGATGGTAAGATGAGCTTCGTCGCGGGCTATCTCCGCATCTCGCACCCACCTCTCGACACCCTCGAGGTCCAGACGCGTCTCGCAGACCGAGCATCGGAACCCCGACCCTACAACCGCCTGCAAGCCTCCTGAATGTGGGCAATTCTCCCTAGTGCTCTCCATATAACCGCGCATTGTACCTGCTTCCACGCGGAACGCGACCCTTCCGGGGACTCAAGATAGACTACACCTCAACATCAAGGTCACATTCTGGGAGGGATCCCACCCCAAACCCAGCATCCTCCCGAAACCCGGCAAGCTCCCCCGCACGATTCTCGTTAACAAAAGCGCGTACTTATACGTTCCTGTTTCGACCATGCGATCACATATTGTATGCAGCCGTCTCCTCCAGCAGAGTACCCCACTACCTGCAGAGCCAGAGCGAGAGCCTGGGCCAGTAGAGTTTAAAGTTGTAGTCGAGCTTGAGTCAGCCCAACTGGTATGGGACGAGCGGGCTTGTGAGCTGATGATACTCTACGCGGCATGATGGGAGAGCGGCGCGTAGCACACCTCGTGTTGAATCCGGCTGCCGGTAGGGGTAGGGCGGCAGCCTGCCAGGCGAAGGTCTCGGAGTACCTCGACAGTCAGGGAGTGGGAGTCGAGTGGCATTTAACAGAGAGTCCGGGGGAAGCGAGAAGGATCGTCTCGGGACTGCCAGACGGGGCATTGGTCGTGGCGGTTGGGGGAGATGGGACGGTGCATGAAGTGGCGGCGGAATGCGCCGGGACCGAGCGGGTGATGGGAGTTTTGCCGGTGGGTAGCGGGAACGACTACGTCAAGGCGCTAGGGGTCGGAACGGATCTCCGGCGGGCTTTGGAGGTCGTTGTCGGGGGCGTGGTGCGGGTCGTTGACGCGGGTGAGGTCAACGGGGTGCGATTCAACAATGGGCTCGGAATCGGCTTCGATGCCGAGGTCGCTGCGGGGGTTGCCGAGGCGCCCGGTTATCTTGGAGGATTTGGGGGCTACCTATGGTCAGTCGGTCGGCTCCTGTGGGGTCTCGAATGCCATCAGGTCCGTCTGAGACTCGGTGGCGGAGAGGAGATCCTCGCCGAAACCATCCTCGTCGCGGTGGCGCTGGGTACGACTTATGGAGCGCGCTTCAGGCTCGCGCCAGAGTCCAGCCTGGAGGACGGCGTATTCGATGTCGTGTGGAGCGAGGAGTTGAGCCGGGCGGAGGTCTTGCGCCTCGTGCCGGCCGTGCTCCGGGGCACTCATCTCACGCATCCGAAGATACACTTCGCCCGCGCCGCGGAGGTCGATGTGTTGCTAAAACAACCGGCCATGGCGCATGTGGACGGTGAGATGCTGCCCCCTACCCGCGAGTTTCGGGCGCGAGTGCTCCCCAGATCATTACGCGTGTTGACCCCGTAGCCCCTCTCCAGCTTCAAAGAACCCAGAAACTATGATAAAACCCTCTCTCGCCCCAGAGTTGAGGCGACAAGGAGATTGGTGAACTAATAGGAACGGGCGAGGAAGTATGAGGGCTTTCGTTTTTCCAGGGCAGGGCGGCAAGGTAGTCGAACCCGGAACCCGGCTGTTGCCGGTAATTCGGCGGGTAGTCGGCGAGCGTATCCCGGATCAAGTCAAAGTCTTCGCGCGCGCGGTAGCGGACGCCGACGAGAGCCGTGAGTTGGAGCTTCGCCCGGACGTGGTCGCCGGGCACTCCCTGGGTGAGTACGGCGCGGCCTACGCCGCCGGGTGCTTCGACTTGGAGACGGGGCTTTGGCTCGTCTCTGAACGCGATCGCTTTCTCTCCCAGGCAGCCAGGGATACCCCCGGTGGCATGGTCGCCATCCTGAAAGCCGACCCTGCGGAGGTAGAGAAGGTCCTCGACGATTCGGAGGGCTCCGTGGTGGCCAACTACAACTCGCCCCGCCAGACCGTCATCTCAGGGCTCAAGGGGGCCCTCGGGGACGCGGTCTCGAAGATACGGGGCCGCGCCATCCGCCTGAACGTCTCGTTCGCGGCCCACTCGCCGTACGTCGCCGCCGCTGGGGAGAAGATGCGCGGCGTCCTCGATTCGGTGGAGTTCCAGGCGCCAGAGGTCCCCATGGTCAGTGCCGTAGACGGCAGCGTCCTCGAAACGGCCGAGGCGGTCAGAGAAGCGCTCAAGAGCCAGATGGAGGCACCCGTGCGGTGGGTCAAGGTCGTGGAGACCCTGGCCCGGATGCGGGTGGAGGAGTGGATAGAGTTGGGTGGCGGCGGTGTCCTGACCCGGATGCTCAACGATTTCGAGCTACCCTCGCTCAAAGGCGTCACCTTCGAGGACCTGAGCGCCCGCCTCTCTCAACAGGCCCAAAATTTGCTCCCCCGCAAGGACGTGGGAGATGAGACCCTCTAGGTTACATAGCGTCTCTCACCCATGAACGTCTTCTTTGACGTGCAGGGCACCTTGCTAGACGGGGGCATCCCACGCCCGCAGGCTCGCGAGGTCTTTATCAGGCTAGCCGCCTCCGGGCACGACATCTACCTGTGGTCGAGCGCCGGGGCCGGTTACGCAGCCTCCGCGGCCGAGCTACTCGTGGTGCAAGACTTGATCCTTGGTTGCCACTCCAAGTTAGCGCCGCCACCCGTAACGGTGGACTATACCGTGGACGACTCCCCGTGCCTCGTAGAGTCCTACGGCGGCTACACCATCGCCCCGTTTGATGGGGACCCAGAAGATCAGGAGCTGTGGAGGGTAGTGGAAGCACTGAAGCAAGTCACCGGCTCCACCTAGCCCGTTCAGCGCGGACCAAAAAGAAGCAGCAGCCCGCGTTCGTCGGTGGTCCTGGACCAGCACGCCCTGGTCAGTATGATGAGGACCGTGAGACGCGAAGGAGAGGTGTTCCCATGACCCTCAAGACCAGGCCGGTTACAGCAGAAGCGCTTCCCTGGAAGCCGGACGACGGGTTCAGTTATGAACTAGTCAGGGAGGAGTTGCGCAAGATGGCGCTGGCGGGAGACGAGTACGGCTACGTAGCTATGGAGATCGGGCGATTGTTAAGTAACCACGTCAAGGCCAACAACCTCCTCGAGAGAGTCTACCCCGGATGGACGGTGCCCATTACCGGGCTTTTTTACATAGAGAGAGGGCCGGGGCGCGATGCCCCAACCCTCCTGACAGCTACAGCTTGCTTCGCGGTTGTCTAGCGGGCGGCTTCGGCCTCGGTCTCGACCCTTACGTCCTCCTGAGGTACGGCGCCCCCGGCGATAGCGACGACATCGTCCTCCATGAAGGAGACCATGCCTTCCATGCTCGACCAGACGCCTATGCTAAAGCCTTCGTCCACGGGTTCCCCGATCTTCTGCTCGTACCGAACTTCGTCGCCCTCGGAGATGAGCGGCGTGGCGGGCTTGAGGAAGCGCCCACCCAGGGGCAGGTTCACCCCCGAGACCTTACCGACGAGGGAGATGATCTCTTCCGGTTGCTTGGTCTTGATGTCGGCGTACTCCTTGCTCGCCACGTCCCTGGGGATAACGAGGAAGCCGTTGGTCGTGCGGCGCACGTAGGCATCACCCTCGCCGAGCGACTCGATGCCCATCTCATTGAGGTATGGGCCTCCATCTATGACGGAGAACTTGCCTGTCTGAGCCTCGATGTCCATACCGGCGATCCTTATCAGCTCGGTCGCCGAGGAGCCCAGAGGTGTCTCGAAGAGCTTGAGCTCTAAGTCGGGGCCGAAGACTTGAAGGAACTTGGTGGTGACGGGCTTGCCGAAGAAGAGCGCGTTGTAGATGTTCAGGAGTGTCTCGGAGTTGTTGACTATATGGCCGGCGTCGAGCGGGAGGCCGGGACGCTTGGAACCGTCGGGCATGTCCACCCGGCGCGGCACCCACTTGCCCTTGTCCTCGTTGAAGATGTTCTTGATGAGCGTCTTCTCCTCGCCCATCGAGTACTTGTCCGGGACCAGGCTCACCTCGTAGAGCCCATTAGCGTTCTCCGCGTAACGCGAGAACCACTCCTCGTCCTTGAAGTGAACACCCAGTATGACCTGCTCGATCCCGAAGATCGCCTTCATCGCCTCGAAGAGCTCCATGAACTCGCCGAAGTACTCCCGGTGGACCATCTTGTCCGCCCAGTAACCCGGCTCCGACTCGGTGCAGTTCACGATCAAGTTCGGCTGCGGGTTCTTCCACTTGAAGTACGTCGGGAACCCACCACCCCCAGCGCCAACGATGCCGGCCTGACGCATGATCTCGACCGCATCCTCCCGGCTCAGCGCCTTGACCTCTTCAAGACCACGATTCTTCAACTCAGCCACAAACGTTACCCTCCGTAAAAGCCTCTCAACGAGGTACTTGCAGTTACAATCGTCAGAAAATCAGTGGAGATAGTATATCCCGTGCTGCTTTGTGTTGCTAGTGTCAGGCGACACGTCTGGTAGACTTATGTAACTATGAAGGTTTCGAGGCGCACGTCGAACATTTTGCTGGCGATAGGCCTCTTGATGCTCGTTCTTTGGATACCTCGCGCCTTTACCTGGTACGTCAATGACCTGCAGGGATCGACGTATCTGGCCCTCATACACTTGCCGATCATCCCTATCTCGCTTGCTATCGGCGGCTACCTTACCTACCTCGGCATCAAGGGCCGCAGGGCAACCCGGCAAACTCTCTAGCCACTGCGGTAGGGTTCCAATTCAGGAGACACTCTCTGGTTTTCAGGTACGCTGGTGCACGCTTTGTGGGCGGCTTTTCGTGTTGCCGGCCCGTCTGGCCCTGGAGGCTTGGCAGAGGTTTATGGGGGCTCTGTCTAGACCGGTCGGGGGCGAGCCGACCGGTCACTAACGGTAATTATCGTGGCCTGTTCAGTATTTAGAGCTATGAGGTGCGCAGTATCTTTGCCAGGATCTTTCGCTTGGGGGTTTTTCGGGTGTGCCGGGCGCGTCGCCAGCGGGAGCCCGGAGCGTAGCTCTCGGTGACGGCGTTCAGGATCTCCATGGTCTTTGTTACGTGGGCGTCTCGCTCTTCGACGGTGTCGAAGCTGGGCTCTGCGTAGTTATCGCGTAGGGCCTGGCTGGCCTTCTCGATGTCTTGTCTCGTACCGGAGAGCAGGTCTTCGAGCGCCGCCTCGATAGCATCTATGTGGCGGGTAGCCTGGTCCTCCGCGATATTTGCCTTCGTTCGCAGCAAGAAACCCTCCGCGACCTCGTCGAAATCAGCTCGCTCGAAGTCCGCGCGGGCTGTCTCCAGAGATTTCTCCGCCTTCTTCTCGGCGCGCTCGAGGATTCTACGCTCAGACTCGATCTCGGAGAGAGCAGCCTCGTCCTCCTCGTAGTATGCCTGCCAAAAGCGCTTCTTCAACTCTATCCTGGCCGAGCGCAACCTCTGCACCGCTACCTCTTGCTTCTCCAGCGTGCTTCGGGTCTCCTCCTTGAGCTTCAACCGGCGACGGTACTCCAGATGATCCCTCTCAAGAGCCCCGATCATCTGCGCGAACTCCGACCTTATGATCGCGGCGATCCTATCCTCCACTAACTTTTTGTCTAACATATCCTCTCTTCCCCCCGTTGCATCTTGCATTACACCTACAGACAGTCCTCCACTTACGCTCACTTACAGCAGCGCACGAGCTTCCATACATCCTGTGGCGGTCCGTGTAACCGCGTTTTCGAGTACTGTGCCACAGCTCATACCTCTAGCTTATCAACAGTATCCGTCAACTGACAACGATGCGGCGCCCCGTAATACCCACCATATTGCTACCGGGATTCTAAACCCTGAAAAGCGCCGCTGCCGTTTCACCATGATATCTGCGAAGGCCCGTCAGATACCCTACCGCATATTAAAAGATGAGCAAACAGGGAGACGTATGGAACCTACAAGTGAAGTGGCCAAACGCTCGGGCGATAGAGCACTGGCCGGAGAGTCCCACAGGAACACCGTTGTGGGGACCGCCAGATAAGCAGTTCGGGCGCGTGAGAGAGGCCACGCGCAGCCGCTGCTCTTAGTGCATTCCAGGGGGGGCGGCGCTCTCGACTACCGGGTAGTTCGGGACGGCGCGTCGGAGAAGTTCGAGGGTCTTTTCGTCGTCGCCTTCGCGGGCCAGGAAGGTCATCTCTTCGGCGGCGTCGAGAAGGTCGGAGGGAGGCGGGTTCTTGGGGAGGAGGCGGAAGACCATCGCGTGGTCGGTTGGGGCGCGCCGTTCGGACTCTTCAGAGAGAGTTTCGTGCAGCTTCTCGCCGGGGCGAAGGCCGATGTATTTGATCTTCACGCCCCTCGCGCCCATTACCTCGATCATCTTGGTCGCGAGATCTACTATTCTTACGGGACGCCCCATCTCCAGGACGTAGATACCGTAGGAGTCGGCCATCGCACCGGCCTGCAGGATCAGGGAGACGGCCTCGGAGATGATCATGAAATACCGCGTCATCTCCTCGTGGGTGACGGTTATTGGCCCTCCAGCCTCTATCTGACGCTGGAAGGTCGGCACGACGCTTCCCCGGCTCCCGAGCACGTTTCCGAAGCGCACCGAAGCGTAGAGTGTCTCCGGGTACTCCTCCGCTGCCGAGCGCACGAGCATCTCCGAGAGGCGCTTGGTCGCCCCCATTACGTTTACCGGATGCACGGCCTTGTCAGTGGAGACGTTGATGAACTTCTCCGTCCCGAACTGGCCGGCGGCGCGCGCCACGCTCAAGGTCCCGCCGACGTTGTTGGAGACGGCCTCCGAGGCGTGCGTCTCCATGAGTGGGACATGCTTGTAAGCGGCGGCGTGAAAGACGAGGTGGGGCTGCAGCCGCGCGAACAGAGAATGCACCTTATCCCGGTTGGTCACGTCGCAGACAACGAGCTCGGCGTCCGTGAAGTCTTCACGGGAGAGCTCCTCGTTCAGGTAATGCAGGGCGCTCTCGTCACGGTCGAGCAGGACCAGTTGTGCGGGGTTGAGGCGGGAGATCTGGCGGCTAAGCTCGCTCCCGATGCTGCCACCCGCCCCGGTTACCAGGACGCGCTTGCCGCTCACGAACTCCGTCAAAGCGCCGAGGTCGATGTCCACGGGTTGTCTACCCAGCAGGTCCTGGATCTGCAGTTCGCGCAGGCGGAGGGCTCCGCCGCCGAGGAACTCGGTGAGCTTCGGGACCACCTTTACCTCGGCCGGCGTCTTTATGCACTCACGCCAGATGCGGTTTATCTCATCGGAGGACGCCTCGGGGAGAGCAATGAGGATCTGGTCGACTCCCTCCTCGACCACTAGCCGCTCTATGTCCTCGACCCCGCCCAAAACAGAGATGCCCTCTATCTGCCCACCGCGCATACGCCCGTTTGAATGGTCCACGAAGCCCACGGGCGTGAGCTCCGCGTCCGGCGTCCGCCAGAGTTGCCTCGCGAGCGAGACCCCCGCCTCGTCCGCCCCGACGATAAGAGCCCGCTGGCTGCTCTGCTTGATCTCCCTTAGCGAGAGCTCGTAGAACACCCGCGGGTATAGGCGCACCACCACGAGTTGCACGAAGGCGAGTACGCTCCCGACCAGGATCACGGACAACGGCACCGGCTGGTCCGACACGGAGCCGATCGTGAGGTTGACGATGAGGAGAATTCCAGTAGCGAACATCGTAGCGCTCCCCACCCTCACACCCTGGTACACCCCGGTGTAGCGGAGCACATTGCGGTAAACCCCGCCCTCGAAGAGGAGCGCCACGAAGACCACCGCCGAGAACACCGCGAACGGCCAGAACCTGCTCCAGAACTCCGACGGCACCTGGGCGTCGAAGCGGAACAGGAGTGCCACGACCAGCGACTCCAGGACTATCAACGCGTCCACGAGCATCGCCGCCACGCGCCGTGCGCCCGCCGACGAGATACTTGCAAGGCCCCTCAACCTGTCCATCAAAGCCTGTCCAAAGGCTCCTCTACGTCTCATAGGCTCTATTTTAAACTCTATCGAGGACGGATACTTACCGGGCGTAATCCCTTTCGCCCGCGAGGCGCGGCAGGAACACCATAAAGAGGCAGCAACCGAAGATCGAAGCAGCCCCAACGAGGAGTCTTAAAGGCGTGCCACCGGAGGCGAGAAGGACCGCGAGCCCGCAAAAGGCGGAGAGGGCGAAATATATGTTGCTCACCTGACGATGCCTGGCCGGGTCTGGTGTGATCCTCTGATAGACGTGCTCCCGGTGCGCCGAGAAGACGTTCTTACGCGCTATCGTCCGCCGCACCAGCGTAAACGCCGTGTCGAAGAGGAACGGTGTGAAGACCGCCGCCGCGACCACGAAGGCCAGATAGGGACTGTAGGCGCTGCCGGTCTCCCCGATAGGCTCCGTGTACAGGGTCACCGCCCCGAGAAAGAACCCGATAAAGTGGCTGCCCGAATCGCCCAAGAATATCCTCGCCGGGCTGAGGTTCCACAGTATGAACCCGCCCGCCGCCGACGCCAGGGCCGCGAGCCCCACCCCAAGCCCCGAAGCCCCGACGAGCGTGGCCAGGAAGAGCGCGTTCAGGATAGCCGTCCCGCCGGCTATCCCGTCTATACCGTCCATGAAGTTGTAGGCGTTCATTACCGCTACTATCCAGAACACGCCAAGGAAGAGCGCCCCGGGCCAGAGAGGGCCGGCGGCTTCGCAGATCGGAGGCGGCGCAAGGAACAAGAGGACGAATGCAGCCGCCGTCTGTCCGGCGGCCTTCATCCAGAAGCGCAAGTCCACGAAGTCGTCGAAGGCACCGACGAGACCTGCCAGGGTAGCGACGATGAGCACCAGGAAGCCGCCGCTCATAAACGGTGCGGCGGCCCAGACACCGGCGATCACAGCGAGCCCACCGAGCCTCGGGGTTGGTATCTCGTGCGAGCTGCGAGCGTTCGGCACATCGAGCAGGTTTCGCCCGATAGCGAACCGTACTAGTACAGGTACCAGGGCGAGCGTCACCAGGAAAGACACCCCCACAGCGACAACGACAGTCCCCGAAGTCATCTCACCAACCCGATCTCACGCAGCCGCCTAACCTCCAGCGCTATCCCCTCCTCGAAGCCGCGAGGTGAATACCCTAACTCTTCCCTCGCCTCATCGTAGGGATAGGCCTTGTCCTCCCGCAGCCTCAAGACTTGCTCGGAGCTTACCGGCAACGGCACTCTGAGCCTCTCGGTCAGCAGTAATGCCCGGCGTACCGGCTCGGCCGGTACGTGGACGATACGCACTCTCTTGCCAAGGGCGGCGGCAGCCGTCCGAACGAGGTGCAGGTACATCAGGGGACGGGCGCCGGGGAGGTCGTAGATCCGGCCCTCTGTACCAGGTACTGTCAGGGCGGCATAGAGGCCGCGCGCGAGGTCCTCGTAGTAGACAGGCTGCCAGAGGTTTTCGCCCTTGCCGAAGAGTGGAAAGACGGGTGAACGGTCGAGGAAGCGCAGGAGCTTGTGCATATTGTGGTCCAACTCGGAGCCGTAGATCATGGTGGGACGTACCACCGTCCAACGTAGCCCACTCCCCACCAACAACGCCTCGTTCGTGAGCCGCGGCGCGGACCGGAGCTCGAACCGCGAGTGAGCGCTCGTACTACTCACCATCACGAGCCTCTCCACACCCGCCGCCCGCATAGCCTCCAAGACTTGCGGTGTGTACTGTATACCTGCTATATGAACGAAGGCGTCTACTCCGCGCAGCGCCCGGACCATGGAGGCGGCGTCTCCGGCGTCGCCATAGATGGTATCTAGCTCACCGAGACGCGAGGTAAGGCTGGTCCGGCGAACGAGACAACGGACCTCCTCGTGCTCCCCGCTCTCGCGGAGGAGGCGGAGAAGACCCTGGCCGAGTAGCCCGGTAGCGCCGGAGACCAGCACTCTCACGGGCTGCTACCCGAGGCGCGGCAGCTCGTGCGACTTATGCGGGATGTTCGGGTTCGCACGTCCCCCTGCCTTACGGTCGCGAACTGTTGGTAGGTTCCGCCCTTGCGTTCCCGGTGCATCCTACCATTTCGGCCAAACGTATACGCGGTCCTCAGAATAACCGGTCGAGCACCGCCGCTATACGCTCCCCGGCCCGCCCGTCCCACATCGGCGGCCTTTCTCTCGGAGAAGGCGGCTCCTCTAGCACCCTGTTTACCTCGGGTAGTATCCGCGCCGGGTTCGCGCCAATGATCCGGTTGGTACCGTGGCTTATCGTCACCGGACGCTCGGTGTTCTCCCGGAGAGTAAGGCACGCTACCCCAAGTGCCGTCGTCTCCTCCTGCACCCCTCCGGAGTCGGTCAAGACCACAGCCGCGCTCATCTGCAGGCTCAAAAAGTCCAGGTAACCTAGCGGCCGCGTCGCCCCGGCTTTGTCTAGTAAGTTACTCAATCCGGCGTCGCGGGCAGTCTTCTCCGTGCGGGGGTGCAACGGGAAGACCACAGGCAAGGGAGCTTCGGCGAGCGCCCTGAGGATAGCCCGCAGCTTCTCCGGGCCGTCCACGTTGGCGGGCCGGTGCAAGGTGACAAGGAGGTAGCCGCCAGGCGGTAGGCCCAACTCCGCGCGAATGGCACGCTTCCGGGCGGCCGCTTCGTGCTTTGAGAGGGTATCTATCATGGTATTACCGACGAGGTGGATGCTCTCCAGGGGATGTCCTTCGCGCAGGAGGTTCTCGTTCGCGTCGGAGGAGGTGGTGAAGAGTATTTGCGCGAGCGAGTCGGTAACGAGACGGTTCACCTCCTCGGGCATCGAGCGGTCGTGGGAACGCAGTCCGGCCTCCACATGGGCGAGTGGGACTACCGCCTTCGAGACCACCAGGGAACACGCCAACGTCGAGTTTACGTCCCCGGCCACGACGACGAGGTCCGGGCTCTGCGCGGCGACGACCTCCTCGAAAGCGACCATGACTTTGGCGGTCTGCCTCGCCTGCGTCCCGGGTCCGGCGCTCAGATGGATGTCCGGGTCCGGGAGACCCAACTCCTCGAAGAAGACCTTGCTCATAGCGTCGTCGTAGTGCTGTCCGGTATGCACGAGCTTCGTCTCGAACTTCGGGTACGCTCCGAGTGCCCGCAGAACCGGGGCGACCTTCACGAAGTTGGGCCGGGCGCCCGCGACGAGCAGGACTCTAGTCACCCTCTTGCGGCTCCCCGGCGGCCTCGCGCACCACCTCACTAATCGTCCGCCCATAACGAGCGGTCAGTATGCCGGCCGTGAAGTTCTTCCGGGCGTAGACTCTCCCCCGCTCGCGCATCGCGCGACGCTCCCACTCCTCTAGAGAAGCCAGTTTCTCCACCACCCCTACGAGAGAATTCGGATCTCCAGAGGAGAACGTCATGCCGGCGCCCACCCCCTTTACAAGCCGGGCCGCTTCCCCGGAGACCCCCATGAGGATGGGCCGACCGGCCGCCAGGTACTCGTAGGTCTTGGATGGTATGACCTTCTCGAAGACTTCATCGGGGCGCAGGTGGACGAGCAGGGCGTCGGCGGCCGCGAGCACCGCCGGTGGCTGCTCCTGGGCTACGGCGGGTAGGAAATAAACGTTCGCCAGTCTCCGGCGCAGGGCTTCATCTCGCAGGCGCTCTTTCTCTACCCCCTCGCCCACGAAGATGAAGGAGACCCCACGTTTCGCCAACCTCTCGGCTGCTTCGATTGCCACTTCGAGCCCCTGGGCCAACCCCATAGTACCGGCGAAGAGCACCTTGAAGCCGGTACCGGGCAGCCGGGCCGGCGCACGTACCTCAAAGGCGTCCTCCCTCACCCAGTTAGGCAGCACGCGCAGGGTGGCCGCCGCTCCCCCTTGGGCGGTGATGGCGCGGGCGAAGCCTTCGGAGATGACTACGGTTCTTGCGGAGTTGCGGTACAGAAACCGGGCAACGGCGGTGGAGACCCGAACGACTACCGGACTACGCACCCCACCGACGGCGACGGCCTCTTCGGGCCAGAGGTCCTGGACGTCGAGTACGAACGGGACCCGCCGCACCTTCGCCGTCAAAACTCCGGCTAGTGCCGCTGTGAGCGGCGGGGAGATGCCGACTACCACGTCGGCGCGGTAGCCTCTGAGCCTCCAACCACCCAGGGTGAGCATCGAAGCCATGAGAGTGACCTGGTTCAGGACGCGTGTGAGACCCCACTCGAACGGCCGGACGTACGACCAGCAACGCAACACCCTCACTCCCGTCTCCCACTCTTCCTCGCGCATCAAATAGCCGCCGTAGCCAGGATAGACTTTCCCGTACGGGTGGTTGGGGAACGCGGTGACGATAGTGATCTGGTAACCTGCGCGGACCAGTTCTCTGGCGAGGTCGCCCATGCGTTTGCTCAGGGCCGAGAGGTGTTCGGGGTAGAAGCAGTGGGTGTAGATGAGGACCTTCACGACGGGCGAATGCCTGCCCCGCCGCCGGTCTTAGCTCTACTTCGCGTAGACGTCCTTCATCCACTCGATAGTCAGGGGGATACCCTCTTCCAGGGAGACTCGCGGGTTGTGGCCGAGGTCCCGTATAGCCCTGGAGACGTCCACTTTTTTGTCTCTGGTAGTGTAAGGCTCGCCTTTCTCGTAGGTGACGAGAGAGTCGTCCTTACCGAGGTACGCCAGGACCGTATCGGAGGCTTCTTTCATGTCATGGTACTCCAGGCCGCCGACATTGTAGACCTCGCCGGGGACGAAGTTGTCTGGGATGTTGGCGAGGGTGCGAGCGGTGTCGGTGACGTAGGTGGAGGTCCGGTGGTGGCCGGTGTAGACGGTGTAGGAGAGGTCGTGCAGGGCACGGTACATAAAGATGCACAACGCGCTCCGGTAGGGACTGTAGTACTCGCCGGGGCCGTAGGTGTTGAAGAGGCGGACCCGAACAGTCTCGGTACCGAACATCTCCGCCGAGTTCATGACTTGCATCTCGTTGACCCATTTGGTCATCGCGTAGTCGTTTAGTTGTTTTATGGGGTACTCGTTCGTTACGTCCTCGGACATAGTGCCTTCGTGGTCACCGTAGACTTCAGAGCTCGAGAATTGGATGAGCCGAAAACGATGCCGCTTCTGCAGGCGTACCATGTTCTTTGTACCGACCGCATTGGTCGTCCACAGCGTCTCGTAGAAGTCCTCCCCGTTCCACCGCCCGAATTCGGCGGCGAGGTGGTAGACGTAGTCGAAGCGGTGGGCCTCAAAGACGCGCTCCAGTTGGCGGAAGTTACCCACGTCGCACCGGACGTAGTTCGGGAGGTGCCCCTGGTGCGGGAGGTCCAGGACACACACCTCGTGTCCCCGGCGCCTGAGCTCGCTCGCCAACCTGGAACCAACGGCCCCTAGACCGCCGGTAACCAGCACCTTCATCGGCGCCTCGATGTTATCCCGGAGCACAGAAGAAGAGTCTTGCAGCACCGCCCCAAGGAGTCAAGCTCGGGACGCGATAGTCTTTCGCTTCCCGTGGTGCTAGTCTGGATGGCTCCATCTGGGAACCAAAGATCGGAAAACCACACCATATGCCCCCAGCCGAGACGCTCGAAGAGTACTTCGACCTTATCGAACGGGAGAACCTGTTCGCCAGTGGTACGAATGGGCTCGCCTCCTACCTGGGTTACCTCTTCAAGGGGATCTCTTTCGAGGGCAAGACGATGCTCGACATTGGCGGCGGGTGTGGCCTGTTCGCGTTCTTCGCCGTCCTCAAGGGAGCGAGAGAGGTAGTAATCCTCGAACCAATACAGTCGGGATCAAACGCAGGCATCGAGGATAGGTTCGAGATGCTCAGGGCGCGGCTCGGGACCGGAAACAGGGTAAAGATATTTCCCGTCGCCTTGCAGGAGTATGAGCCCGGGGCCAGCACCTTCGACGTCGTGCTCCTGCACAACTCCGTCAACCACCTCGACGAGGAGGCCTGCCGGCGGCTCCATCGCAGCGAAAAGGCCGTGGCCGTGTACCGCGACATCTTCGAGAAGGTCGGTTCGCTGACTAGCAGCGGGGGGAGCGCAATTATTACGGACTGCTCCCGGTACAACTTCTTTCCGATGCTTGGTTTGAGGAACCCGATCGTCCCGATGATAGAGTGGGACAAGCATCAGCCACCCGGGTTGTGGTCTCGTCTGGCGCGGGAGGCGGGTCTGTATAACCCCAAAGTCAGGTGGACATCCCC
>CADCVE010000019.1 GCA_902806065.1 uncultured Rubrobacteraceae bacterium | reverse complement strand
CGGGGTCATCGGGGTACTGCTTGGCGAGGACCTTGGTGATCGCGGCGGTGAGGGTAGTCTTGCCGTGGTCGACGTGGCCGATAGTGCCCACGTTCAGGTGCGGCTTGTTCCTCTCAAATCTTCCTTTTGCCATCTCTTTACTCTCCCTTAGTTCTTCTCGGCTAGCTCGGCCGCGATGCTCTTGGGCACCTCAGCGTAATGATCGAACTGCATGGTGAACGTCGCGCGGCCCTGCGTCTTGCTCCGGACGGTCGTCGCGTACCCGAACATCTCCGAGAGCGGTACCATCGCCCGGATGAGCTGCGCGTTACCGCGAGAGTCCATACCCTGGATCTGGCCGCGCCTGGAGCTGAGGTCACCCATAACGTCGCCCATAAACTCTTCGGGCATGACAACCTCAACGCTCATGATCGGTTCGAGCAGAACTGGGTTGGCCCTCTTGAGGCCTTCCTTGATCGCCATGCTACCCGCGATCTGGAACGCCATCTCATTGGAGTCAACGTCGTGGAACGACCCGTCAACAAGTTCGACCTTGATGTCCACGACTGGGTACCCGGCCACCACACCATCATCCAGGGACCCTTGAATGCCCTTATCGACGCTCGGTATGTACTCGCGCGGAATTACACCACCAACGATCTTGTTCTCGAACGAGTAGCCGCCCTCTTCGTTGTGCTCGACATTGATGACCGCATGGCCATACTGGCCGCGGCCACCCGTCTGCCTGACGAACCGGCCTTCGATGTTCTCGACACGCTTCCTGATGGTCTCCCGATAAGCTACCTGCGGGTGACCGATGTTCGCGTCGACCCGGAACTCGCGCAAGAGCCTGTCTACGATGATCTCCAGGTGCAACTCGCCCATCCCGGCGATGATCGTCTGCCCCGTCTCCTCATCGCCGCGCACGCTAAAGGTTGGGTCCTCCTCGGCGAGCCGCTGCAACGCCACGGAGAGCTTCTCCTGGTCGGCCTTCGTCTTCGGCTCGATGGCCTGCGAGATGACCGGCTCCGGGAAGATCATCTGCTCCAGCACTATAGGCATCGAATCTTCCGCCGACACCAACGTGTCACCGGTCCCGGTGCCCGACAGCCCAATGGCCGCCACTAACTCGCCGGCGTAGACCTCATCGCGCTGTTCCCGCGAGTTGGCGTGCAACTGCAGGAGCCGACCGACGCGCTCGCGCCTGCCCTTGACAGTGTTCGTCACGTAAGAGCCGCTCTTGAGCGTGCCCGAGTAAACCCTTATGTACGTCAGCTTTCCAACGTGCGGGTCCACCTGCACCTTGAAGGCGATCGCCGCCAGTGGACCGTTCTCGTCGGCCTCCAGCGAGATCTCCTCTCCATCCGGCGTCAAGCCGACGACCGGTGGCCTGTCGAGCGGGCTCGGCAGATAATCCACGACGCCGTCGAGCAGCGGCTGGACACCCTTGTTCTTGAAGGCGGAGCCAACGAAGACAGGGGTCATCTGGATATCGAGAGTAGCCTTCCGAATGGCCGCCCGAATCTGGTTCGGGTCGATCTCCTCGCCCTCCAGATAAAGCATCATGAGCTCGTCGTCCTGGTCCGAGACCGCGTCCATGAGCTTCTCGCGATACTCCTCCGCCAGTGCCCGGAGTTCCTCCGGTATCTCGGTCTCTTCCCACTCGGCCCCGAGGTCGTCCAGGTAAAGAATCGCCTTCATCTCCACGAGGTCGACGATCCCCTGGAACTCGCCCTCGGCCCCGATAGGCAACTGCACCGGCACGGCGTTCGCGTTGAGCCGCTCCACCATCGTATCCACGGCCTTGTAGAAGTCCGCCCCAATACGATCCATCTTGTTGACGAAAGCGATCCGCGGCACCGCGTACTTGTCCGCCTGCCGCCACACCGTCTCGCTCTGCGGCTCAACGCCAGCCACGGAGTCGAACAAAGCAATCGCCCCGTCCAACACCCGCAGGCTCCGCTCCACCTCCACAGTGAAGTCCACATGCCCGGGCGTGTCTATAATATTAATTCTGTGTTGTTCGGGGATGCGAGTGTGGAGGCCCTCCTGGCGGCCACTACCCTTGCCGTTCTTCGAGGCATCGGTGCCTCCCCAGAACACGGTAGTCGCGGCGCTAGTAATCGTAATACCACGCTCGCGCTCCTGGGCCATCCAGTCCATCACGGCGTTCCCGTCGTGGACCTCACCCAGCTTATGGGTCAGGCCCGTATAGAGCAGGATACGCTCAGTCGTGGTGGTCTTGCCGGCGTCGATATGCGCCATGATTCCAATATTTCTTACCCGCCTTAGCGGGGTCTTTCTAGCTACGGAAACAGCCATAGTCCCTGATCACCACCTGTAATGTGCGAATGCTCGGTTTGCTTCGGCCATACGGTGGGTGTCGTCCCGCCGCTTGACGCTCGTGCCGACGTTATCCTTCGCATCGAGGATCTCGCCGGCCAGCCTCTGGCCCATCGTCTTCTCGCGCCGCGCCCGTGCGTAGCTGACCATCCATCTGAGGGCCAGCGTATTAGCCCGTCGCGGGTTTACTTCCACCGGCACCTGGTAGGTAGCTCCACCCACTCTCCGGCTCCTGACCTCCAACCGAGGCCTTATGTTGTCTAATGCGTTGTTCACGACCGTGACCGGACTCGAGCCGGTCCTCTCCTCAATAAAAGAGAGAGCATCGTAGACGATCTTCTCAGCCGTGCTCTTCTTGCCGTCGAGCATCATCTTGTTGATCAACTGCTGTACCAGCACGCTTCCGTACACGGAATCCGCCGGTATCTTCTTCTTTGGTGGCGCCGCTCGTCTCGGCATCTCCTACCCCTTCTTCGTTCCGTACTTCGACCGGCCCTGCTTGCGATTGGAGACCCCAAGGGTATCCAACGCCCCGCGCACGACCTTGTAACGCACGCCCGGCAGATCCTTCACCCGGCCCCCACGCACCAGCACCACCGAGTGCTCCTGCAGATTGTGCCCTTCGCCCGGTACGTAAGCCGTAACCTCCATACCATTCGTCAGACGCACCCTGGCGATCTTGCGCAGCGCCGAGTTCGGCTTCTTCGGCGTGGTGGTCGAGACACGAGTACATACCCCGCGCCGCTGAGGCGAGCCCTGCAGCGCCGGCGTCGCCGACTTCTCCTTCTTTATTCTCCGCTCATCGCGCACAAGCTGATTGATCGTCGGCACGGCTGCGCCTTCCTCTCTACTCCGGGATAAAAGTCCTACAACAGAATTACGCGCCGCGGCTCAGGTGTAAACCCGGAGCAGTTATAGCTTCTAACCACTCACAACCGCGACGCGTTATTGTAGGCTTATGAAGCTGCTATGTCAAGGTCATCTACGTCCTGCGCTCCGTACCCCTCGACGGCAACCGTGAGCTGACGGTAGCGCGGCATACCCGTAGCCGCCGGGATGAGCTTACCGATGATTACGTTCTCCTTCAGGCCAGCGAGGTTGTCCACCTTGCCCTCAATGGCCGCGTCGGTGAGGACGCGGGCCGTCTCCTGGAAAGAGGCCGCGGAGAGGAAGCTGTCCGTTGCGAGTGAGGCCTTGGTGATGCCCATGAGAACCGTGTGGAAGGTAGCGGGAGTTCCACCCTCCTCCTCGACCTTCTTGTTCGCGGCCAGCACCGTAAAGCGGTCGGCGACCTGCTCGGGCAGGAGACTCGTATCGCCGGGGTTGTCCACGACGATCTTACGCAGCATCTGCCGTACGATCACTTCGATGTGCTTGTCGTGGATGTCCACGCCCTGCGCCCGGTAGACCTTTTGCACCTCTTCGACGAGGTAACGCTCGGTCTGAGTAGTACCGCGGTCGTAACGCAGATCGTTCTCCAGAATCTGGTGTGGATAGACCGAGCCCTCCGTAATCGGGGTGTTCGCCCGTACCTCGGCCCCCTCGACGAACTCTGGCCTGAGGAGTTGGCGCTCTACCTTGTACTCCCGGCTCTCCGTGCCATCCGACGAAGTCAGCACGACCTTTACGAGTCTATCGTTCTCCGTCTCTTCGAGGGTTACGTAGCCGTCGATATCGGCCAGGGTAGCCTCGGCCTTGGGGTGCCGCGCCTCGAAGAGCTCGACCACCCTCGGCAGACCGGCGGTGATGTCCTCTCCGGCGATACCACCGGTGTGGAACGTACGCATGGTAAGCTGCGTCCCCGGCTCGCCGATGGACTGGGCCGCGATGATGCCGACAGCCTCTCCAACATCCACCGCCCGGTAGGTAGAGAGCGCCCGACCGTAACACGCCTGGCACACACCCTGCGGGCTCTCACACTTCGATGGCGTGCGCACGGGGACCAGCATTTCCCGGGGCAACTGCTCCCGCCATGAGGCGAAGACCCTCGGGGTTATATCCGTGCCGGCCTCCGCGATGACCTCACCTGTCTCGGGGTGTACGAGGTCGCGGGCCAGGAAGCGGGCCGCGACGGAGTGGTTCGAGTCGCCCCGGCCGCGGTCGAGGTACAGCGGAATCTCCACGTAACCCTCGGTACCACAATCGGCGTCATGTATGACGACATCCTGGGATACATCCACCAGGCGCCTCGTGAGGTAGCCTGAGTCTGCCGTCCTGAGCGCGGTGTCGGCCTGGCCCTTCCGGGCGCCGTGCGTCGAGGTGAAGTATTCGAGGACGGAGAGACCTTCCATGAAGTTAGACTTCACAGGCTCGTCGATGATCTCGCCCTTCGTGTTCGTCATAAGGCCACGCATCCCGGCGAGCTGCGTGATCTGGGAGTAGTTCCCTCGCGCGCCGGAGTTGGCCATCATGTAGATCGGGTTGAGCTTATAGAGGTTGGCCTTCATCGCGGTCTCGACCTCGTTCTTGGCCTGGGTCCACATACCGATGACCCTCTCCAGACGTTCGTCGTCGGAGATAAAGCCGCTGTCCCACTGCTCCTCGACATCGTTGACTAGGCCATCGTACTTCTCCATGATCCCGGCCTTCTGCTCCGGCACCACGATGTCGTTCTTACCGATGGAGACCCCGGCGCGCGTAGCCGTGTGGAACCCGACCCTCTTCAACGTATCCAGGAGCTGGCTCACGAGCTCCGTCGGGTGCAGGTTCACATACCCGGCGACAAGCGTCTTGATCTCACCCTTCTTCAACGTGTGGTTGATGAAGTCGTAACCGGCAGGATCATAGGCCGCCCCGAGGTACTTCCGCAGGGCCTCCTCGATGTTCTCGTTGAAGAGCGCCCGTCCGAGCGTCGTCTCGACCTTGCCGCCTGGTGAACCCTTGCGCCGCAGCAGGATCTTGTCGTGGATCTTGAGTGAACCCTCCTTGTACGCCGCCTCCGCCTCATCGTAGGAGGAGATGAACGCCTTCGCATCCTGCTCCTCGAAGTCGTCGTCGGCGTAGGTAATGTAGTAGAGCCCCAGCACCATGTCTTGAGAAGGCACTGCGATCGGGAACCCGTTCGCTGGCAGCAGGATGTTCTGCGTTGAGAGCATCAACACGCGGGCCTCGGCCTGCGCCTCCGGAGAGAGCGGTACATGTACCGCCATCTGGTCCCCGTCGAAGTCGGCGTTGAACGCCGAGCACACTAGCGGATGTACCTGTATGGCCTTCCCCTCGACCAGCACCGGCTCGAACGCCTGGATGCCCAGCCTGTGGAGCGTCGGCGCGCGGTTCAGCAGCACCGGATGCTCCTTGATTACATCCTCCAGCACGTCCCAGACCTCGGGCCTGAGCCTCTCGACCATCTGCTTGGCACTGCGGATGTTCGGAGCCAACGCCCGGTCCACCAGCACCTTCATCACGAACGGCTTGAAGAGTTCGACAGCCATGAGCCGCGGCAGACCACACTGGTGCATCTTGAGATTGGGACCGACCACGATCACCGAACGACCGGAATAGTCCACGCGCTTACCGAGCAAGTTCTGCCGGAAGCGGCCCTGCTTGCCCTTGAGCATGTCGGAGAGAGACTTGAGTGCCCGGTTACCGGCACCGGTCACGGCCCGGCCGCGACGACCATTGTCGAAGAGGGCGTCCACGGCCTCCTGCAGCATCCGCTTCTCGTTGTTCACGATCACGTCTGGAGCCCCAAGGTCCAGAAGACGACGCAGCCTGTTGTTGCGGTTGATGACCCTGCGGTACAGGTCGTTCAGGTCGCTAGTGGCGAAGCGCCCACCGTCGAGCTGCACCATCGGCCGTAGGTCCGGCGGTAGGACGGGTACGGCGTCCATGATCATCCACTCCGGCCTGTTGACGCTCGCACGGAAGGCGTCCACGACCTTCAAACGCTTTATCGCCTTCTGGCGCTTCTGCCCCTTCGCCTCGTTGACCGTGTCACGAAGGTCCTGGGCCTCTTGCACGAGGTCCACCTGGACTATGAGGTCACGCACTGCCTCGGCGCCCATGCCGCCGCGGAAGTACACGCCGTAGCCGTACTCGTCCCCGAAGCGGTCCTTCATCTCCCGGAAGAGTTCCTCGTCGTCCACGATCTGGCGCGGCTCCAGCGTCTGGAACTCCTCCCACGCCTTGCGCACGAGCTCTACCTGCTCGTTTACCGAGCGCTGAATATCCGCAACGGTTTCCTCGGTCTCCTTGTAGACCTTCTGGATCGTCGCCTCGCGCTCTTCCTCGGGGATGTCAGCGAACTCATCGGTGAACTCATCCGGGCTGCTCTCGCCCCTGATGACGCTCTCACGCTTCGTGCGCAGCGCCTGAGTCTGCAGGACCTCCTCGTCCCGCTCCTCCTCGAGCTGCCGGATCTCATCCTCCACCTGCTCGCGCAGGGTGTTGATATCGTTCGCCCGCTCCTCCCGGTCGACCCAGGTAACGATGGACGAGGCGAAGTACAACACCCGGTCCAGGTCCTTCGGGCTGATATCCAGAAGGTAGCCCATCCGGCTCGGCACGCCCTTGACGAACCATACGTGCGCTATCGGAGCGGCCAGCTCCACGTGGCCCATCCGGTCACGCCTGACGCGCGCGCGCGTAACCTCAACGCCGCACCGCTCACAGATAATGCCTTTGAACCGGATTCGCTTGTACTTGCCGCAGTAGCACTCCCAGTCCTTTGAAGGGCCGAAGATGCGCTCGCAGAACAGGCCGTCCTTCTCCGGGCGGAGCGTACGGTAGTTGATCGTCTCGGGCTTCGTAACCTCACCACGGGACCACTCCCGAATCTCCTCGGCCGAGACGAGACCAATGGAGATCTTCTCTAGTTTATTGATATCTATGTCGCGCTCTAAACCCTGCACGCTCTATAGTCCTCTCTCATTCGTCTTCTTTGGCCGTAGCTGAGATGCGGACCGGCAAAGAAGCGCCGGCCCGCGTAGTCTCGCGCTAGCTCGCAAAAGTGTCGGGCCTGTCGTCCAGGCTCCCGGTCGGCTCTTCGCGGCTCAGGTTGATTCCCAGAGCACGAGCCGCCTCGTCCCAGTCGCGCCTGTCCTGATCCTCGGCCGCAGCCTCAGCGTTGTACACAGGCTTCACCGAGAGCCCAAGCGACTGCATCTCCTTCAGCAAGACCTTGAAGCTCGCCGGCACGCCCGGCTCAGGGATATTCTCCCCCTTGACAATCGACTCGTAGCTCTTGACCCGGCCGACCCGGTCATCGCTCTTTATGGTGAGCAACTCCTGCAACGTATGCGCGGCGCCGTAAGCCTCTAGCGCCCATACCTCCATCTCACCGAAGCGCTGTCCCCCGAACTGAGCCTTACCACCCAGAGGCTGCTGCGTCACGAGCGAGTACGGGCCGGTGCTCCTGGCGTGGATCTTGTCGTCCACGAGGTGCAAGAGCTTCAATATGTACATGTAGCCGATGGTGATCCTGCCATCGAACGGCTCACCAGTACGTCCGTCGTAGAGCGTGACCTTGCCGCCGCGGCCCATGCCAATGTCCGCGCTCCCGTTGCCGCGAACCGACTCGATAGCCGCGTCGACGTCCTCGACCTGAGCACCCGAGAAGACGGGGGTCGAGACAAAGACCGGCTCGCCTCCGTTCTCGCCGAGACCACGGCTAGCGGCCCACCCAAGATGGGTCTCCAGGATCTGGCCTATGTTCATCCGGCTCGGAACACCCAGAGGACTTAGTATTACGTCCACCGGACGCCCATCCTCCATGTACGGCATATCCTCTTCAGGCACTATCTTGGAGATAACACCTTTGTTACCGTGTCTACCGGCGAGCTTATCGCCCTCGGCGATCTTGCGCTTCTTCGCCACGAACACGCGCACCTGCTCGTTGACGCCCGGCTGTAACTCATCGCCCGCTTCACGCGAGAAACGCTTGACGTCTATAACGACGCCCCCCTCACCATGCGGAACCTTCAGCGAAGAGTCCTTCACCTCACGGGCCTTTTCACCGAAGATCGCGCGTAGCAGCTTCTCCTCCGGCGTTGGCTCGGACTCGCCCTTGGGCGTGACCTTGCCGACCAGCACGTCGCCAGAGAGAACCTCCGCCCCGATACGAATGATGCCATCGGAGTCGAGGTTCATGAGGACGTCGTCGGAGGCATTCGGGATGTCGCGCGTTATCTCCTCGGGACCGAGCTTGGTGTCCCGTGCCTGTACCTCATACTCCTCGATGTGAATAGAGGTAAGCACGTCGTCCTTGACGATTCGCTCGGAGATAATGATCGCGTCCTCGAAATTGTAGCCCTCCCACGGCATGAACGCCACGAGCATGTTCTTGCCCAGCGCCAACTCGCCCTGATCGGTCGAGGAACCATCGGCCAGGATCGTTCCAGGCGTTACCTCTTCGCCCTCCTTGACGAGTGGCCGCTGGTTAACGCACGTTCCCTGATTGGAGCGAGCAAACTTGCGCAGCCGATACTCGTCAGTCTCGCCGTCCTCCTTGCGTACGGTTATCTTTTCAGACACAACCCTCTCGACGGTACCGGCGTTGCGTGATATCACGACGTCTCCCGTATCCGTCGCCGCCCGAAACTCCATCCCAGTACCGACATACGGAGCCTCACTCTTCAACAGAGGTACGGCCTGCCGCTGCATGTTCGCGCCCATCAACGCCCGGTTGGCGTCGTCGTGCTCGAGGAACGGTATTAGAGCCGTCCCGACGGAGACCATCTGCACCGGGTCGACGTCCACATAATCGACCTCCTGGGGCGTCACAGCAGAGACCTCGCCACCGCGCCTGCGAGCGAGGGCGCTCTCGGCGGTGATCCTGCCCGTACCCTCCTCGATGGGTGTGTTGGCCTGGGCGATCGTGAACTCTTCCTCTTCGTCAGCGGAGAGATACTCGATCTCCTCGGTTACCACCCCGTCACGCACCTTGCGGTACGGCGTCTGTACGAAACCGTATCCGTCGATCGTGGCATATGTGGAGAGCGAACCTATGAGCCCGATGTTTGGACCTTCTGGCGTCTCGATGGGGCACATCCGCCCGTAGTGCGTCGGGTGCACGTCGCGCACCTCTATGGGGGCTCGCTCACGACTCAAACCACCGGCACCCATAGCACTCAAACGTCGCCGGTGCGAGAGACCGCTGAGAGTATTGGTCTGGTCCATGAACTGTGAGAGCTGCGAGGAACCGAAGAACTCCTTGATCGCGCTAGCAACCGGCTTGGTGTTCACCACGCTCTGCGGCGTTATGGCGTCGGCATCCTGGGTCGTCATCCGCTCGCGGATAACCCGCTCCATACGGTACATCCCGATCCGGAACGCCTCCTGTACCAACTCCCCAACGGTCCTGAGACGCCGGTTCCCAAAGTGCTCGTACTCGTCGAGCTTGTGGCGAACCCGCTCGTAGTTGATCCGGCCGAACTCCTGGTCCTCGTCGGCGAGCCCCTCAGCAGTCTCCACAAGACGCCTCAACAGCGCCTCGATGTCTTCTATAGTCAGCGTGTGAACATCGCTGCCCACATCCAGCTTGAGCTTCTTGTTGACCTTGTACCGCCCGACCTCCGAAAGGTCGTAGCGCTTGGCGTCGAAGAAGAGACTCTCGACGAGGTTCTGCGCGTTCTCTATATTGACCGGCTCCCCCGGCCGCTGCCGCCGGAAGACCTCCAGCAGCGCCTCTTCCCGCGAAGCCGTATCGTCGCGCTCCAATGTGTTGCGCATCAGCCACGAATCCTCGAAGCGCGCCATGAGCTCTTCCGGGCCACCCATATCAAGAGCCTTGAGCAACACGGTGATCGGCAGCTTACGCTTGCGGTCGATGCGGACGGAGATATAGCCCTTGGTCTCGACCTCGAACTCCAGCCAGGACCCTCGGCTGGGCATCAGGCTAGCCGTCAAGACCTGCTTGGATACGTCCTTGGGCTCCATAATATAGGCGCCCGGCGACCGTACGAGCTGCGTCACCACGACTCGTTCGGTCCCATTGATAATAAATGTCCCGGATTCGGTCATTAGCGGGAAGTCGCCCATAAAGACGTCCTGCTCCCGCAACTCTCCGGTCTCTTTCACGATAAAACGTACCCGTACGAACAGCGGCGCCGAGTACGTCTTGTCCTTGGAAACGCACTCCTCTATGGAGAAGGGTGGATCATCAAAATGAGGCTCACCGAACTCCACGGCATAGGAGCCTGTGTAGTCCTCTATCGGAGAAATCTCCACGAGAGTCTGGCGAATACCTTCGGTGCGGAACTTCTCGAAGGAAGTCCTCTGTATCTCTATAAGGTTAGGGAGTCCAAAATCGTTCCTCATCTGGGCATAGGGATGCCGTTTCCGGCGTATAACAGGGGTCAACAAACCAGCTCTCCTCCAGGGGTGATCGTTGAAGAACGGCTAAACACGCAATGGAGTATCTTACCTCTCATCCCCTGAGAAGTCAAGGCAGCCGCAAGAAAAACAACAAATATGTTATGGGCGCCGGTCCTGAGGAACCGACGCCCGAGAGTTTAGCACCGTTGTTCCGTGCGTGCTACTGCAAGGTGGCGCGGGAACTCTACCTCTACTTGAGTTCCACCGTAGCGCCGGCCTCTTCCAGCTTGGCCCGCAGGGCATCCGCGTCCTCCTGGGAGAGGCCCTCCTTGACGGGGTTGGGAGCATCATCCACGAGTGCTTTGGCCTCTTTCAGACCAAGACCGGTCGCGGCGCGGACCTCTTTAATGACCTGGATCTTCTTCGCGCCCGCCTCCGTCAGCACGACGTCGAACTCGGTCTGCTCCTCCTCGACTGCTGCGGCGCCGTCACCGCCGGGAGCCGCCGCCGGGGCCGCCGCGAACGCGGCAGCCGATACGCCGAACTCCTCTTCGAACATCTTGACGAGTTCCGAGACCTCCAGAACCGACTTCTCCTTGATCGCGTCGACTATTTCCTGATTGCTAAGTGCCATTTCAAGTCCTCCTGACTGTTCGTTTACCGTTACTGCTGCGGTTGTTACGCTTGCGCGTTCTTCTGCTCGGCTACTTGGTTCAGGGTGATCGCCAGGTTCCTGGCAGGAGCGTTGAGTACCGTCACCAGCCCGGCGAGCGGCGCCTGAATCGCACCCAAGAGCTGGGCGAGGAGTTGCTCTCTGCCAGGTAGCTTGGAGAGCGCCACTACATCCTCAGCTCCCATAACCCGTCCACCTTCGAGGATGCCGCCCTTGACCTCAAAGCTCTCCACCTCGTCCGAGAAATCCGTCATCAGCTTCGCGCCCACTACCGGGTCCTCGGCGAACGCTATGGCCGTCGGCCCCACGAGGAACTCATCGAGGCCCTTGACCCCAGCCTGGTTTGCCGCCCGCTGCGCCAGCGTGTTCTTTGCGACTACGAACTCCACACCTGCCTCGCGGCTCCGAGCCCGGAGCTGCGTGCTTTGGGCTACATTCATGCCCTTGTAATCGACGAGCACCACCGCGTTGCCGCGCAGCTTCTCGGCTAGCTCCTCGATCACCCGCGCCTTATCTTCCCGTTTCACGCCTCATCTCCTATCTCCACACAGCGAAACCCCGGGGGCCGCAGGCACCCGGGGTTTCAGAAAATCCCTCGAATATCTCCGCGACCTCGGCCGGATTATTAAACCCTCTACGGGTCCCGGCTGTCTCTGGCCTCTAGTTCTGGTTTTTACGCGGGTGAGATACTAATCCTTCTCTACCGCAGAGTCAACGCTTATCGACGGTCCCATCGTGGTGGACATGGAGACCGACTTGAAGTACCGGCCCTTGACCGGGGCCGGGCGTACCCTTTGCAACTCGTCGCGCAGAGAGAAATAGTTCTCGATCAGGCTCTCTATATCGAAAGACTTCTTGCCGATGATGCCGTGGATGATCCCGTACCGGTCGACCCGGTATTCGACCTTGCCGCGCTTTATCTCCTCTACTGCGCGACCAACGTTCGGCGTTACCGTCCCGCTCTTCGGGTTGGGCATAAGGCCACGTGGCCCCAGGATTTGTCCGAGCCTACCCACGACGCTCATCTGATCCGGCGTTGCAACCGCAACGTCGAAGTCCATGAAGCCCTCGTCCCGAACGCGAGCCGCGAGGTCGTCGGAGCCCACGACATCCGCCCCGGCCTCTTCGGCCTCCCGCGCGCTCTCTCCCACCGCGAAGACCGCGACCCGGCGCGTCTTGCCGGTCCCGTTCGGGAGCATCAGCGTGCCGCGCACCATCTGGTCGGCCTTGCGAGGGTCGACGTTGAGCCTTATGTGGACCTCGACGCTCTCGTCGAACTTGGCTCCTTCGAGGTCCTTGAGTAGCTCCAACGCCTCCCGCGGGCTGTACAGCCGCTCCGTGTCTATCCTCGCCTTTTGTTCCAGTAGTCTCTTAGCCATTTACCGTAATCCCCATGCTCCGGGCCGTACCCTCGACTATCTTCATCGCACCGTCCATATCGGCGGCGTTGAGATCCGGCATCTTGGTCTTCGCTATCTCCTCGACCTGCAAACGGCTGACCGCACCCACCTTCGCGCGGTTCGGCTCACCGCTGCCCTTGTCCAACCCAGCGGCCTGCTTGAGCAGGAACGCCGCCGGAGGGGTCTTGGTGATAAAAGTGAACGAGCGGTCCTCGTATACGGTGATCTCGACGGGCACTACCTGACCCATCTGGTCCCGCGTGGCGTCATTGAACTGCCGCACGAACTCACCGATATTTACTTGCGCCTGGCCCAGGGCCGGTCCCACGGGCGGTGCCGGATTGGCCTGTCCACCCGTGATCTGCAACTTCAACTTTCGCGCGACGCGCCTGCCGCGCCCACGTCCTCTACCCATATTATTCCTCTCTGACTGTTTGCTTTAGAGTTTGGCTACTTGGCTAAAGGAGAGCTCCACGGGAGTCTCGCGCCCGAAGATCGAGACGAGTACCTTCAACCTCGACTGATCCACGTTTATCTCGGAGATCATACCCGTAAACTCCGCGAGCGGCCCGGCAATAACCTTGACCGTCTCCCCAACCGAGTAGTCCACCATGGTCTTGACTTTTTCCCGAGCCTCGGCGGCCTCACCCGGACGCAACAGACGCTCGACCTCCGCTCTGCTAAGAGGGGTGGGTTTGTCACCGGCGCCCACGATCTGGGTGACACCCGGCGTCTGCCGTACGAGCCGCCAAGTATCGTCGTTCATATTCATGTTCACCAGGATATAGCCCGGGAACTGGCGCTGAACAGTCGGGACCTTTTTGCCGTCCTTGATCTCGATGACACTCTCGGTCGGGATACTGATCTCACCGAAGTGCCGGACCAGACCAAAGGAGTCTATGCGCCGCTCCATCGTGGCGCGGACTTTGTTCTCGTGCCCCGAGTAGGTGTTTACGACATACCACTTTTTCAAAGCGTAGATCCTTTAGGTAAAGATGAATCTGGCGAGGTAGTAAAAGACGGTGTCCCACAGGAAGACATACGCAGTAAGTATAACCAGGATGATCAAAACAACCGCGGTGCTCTGCTGGAGTTGGTCGCGGTTCGGCCAAGTCACCTTTTTGAGCTCGCTGCGAACGCCGCGCACAAACTCTACCGTCCCGCTGAAGCGCCCGGCCTTCTTTTCTTGTGTCTTGCCCTTGCCGCCGCCTTTAGCCACGGTGGAGCCTCGCCTGTTACCCATCTTTTCCTCGCCTCGTTTGATCGTCGAAAGCAGGGCAGGAGGGACTCGAACCCACGACCTGCGGTTTTGGAGACCGCTGCTCTTCCAACTGAGCTACTGCCCTCTACCTGGTCTCCCGGTGCGCCGTATGTTGACGGCACCACGGGCAAAATTTCCGTAGCTGGATGCGATCCGGAGTGTTCCGCCGGTTCTTACGGCTGTTGTAATTCCGGCGCTTGCACTCCTCGCAAGCCAGCGTTACTAATTGTCGCACAACAATCCTCCAAATTACAGGGGCGGGGTTTTTCTCCCGCCCCCAAGCTAAGTTTTTTCGCCTACTCCACTATCTCTGTAACGACGCCGGCTCCAACTGTCCTGCCTCCCTCGCGTATCGCGAAGTTCAACCCCTCATCCATCGCGATGGGACTGATCAACTCCACGTTCATCACCGTGTTGTCCCCCGGCATCACCATCTCGACGCCTTCCTCCAACCTTATCTCTCCTGTCACATCCGTCGTACGGAAGTAGAACTGCGGGCGGTAGTTGCTGAAGAACGGCGTGTGTCTACCTCCCTCTTCCTTACTCAAGACGTACACCTCCGCCTTGAACTTCGTGTGCGGCGTTATAGACCCCGGCTTCGCCAGCACCTGCCCCCGCTCTATGTCCTCCCTCTTCACTCCTCGCAGCAAGGCCCCTATGTTGTCCCCCGCCTGCGCCTTGTCCATCGACTTGTTGAACATCTCCACACCCGTCACGACCGTCTTACGGGTAGGCCTTATCCCTACTACCTCTATCTCCGTGTTCAGCCCTATCTCTCCGGCCTCCACTCTCCCCGTGGCTACCGTTCCTCTACCCTGGATCGTGAACACGTCCTCCACCGCTAGCAAAAACGGCCTGTCTATCGCCCGCTCCGGCTCCGGCACATAACTATCTACTGCCTCCATCAACTGCACTATCGACTGCTCCCCGTACTCCCCTTCATCTCCCTCTAGCGCACGCAGAGCACTCCCTATCACCACCGGGATGTCGTCCCCCGGGAAGTCATACTCCCCAAGCAACTCCCGAACCTCCATCTCCACCAACTCTAGAAGCTCCGGGTCGTCGACCATGTCGGCCTTGTTCATGTACACCACGATGTACGGTACCCCTACCTGACGTGCCAGCAGGATGTGCTCGCGCGTCTGGGGCATCGGCCCGTCAGCCGCCGAGACCACGAGGATCGCCCCGTCCATCTGGGCGGCACCCGTGATCATGTTCTTCACGTAGTCGGCGTGGCCCGGGCAGTCCACGTGAGCGTAGTGGCGGTTAGGAGTAGCGTACTCCTGGTGGGAAGTAGCGATAGTGATACCGCGCTGACGCTCCTCAGGGGCATTGTCGATCTGCTCGAAGGCGACGATCTTATTGGCGGGGTCATCGGGGTACTGCTTGGCGAGGACCTTGGTGATCGCGGCGGTGAGGGTAGTCTTGCCGTGGTCGACGTGGCCGATAGTGCCCACGTTCAGGTGCGGCTTGTTCCTCTCAAATCTTCCTTT
>CADCVE010000018.1 GCA_902806065.1 uncultured Rubrobacteraceae bacterium | reverse complement strand
ATGCTCCGCGCGGGAGACCTGAAGTTCCGAACCGAACACTCCGGGGCAGTTGCCCTTATCTCCGGCCCCGAGAGCGTGGAAGAGGTCGAGACGATACGCGACGAGCTCCCCGACCTGCAACACCTCGTGCTCCTGGGAGAGGAGCGAGAGGGCTGGGAGTCGTACGACAAGCTCGTAGAAGGCGCTTCGGAGAGTTTCACCGTCGAGGATACAGCCTCGGACGAGGGCGCTCTCATCCTGTACACCTCCGGGACCACAAAGCACCCGAAGGGCGCCCTGCACACCCACGGCTACACGTACGCCAAACGTGTGCAGGCCCGCTACTGGTTGGATCTCCAGGAGGAAGACAGGCTCTGGTGTACCGCCGCTAGCGGCTGGGCCAAGAACGTGTGGAACGTCTTTCTGGGGCCCTGGAGTTGGGGGACGGAGCTTTTTATGCACGAGGGGGCCTTCGACGCCGCAGAGCGCCTGAGCCTCATAGGGCGCTACGGAATCACCGTCCTCTGCCAGGCCCCGACCGAGTACCGGGTCCTCACCAACGCCCCTGAGCTCGAAGACGCGGATCTGTCGAGCGTCCGGCACGCGCTTTCTGCCGGAGAGCCGTTGAACGCGCCCGTAATAGAGCGCTGGAAGGAGCTGCACGGGCTCACGATCTACGACGGCTACGGCCAGACGGAGAACACCCTCCTCGTCGGCAACTTCCCCGGCATCGAGGTCCGGCCCGGCTCTATGGGCAAACCCTCGCCGGGCTGCGACGTCCGCATAATCGACGAGGACGGGAAGGAGCTTCCTCCGGGCGAGCCGGGGGACATAGCCCTCTCCAGGGACAACCCCGCGCTCTTTAAGGGGTACTGGGAGCAACCCGATGCGACCGAAGAGGTCATGAGGAACGGCTACTACCTCACCGAAGATAGGGGAACACTAGACGAGGATGGTTACATCTGGTTCGTCGGCCGCTCGGATGACGTGATCCTCTCCGCCGGCTATCGCATCGGCCCGTTCGAGGTCGAGGATGTCCTCATAGGCCATCCGGCGGTCGCCGAGAGCGCCGTGGTGCCCGTGCCCGACGAGGACCGGGGCAGCCTGGTGAAAGCGTACGTAGTCCTCACCGAAGACTACGAGCCCAGCGAGGAGCTAGTCCAGGAGATCCAGGACTACTGCAAGAGCGAGACCGCCCCGTACAAGTACCCACGCCAGATAGAGTTCATAGAAGAGCTGCCAAAGACCGCGAGCGGCAAGATCCGCCGCGTAGAGCTCCGCCAACGCGAGGAAGCCAAGGCTACCGGCTGACGCAAGGCTAGTGACAACGGACTTACAGAGCCTCTCCACCGAAGAATTCTGCTACCTGACGACCATAGGGAGGGTAAGCGGCAAACCACACGAGATCGAGATCTGGTTCGCTATAAACGACAGCGCACTCTACATGCTCTCCGGCGCCTGCGGCCGCTCGGACTGGGTAAAGAACCTCCGCCACAACCCCAAGGTCACGGTGTGGCTAACCGGGGAGGACTTCGAAGGCCGGGCTCGCGTCGTCGAGGACGCGGAGGAGGATGCCCTGGCGCGTCGTCTGCTCGTCGAGAAGTACGAGCGCGACCCCGGTATCCTGGCCAATTGGGGGCGTACCGCCCTCCCGGTGGCTGTGGACCTCACGTTGGCATAGAAGATGAGATCACTCGATCATGCGCCGCGCGCAGTATCAACGCTCCGCGTCGCCTAGCCTACCGGAATGCGGAGTGTGGAGAAGCGAGACTTGCCGGAGAAGGTGTGCCCGGTATTTGGGAGAGCCTTCCGGTGGCACAAGAAGTGGCGCCACGAGTAGGAGTCGGCCGTGTACTGCAGCGACCGCTGCCTCTCGCGGACTAAGAAAACAAGCAGCGAGAGGAGGGGTACACAAAGGTCCGGGAGCCGGAGAGCCTTACGTACTGGATGTCCCCCGAGGCTCCAGCTACTATGAGCCTCCTCTCCCAAGGCGTAAACGAGCTCCTCTTCCCCGTCGGCTGCTCTCTGGTTCTCTTCGCCGCGACAGCCCTGGAAAAGCGAGTAGAGGCCTAGAACCTTAGAAGTGCCGCAAGCTGCGTGAGGCTGCTCGCCATACGCGGGCCATACCAGGTAAGCAGTTTGCCGTCGACCAGGTGGACCCTATCCTCCCGCGCCGCCGGAACATTCAGCGCATGAAACTCCGCCAGATCCTCCGCCGAGAATGGGTAGGGCTCGTCCGGTAGCAACACTACATCTGGCTGCATCTCCTCTACCTCTTCCAGGTCGACGACCGGATATCGTGTGTAGCCCCCGCAGACGTTCTCGCCACCGCAGATGCGGATGACGTCATGCACGTAGGTATCCGAACCCACGCCCATATACGGTCCCTTCCAGATCGGGACGAACACCCGCCGCGGCTCAACTACGCGCTCCGCCCCGCACAACCTCGCGTACACTCGCTTTATCGGACCCATCACCGCCGTGGCCTTCGGAGCCCCGACCCATTCGGCCAACTCCCCGAGCATCTCCACTGCGTCCGACACGGTCTCGGGCTCACCTACAAAGACAGGCACGTCAGCCGCCTGTAGAGCCTCTATATCCTCCCGGGTGTTCTCTTCTCTCACCGAGATCACCAGGTCCGGCTCCAGTCCCAGGACTCGCTCTATATCCACCTTCTTCGTCCCCCCGACCTTCGCAACCCTCCCAACCGCTCCGGGCGGCTGAGTACAGTACCGCGTCCGCCCGACGATCCGATTTCCCACACCAAAAGCGAAGAGAGCCTCCGTAAGGCTCGGCACCAGACTAATTATGCGCTGCGGTTTCATGACCAAAGGATAACCCGTAGGCGTTGCACCAAAGTTCGGTTTTGATGAGTAATCTTAATTCGACCGGGATTTCCGAATCAAGATTAGCTCGGCTTGCCGCAACTAGGCTGGGCGTCTAACATGGCAAAGTGTGAATCCTCCAGGGCATCACGGCCACCAGACTGGGTATTCTTCTCGCATTGACACTACCTAAAGTCTGCTGCATTCTGGCCGTTGTGCCGTTCGTCGGGGCTTTTACTACTGTTTTCTGGCGTTGGTTGAGCAGGCTGAGAATCGTGTTGGGTTCTGCAAACGGTGGCTCTTCATCCCTGGCGGCTTCGTCAGAAACGGCGCTACTTCGAGGACGCATCGAGCAATTAACAGCAAGAAGAGATGCGCTCAGGGAAGAGAAGCGCCAGGACTTACGGGGTCAACGCCGAAATCGGATACAGGAATGGCGTTCTGCTATCTGCGGCCACAAGCTTGTCGACTGCCCCAGGTTCGCCAGTACCTGAGGGGGGACGTTATCCCACCATCGAAGACATATCCTCTCAGCTCAACGACAATGAAAAGATCTTGCTGTTCAACCGACCTGTTCGGCGAGGGTAACATGTACCTCTTCAGAGCTTGCCGAGAGACTCGTGAAGGAGCAGTGATAAACAAAAGCAAGAGGCGGGCCCCCATAGGGACCCGCCTCTTCTCAGCGGTTCTGGCGTCAGAGCCGCTTGGTGCTATTTGACCATCCTGCGGGCCAGCAGACCGCCGGCGACCAACAACGTACCGGCACCGAGGGCCAGTAGCGACGTGGTGCTACCACCCGACTTCGGCAGTTCCTTCTTCTCTACCTTCTTCTCCTCCATCTTCGGAGCAGGAGCAGGAGCAGGCGCAGGAGCAGGCGCAGGAGCAGGCGCGGCCTTCGGAGCCGGAGCCGGAGCGGGAGCCGGGGCCGGAGCGGGGGCCGGGGCCGGAACAACCTTCGGAGCCGGGACAACGACCTTCGGCGCCGGCGGCGGGGGCGGCGGGGGCGGCTCGCAGTCGGTCTTGGCAACCACGCCACCGGCCTTGGCCTCTATGATCCCATCCGGGCAATCGACCTTAGCCTCGGCCCCCCCGGCCTTGGCCGTCGGAGCCTTCGTGGAGTCCGCGACCACCGCGGGCTCTTCCTGGGCCAGGGCCGGAGCCGCAGCCACCATCACTACCGCTAGCATCGCCGCTAGCATCATCAACTTCCTCAACTTCTTCCTCCTTGATTAGTAAGTGGTTTTTACCGGAGCGGGCCCCTACCAAAAGGGACCCGCCTTGTACAACGCTAGGCTAGGCCTTGGTCTTTAGCCAGCCGCCGCAGCCTGGTTGACCTGCTGGTCGCAAGTAACCGTGCCGTTGCCGCTGACCGAAAGGTCAGAGCCGATGTCCTCCTGCTCGAACTCCTCGATGTCCGAAGCGTACTGGATGGAGCCGCTCTGGTTCTGCAGGTTACCGGTGTTCGCAGTGCCATTGACGTTGACACACTGGTTGCCGTTGCTACCAGAACCGGAAACCTCGAACGTCTGCTCGACCTCGCCGCTTTCGGTCTCCTGCTCGAAGTCCTGCCCGACCTGCGCTATGGCCGGAACGGCCGCAACGACCAACATAGCCAGAAGCGCCGCCAACATCATTATTTTCTTCAACTTTACCCCTCCGTCAAAACGATTAACACTACCCTGAGTATTCTGCCATTCCCTACATATAGTGTCAATACCTAGATACGCTACCATCTGTGCTACTGATCAAAGAGACCGCTGGCGAGGAGGGTTGCCACTACGAAGGTGTGCGACGAGAAGCTGCTGGCTTCCACACTCGACGCCATCGTGGTCAAGCGACCGAAGACGCTCTCCAACACCTGTGCTTAGACAAGGGCTACGACAACGGGCCGACTGACGAGTGGTGAGGAAGTGGTACTACATCCCGCGTATTTGCAGGATCGGCGAGGAGATGCTACCCGGCGAGGCGGACGTTATCTTCATAATTCGTAGGAGGTAGACCTCGCGCTGGAACCCGGGTAATGGTTATCAGTGAGGCGGGAATAGCAGCCTCGTCCTGGTGCTGCCGAGCTCGTTGAAGGTGTTGTACGAACCCCGCGAGTAATACCCCTCTCGCTCAGTGCGTATGTCTTACATCTCTTCCCCATCCTATCGCTGCTCGTCGGAGCGGCGTTGTCTCATTCCTTGCCCTTCGTAGGTAAGGATAGAAGGTGTGCAACGATGCGCAAACAAAGACTTCGTGCAAGGCTTGCAACCCTTTGTAATTTTGGTTCAGAGGCGAATTTTGGTGCAACGCCTCGCGAAGAAACACAGAACCTCAAAACCGTTACCGAAAATCGTCTCCATCGTAATTGTGTAATCACCTCGGCTACTTAAACTTGCTTAACAAGACTAGAAGACTCAGGATGAGAAGCATGTTCCCTGGTAGAGCTAGGATCATACTTTCGGGCTTCAGAATCATTCTTTTGACGGATGCGGACTTAATGAGTAGAGCGATAGAGTTTATTCAGGTTTGTTAACTACAGAGAGTCAGAAGGAGGCGGTCGTGGCAAAGAGGTTAATGGTACTGGTTGGTATGCTGATAGCGTTGCTCGTGACGGCGGTGCCGGCGATGGCACAGGGGGTTCTGCCGCCGGGGGAAATTACCGTGACGGGAACTATAAGGGACCTCGTACGTGATTGCAACGAGTGCGCGCACCACATCATAACCGACGAGGCGTCGGGCACCACATACGAGCTATTGAGCGACCCAGCCCACCCGGGCGGGGGAGTGGATCTCAGGGACCACGTGGGCGAGCAAGTCACTCTCCAGGGGACCCCACAAATGCTCGAAGGCGACTTCGACGTTCTGTTCGTGACCCGGGTAGAGCCGACGGACAGCCCCTCCCCCGGCCCGCCGCCGGGCGAGGATACGGTCACGCTGTCGTTCGAGCTGACCGTCAAGGGCACGCCCCCTGCGGGCACGAGGTTCTTTGGTTCCGCGGTCGGCGAGGGAGGCCCCGGGGTGCCACTCACAGATCCAGACAACGACGGCATCTTCACCGGCAGCGTGACCGTACCCAGGTTCCCGCCAGGGCTGAGGCCGGTGCCGCCAGGGACGCCTCCGGTAGCATTGTCGGTCCGGATAGTGCAGGTGGAGCAGGGTCCGTTCGGTCCAGGCGAGCCAAGCGTGATAAAGGACTTCGGTGTGGTTCCGCTCGACGGGGATAAGGCGTTCAAGGCCAAGGTCAACTTCAAGAAAGGCTCCGTGATCCCCGAGGAGCCCACGGATGAGTGCCTGGCGTTGAGCCCCAACCCCGAGGAGTGCGAAGCTTATGTCGGTCCCGGCGGTTCTGGCAGCAGCGGTTCCGGCAGCAGCGATTCCGGCAGCGGCTCTGGAAGCAGTGCTTCTGTCAGCGGCAGTGGCTCCGGCGGCGGCGAGATCAAGGCCAGCGGTAAGTCTTCGGGCGGCGAGACGAAGGAGTTGCCCAGGACGGGTGGCGCTATTCCGGCGCTGGGCCTGGTGGGCGCCCTGCTAGTCGGCGGCGGCCTCCTGATCCGGCGCGCCACCCGCTAAGACTTCTACCCTAACCAAGACGATGAGCCGGTCTCTTGGGCCGGCTCTTTTCGTTGGCAGCGGCCAGCCTTCACTTGCCACCGGCTCTTCAGGCCCTGCGGCCCCCAAACCGTTACCGAAGTACGTCCTCGCCGTAACCGTGTCGTCTCCGCGCCTTAATTTTTATTAATATCGAAGAGAGGTTGCTTACTAAAGCGGGGGTGACTCGGGAGCGTTGATCATACTTTTAGGGCTGCACGATCATACTTTCGGACGATGCGAGCCCCTGGGCCAGGGCGATAGTATCTATTCAGGTTTGTTAAGGTGAAGTAGAAGGAGACGGTTATGGCGAAGAGGTTAATGGTACTGGTAGGGATTCTGGCGGTGTCGTTGGTGGCCGCGATCCCGGCCCTGGCTCAGGGAGCGGCCCCGGAAGCCGGACCGAAGGACGCTCCCTCCCCGGCGCAAGAAGGGACCCCCAGGCAGGTCAGCGCCCCCAAGGAAGAGCCGGAGGACGACGTTCCCCCCGGGCCACCACCGGGCGAGGAGACCGCCACGCTTTCGTTCGAGCTTACCGTCGAGGGCGAGCCTCCCGCAGACGCGACCTTCTTTGGCAACTTGCAGACTGGCGAGGGTGGCCCCGGGTCTTTCACGCCGCTCACGGATCCGGACGGTGACGGTGTCTATACCGGCACGACGACCACGCCCAGGTTCGGGCCGGGGCCGAGGCCGGTACCGCCGGGCGTGGAGCCGCTGGCGTTCGGGGTCCGGATAGTGCAGGGTACGGGGACCCAGGGGAGCATCCCCGGCGCGCCGATCAAGGTTATTAGGGACTTCGGCGCGGTGCCGATGAACGACCAGACCTTCTCGGCCAGCGCCTCGTTTCCCGGCGGCCCTGGCCCCGTCGATCCTGACCCAGGCACCCCCGACGATGAGGTCACGGTAACGTTCGAGCTGACCATCGACGGCCAGGTGCCCGAGGGGAGAAGTATAGGCGTGAGCACGGGCCTACAGGACATCGCCCATCCGGTCTTCTGCACCACCGCGGACTTCGGCGACCTGCCGTTCTGCGAAGACGGCGAGACCTACAGCGACACCTTCGAGGTGCCGGCGAACAAACCCCTCTCCTACGAGTACACCGTCGTGGACTACGATTACGGTGGCGTCGTCGAAAGCTTCGCCGCCGACACCCGGACGTTTACCGAGGACGAGACCGTGAGCGCAACCTACCGCGTCGGTGACCCCGACAACGAGATCACGGTCGTCGAGGCGACGGGTACGCTCGAAAAACCGGGCGCCACGACTTATCAGTACGGCACCCATGCCATCACGGACGATGCGTCTGACACCTTCTATGCGCTGCGGAGTAACGTCGTGGACCTCGACGATTACCTGGGTGAGCGGGTTACCCTGTACGGTGCCCTGGTGCCCGGGTACGAGGCCGGGCAGGTCGAGGGTGGCCCGCCCTTGATCGACGTACACAAGGTCGATGCGGCGGAAGATCCCGGCGAAGAAAAGGTCGCGGTTGCGTTCGAGTTGAACGTCGAGGGCAAGCCTCCCACGAACGCGACTTTCTTCGGCTACCTCGGCTACGAGCCGGCTCCATTCCAGCTATCTGACCCGGACGGCGACGGTGTCTATACCGGCAGCACGCCCCCCAACCTGGTGACCACCGGAGACACGCAACCCGCCTTGATAGTGCAGGGTACGGGGACGCGAGAGAGTCAGGTCGTGGGCACCTCCCCCGGAGATCCCGTAACCACCATAAAGGACTTCGGCGAGGTCACGTTCGAAGAGGACACGACCCTTTCGGCCAGCGTCTCCTTCGAGGATGGTAACGGCACTGGCTCCGGCAACGGCGGCTCCGGTAGCGATAGTTCCGGTAGTGTCGATGGTGGGATCAGGGATTTCCTCCCCAGCACGGGCGGCGGCATGGCCCTTACGGCGCTCGGCGCTGGTATCCTCCTGATCGGCGGTGGTCTCACAGTACGTAGGCTTACCAGGTAGCACCGGCAGACACGCCGGAAGAAGAAGCTGACCACCGAATGCTCCCGGCGAACTTCTCACCGGGAGCATTCGGGTGAGGTACACCCGTCGCTAGAGGCCGGAGCAAAGCGTAGGAAGGTGTGATGTTGAGAGGGTTCGTGAGGATGCTCGGGACGGTGATGATCCTGGTGGGGTTGGGGCTCGTAGCCCTGTTCTTCGTCGGTCCTCCGGGTGGCACGGCGGGCAGCATCCCGACCGGGGCCAAGACCTCGCCCGCAGAGGCGGAGTCTCCCGCCGACGGGACCCTCTACTTGACGGTACCCGAGGTCGGAATACAAGACCTGGAAATACACAACTCTTCCTCCGAAGAGGACCTCGACGATTCGGCTATCCACCTGCCCGAGACCGGCTTCCCCTGGCAGCCCGGCGCGAACACGTACCTCGCGGGGCACCGCATGGGCTTCTTCGGCACTGACTCCTTCCTGGTCTTCTTCCGGCTGAACGAACTGGGACCCGGTGACGAGATAATTCTTGAAGACGAAGCCGGAGACAGGTACGTCTACCGGGTTACGGAGTCGCTGGTTGTGGGGCCGGAAGACACGCAAGTACTGGACCCCGTGCCCGGCAAGAGTATTGTCTCGCTACAGACCTGCACCCTGCCGGACTACGCTGACCGCCTAGTCGTCCGGGGAGAGCTGCTCGCCTAGAGTATGTTCTTGTATGTCGAAGCGTTGGGGTTGTGCTTTTCAAGGTTGCAGGCTCGGGAGAAAAACGAGAGAATTTACGCGTAGTTGTTAGGTTTCGTAAAGGGGGAATTATGAAAAAGAGGCTGGTAATCCTGATCGGGATGCTGGCGGCGTTGCTAGTCGCCGCGGTCCCGGTGCTGGCGCAAGGGCAGGTCACGGCGACCGGGGTACTGGAGAGGTCCACGAGAGAAAGCCCGGACCCTACCCCCCGCTACGCGATAACCGACGAAGAGTCGGACACCTCCTACGAGCTCTTCGACGCCGGCGCGGAACTGGAAGCCTACGTGGGCGAGAGGGTCACAATTAGCGGGACGCAGGCACCCGGCCCCGGTACACCGGACGGCCCCCTCGCCGTGGATGTCACTCAGGTAACGCCAGCGGACGATCCACCCGGTCCTCCGCCGGGCGAGGATACGGTCACGCTCTCGTTCGAGCTGACCGTCAAGGGCACACCGCCCGCGGGCACGAGGTTCTTTGGTTCCGCGGTCGGCGAGGGAGGCCCCGGTACACCGCTCACGGACCCCGACGGCGACGGCGTCTTCACGGGCAGCGTAACCGTACCCAGGTTCCCACCGGGGCCGAGGCCAGTGCCGCCGGGTGCCGAGCCGGTCTCGCTGTCGGTTCGGATAGTCCAGGAGAACGGCGGTAACCTAGAGGTGATCCGGGACTTCGGGTTGGTGCCGCTCGAAGAGGACAGGACCTTCGAGGCCAGAATCAACTTCAAAAGGGACCGGGGAGACACCACGACCCCCACCCCCAACAACGGCGGCTCCGGTAGCGGAGGCTCCGGCGGCACGTCGGAGCCCACCTCTCCCGAGAGCGGCGAGGACGTCAACGGGGACGGCTCGATAGACGCAACCGATGGCGAGGTCGCTGCCTCCGTCAGCGAAGCCGCGCGCGAGGCCACCGAGAAGACCGGCGAGCGCACCCTTCCGGTCACCGGCGGCATGGCGCCTCTCAGCCTCTTCGCCGCGTCCGCCGGGTTGCTACTGGTCGGAGGACTCCTGATCCGGCGCATCAACCACCGCTAAACTTCTTCTACAAACGAGAGAGGGGCCGGTACGCACAGGCTGGCCCCTCTCTCGCTGTGGCGCGATGTTCCCGACACGTCCTGCGTCGGACATTCCCCGAAATGTGGTGAGTACGCTTACTTCGATCAGCGGGAAATCGAATAAGATTCCCGAAAACCCAGCCTAAAAGGAGGCGTACGATGGCCCGGGATTTCGAAGAAGGCGACAGAGTAGAGTGGAACACTCCGCAGGGCAAGACCAGCGGCAAGATCAAGAAAAAGCTCACCTCCCGCACTGAAGTTGGCGGCCAGACGGTCGCCGCCTCCGAGGACGACCCTCGGTACCTCGTCGAGAGCGAGAAGAGCGGCAAAGAAGCTGCCCACAAGCCCGACGCTTTGGAGAAGGCTTAACAAAAGCACGAGAGGGAGGCTCGCGGAGCATGGCCAAGAAAAGCGACGAGCAAGTGGTGGAGGAGTTTCAAGAAGCGGTAAATATGGGCGCCGGTGAACTGGAGGAGTGGCTGAAAACCGACGAGTCTAAGTCCGTCGGCCAGAAGGACGGCGGTGGCGAGTCCAGAGGTCATGAGTCGGGTCGCAGGATCGTCGAGATCCTTAAAAAGGACGAGTCCGACTACTCCAAGGACGACATCTCTCACATGAGGGACATCGTAAGCTACGTTCACCGCCACCAGGCCCAGGAGCCCAAGGGCGATACAAGAGATACCAAATGGCGCTACTCCCTCATGAATTGGGGCCATGATCCCCTGAAGTAGAGGCACAAGATACACGATTCGCGATCATTCAGCGCCAGCCTAACCCTTCCAGATCATATACGGCCCGCAGAAGGCCGCGCTCCTCGTGTTCGGCGCCGCATCGTCCGGCAGGATGTCCGACCTAAACAAATGCGAGTCTCCATGAAGATCCTCACCCTACATCTATATTCACATTGCACATATCTGCCTGAGCGGTATCATCTAGTGTGTCTTAAAAGCAACTACCTATAGGAGGTAGATCGATGAGTAATTTGAAGGCGCGTTTGCTGGCAGGGTTTGCGGCGGCTACTATGCTACTGACGGTCTCGGCCGGACCCGCCATGGCTGAGGAGTCGTCCAATGAGGGGAACGTTTCGGACGTAGACTCCTTCATCACTGTTGGGAACGACAGGGACTTCGAGGATGACTTCGACTTCGATGATGACTTCGACTTCGATGACAGCTTCTTCTTCCTCGGTGATGACTTCGACTTCGAGGACGATGATGACTTCGACTTCGAGGACGGCTTCTTCTTCATCGGTGAGATCGACTTCGATGATGACGAGATAGAGTTCGAGGACGGCTTCTTCTTCATCGAGGAGTAACACGAGGGTTCGGGCGGCTTAATCTCCGACCGCAGATCTTATACGGGGTCTCTCCTTGAGGAGAGACCCCGTACTTTTTTATGTATTCGCCAGGCTAATCTTCGCCCGCTCAATAGCGCTTGTGTAGCTCACATCTTTCGTCGTTAGATCCCCGGTCAAGAACTCCTCAGGGTGCTTCGCTGCGTCATCTCTCCGAACCTCCGCGCCATTACCCCTCCTCTGTCGCTGATCTAGCCGTCGGCCGGTTTATCCACCGGCCTCACGAGATATTGCAGATACCCGCGCGGGTTCCTCTCCGCCCACTCTTTCATCTCCCTGGCGCGCCACTCGGCCTGTTCTCGCGTCGGGAAGCGCCCAACC
Source organism: uncultured Rubrobacteraceae bacterium (assembly GCA_902806065.1). GTDB lineage: Bacteria > Actinomycetota > Rubrobacteria > Rubrobacterales > Rubrobacteraceae > Rubrobacter_F. The sequence continues at coordinate 37,943 of CADCVE010000018.1, read as the reverse complement.
TCCTTCTCCCCGAAGAACATCACCACGACCACCTTGTAGCCCGCATCTCCCACGAGAACTCCCATCTTGACCCAGATTCATTGTGCCTGCTAACATCAACTCTCACAACGTCCCAGGGAAAGGGAGTTACTGTGTACGCAAAGGCCGGGAAGTCCCCACCTCTCGGGGCCGCAGCTGTGTCCGGAGGCGTGTGGTGACCGATACCCCCGTTAGCACCGCGCTAGGACCGCTCGCGGGCATGACGGTCGTCACCCTTGCCGTCAACGTGCCGGGTCCGGCAGCGGCGGCCCGCCTGCGGAGCCTGGGGGCCTCGGTCGTAAAGGTGGAGCCGCCGGGCGGCGATCCCCTGTCCCGCTCCAACCCCGCCTGGTACCGGGCACTCGCCTCCGGGCAGGAGGTCGTCCGGCTCGACCTCAAGGACCCCACTGATCGGGCCTCGTTGAACGACTATCTCGCTCGGGCGGACCTCCTGCTCACCTCCAGCCGCTCCGGCGCTCTGGCGAGGCTGGGACTGGCCCCGGAGAATCTGCGCCGCGAGTACTCGAACCTACGCGGGGTCGCCATAGTCGGTTATCCTGCCCCGCGCGAGGACGAGCCGGGCCACGACCTCACGTACATGGCAAGCTTCGGCCTGCTCTCCCCGCCGGAGATGCCACGCACCCTGCTCGCCGACCTCGCCGGCGCCGAGCGGGCCGTTACGGCGGCGCTAGCCCTGCTACTGGAGCGCGAGCGTAGAGGCGGAAACGGTGCGGGCCATGCGGTGGTTCCGCTCTCCGAGGCGGCGGCGTTCTTTGGGGAGCCGTGGCGGTTTGGGATCACGCAACCCGGAGCGGAGCTTGGAGGTGGGCTCCCCGGCTACAACCTCTACCGGGCCGTGGATGCCTGGATCGCCGTCGCCGCCCTCGAAGAACACTTCTGGCAAAAGCTCCAGCGAGAGCTCGGGCTCGAAGACCCGAGCCGGGAGGAGCTGCAAGAGATCTTCGGCCGCGAGACAGCGAAGCACTGGGAGGAATGGGCAGCGGAGCGTGACCTGCCCATAGCCGCACTCGGCGGTACCCCCGGAACACACTCGAACGAGGAGGAGTAATGTTAGAAGGACTTACCCAGGACTACCAGCTAACGATACCCGCTATCTTGAAGCGTGCGGATCAGCTCTACGGCAAGCGGGAGATCGTTACGAGAAGACCAGACAAGACCTTCCACCGCTACACCTACGCCGACTTCGTCTCGCGCACCAAGAAGCTCGCCGTGGTACTCAAAGGGCTGGGGCTGGAGAGCGGTGACATGGTCGGGACGCTGTGCTGGAACAACTACCAGCACCTAGAGGCGTACTTCGGTGTCCCGTCTTCGGAGGCGGTGCTGCACACTATCAACCCGCGCCTCTTCGAAGACGACCTCGCTTATATCGTGGACCACGCCGGGGACAGGGCGCTGCTCATCGACGAAGTCCTCCTGGACGTCTTCGAGAAGTTCCGGGAGAAGGTAAATGTCGAGCACGTCATCCTCGTCTCCGAGAGCGGGGAGAACGTACCGGAAGGGATGCTCTCCTACGAGGAGCTACTCTCAGGGGCGGACGAGGGGGATTTCGAGTACCCGGAGCTCGACGAGAGGCAGGCGGCGGCGTTGTGTTACACCTCCGGGACCACGGGGCGTCCCAAGGGGGCGCTGTACTCGCACCGCGGAGTCGTGCTGCACTCCCTGATGTCGGCGACGGGGAACGCCTTCGCTCTCTCGGACAACGATTGTGTCTTGCCGGTGGTGCCGATGTTCCACGTCAATGCCTGGGGTTTGCCGTACACCGCTACGCTCGCGGGGTCCAAACAGGTCTTGCCGGGGCAGCACCTCGACCCGGAGAGCCTGATCGAGGAGTACGAGCAGGAGAAGGTCACCTTCACTGCCGGGGTGCCCACGGTCTTCCTCGCGATGCTGCAGGCGCTCGACAAGGAGCCGGGTAAGCACGACCTCTCTAGCTTGCGCTCCATGGTCATTGGCGGGGCGGCGGCGCCCAAGGGTATGATCGAAGCCTACGAAGAGCGCCACGGCATTACTGTAGTCCACGCCTGGGGGATGACCGAGATGGCTCCCATAGGCAGCGTCGCCCACGTTACACCCGAGATACTGGAACTCTCCGAGGAGGAGCAGCTAGAGTACAGGGCCAAGCAAGGTTACCCGACGCCGTTCGTCGAGATAAGGGCGCATGGTGATGATGGTCCGGTGCCGTGGGACGGGGAGACCATGGGAGAGCTGGAGGTCAGGGGACCTTCGATTATCAAGAGCTACTTCAACACCGAAGAGGGCGACGACAAGTTCTCCGAGGGTGGCTGGTTCAGGACCGGCGACATCGTCACCATAGATCAGTACGGGTTCATCAAGATCACCGACCGCGACAAGGACCTCGTCAAATCGGGGGGAGAGTGGATCTCCTCGGTCGAGCTAGAGAACGCCCTGATGTCCCATCCGGCCGTCTCCCAGGCCGCCGTGATCGCCGTCCCGCACGAGAAATGGGACGAACGCCCCCTCGCCGTCATAGTCCTAAAAGAAGGCGAGAGCGCGACCGGAGACGACCTCAAACAGCACCTGGAGGGTGACTTCGCCAAGTTCTGGCTCCCCGACGCCTACGAGTTCGTCGAAGAGCTCCCGCAGACCGCCACCGGCAAATTCCTCAAGCTGAAACTGCGCGAGCAGTTCAAGGACTACCAACTCGCATAGGGCCAGGATCGTAGCAAACTTCTTCTCCACCGTACCCGAGACCAACAGAGGCCGCGCCCGCTACCTGGAGCGCGGCCTCCGCCGCAACGCCCCCGCCGGGCCCGACCCGAAGCTTCAGTGTGCGCGAGAATAAAGCCACCGGGCGCACTGAGGCCGTTCTAGTAGGGTTGGTCGGTTTCGTTGCAGCAACCATCGGGACGTGTTGAACCTCTCCGTGATCCTGAACAGTGAGATCTTCGGGTACCAATTTTTCTATGCCGTAGTCTCTTGTTTTTCCTCGATACGCTCCGTAGCTTCCTCTTCTCACGCATGAGGCGCTCATAGCAGAGGTTCGAGTGGAAGCTACGGGATCAGCAGAGGCGTGCCCGGCAGTCACGAGATCGTGCACTAAACAGCGCAGACCCCGAAAGGAAGCGATGGCTCGTATACAAGAGATCACGATCCAGAAGAACGTCCCCGCCGAGATGCGAGACGGCACGACCCTCCGGGCTGACATCTACCGGCCGGGAGGTGAGGCAGCGGACGGACCTTACCCGGTCCTCCTGACGCGGCAACCGTACGGCAAGGAACTGCCCATCGCCACGGACTACATGGACGCGATCAAGGCGGCCGGACGCGGCTACATAGTCGTGATCCAGGACGTAAGAGGACGCTTCGACTCCGAGGGCGAATGGAACCCCTCCGTCTACGAGTTCGAGGACGGCTACGACTCGGTCGAATGGGCTGCCTCACTCTCCGGCTCGAACGGAGACGTCGGGATGTACGGGGCGTCATACTTCGGGATGACCCAGTGGCAGGCCGCCGTCATGCAACCGCCGTCCTTGAAGAGCATGGCGCCTGGCATTACCTGGGGCAACTACCTAAACGGCGCCCAGTTCCGCGGCGGAGTGCGCGAGATCGGCCTTCGTTTTTACTGGTGGATGGCGTCCCTCTCTCCCAACTCCTTCTTCCGCAAGTACCGCGAAGACCCGGAGAAGCGAAGAGAGCTACTGCCCGACCTCGTAAACGCCATAGACCACATCCCCGACGAATACGAAACGCTCCCTCTAAAGAACCTGCCGAACCCCGGTGGCGTCATGCCGTACATGTTCGACGCTATGGACCTGGAAATCGACGCCGAAGTCTGGTCCTACCTGAACATAGACGGCCGCTACGAGAGCGTCGAGGCGCCGACCTTCCACATCGGCTGCTGGTACGACGTCTTCCTCGGGGAGACCCTGCGCCAGTATGAAGCCATGAAGCAGGTCGCGGCACGAAGAAGCACTATGCCTCCACGGCTCCTGATCGGACCCTGGATCCACGGCACCACCTTCCCGAGCACGGTAGGAGACCTCGACTTTGGCCTCGCCGCCTCCGGCTACTTCCTGAACTACAAGGGCGATATGACCGACTACCACCTCCGCTGGTTCGATGCCACCCTCAAGGGCAGAGAGGAGGCCCTCGATAGTCACCCCAACGTCGAAGTCTTCGTAATGGGCGAAAACCACTGGCGCAGCTACGAAGAATGGCCTATCCCCGGCTCCCGCGAGGAGAAGTGGTATTTGCACGCGGGCGGCGTCCTTTCGCGCGAAGAGCCGAATAAAGCAGCTAACACACCTGACGAATACGATTATGACCCGCGAGACCCCGTACCGACCATCGGCGGGGCGCTTCTCATGCCCCGGATCTACCGGGCGGGAGCTAGAGACCAGCGGCCCAACGAAGAGCGGCCGGACGTGCTCGTGTACACGAGCGAGGAGCTGACGGAAGATTACACCGTAATAGGGAACGTCTACGCGACACTCTTTGCAGCCACTTCGGCGCCGGACACGGACTTCGTGGCGCGGCTCGTGGACGTATACCCGGACGGGCGAGCCATTGGGGTGACTGACGGAATCATCCGGGCCAGCGCGAGAGAGAGCTACCCGGCTCCGGGCGTTATAGAGCCCAAACAACCATCGTCCATAACGCCCGGCGAGGTTTACGAGTATACGATAGACCTGTGGGCTACCGGGATCTCCTTCGGGGCCGGTCACCGTATCCGGGTGGAGGTGACCTCTAGCTGCTTCCCGCGCTGGGACCGCAACTTGAACACCGGCGAGGATACGAGGGACTCGATCCACTCGGAGATAGCTCACCAGCAAATATTCCACGACCCCGAACATCCTAGTAGCATTACGCTGACTGTTATCGACAGCTAGGAGACGGTAATGAAGACGCTGTATACCGCATCGGCGATCGCGCATGGAGGAAGGGCCGGAAAGGTCGAGTCTTCGGACGGCGTGCTGGAGCTGGACCTCTCCGTGCCGAAGGAGATGGGTGGCGACGGCGGGACGGGCACCAACCCGGAGCAACTCTTCGCCGCCGGGTACGCCGCCTGCTTCGAGAGCGCGCTGCGCCTGGTCGCCGGAAATCAAGAGAAAGATCTCGGGGACGCCTCGATCACGGCAAACGTAGGTCTGAGCCGCGATTCCAGCGGCAACTTCGGCCTCGCGGTAGAGTTGGTCGGCCGCACGCCGAACCTGCCGAGAGAGGAGGCCGAGGCACTCATGGCCGAAGCCCATCAGGTGTGCCCATACTCGCGCGCGACGCGCGGCAACGTAGACGTTGGTCTCACCGTCGAAGACTAGATGGAGCGCAACGTGGTAAGAGTCCAAGAACTATGAGCTTCCAAACAGCAGATCTTTGTGATGAGTTCGAGCAGTCGGTGTGGGTGGCCGAGCCGCTGCTTCGCGACTATGGTGGTGCAGCGTCCTTTCATGGGGCAATCGTGACCGTCAGGGTGTTCGAGGACAACGTGATCGTGCGAGAGACGTTGGAGACTGATGGACAGGGACGGGTGCTGGTCGTGGATGGCGGAGCATCGACGCGGTGCGCCCTGTTGGGTGACAAGCTTGCGCGGTTCGCCTATGAGAATGGTTGGGCGGGGATCGTCGTCAACGGGTGCATCCGAGATTCGGAGGAGATCTCCGGCATCTCAGTCGGGGTCAAGGCTCTGCATACCGTCCCAAAAAGGAGCGGCAAGGAAGGAACCGGAGAGCGCGACGTGACGGTGAATTTTGCCGGTATTGCGTTTACTCCCGGACACTACCTCTATGCCGACGCGGACGGGATTCTCGTCGCGGATCGGGACCTGTTGGCTTAACACATCCGAGACCTACGTGTCCAGCAATGGTTTCCAGGTGGCTTCCCCTTCCGTGAGGGTGGCGATCAGGGAAACGAGCGCGACGAGAGCGCCACGTAGAAGGCGGGCGAGATAGGGTTGCCGATCCTATGGAGCAGGTAGGTGAAGATTAGGGGCGTTATCCCCCGAAGGTGAAGACCGAGACACGGTGCCCTAGAGACGAGAGGTCGTACCGCACCTTGCGGTGAAGATCTCGGAGCAGGCCGCAGCGTACTCTCCTTCCCATACGCTCTGAAACATCACCATTGGGTAGAGTATCATGGCGGTCTACAAGGCGGCGTGGGGAGCGCCGTAAGGTCGCAGGAAGTCTTTGTCAGGAGATCAGCGCTATGAAAGAGCCCGTCATCCTCGAAGCTATTCGCACCCCCTTCGCCAGGCGCGGTGGCGCCTTTCGCGACGCGCGTCCCGATGCCCTGCTCGCGCACGTCCTCGTAGGGCTCATCGAACGCACCGGGGTTAACCCCGGGCAGGTGGAGGATGTGATCACCGGTGCCGTGACGCAGGCCGGGGAGCAGGGTGCAAACGTCGGCAGGCTCGCGGTAATGCTAGCCGGCTTTCCCACGAGCGTACCGGCCATCACGTTGAACAGGATGTGCGGCTCCAGCCAGCAGGCTGTCCACTTCGCCTCGCAGGCCATCGCCGCGGGCGACATGTCCTACGTCATCGGCTCCGGGGTGGAGAGCATGACCCGCGTGCCGATGTTCAGCGACATAGGCGGGGAGTCCGGCTCGGGCTACGGTGCGCTGAACCCGGACCTCGTCCAGAGACAGGACCTCATCCACCAGGGTGAGAGCGCCGAGCGTATAGCGGAGCAGTGGAGCATCACCCGCAAGGATGTCGATGCTCTCTCCGCCGAAAGCCACCGCAGAGCAAGCGAAGCTGCACTCGAAAACAAGAATGCCGAGATACTCCCCACGCCTGGCCTGGACCCCGAGGGAAACATCATAGAGCTTACTAGCGACGAAGGTATCCGCGGCGTGGTGGACCCGGACAAGATGGCGAACCTCAAGACCGTCTTCAGACCCGGCGGCGACGGGGTGGTAACAGCGGGCAACTCCTCCCAACTCTCGGACGGAGCCTCCGCCGTTTTTATCGGCGAGAGAGAGCGTTCCGAGGCCGATGGATTCACCCCCCGCGCCCGTTTCCGCGCCCGCGTCGTGGTCGGCGACGACCCGACCATGCAGCTTACCGGCGTAATCCCCGCTACGCGCCTGGCGCTGAAAAAGGCCGACATAAGCATAAACGACCTTGATTGGATCGAGATAAACGAAGCCTTCGCCACCGTCGTTCTCTCCTGGGCCGACGAGCTGAAACCGGACATGGACAAGGTCAACCCCTGGGGCGGCGCCATAGCCCACGGCCACCCGCTCGGCGCCACCGGCGCAGGCCTTATGGCCAAGATGCTCGCCGGCCTCGAAGCGACCGACGGCCATCTTGGCCTGCAGGTTATGTGTATCGGCCATGGTATGTCCACCGCCACGATCATCGAGCGCATCTAATGCAGATAAGAGAGCACACCTTCCTTGTAACCGGTGGCGGATCCGGCCTCGGCGCCGCTGTCACGAAGATGCTCGCCAAAGCCAGCGCCAACGTCGTTGTTGCAGACCTCGAAGGCGAAGAGAGCGAGAACATCCGCTTTGTAGAGACAGACGTTACGAGCGAAGAGAACGTGCAGGTAGCCGTTGACGCCGCTCTGGAGCTTGGCGGTTTGCATGGCGCCATCAACTGCGCGGGCATTGCGACGGCGGAGAAGGTGCTCGGCAAGAATGGGCCGCACTCTCTGGACTCGTTCACAAAGGTCGTCCAGGTCAACTTGATCGGCACCTTCAACGTCATCCGGCTCGCGGCGGCGGCGATGAAAGAGAATGAGCCTTCGGGCGGCGAAGCCGGGGAACGCGGCGTGATCCTCAACACCGCCTCGGTCGCGGCGTTCGACGGGCAGATCGGGCAGGCAGCCTACTCCGCCTCCAAGGGCGGCGTCGTCGCCATGACCCTCCCCCTGGCACGCGAGCTAGCGGATCACGGCATCCGGGTGATGTCTATCGCCCCCGGCACCTTCGACACTCCGATGCTAGCCGGCCTCCCGGAGGAAGCCAGAGAGTCTCTTGGCAACCAGGTCCCTTTCCCCTCCCGCCTCGGCAAGCCGGAAGAATACGCTGCACTCGTGCGGCATATCATCGAGAACGAGATGCTAAACGGTGAGGTTATCCGGCTCGATGGGGCGATCCGAATGACGGCACGCTGAACACCGGCGAAGGTAAACAAAAGAATTGCAGAGCTGACCCCTGGCAAGCGGGTACGGTTCGGTGGATAGAAGCACACTCTACGGCATCCGGAGAACAGCTGCCGTAGGATTACCCGGGTAACCCTCTCCTACATCCGCTCCTGACACCACTGGTAGCCGGTGAAGCCGGACGATGCGGGTCTGACGAGTAGGCTGCGGCTTTCCTCAGCACGTTCGACCGGTTCGCCATAGCTCCGATAGTGGTGTTCATCGCGGCGGGCCTTGCGGTCTCGTTGGAGGAGGTTTCGGTAGCGGCGAGCCTGTACTTTTTGCTCTACGGCTGCATGCAGCCGGTGTGGGGAATGCTCTCGTACCGGCTCGGGCGAGTGCGGCGCCGCGGCCCCCCTCGCCGAGGCCGGTCGCTTCCCCTTACTCTTCGCCCTGGCCACCCTGACCGCCATCCCTCTCGGACACCTCGGCAGCCTCGCCCGACGCCGCTACGTCAGCAAGGCCCGTGAGATCTTCTCTACGGCTGGCCCCCGAAGACGCGAGCGCCCAACTCTTCGGGGACGCGGCGGGGCTTCCCGGTTGCAAGCTCCACGCATGCATGACGGGTGCTGCCCGTGGCGATGACCTCCCCGTTGCGGAAGAGCCGGTACCCGAACGAGAACGAGGCACGCTTCGACTCGACAATCTCCGTAGAAAGCGTCAACTCGTCGTCGAAAAAGGCGGGCTTCTTGTAGAAGGCGCTTACCTCCGCTACCACGAAGCCGTATCCCTGTCTCTCCAACTCCTTGTAAGAGAGCCCGGCGGCGCGTAGCCACTCCACGCGGCCGACCTCGAAGTAAGAGAGGTAGTTGGCGTTGTTGACTATCCCTTGCGCGTCGGTCTCGGAGTAGCGGACGCGGAGCTTCGTCTCGTGTATCAGCCGGGCTTCGCCCCGCTCCGCCGTCCTAACGCCCCTTAAACTCGGCCTTGCGCTTCTCGACAAAAGCGCCCATGCCTTCTCTGGCGTCCTCGGTGGAGAAGAGGAGGGCGAATTGATCCGCCTCGTACTCCAGGCCGCTTATGAGGTCCAGATCCTGCGCCTTGTTCGCAGCGGCCTTGGCATGCCGCACCGCGACGGGACCGTTGGCCGCTATCTGTGCGGCAAGCTCGTGGGCCGTGTTCAGGGCTTCACCCTGAGGTACGACGCGGTTGACGAGGTTGATCATGCGGGCCTCCTCGGCCTTTATGCGGCGGCCAGAGAAGATCATCTCCTTCGCTATCCCCGGCCCAACGAGACGCGGCAACCGCTGCGTCCCCCCCAAACCAGGAAGTATGCCCAACGTGACCTCCGGGAAGCCGAACAGCGCGTTCTCCGCCGCTATGCGGATGTCGCAGGCCAGCGCCAACTCGCACCCGCCACCCAGAGCGTAGCCATTAACCGCCGCGATGGTCGGGACGGGGCTACGGTCCAGGAGCGCCGTTGCCGCGTGGCCTAGCTCGGCGAAGCGCTTGGCCTCCAGCGGGCTCATCTCGTTCATCACCGAGATGTCCGCCCCGGCGACAAAGGACTTCTCACCCGCACCGGTTACTATAGTCACCCGCGGCTGGTCACTCTCCAGGTCAAGGAGCGACTGTCCTATCTCCTCGATCACCTGCGGGTTCAACGAATTGAGCTTGTCCTGCCTATCAATAGTAAGGACCGCGACCCCATCATCCCCACGCTCTACCTTTACGAAATCCATGCCACGCTCCTTAATGTAGCAGTCAGCTTCCAGCAATCCACGTTCAGCTTTTTCTGTTTTTGCTGACGGCTGATAGCTAGCGGCTGACTAGCTTCTAACTAGTGCTTCACGGATATACTCTACAGCTTTTTTAGTCGGGGTTCCTGGGGTAAAGACCTCGCCGACGCCAGCCTCCTTGAGTTTGGAGATGTCCTCTTTGGGGATGGTGCCGCCGCAGAAGACCAGGACGTCCTCAGCCTCGTTCTCTTTGAGCAGGTCTATTATGCGGGGCAGGAGCGTCATGTGGGCGCCGGAGAGTATCGATATTCCTATTGCATCGGCGTCCTCCTGGATGCTCGCCTCGACGACCTGCTCCGGGGTCTGGTGCAAGCCAGTGTAGATCACCTCCATCCCCGCGTCCCGCAACGCACGCGCGATAATTTTGGCCCCCCTATCGTGACCATCCAAACCAACCTTCGCAACCACAACCCGTATCGTCTCCGCCATTAGCTTCCCTCCGGTCGGCAGCTACCAACGTTTCGGCCTTCAGCCGTCACCTTATTCGTTTTGCTGACCGCTCTATATTACCGGCGTCTCGCGGTAGGTGCCGTAGACTTCCTTCATGGCGTCGCAGATCTCCTGTACCGTGGCATAAGCGCGCACCGCCTCGATGGTCGGGTACATCGTGTTCTCGCCCTCTTCGGCGGCCTTTTTTATAGCCTTCAAACAATTCTCGACCTGCTCGTTGTCGCGTCTTTGTTTCAGCTCTTTGAGACGCTTTATTTGTTCGTCGCTTACTTCCTGGGAGACGCGGTGTGTCTCTACGTCGGCCTCTTCTTGTGGCTCGTGGATGTTGACGTTGACTATGTAGCGCTTCTCTTCCTCGATCTCACGCTGGTAACGGGCGCTCGCTTCGGCGATCTCATGCATCTGGAAACCGTTCTCTATAGCCTTTACAACCCCGCCCATATCGTCTATCTGCTTGAAGTAGTCGTACGCCTGGCGTTCCATCTCATCGGTCAAGGCCTCGACGAAGTACGAGCCTCCAAGAGGGTCCACGGTGTTGGCGGCGCCCGTCTCCAGGGCCGCTATCTGCTGGGTGCGTACGGCGATGCGCACGGCCTGCTCGGTCGGGAGGGCCAGCGCCTCGTCGAAGGAGTTGGTGTGCAGGCTTTGCGTCCCGCCAAGGATGGCGGCCAGCGCCTCGAACGCTGTGCGCGCTATGTTGTTCAACGGTTCCTGGGCTGTAAGGGAGACGCCGGCGGTCTGGGTATGGAAGCGCATAAGGAGGCTCTTCTCATCCTTCGCGCCGTACTTGTTCTTCATCACCGTGGCCCAGATACGTCTCGCCGCGCGGAATTTGGCGACCTCCTCGAAGAAGTCCACGTGCGAGTTGAAGAAGAACGAGAAACGCGGTGCGAAGTCGTCTACGTCCAGGCCCGCCTCTATCCCCGCCTCCACGTAGGCGAATCCATCGGACAGGGTAAACGCGAGCTCCTGCGCCGCCGTACTGCCCGCCTCGCGGATATGGTAGCCACTTATGGAGATGGTGTTCCACCTCGGCATGTGCTCGGTAGCGTAGACGAGCATGTCCTTGAAGACCTGCATGCTCGGCTCGGGTGGGAAGAGCCATTCTTTCTGGGCGATGTACTCCTTGAGGATGTCGTTCTGGTTGGTGCCGGTAAGCTCTTCCGGCTTGACGCCCTGTTTCTCGGCGGCCACCACGTACATGGCGAGCAGGACGTGGGCCGGAGCGTTGATCGTCATGGAGGTGGAGATCTCCCCCATCGGTATCCCCTCGAACAACCGCTCCATGTCCTCCAAGGAGTCCACCGCGACCCCTTCGGTTCCGACCTCGCCCAGAGACAGCGGCGAGTCGGAGTCGAGGCCCATGAGGGTAGGCATATCGAAGGCGATGGAGAGACCGTTCTGGCCGTTCTCGATAAGGTACTTGAACCGCTCGTTGGTCTCGGTGGCGGAGCCGAACCCGGCGAACTGTCGCACGGTCCACAACCGACCGCGATACATGTTCGGGTAGACCCCGCGAGTGTAAGGGTACTCACCGGGGTAGCCGATCTTCTCCTCGAAGTCCCCTTCTACATCCTCCGGCGTATACAGCGGCTTTATAGGCACGCCGGACATCGTCGAAAACTCGATGTCCCGCTCTTCCTTCTTCGCGTACGCTTCCTCCCACCGATCCCGAGCATTCTTTTTCGTATCCAAAACGATCGCCTCCTCCTGCTCCGGTAATTTCCCCAGATCAATGTGCGAACTCTAGCATATACCCGATTTCCCCTCGATGATCCACACAACGGAGATACGCCGGTCGAGTGACTATTGCCAGAATTTGGGAACAAGGCTTTCGGAACAGCTCCACGCGGGTCTTGAAGGGGTAGGGTAGGGATGGTAGCTTTGCTCGCACAAGCACGTCGAATTTCAAGGATTATCTACGAAGGGAGGGTAGGCGGTGTTCGTATTCAACCTGTTCAATATCATCTTCTCCATCTTCGTGTAAGGATGTAAGGCTTACACGAAGATGGCAAGGGTAGCGGAGGCTGCGGCCTCCGCTTTTTCGTACCTCTTTGACTGACGAGCTCTCGCGGCTACTCCGCCTCAACGGGGTTCGTGAGGGAGCCGAGCCCTTCGACCTCGATGGTCACCTCGTCGCCCGCCTTCAGAAAGACCTTCGGGTCGCGGACGAATCCTACCCCAGCCGGGGTGCCGGTCAGGATCAGGTCGCCAGGCATCAGGGTCATTCCGGTGGAGAGGAACGAGATCAGCTCGGCGACCGGGAAGATCATCTTCTCCGTCGTACCGTCCTGCATGACCTCCCCATTTAGTATGCACCTGACGGAGAGGCTCTGCGGGTCAGGGACCTCGTCGCGGCTCGCTATATAAGGGCCTATCGGAGCGAAGGTGTCTATGGACTTGCTCCTCACCCACTGCCCCCCCTCGGAGAACTGCAGGTCGCGGCTGGAGACATCATTGCAGTTGGTGTATCCGAAGACGTACTCCAGCGCCTCGGACTCTGAGACGTTCTTCGCGGGACGACCGATCACGACCGCAAGCTCCGCCTCGTAATCGGCCTGTTCGGTGATCGAGGGTATACGTATGACCTCGCCCGGACCAGCAATTGTATTCGGGTACTTGGCGAACACTATGGGCTTCTCCGGGGCCTCGGCCCCCGTCTCGCTAGCGTGGTCCTCGTAGTTGAGGCCAATCCCGATGATCTTTCCGGGACGTGCTACCGGCGCGTGCAGCCGCACCTCCGAAAGCGGTACGCTCCCGCCGCCAGGTTGCCTATCAGCACTCCGGCCATGCTCGATATACTCCATCATGCTCGTCCCACCAAGCGGATGAACCTCATCTCCCTCGATATAACCCACGTGCGGCGCCCCGCCGTCGGTCGAATACGACACCAGCTTCAAAACCTCTCCTCTCCCGCGATTCTCCAAAACCCGCACCATCTTAGCAGCAGACGAGGGCCACTCGCCGCTAGCGAAGCTAAGGCTGGAGGCGCACCACGTTCCACCCACCAGTTCCGCTCCCGCGCCGGTATACGAGCCGGTCGTGCAGCCGGTTCTCACGCCCCTGCCAGAACTCGATCTCCGCGGGCTCGACCCGGTACCCACCCCAGAAAGGCGGACGCGGCGCCTCCCGCCCCTCATACTCTTTCTCCAGCCCCCGCAACCGCTCCTCCAGAACACCCCGGTCCTCGACGGGATTACTCTGCGCGCTGGCCCACGCCCCGAGCCGGCTCCCTCGCGGACGGCCGACGTAGTAAGCGTCGGACTCCTCCTCCAGGACACGGCTGGCCCACCCTTCTATCCTCACCTGCCGCTCCAACTCGCCCCAGTAGAACACGAGCGCACAGTACGGGTTCTCCTCCAACTCCCGGCCCTTGCGCCCCTCGTAGTTAGTATAGAAGACGAAACCTCTCTCGTCGAAGCCCTTGAGAAGCACGATACGGGCAGAGGGACGGCCGCTGGGCGTCGCCGTGGCGATGGTCATGGCATTTGGTTCGTGCAGGTTTGCGGCCAGGGCCTCATCGAACCACTTGCGGAACTGCTTGATCGGGTCCGGGTTGGCGTCAGTCTCGCGCAAGCCCGCGTGAGTGTACTCCTTGCGAAGCCTCTGAAGGTCAACCACGGAGGAGACTAGCTACCAGCCCCGGGTACCCGGGGCGCCCTTGAAAGGACCGACAATCTCCGAGGTGATCCAGCCTCCATAAAAGTCCCCCTCCTGCGCCTCGACCTTCTCCCCGCCTACCCAACACCCGTCCATCAACGACGGGTAAAAGGCAACGTAGTTCTTCAGGCTCGCGTAGGCAGGTACCGGGTCCGGGTAGAACCAAGCGGCCCGAGGCTCACTCCGCTCGTCGGTGACGATATCGTAGTAGCTTGCCACGCCCTTCCATTCGCAAAAGGACCGGCCACCGGCGGCCTTCAGGTGCTCCATACGGATGTCCTCCGGCGGGACGTAATAGACCGGCGGATGGCTGGTCTCCAGAACCCTCTTCGCGCGGGTGGTGTACGCTAGCGTTACCCCGCCGAAGACGACCTTTACCTTCTTATTCACGTCCTCAAGCCTCGGCGGACGTGGGTAGTCCCAGACTGATTCCTGACCCGGGCCTGGCTGTATCTGTTGGCGACTCACAAAAACCTCCTCGACGTTCCCCGAAGATTATATGAAGAGAAGCGATTTCCCACTATCCACCCGTTCACAGTATCGGGAGCGCCACACTCGCGCGCAAGGTCGTCGCACCCTTCTTGCCTCCGGTGAGTTCCCCCGCTACCGAGAGCAGTACCTCGACAACGGAGGATACAGGGTGGGCGATAGGCCCGAGTATGGGGCTCTTTGGGGCGAAGGCTCCATCATGCGCCAAGTATCTTCGTGGTCGCGAGCGTAGTCGGCGAAACCTGCTGAGGGACACCCGAGAGCGCTCAACTATCCACCAACTAAAACCCTCCGCGCACAGGAATCAGTCCGTCGCATCCTCAACCACCGCGTCGGCCTCGATCTCCACCAGCATCTCCGGCAAGATGAGCCGCCGCACCTCGACCATACTGGTAGCCGGCCGCATCTCCTTAAAAAACTCGTTATGCGCCCGCCCCACCTCATCCCAATTCTCTATATCCGTCACGTAGATCCTGGTCCGCACCACGTCCGAAAGCCCCGCCCCTACCCTCTGCAAAGCCGCCTCGACATTTCCCAGCGCCCGATTCGCCTGCGCGTAAGGATCGCCCGCGCCCACTATGTTCCCGCTTTCGTCGGTCGCGGTCGTCCCCGAGACGTAGACGAACGGCCCAACGCGTACCACCCGCGAATAGCCCACGGTAGTCTCCCAGCAGGTCCCGCTACTCACGTTTTCGCGCCGCACCCTCGCCTCCTCCGCATCTTCGCCACTCGGCGGTTTCGGATGGTCTCTATATTATCTCTCCTCTCTCCTGCGCCCTGGCGCGCACGAACCTCTCGGCTGCAGCCCGAATCTTCCACCGGTTCTTCGATGAGAAATGCCCGACGAAGTCGTCGCGCACCACGCAGAGCTCGCCACCCTCGCGTACGCCGCTGACGAAACGGTCCCCCTTCGCGTCCTCGCAGAGCGCGAACGAGCTTATGCGCTCCTGCTCGATCTTAGGCCCGTCACCTTCTCTGCGAACCGCGTAAGCGGCCCACCAGCCGTTTGCGGGAGTTGTACGTAGAATCCTTACTCCTTCCCTCTCCGGTTGCGCTGCCACCTTCTCTAGCCTCCCTCCGTGCCTGTACAACCGCTCCTATATAGGGTCCTGTCGGCCTTTTCGATGGTGATCTATCATCCCCGAGACCGGCCATCGGCGGAGCGGCGCGAGCGCCGTGCTTCCTCGTTCAGCCGGCCTCTCGCAGCAGGTCGTTCACTGCGGCGGCAATCCTCTCCGGGTGGTCCTCCGGCGTGAAGTGCTTCCCTCCCTCGATCCTCTCCAGCGTCGTGCCGAGGTCACGCGCGAGGCGCTCGCCGTAGCCGACTTTCAGGAACCCATCCGCCGCACCCCACACCACACGCGCCGGTAAGTTCAGGTGCGGGAGTTCGTGCGCGACGGCGATCGTATCCCGGACATCCAGAGAGCGGATCTGCCGCACAAAGGCAGCGGCAGCATGGTGGGTAGCATATCCATTCCAGTGGACGCGGGCCGACTCCGCCGCCCGGCGCCCGTTGTCGTGGGTAAAGTAGAAGACCGGGAAGAAGGTGGGCTTGAACACCGGGTTCGGGAGCCGTTCGAGGAGCGGGCCAGCGGCCCTCACGGCTCTCACTATGGGCACCGGCCAGGAGTCGTAGCAGATGGAGTTGGTAAGGACCAGCCCCGCGCACGCGCCAGGTCTGCGGACCGCCGCTATCTGCACCACTCCCCCGCCGAGATCGTGGCCGACGAAGATTGCCCGCCTGATATTTACAGAGTCCATCCAGGCTAGCAGGTAGTCCGCCTGGCGGGACACGGAGATGTCGCGCCCTATACCCTCGGGGATGGAGGAACCGTACCCGAGCATCTCCCAGGCAAGGCACCGCCCGCCCGAGACCAGTGGAATGACGTGCCGCCAGAGCCGGGACGAGGTTGGGAGACCATGCACGAGCACGACGGGGAGGCCCTCCCCTTCTTCCTCCCAGTTCACAGTTACGCCATCCAGGCCAGCACTCTCCAGCCGCGCGCTCCTCCTCTGCGTTCCGATCCCGGGTGGACCTATCACGATGCCTCGGAAGCCTGTCGACCACGGCCTCTTCGCGCCACGAACTCATCGATCATGGCCCGCGCGATGCTTACTCTCGGTGGAAGCTGCGGGAGGTCGTCTATCCTGTACCAACCGGCGTCCTCTATCTCCGACGGGTCGATCCTCAACTCTCCGCCGGCGTAGTCAACGATAAAGCCGATCATGAGCGAGTTCGGGAACGGCCACGGCTGGCTCCCGAAGTACCGGAGGTTCTCGACCTCTACCCCGACCTCCTCGCGTATCTCCCGCTTTATCGTCTCCTCGATGGACTCTCCCGGCTCGACGAAGCCCGCCAGCACACTGTACATCCCTGGCGGGAAACCAGGCGAACGGGCCATGAGGATCTCATCTCCCCGGCTGACCAGCACGATCGCCGCCGGGCTCAACCGTGGATAGAAGACCATCCCGCACCGCGGACACTTCTTCGCCAGTTCCATCGGTACCGGCACCGTCTCGGTCCCATCCCTGCCACAGAACCGGTTCGTCCGGTTCCACTCCACGATCTGCTTCGCCCGCCCCGCCATCTTGAAGAAAGCCTCGTCATCGACACCCCACAGACCGCGCAGGTCCCGAAACACCATCCCCTCGGGCGCCTCCGCATCCGTCGGCAGGTCCACCGCCAAACAACGACGCCCATCCACAACCCCGACCTCTTGCTCGAAGGTAACACTCAACCCGAGGTCTTCCACGGAAACCGCCGACGGTACGCCAACGGGCTCCTCGTCCCTCACGAGTAGCTGTTCCTCGCGCAAAGCGAACCACAGGACCGCCTCCGTGTTCGTCAACGAGCTAGGTGTGCCCGTCGAGGCGGGCCGCGAGGTACTCGGCCGGATGCTGGGCGCGGCGGCCGACGCCGCCCTGGATCTGCTCCCGGCAAGAAGTCCCCGGAGCTATGACCACGCTCTCACTGGCCTCCCGCACCGCCGGAAACAGCCTCCTCTCCCCCATCTTCATCGACACCTCATAATGCCCCTTCTCATACCCAAAGAGACCCGCCATCCCGCAACACCCAGAGTCCACCACCGTAACCTCCGTGCCCGGAGCGAGCGCCAACACCTCCTCCGTCGGCCCCGTTCCGACCAAAGCCTTCTGGTGACAGTGCCCATGCAGCAGCACCGGCGCACCACCCCGCAGCGGAAGCTCGGCATCAAGTTCCAGCAACGCCTCCTCGAAGAGCCGGGTAGCCTCCGCGAGCTTCTCCACCCGCTCGTCTCCCGGAAGTAGCTTCCGGTAGTCATCGCGCATGGTAAGGATACAACTCGGCTCCAGCCCAACGAGCGGCACCCCACGCTCCACGAGCGGCGTGAGCAGGTCCAGGTTGCGCCTGGCATTCTCCCGAGCGGCATCCACCAGCCCCTCCGAGAGCATCGGACGGCCGCAGCACACGACCTCCGGCAGATGCACCTTCGCACCGGCGGCAGCGAAGAGACGCACGGCCCCGGTCCCGATCTCCGGCCACTGATACTCCGTCCAGGTATCGTTGAACAACGCCACCTCTACCGGCCCCGGGCCCTGCGGCAGGTGGGGGAAGCGCCTGGAGAACGCCTCTTTTGCCACCTTTGGCAGGTTGCGGCGCGGGTCTATGCCTATTAGGGCGGCGGCCTCGCGGGCGAGCCTGGTGCTTGCAACGGCGTTGAAGAGGGACGGGGCGAGGGAGGCGAGGGCGAGTTGCGGGCGGATATAGCCGGTGACCTTCTGGCGCAGGCTGAAGCCGTGCTTCTGGCCCATCTGCGAGAGCACCTCGATCTTCATGCTTCCTACGTCAACCTGTGAGGGGCACTCGCTCTTGCACGCCTTGCACTGCACGCACAGGTCCATGACCTCTTTCATCTTCTCGCCGGTCATCTCCTCGGGGGGCAACGTACCCTCCAGAACAGAGCGGAGCATATTCGCCCGCGCGCGCGTCGTGTCCTGCTCATCCAGGGTGACCATAAATGAGGGGCACATCGTGCCGCCGTTCTTCTTGCGGCATATCCCCGACCCATTGCACAACTCCACCGCCGCCGCGAACCCACCCTGGTTCGTGAAGTCCAGGTTCGTACCCAGGGGCAGCCGTTTGCGACCCGGGCCGATACGCAGTTGGCTGTCCATCGGCGCCGGGTCCACGATCACACCGGGGTTCAACATCCCCTTGGGGTCCCACGCCCGCTTGACCTCGCCGAACGCGCGCAGGATCTCCTTCCCGTACATCTGCTCCAGGAACTCCGAGCGGGATAGACCGTCGCCATGCTCCCCGGAGATAGACCCTCCTAGCTCATCCACGAGCCCAGCTACCTCCTCGGCGATCCCGCGCATCCTCTTCACACCCTCCGGGTCCGAGGTATCCAACGCCGGACGGACGTGCAGGGTGCCTACACTCGCGTGTCCGTAGAAGCAAGCCCAGGTCCCGTGCTCCTCCACGATCTCCTCGAAGCGCACCACAAACTCCTCCAGCCGCTCCGGCGGAACAGCCGCGTCCTCCACGAAGGCGACCGGCTTCTCCTTCTCCGCCGTCCCCAACAACAGCGGCAGGATGGACTTACGCAGCCTGACAGTCTGGGTCATCTCGTCGTTCGTGCGAAGCGGTACCGCCTCCCGCGCCCCAACCTTCTCCGCCAGCTCGTCCAGCTTCGCGAAGCGTTCGTCGATCTCCTCCTGAGTACCGCTCCACTCCACGAGCAGTAAAGCCTTCGGTGCCCCCCGCACGAAACGAGTCGAGCCTGAATAAGCTGGTGTGTTTCGAGCACGGCCTATGGCTACGTCGTCCAGAAGCTCTATCGCGGAAGGGCTCTCATCGAGTAGCGCGACCGTCGCCCGCGCCGATGCCGCCAGAGAGTCGAACTGGAAGGAAGCCAGAGCGCGTACCGGAGGTAGATGTTGCAGGCGAAGCTCCGCCCGGGTCACGACCGCCAGGGTGCCCTCCGAGCCGCAGACCAGGCGCGTCAGGTCGAGGTAATCGGGGTCCACTAGGGCGTCGAGGCCGTAGCCGGAGACCCGGCGTATGAGCTTCGGGAAGCGGCGCTTTATCTCGCCGCCGTATCGCTCTCCTATATCGAGGGCGTTCTTCAGGAGCCGGGCTTCGGGGCCTTTCTCTCTGGCGCGCCGCTCGGCTTCGCCTCTGGGGAGGGGTTTTATCTCGACGGTCTCGCCGCTCGCGAGGACGCAGCGCAACGAGAGGATCTGGTCCGCCGTCGTCCCGTAGACAAGCGAGCGCATCCCAGCGGAGTTGTTGCCGATCATGCCGCCCAGAGTCGCCACGTCGGAGGTCGAGGTATCCGCCCCGAATACGAAACCGCCCGGCTCGACGCGAGCATTCAACTCCGCCTGTATCACCCCCGGCTCCACGGAGCAGCGTTTGTTCCGCAGATCCACCTCGAATATCTCCTGCATCAGGGTGGTATCCAGGGTGAGGCCCGGCGCGGTGGCCTGCCCGGCGAGAGAGGTCCCAGTCCCACGCGGGGTGATAGAGAGCCCCACGTCACGCGCCGCCGCGAGTGAGCGCCTCACGTCCTCCTCCGAGCGTGCGACGACCACCCCGGCCGGCTTCCTCAGATATATAGAGCCGTCCGTGGACCACAGGGCACGGGAGGCGGGGTCAGTGCGCAAGTATCCGTCGAGCCTGCCGTCGAGGGCGTCACACAGACGCTGTGCTTGGGAGGTAGACCTTTCGTGTATCATCGCCAGCCCCTGATTCTCGTAGAATCCATGTCATTCCGAAAGCCTGAATCATCGCAAAGTTTACCCGGTTTCGGCGCTCGCGCTAAGAGTCCCGGCCCGCAGCGAGGGGGGTGAGGGCCGATAGCCCTCACCCCCCTCGGTCATCGAGCGAAGCTCGTGTTGCAGGCTAGCCGATAAAGCCGTTGTCGCGCAGGAACGTTTCGGCGACCTCCTCGGGTGGGATGCCATTCACGTCGACTTCCAGGTTGAGTTGCTGCATCTGCTCGGTGGTGAGGAGCGGGGAGATCTCCCCGAACAGATCCGCGATCTGCTCGTTCTCCTCGAACACCTCCTGGCGCATGGTTAGTGCCCCGTTGAACGCGGGGAAGAACTCCTGGTCGTCTTCGAGGATCACGAGGTCCAGGTTGGCGATACGTCCGTCCGTCGTGAATACCGAGCCGAAGTTACACCCGTCGCCGTTGGCGACCTGATCGTAGACGAGCCCGTCCTGGATGCGCTGAACATCAGGGAACTCGTAGCCGTAAGCCTCTTGCAGACCAGGCAACCCGTCGTCGCGCACCGCGAACTCGCTGCCCACGCAGAGCCCAGCCTCATCCGGGTTCTCCGCTATAAACGATTCGAGGTCTGAGAGCGTGCTCAACCCGTACTGGTCAGCGGTCTCCCGGTTCGTGGCTATAGCGTAGCTGTTCTCCTCCGGCGCGGGCTCCAGCCATTGTATGTTGTTCTCTTCGAGGTCGCGGTCGCGTACAGTCTCGTAGGCTGGCTCGGGGATGGTACCGGTCTCACCGAGGATGTTGATCCAACCCGTACCCAGATACTCCCAGTACATGTCGACCTCGCCCGAAGTCAGGGCCGTCCGAACGGCATCCGAACCGGCCAGCCCGATCTGGTCTTCCACCGTTGCCCCAGCATTCTCCAACGCCAGCAGGGTTATATTCCCGAGGACGAGCTGCTCGGTGAACTCCTTGGACCCGACGATGTACTCCTGGCCGGCGAAATCGTAGTTCTCGGTGATACTGCCACCACCACCGCCTCCACCACCACCGCCGCCACCACAGCCCACGGCCATCATCGCCGCTACCGCGACGATCCCCAACAAACGCACCAGGTTCAAGGGTTTCGCTAACAAGACTTTACTCCTCCTTCTAAGGTTGGTTGCAATACCACTTGCCTCGGGGTGACCGGCTACAACCCCTTCGGCCGCAAAATATCCTCCGCCACGCCCGCCAGCCAGTCCACGAACAGGGCCAGAACCGAGGTCAGGACGGCGCCGGTAACCAGGACGGGCGTGCGGTTCAGGGAGATACCGGTCTCTATGAGGGCGCCAAGTCCTCCGGCCCCGATGAACGTCGCCAGCGTCGCCGTACCGATGGTAATGACCAGCGCGGTTCGGATGCCAGCTAGCATAATCGGGACGGCCAGCGGTAGCTCGATGCGGAACAGAACCGCGTTCTTGGACATCCCCATCCCTCGCCCGGCCTCGATAACGGAGCGGTCCACCTGCCGCAGCCCGACCATCGTGTTCCGCAATACCGGCAGGAAGGCGTAGGCGATCAAGCCTATTAGAGCGTACCGAAAACCCAGCCCGAAGAATATCGCCAGCAACGCGAGCACCCCAACGGACGGCAAGCCCTGGCCGATATTCGCCACGTTGACCAGCACGGACGAGACCCGGCTCGCGAACGGCCGGGTGAGCAGCACGCCGGCGGAGACTGCCAGCACGACGACCGCCGCAGTGGCCGCGGCCGTAAGCTGAAGGTGCTCGATAAAGCGCTGGGTGATGTTTGCCGCGTTCAACTCGCGCTGCTCTATGCTGTCGAGCTCCAGGCCGCTAACCCACAAGTACAGCGCCAGACACGCCAGCCCGAGTAAAACGGGCTTCGTCAGATAGCCCACCCAGCGGGGAAGGGCGCCTCCCGTCTTGGCCGGTACGACCGTCATCTAGGATCGGTTCCTCTGCTCGGCAGCGTCTTCGGCTAGCTCCGGGCGCTGCTGCTCCAGGGGGCGCATCTCGTTGATCGCCCCGAGTACCGTGTCGAAGTCCACCACCCCCTCGTAGCGGCCCTCGCCGTCCACGACGATTGCCGAGCCTTTGTAGGAGGTGATCATGGTATCCAGCACGTTGTACAAACTGGACCCTTCCTCGACCACGGCGACGGCCGGCCACCCGGCCTCCTCCAACCTGCCTCCGTATGCGAGGTCGTCCGCGCTCACCCACCGCTTCGGGCGGCGGCGGTCGTCGAGCAGCAGCACATGCTCCTTGCCGGACTTCCTCATTAGCTCGCGCACCGCCTCGCGCTCCTCGGAGAGCTTGGCGACCGGCCAGCTAGCCGTCTTTATATCCCGCACCTGGCTGAGGCTCAGGCGCTTTATGGATGCTCCGGCCCCGATAAAGTCCTCGACAAACTCGTTGGCCGGGTCGGTCAGGATGCGCTCCGGGGTGTCGAATTGGGCGATCCTGGACTTTGTTTGAAGGATCGCGATCCGGTCGCCCATCTTTATCGCTTCGTCTATATCGTGGGTAACGAACACGATGGTCTTCTTGATCTCGGCCTGCAGTCGTAGAAACTCGTTCTGCAACCTCTCTCGCGTGATCGGGTCTATCGCCCCGAACGGCTCGTCCATGAGCAGTACCGGCGGGTCGGCCGCCATTGCGCGCGCCACTCCGATGCGCTGGCGCTGTCCACCCGACAGCTCCTTCGGGTAGCGGTTCCTGTAAGACAGGTCCATGCTTACGGTCTCAAGCAACTCGTCCACTCTGTCGGAGATACGCTTCTTCTCCCATCCGAGCATCTTCGGAACCGTCGCGATGTTCTCCGCGATAGTCATATGTGGGAAGAGCCCGATCTGCTGAATAACGTAACCAATGCGCCGCCGTAGCTTGTCCGCGTTCACCTTCGTCACGTCCTCGCCCTGCAAGAATATCCTACCGGAGCTTGGTTCGATGATGCGGTTGATCATCTTCATCGTCGTGGTCTTGCCGCACCCGGAAGGCCCGACGAACACCACGATCTCACCCTCCGGTATCTCCATTGAAAGGTTGTCGACCGCCGGTTCCGTCTGTCCGGGGAAGATCTTGGACAGGTTCTCCAGCCGGATCATGGTCTCCGGCGCGTCCTTTGCAATGCCAACGTTTCTCGAACCGTTATCGGTCATATAAACCTCGCGAGGTAGTAAGTTTTCCCAATAAAGCAAAGAAACCGTCGAAAATGAGGGCAAGCAAGACGATGGCCAGCACCGCCCCGAGAACCAGGTTGAGGGCCGTGGCGCTACCGATACGGGAGATGCCCTGGAAGATATCCTCTCCCAATCCGGGACCGTTTACGTAAGCGGCGATCGCGGCGATACCGACGATGATCAAAGTCGAGACCCGCACGCCGGTGAGGATCACCGGCCACGCCAGCGGCAGCTCGATCTCGAACAGCCGCCGCCAGCGGCTCATGCCCATGCCCTGCGCGCTCTCGGTTATCGCCGGATCCACACTCCGCAACCCCACGACCGTATTGCGCACTATCGGCAACAGCGCGTAGACCACCAGCGCGAAGACGGTCGGCGTCCAACCAAGCCCGAATACAGGAAGCAACAACCCAAACAAAGCGAAGGACGGTATCGTCAAAAAGGTACTCGTAACGGCCAATACGACCTCCGCGCTACGCTCCCTGCGATACACCAGCACACCAGCCGTCACCCCGATCACCGTGGCGATCAGCAACGAAAGGAACACGACCTGAGCATGCGCAATAGCCAACTCCAGTAAGTGTTCCCAACGACTAGCTAAGTATCTAAGAAACCCCATGCTCTCCTCGCCAACCCTGCTCACACATAACCATGCAACCAACTCCTTCTCTGATACGTTGCTGGTACAAAAGCGCTACAAAGTCCTCTACCCAGCACGCACAAGTATACAGAAACACTTGCGTGCAATCAAAGTCACTTATCTACTGCGCTCCGCGAGCCCTCCGAAATTCGCCCCGATTGATACGTAGCGCCCACATCGTCTTATGGATGCAGGCGCTGTCGTGCGTGGAACGTCTCTCTCCAACGACCTCTACGAGCAGACCTCCAAAGCGACGGCTTCGTCGTCAAGCAGCGTGTTGCCGTAGAAACCTCTCCACTGCATGGGGATTCGGGGGTCCACGCCGCAGACGCTCCGTTCACCTACGCTCTCCGAGACGCGCAGCCCATCGGGGCCGTAGGCGTGGCCCGGAGTCTCGAAGTGAGCCTCGGGGTAGACACCGAGTTGGTTGGCGCTTACAAGGTAGACGGCGTTGTCCAGGGCGCGGGCGGCGCACGAAAGCTCGTACTGGGCTCCCCACGGCTCCCGCCATCCAGCGGGGGCCAGGATCAGGTCGGCCCCCAAGAGCGCGGCTTCGCGGGCCACCTCAGGGAAACCAAGGTCCCAACAGATGACGAGCGCCACCTTCATCCCACCCGCCTCCACGACCGGAAGCTCCATCCCCGGAACGAAGACGAGGTTCTCCCCGGTCGTACACACCAGGTGCCGCTTGCGGTAGGTGAGCATCACACCCTCCGGTCCGACGAGGTTCGCACTGTCACAGACGCCGGAGGCTCCCGCCGTACCCGGGAGCCGCTCGGGGAAGCCGTAGGCAATGTACAACCCGAGGTCGCGGGCGAGGGAGGTGAAGAAGCGGGCGCTCTCCCCCAGCTCGGCGTCCTCGGCGTAGTGGTGAACCGAAGCGAGGTTGGAGTACGCGCAGGTAAAGAGCTCCGGTAGAACGACCCACCCGAGGTCCGGTTGCGCGAGCTTTGCGGCGGTGATCTCCTTCGCTGCCAAACGGAGGTTTGCCTTTACGTCTCCGGGCTCGGGGCTCAGGTTCAGAGACACGGCGGAGTAAGTTCGTAAGAGCGCGGCCGCATCCGCGAACTCAACGTTGGCTGGTCCGAATTCACCGTGAATTACCTGCCTCACACTCACTCCTCCCCTAAAATCCACATCATCCGAGCCTTGCAACTCCCCGCTCTGTAAACCCCTATCGCGGGAGGTAAAAACCTCGCTCTACAAGAACTCGGCCGTAGTCTAAGCGTTTCGGACGGGTGCTGGAATGGCCCAGAGGATGAGTATCTAGCAGGTTAACTCGGACTTAATTGTACAAAAGTAGAATTGACAGGCTACCCGTGTACGGGCAACATGGTATGGTATGTTTATATGCTTCCACAGGTCGCATTTGGATCAAAGGGCTGGCGCGCCGGAGATAGAGATAGAAGCCCAGCATGCCGCTCACGCACACCCATCCATCGGGGCCCGCGCCGCGATTAACGCCGGCGCAATAGGGTAATAGGACGAACGGGCTACCGAGATTAATCCGAGAGGAGCGTAAGACGTCATGTGTGGAATCGCTGGAGACTATGGTGGTATCGAACCCGACGTCGCGGAACGGATGCTGGATCGCCTGGTCCATCGTGGCCCCGATGGTGAGGGAAGCATCGAGATCGCCGGCAACTGGCTCGGCCACCGGCGTCTCTCCATTGTGGATGTCGAGGGTGGCAAACAACCGCTAAAGACGAAGTCGGGCGACCTGGTTATGGTCGGAAACGGTGAGATCTACAACCACGAAGAGATCCGGGAGAACTTCCCGCGAGACCGCTTTTTAACGAGGTCCGACAACGAGGTCGCCCTGCACCTCTTCGACACTAAGGGACCGGACGCCTTCTCAGAGATGCATGGCATGTTCGCCTTCATTATCGCCGGTGAGGACGGCCGCTTCGTGGCCGCCCGCGACCCGGTGGGCATCAAACCGCTGTACTGGGCACGCTGGAACGGCAACGTACGCTTCGCCTCGGAGCTCAGGGCCTACGACGAGGACTGGCAGCCTCACGTGGAGGCCTTCCCCCCCGGCCACTACTGGACTCCGGAGAGCGGCCTGGTATGCTTCGCCACCGCCGTCCCCCGCGACATGGAGGAGCTAGAGCAGTTCGAAGGCCCCTCCGAGCCCGGCGCTCCGATCCCTGACAGCATCCTGAAGAGGGTGCGTGATCAACTAATAGAGACTGTCGAAGGCCAGATGATGGGTGACGTGCCGGTGGGCGTGTTCCTCTCCGGCGGCCTCGACTCCAACCTTATCGCCGCCATCGCCCAACGCTGGTACGAGAAGCGCGGCGAGAAGCTAAAGACCTTCGCGGTCGGGCTCGAAGATTCCCCGGACCTCAAGGCCGCCCGGGCCGTCGCAGAGTATCTCGGGACGGAGCACTACGAGAGTATTTATACCTCGGAGGACGCCCTGCGGATTCTGCCCGAGGTCGTGCGGGTCATCGAGAACTTCGACCCTTCGCTCGTCAGGAGCGCGGTGCCGAACTACATACTCGCGAAGTTCGCTGCGCAGTACGTCAAGGTGGTGCTCACTGGCGAAGGGGCCGATGAGATCTTCGCCGGCTACGAGTACTTCGAGGACTTCGAGACCGAGGAGGACCTGCACACCGAGCTGATCCGCACCATCGAGGGCCTGCACAACCTCAACCTCCAGCGGGGCGATAGGGTAACGATGGCCCACGGCCTCGAAGCCCGCGTGCCGTTCCTGGAGCTCGGTATGATCGAGCTTGGTCTCTCCCTCCCCGCCGGGTGGAAGCTCGCCGGCGAGGATCAACCCGAGAAGCGTCTCCTCCGCCAGGCCTTCGACGGCTGGCTCCCCGAGGACTTCCTGTGGCGCAAGAAGGCCCAGTTCGGTGACGGCTCCGGCGCGTCTTCGGTCCTGCAAGAGAAGATGGAAGAGACCGTTAGCGACGAGGAGTTCGAACGCGAGCGTAACGAGGTCGATCCTCCCCTACGCACTCGCGAGGAGGTCGCTTACTACCGTATCTTCCGCGATTGCTTTGAAGAAGTACGTCCCAGCCAGGTCATGGGACGCTTCGCAACGGCCTAGCAGTCGGCACCGAATCCGGCTCCGGGCTTCCCTAGCCGCTCATCGATCCAAAGTAACGGACCCACCTCGCGCGGTTATGGCGCGAGGTGGGTCCGTCGTTACAGCCCTTAGCTGACAGCCAGTGGCTGCCAGGTGGATCGCTAAAGTGCGAGTAGCATCTCGAGCGGAACGTTCGCCTCATTGGCGGGACGGGCGAGGTAGAAGTCGGCGTGGTACCAACCAGTGTCCTCCTTGCCGGTCGAGTCTACATCCATTTCAGCGAGTTCTTCCAGCACGTACTCACGCTCGACGTCGCCCGTAAAACGGCGCTGGGTGAACGTATGGCCGTCGAGCTTCTCGGTGACGAGGCCGTAGCCCGAGAGTACCTCGGAGATCCGCTCGAAAGAGACCCAGCGCAGCGCGAAGGCCGCTACCCACGGTACCCGTCCACCCGATCCCTCTACGGCACAGTCGATCAGGCGCTCGAAGGTACGCTCGGAGATGTACCCAACGCCGCCCGTGACGGTTAGGAGATCGGCGCTGGAGACAGCCCGCGCGAGCGCCTCCGTAGGCTCGTTCTCCTCCAGGTTCTCGGCGAAACCCGCGTCGAGGACCCCGGAGCGAACGCCATAAGAGACTGCGTTACTTGCCACATCCACTCCAACAACCTCTGGCGCTGCCTCCCTCCGGCGCTCTCTATAGAAAGCGGCGTCGACTTCCGCCAACTCCTCACTGGAGAGGTTCGCGAGCTCCTCGGAACGGTAGCGCGCGTAGAGCTCGTCGAGAGACGTCTCGTACTTGAGGAGAGCGCCGTTTACCCCATACGAGCAGCAAACGTCCACTACACGAGGCCGTCCATTCCCGAACCCCTCGCTCCCCGCCTTACGCCGCGCCTCGATGAGCGCGGAGAATACGCGGTAGCCATGCTGAGGGATGCAGTAGCCGAACTGTCCCAGGACGTTGAAGTACTCCCTCGGGTCTTCGAGGTCGTAGATAAGCTCGAAGTCGGCCTTGCCGGACTTCTGGTGCAGCGTCTCACGGTTATGCATGTTTGGTGCCTCCTTAGCAAGAGATTAAACAACGGTAAAGGTTCACCATGCATCATATCCCCCCGGGACAGACCAGAACGTCTCTCTTAGCCCTCTCCGTTACCCTCGTCGCTTGCGTCCCTCTCCACCGCAGCCGCATCCTCCCAAGGCTAAGCCCGGGAAAACACCAGTATTTACAGTTCAGAGTACACGAGCCCACCAAACCCCCTATCTTTCGCTAGACTGGACCAACCATCAGCCGTGAACCCTCAGGCTTCGCGGTATCTAGCCCAGCATCCTCAAGCGTTGCAGTATAGAGTATTTGCGACCGCTTTTTTGTTTCATCTATGTAAACACAACGTTAAATACATGTTGCACGGGGACGAACTCTGCGTCTGGAGAGAGGTGGAGGCACTTCGAGAGCGTTTGTTGAGAGGTGTTCCGGCTCCGCTTCGCGTTGGCCGTCCGGAGCGTTCGATCGAACGCTCCGGACGGGTGCTATAGGTTACGCGTAGTACTCTGGGGCCTGCTTGAACTTCGGCCATTCGTCGGGGTCGTGGCCGGTGACAACGGTCGCGCCCAGGGCGTCGACGGCGCGGTGTACCTTCTGGACCGAGCTCGCGCAATCGGAGGCCGAGTGGATCAGGCCGGGTAGCGCGGTGTTGTTGTAGTGGTCCATCGTGTAGCAGGCGTCGGCGGTGAGCATCATCGGCCCGGACTCCTCTAAAGTAACAATTAGGGAGGTGTGGCCCGGCGCGTGGCCGGGCGTAAAGAGCGTCTTCATCGTGCCGTCCCCGAAGAGGTCGTAACCGTCATCGTGCTCGCCGTCTAGGAAGAGCCAGGTCACGTCCTGGTCAAAGTCCGGGCGGATGTACGCCGGCTTCTGGAACCAGTCCGGGGTATAAGCGTACTCCAGTTCGCGGCGCTGCACGACGTACTCGGCATTGGGGAAGTGGCCGATAGCGCCTGAGTGGTCGAGATGCAGATGCGACTGCACGACGTAGCGCACCGAGGCCGGGTCTATATCCATCGCTTGTAGCTGGTTCACGACGAAGTCATCCTCCGTCATCACCGGCGTGTAGGCTTCCACCACGGCCTCTCCCCAGTGAGCGTTGGGGTCCTGGGCGACCTCCAGGGCGTTGCCGCCGTCGTAAAGGACGTTGCCTCTCGGGTGCGTGATCAGGAAGAACGGGACCGGCACCTCATACGGGTCCCCGAGCCCCTGGTTCATCTTGATCAACTGCACCTGAGTCTGCAGGCTGCCGCACTCAAAGAAGTACAGCCGAAGGTCATCCGCCACTTTTCTCTCCTTTGTTAGTAGGTGGTCTTCAGTTGCCGATAGTCAGCCGGCCGGACCGCTGACGACTTATAGCTCTCCTTACCAGTTCTCCATGGACTCTCGTAAAATATTAGCCAGGTCCTCCTCCGAGACCTCCTTCGGGGCGCCCACGAGCAGCCGTTCCTGCTTCATCGCTCCGGCCACGAGGTCGTCTATATCCTCCTCGTCGTACCCGAGCTCCCGGACGCCTTTAGGAGCCCCCACGTCCTTCATCAACTGGATGATGATCTCCGGCAGCGTGTTCTCGTCGGCCTTCTCGATTCTCTCACCGGCGAGCAGTTCCGCGACCTGACGGTGCCGCTCCGGCATCGCGTCGTACGTAAACCTGAACGCGGCGGGCGCGGTCACGATCACAGACCATCCATGCGGCACGAACGGGTGGTCCTCAGGATAACCGGGCGGCTGATACTCGTGCTTGAGACCGGCTATGGGATAAGCGCAGGCATGCGGGATATGGACGCCAGCGGAGCCGAAGCCAATACCCGCGAGCGAAGCCCCGAGCATCATCGCCCCCCGCGCCTCGACGTCCTCGCCGTCCTTCACGGCGCGCCTCAGGTAATTCCCGCCGTACTCCAGGGCCTTCGCGCTCCACATGTCCGCGATCGGGTTCGCCCCCTGGTACGGTGGTCTCTCATCCGGGTTCTCTACCTTGGGCCGCTCGTTGTAGGGCTTTGTCAGATAAGACTCGGCCGCGTGACACACCACGTCGAGGCCACAGGAAGAGGTCACCTCGGAGGGCATGGTCCTGGTAAGGTTCGGGTCCACAATGCCGCGATTAGGGCGCATGTAAGCGTGCGAGATGCCCGTCTTCACCCTCTGATCCGGGATGTCCAAAATAGCCACCGTAGTCGCCTCGGCGCCCGTGCCGGCAGTCGTGGGCACCGCCAGCAGCGGCTTAAGCGGCGCGGGCGGCTTCTTACCGCCGCCGATGGGCGGGTTGACGTAATCCAGGATCTCCCCGGAGTGAGTGGAGATCAAGTCGCACACCTTGGCCGTATCTATGCTCGACCCGCCACCAACCGCCACGAAGCCGTCGAACCCACCCTCGGCCGCGAAGTCCGCCGCCGCCTGAAACGAGTCCGCCGTAGGTTCCACCCTCGAGCTGTCCCAGACCTCGACCTCTATTCCCTCGGCCTCTATAAGCTCCTGGATACGGGGCGCGATGTTCGCCTTCACTACGCCCGGGTCCGAGACGAGCATCACCCGCTTCAAGCCCATACGTTTGACCTCCCAGCCGACCTCTTCGGAGGCCCCGGATCCATACTTTATAGGCGTCGCCTCCATCGTAAAGATGGTCTCGTTGCCATTCGTCGCCATGCCTCTCCTCTCCCGGACGCGGCTCCCCGCGCTATGACTATGCCCGGCAATATACCCGCGCCGAAAATTCGCGGCAACCCATACCCCCGGCAGGCGGCGATGCAAGGGTACTCTCCGCGATCATCCTCGTCGCTGACGCCCTCACGGCACTCGCCGAACGGGATACGCGGCACGATGCGCGGCAAAGCGCACGAGATTGACACGGACGCGGTAGCAAGAAATAATGCAATTGGGCAAGGGGAACGCCAAAAGCGAGAAGGAGACTAACGTGTCCTCTGTATACGAGAGCAAGCCGTGGCTGGGGAGGTATGCCGATCACGTACCCAGGGAGTTACCTCTACCGGAGAGGAGCATGATCGATCTCTTCGAGGAGTCGGTAGAGCGCATCCCCGAGCGTGACGCCGTCCGTTACTTCGACGAGAGCATCTCCTACGGGGAACTGAACGATCTCGCCAACCGCTTCGCGACGCTGCTAGCTGCGCGGGGAGTCGAGAAGGGCGATAGAGTAGCCATCTACACTCAGAACAACCCGCAGTTCCTCGTCGCCCAGTACGGCTCCTGGAAGCGTGGCGCCGTGGTAGTCCCGATCAACCCGATGCTCAAGGAGAAGGAGCTCGACTATCACCTCAACGACTCCGGCGCGAAGATGCTCGTTTGCCTGGAAAGCCTCTACGAAACCGTTGCCAGGGCGGTCGTACCGGGCACCGCCGTCGAGCACGTCTTCACCACCAGCGAGTTGGACTTTCTACCGGACGGCGCTGGCGAGACAGGCATCCTGGCGGGTGTCGAGAGGCGGCGTTTCGAGGAGACAGACGACCTCCTGGAGACGTTACGCGAGACCGAGCCGGACCCGGCGGAGGCGCGTGCACGAGTCTCGCCGGAGGACATAGCCTACATCGTGTACACGTCCGGGACCACGGGGAAGCCCAAAGGGGCAATAGAGACGCACTCCAACGTCGCGTTCAACGCCGAGGTCTACCGCACCTGGATGCGGATCGGCGATGAGGACAGCATCTATGGGGTCGCGCCGCTCTTTCACATAACCGGCCTCATCGGCCATACGGCGCTCGCCGGAATCGCCGGGGTCCCGCTTATCCTGTTCCACCGCTTCGACGTCGAAGAGGCTCTGCGCCTGATCGAGAAGTGGAGGCCGACGATGACCATCGGTTCCATAACGGTCTTTATCGCGCTGATGAACGCGCCGGACTCCGGGGGCCGGGATCTCTCCTCTCTAAAGAAATGCTATAGCGGTGGCGCCCCGATAGCCCCAAGCATCGCCGAGCAGTTCGAGGAGAAGTTCGGCATCTACATCCACAACGCCTATGGCCTTACCGAGAGCAACTCCCCGACCCACTTCGTACCTCTCGGAGGGCGCGCCCCGGTAGACGAGGGGAGCGGCGCCCTCTCCATTGGCGTACCGGTACCAAACTGCGAGGCTCGACTGGTCAGCGTGGAAGACCCCTCCGAGGAGGTCCCGGCCGGTGAGTCCGGTGAGTTCGCGGCCAAAGGACCGATGATCTTCTCCAGTTATTGGAACAAGCCCGAGGAGACCGAAGATGCTTTCCAGGACGGCTACTTCCTGACCGGCGACGTGGCGGTCATGGATAAGGATGGCTGGTTCTACATCGTGGACCGCAAAAAGGACATGATCAACGTCTCCGGCTACAAGGTCTGGCCGCGCGAGGTCGAAGACACCCTCTACACTCACCCGCAAATCAAAGAGGCCGCCGTGGTCGGCGTCCCGGACGATTACCGCGGCGAGACGGTAAAGGCCTTCGTCGCCCTCAAAGACGGGGACGGAGTCGCGGCGGAGGATTTGGTCGCGTATTGCAAGGAGAGGCTGGCCGATTACAAGTACCCGCGCGAGATCGAGTTTATGGACGAATTGCCAAAGACCGCGACCGGTAAGTTCCTGAGGCGCGAGCTCAGGGACCAGGCACGGACCGAAGCATAAGGAGGAGAATAACGTGCTGATCTTTACGGACATAAAGGTGGACCCCGAGAGGGAACTCTCTTCGCTCGACCAACTCTGGGAGGTCTGGGAAGAGGAGACGAAGGCCGCGCTAGGAGCACTGGAAGCAGGCAAGCTCGTGGCGCTCTATAAAGTCTCCGGACAGCGGCGCGTGCTGGCCGTCTTCGACGTCGAGTCCACCGACGAACTGGACCAGATCATCATGGCCGGTCTCCCGATGGCTCACTACCTGGAGTTCGAGCAGGTCCTCCCCGTGCGCGAGTACGCCGCCTTTGCCGAAGACGTCCGCAACCGTTGGAACACGACGACCTCCTGACAAGAGCCTGGCAGTGCCTGCGAAGCCAGCAAATGGACGCCGCCACGCGTCCCCGCCCCGGAAGCTTTGCTGGCTTTGCGCCCGGCGGTCGAAACCCTTCCCCTCGTGGGCCGAGACCACCGGGTTCTCCGGAGTCGACCACAGCGATTAGCATGAGAGACAGGAAGGCTCTATGCCGGAGAACGAGCAGGTCTACCACGGCTACGTTGAGATCTTTACCTCGGGTGACCTCCCGAAGCCGCCCGAGCTAGTCGAGGTGGAGAGGCACCGGGAGTAGCGTATCGGTGCAACGCCGACTCCTACGGCTTCGAGGGCGCGGAGGGATCCACCAGAGCCATCTACGCCACTGATACCAGATATAGCGCTCCGCTAGGATGAGGTCTTTGACTCCGGAGACCTAACAACAGCTCAGGGCTGAGCCGCGGGTATGAACACGGGGCTACTCGTCAGAGCGCCCGCCACGAACGAGGCCGTCGAGTTGCAAACCGCCGACATAGCGCATGTAAAAACGGTGAGATCACTAGGTGCTGACTGCTCCTCACGGCCTCTTCTCGACCATGGTACGCTGGATAGATCCAACGCCTACACCTTCACGTATGATCACCTGGTCCGGCTACGGCTCCTCGACCTCTGGCTCTTCTTATCGCCTATAAAACCGTGTAGACTTGTACCTCACAGTATGTGCATTAGGCTGCTATATGCAGTTTACAAAAAGTACACATTCGCTAGTATAATAAGACGCACAAGCGGATCGATTTTTGTGTAGGCTGCGTACGGCGCCCGTTCGGCGTTCGGAAAGGAGTTTTTGCAGGTGAGCAAAACGAGGAGCGGACGGGGCATGATGGACCCGACGGAGCTCTGGAGGCAGTGGTACGAGACGAGCGCCGCGATGTGGTCGAGCGTATTCGAGGCCGGGCGGAAGAACTACGCGGACCCTAATAAGGTCTATCAGCAGTGGTTCGACGGTCTGGAGGGCTTCCAGCAGATGTTTGGGGCGATAGGTTGGCCATCGATGATGGCGGGCAACAATAGTCTGACGGCGGTAAGCAACGGCCACCCGCCGACGGCGGCAAACCCAGCGACCGAGCCGGCGGCACAGAATCCGGGCGCGGCGCTCAAGCCTGCGAGTGACGCGGCGGCGGGCCAGGCAGCCGAAGTGCGGAACCTGTGGAACCAGTGGTCCCAGGAGACTCAGGAATCCTGGCGTAAGAGCATCGCGCTTACACAAGAAGCAGTCGAGTTGACCCCGCGTTGGATCGCGGCGCTAGACCAAATCCGGAACAATCTTCTGAGTGCTGACGGGTTCCCGAGCGATCCGCTGCAACTCTCCACACGCCTGTACAACGCGACGAACGGTCCCATCTCCGACTTCCTCTCGGACCTTTTAGAGCGCGAGGACATACTGGACATCTCCAGTCAGTTTCTCCAGAACTATGCCAGCTTCTCCAAGGTCTTCCGGCGCAACTCCGAGGAGTACCTCAAGAACCTCTCCATCCCCGTGCGCTCGGACATCACGCGGGTCGCTGAACTCGTACTAGCTCTGGAGGATAAGATCGAGGACCTCGAAGACACCTTCGAAGGCTTCGAGGATAGTCAGGCCGCCTCCGAGCAGGCCACCTCCGGCAACGCCGAGTCCCTTGCTTCCATCGAAGAGCACCTCACCGGCCTGGAGAACAAGCTCGAAAGCATCTCCAACTCGGCGGACGCCTCCCCGGAAGCCGCCACCGCCGACGCGGTAGGCAGTCTCGAGAAGAGGCTCGACAACGTCGAGGGCAAGATCGATCAGATCCTCGCCGCCCTCGAAAGGTCCAGCCAGAATGGCACCGCCCGGACGGAAGCTCAGCAAGAGGACGCAAACTCGCAGGCAGAAGCCTCGCAGGCGGAGACCTCACAGGAAGGTGCTTCGGAGGTAAATGCGACCGCGGCGGCACGGCGCAAGGCGCAGGAGCTTGGCCTGAATCTGTCCGGCGTGGACGGAACGGGAACTGGCGGTCAGATTACCGTAGACGACGTGCGTAGGAAGGGAGCAAGCTAGATGGTTGAACGCGCAGGCACCAACGGCGGCTCGGCTACCCTGGAGGCTCAGAGCTTCTTCGACAAGTACAGCGCGGGCATGCGGGTCCTTCTCGAAGGCGCCCAGGCCGACACCGGCCGGACCCCCAAAGAGGTAGTTTGGACCAAGAACAAGGCGAAGCTCTATCGTTACCAGCCCGCCGCGGAGAAGAAGTTTCCCGTCCCGATCCTCATGGTCTACGCCCTCATCAACCGGCCCTACGTCCTCGACCTTCTGCCGGGTAATAGCTTCGTCGAGTACCTCACCAGCCAGGGCTTCGACGTCTACCTGCTCGACTGGGGCATCCCTGGTGACGAGGACAAGGATATCGACTTTGAGCACCTCGTCCTAGACTACCTGCCCCGCGCGGTAAAGAAGGTCCTCAAGACCTCCGGCGCCGACGAGTTTACGCTCCTCGGCTACTGCATGGGCGGTACGATGAGCGCGATGTACGCCTCGCTCTTCCCGGAGAAGCTCAAGAACCTCGTGATGGTTACTACGCCCGTTCACTTCCCGCGGGAGGCGATGGGCGCCTACAGCCTCTTCACCGACGAGAAGTACCTCGACCCAGACCTGCTCGCCGACTCTTTCGGCAACATACCCGGTGAGATTATCGACACGGGTAACCGGATGTTGAAACCGGTCACCAACTACGTCGGCACCTACGTCAACATGTGGGAGCGCATCTTCGAGGACAAGCCGATGGAGAGCTGGCTAGCGATGAACAAGTGGGTCAACGACGGCCCGCCCTTCCCGGGCGCCGCGTTCAAGACCTGGATCAAGGAGTTCTACCAGCAGAACAAGCTGGTAAAGGGTGAGTTCCGCTTGCGCGGCCGCCAGGTGGACCTCTCGAAGATAGAGGTCCCCCTCCTCTCTATCGCCGGCAGAAAGGATCACATCTGCCTCCTGCCGCAGGCCGAGGCACTTATGGATCTCATCTCCAGCGAGGACAAGGAGTTCTTCGTCCTCGACGCCGGCCACGTCGGCCTCATGACCGGACGTGGAGCCAAGAAAGGTCTCTGGCCAAAGATCGACACCTGGCTCGAAACCCGCTCCGGCGCCTAAGGAAGGTTCTACAAGCAGCGTAAAGGGGACGGGAGCCACAAACGGCTCCCGTCCCCTTTAACTTACCCGGCCCCCGCGAACAAAGAGGATACCGGAATCGGCGGTGCGGTCAGGGCTTTCTGTCCGCGGCTTTCTTGCGTACGTCCCCGACTGTGATCTGACCGTTCCGGCCCGTTCCCTCGACCTCATCGAGGTTCACGTTTAGCTCCTCGGCCGTACGCCGGGCCGCTGCCGTGCCCTTCCTCACGTGTATCCGCGGCTTCTCTCCACGCGCGCTTTGGGCGGTGGGCAACTTGTCCTGCGACTGAGGTAGCTCCTCAAGGATGTTCGATGGTACCGGGGGTGGAGGAGGTAAATCTACCTCTGACACTTCGGGGGGTGGAGGTAGTTCCTCGATAGTGTTAGTTCCTTCGTCGGTAGGGGATTCTTCTCGGGTTGGAGAGGGTTCTTCGGCAATCAGGGACTCCTCCTGAACCGTAGGTACCGAAGCCGATGGAGAGGTAGTCTCGTCGCCCGCCGCCCTCTCGGCCCCGCTGCTCGTCTCCGTACTGCCCTCATTAGTCTCGTCGACGC
This sequence comes from uncultured Rubrobacteraceae bacterium, assembly GCA_902806065.1. Classification (GTDB taxonomy): domain Bacteria; phylum Actinomycetota; class Rubrobacteria; order Rubrobacterales; family Rubrobacteraceae; genus Rubrobacter_F. The sequence goes on along the minus strand of CADCVE010000018.1, from coordinate 1,220 downwards.
CAGCCTCGGCGACAGGTCTGACCGTAGCCTCCGCAGCTGGTGAAGGAGGCAGCTCTCCCATAGCGTTCGGTGCCTCCAGGGAAGGAGTCGGTGCCGGCTTCGATGGGCCGGAGGCAACCTCGTCCACCTCTGTGGGGGGCCGGTCGGCCGTCTCCGCGTAGCCCTCCCGGGTGGTTTCTTCTGTTGCCCCAGCATCCTGTTGAAGAGCCGCCCGGCTTGCCGTCCTCATCTTATCCTGGGCGGCTCGATTGATGGCTTCCATATCTTGCCAGGCGGTCTCGTCGCCCACCTCAATACCATGCTGTAAGGTTCGATCCGTGGCAACATCCGTGGTGGTGCTTTGCTGAGCAGGCTGCATGTTACCCCGCTTGGCCCCTTCGGCAGCCTCGGCGCTCTGTCGAGCGGGCTGACTGGCCCCCAGCATGCCCTGCTGAGCAACCCCGGTAGCGGCTCGCAGGCTACCTAGGGCAAACCGGGTAGCCATAGCCAGACTCTGCTGGTAGAGAAGGAAAGGGAAGAGCGCCACGTCAAACATACTCGCATAAGTATCCGCTGAACCCCGAGTCATCTTCTGAAGGGCTTGTTGCTGTCCCTCCCCTTGGAGGTTCTCGCCGCGACCAGGGTTATCTCCAAAACTCATTGCGCTTTTTACTCCTTACTCCAGAAAGCTAGATATTTCGCCTTCTACCCCTCTTGAGGGTGGGAAAATCGCCACCAACAAAGCCCGTAACATAAAGACAAGAAAACAAAAAAAGAGAGGCCGGATCTATGTAGATCCGGCCTCTCCCAAAAAGTTGTTGGTTTGTAGTCTAGCTGTTGGACCGGCTAGCCTGCCTGCCACTCCGGGCAGCAGCATCCCCGGTCTGCTCTGCACCCCGTGCGCCCTGCTTGGCAGACTGGTTTGCAGCCTCTGCGCCCTGCTCTGCAGCCTGGCTACCAGCCTGTGCGGCCTGCTGGCCGGACTGGTTCGCGGCCTCCATGGCCTGCTGCCCGGCCTGGCTAGCGGCCTGTACGCCCGCCTGCATGCCCTGCTGCGTGGCCTGTGCGGCCTGCTGCATGTTGTTCTGGGCAACCTGGGAGGCCGTGTTCAACGTCTCCTGGTAGAACGAGAGAGCCGAGTTGAGGAAGTCGGAGTAGGCGTTCGTCGCCTCCTGGCTCAGCGTCTCGAGGGCCTCACGCTGCTGCTGGCCCTGCTGCTGCAGGTTCTCCGTCGCCTGCTG
>CADCVE010000017.1 GCA_902806065.1 uncultured Rubrobacteraceae bacterium | reverse complement strand
TAGCCAGAAGCGCCGCCAACATCATTACCTTCTTCAACTTCTACCCCCTTACGTGAGGATTAACATTACAACCGGCATTTTGCACGTGTAAATATGCACTGTCAATACCCAAAGTGCATTTTTGTCTAATTTTCTTAAAGAAACTTAACAGGAAGGGGGTGGAGTGGAGAGAGCTGGTCTTCCTTAGTTCGACAGGCAGGTGGGTATCTGTCCCACGGGCCAGAGCACGGTCTCATAAACAAGGCTAGAGTTGTGCTGCAAAGCACGACAAGAGAGGCGAGCCCCCGAAGGGACCCGCCTCTCGTGGTTCAGGGTCGATCGACCTCGAACCTTAGGACTGGTAGTCCTTAGCCGGCAGCAGCGGCCTGGTTGACTTCCTGCGTGCAGGTCGTCTCGAACACCTGGTCCTCGTTGATCGTCAGGGAGTCACCGATCTCCTCCTGCTCGATCTCCTCGATATCCGAGGCGTACTGGATCGTACCGGTCTGCGTCTGCAGGTTGCCAGTGTTCGAGGTGCCATTAACGCCGACACACTGGTTGCCGTTGCTACCCTCGCCGCTGACCGTAAACGACTGCTCGACCTCACCGCTCTCGGACTCCTGATCGAAGCCGTTCTCAACCTGCGCTATGGCCGGAACAGCCGCAACGACCAACATAGCCAGAAGCGCCGCCAACATCATTACCTTCTTCAACTTACCCCTCCTTACGAGAGAGCTTCCATTACTCTGATTATTCTTCCATCAACAACCCTCACTGTCAATACCCAAAGTGTAGTTTTTTTCTGCTTTTCTTAAAGAAACTTAACAAGAGCAATTGAAGCGCTGCTGCCTGCCCCTCGGGCTTCAGAGGGTTGCGTTGGCTACCAGGAACGTTGAGGTCACACCAGACGCACGAAAAAAGGCGGGACCCCTCGGGGTCCCGCCTCCTATCCGCAACTCTGGCGTCGGATCTGCTGTTTACTACCTGGTCATCCTGCGGGCCAGGAGACCGCCGCCTACCAACAGGGCGCCAGCGCCAAGCGTGAGCAGCGACGCGGTGCCACCGCCGGTCTTTGGCAGTTCCTTCTCTTCCTTCTTCTTCTCTTCCTTCTTCTTCTCTTCCATCTTAGGAGCAGGAGCCGGGGCCGGAGCCGGGGCCGCAGCCTTGGCCTCAGCCTTGGCCTCAGGAGTCTCGGCCTTCACCTCGGCCTTGGGGGCGGGGGCCGGAGCAGGCGCGACCTTCGGGGCAGGCGCAGGAGCAGCCTTCGGGGCAGGCGCAGGAGCAGCCTTCGGGGCGGGCGCAGGAGCGGCCTTCGGAGCGCCGGCAGCAGCGGCCTGGTTGACTTCCTGCGTGCACTCGGTCGAAGATCCGCCACTCACGCTTAGATCAGAGCCGATCTCGTCCTGCTCGAAGTCCTCGATGTCTGAATCGAACGAAGTGGTACCGGTCGCGTCCTGCACGTTCCCCGTCTGCGAGGTCCCTGAGAGCGGCGTGCACGAGCTGCCGTTGCTTCCCCCGCCGGTGACAGTGAACGTCTGGTCTGCATCACCGCTGTCGGAGTCCTGATCGAAGTCCTGCTCGACCTGCGCCATCGCCGGCGCGGCCGCTGTCAATACCATAGCCAGCATCGCTGCCAACATCATTATCTTCTTCAAAACCTGCCCCTCCCTGCGTAAATAGTTCTCTAACGTTGAACCTATTCTTCCACTACTGTTCCACACTGTCAACACAAATTCCTGATATTTTCTGCTTTTCTTAAAACAACTTAATATATTTGAGAGGGGCGATGGCATCTTTCGATACTAACATCTGGGGCGCGTAGTTGGCGAGAGGGTTCGTGGAACGGGAAGCGCGACGAACTGGTGAAGGCGTGTTAGAGGGGCCTGTCCCTTTTACGTAACTCCTGTCAACCAGGGTGGCTTACCGAACGAGCCTGCGGGCCAGTAGACCGACGGCGACCAGTAGGACACCGGTGCCGAGCGCGAACAACGTCGCGCCTCCACCGGTCTTCGGCAACTCCTTCGCTCCGGCCTTCTTCTCCTCGGTCTTGGTCTTCTTCTCCTCGATCTCGGACTTCGCCTTGTTCTGTGTGGTGGTAGCTTTGGTCTGTGAACCTTCAGCCTTATCCGCGAGCTTGGGGGTCGGAGCGGGAGTGATCTCAGGCGCGGCTTTAGCCGTCTTTTTCGGGGAGGCTGCGGCGGCGGCCTGGTTGATCTTCTGCTCGCACACCTCGGCCACCTCGGGGCTTACGGCAAGGCTGGAGCCAATGCCCTCCTGCTCGCTCTGTCCAGTGCCGGAGGCGGACCGGATGGAGCCACTCGAACCCTGAGAGGTGCCGGTCTGCGCGGCAGCCAGGAGCGCCGAGCACTGGTTGGCGGTACTGCCCTCACCAGTGACCGTAAAAGACTGATCTACAACACCACTGCTACTGTCCTGGTCAAAGCCTTGCCCAACCTGGGCTACCGCCGGCGCAGCCACTGTCAATATCATAGACAGCATCACCGCTGAAAGTATCGTCTTCTTCAACTCTTGCCTCCCGGCGGGGATACTTTTGTCACACACGCTATTTTTTCACTGTTACACCTAAGTGTCAACATAAAGTGCTGTTTTCTTTTTGTTTCTTCAAACAACTGAACACAAGCCTCAAACATTTGCAGGGTCATTGAGAGTTGGGCCTCATGGGGTTTGCTTTGTTGTTTTCGAGCGGGTGTGAGTTGGGAGCGAAGCCGTTAGCGCAATCCTACTATGGCAACATACGAGCTATCTCGAGTACATGACTGTACTCGGGGGCCCCGGCCTTTGGGGGGAATCCAACTGTCTGCTGAGTCGTCTCGGATCAGGAGTCGTGCCATCGGTTGTTGTGTGGGTATCCCGCCGTTCATCAAGCCGAAGCTGTTGGCGAGGTTAACTACCGCGTCTCGGGCATCGTTGAAGATACAGAACTTGTGAACGGAAAAGAAATCGAAGCCGCCGCAAGCAACCATGTGCGCGAGTCGCGCCTAAGGAGGCGAGTACGAGGTTCACCCAACTACCGGGACTACCTCTCCGCTGGTAGATCCTCGCGCACACCCCACTCGTTCCACGAACCGTCGTAGTTGGAGAGATTCGTGTAGCCGAGCCGGTACAGGTTGAAGAGCAGGACCGTCGCTGCCACCCCGCCGTTGCAGTAGGCGACTATAGGCGCGTCTCTGTCCTCGGAGGCCCCTGCATCGCGGAGCCTACCTTCGATCTCCTCTCTCTCAAGGAACGTGCCGCCCTCCCGCAGCAGGGTATCGGCATGCAGGTGCGCGGCACCGGGAACGTGACCGGGCCTGCCCTCTCCCCGCGTAACGGCACCGGTGTACTGGCCCTCGTCGCGAGCATCGAGGATCAACGTGTCGCCCGGGGCCTGGCTCGCGGCCAGCACCGCCCCGGCATCCGCCCGCCAAGCGGCCTGCGGGCGCGGGATGAAGACGGCGGGCTCGGGGGTGGGAACCCGGGCGCTCACCGGCCGGTCCTCGGCGATCCACTTCTTCCAACCGCCATCCAGTACGGAGACGCGCTCGTGACCGTAATACACAAGCGCCCACCACAAGCGGGTGGCGAACTGGCTGCCCGCGTGGTCGTAGACGACGACGTGGGTACCATCATCTACGCCAAGCGAACCCATCAGATCCGCGAAGCGCTCCGGTGGGGCGACCTGGGCGGGGACGGCGTCGCCGGGGTCGGTGATGTCGCTGGTCCAGTCGACGTAGACGGCGCCGGGGATGTGGGCCTCGTCGTATTCGTCGCGCGCCGCCAGGTACTCGGCCTCCTGACGTCCATCCCCGCGCAGGTCGCGCTTCTTTACATAGCCCCGGATGTCCACAATGCGGATGTCCGGGTCGTCAAGGTGATCCGCTAGCCAGCCAGTCTGGACCAGGGGGTCGAAGGTCATCGTTCTATCCCTCCTCGAAGAGGTCGTGTTCGTGCGCGTAGGCTTCGGCCATCTCCATAGCTTTTTCGGTCTCGTGTGCTCCGAGGCGGCCTTCGACGACCTCACCTTCAAGGTAGTTTTTTATCGGTTGGATCCAACGCCCCGGACCCCGCCCGAAGAGCTCCATTAGCTGATTGCCATCCAGCGGGCTCTCAAGCTTCTCTATGACGTCCTTTGCCCGTATCTCATCCACTCGGCCCTTGAGGCTGCGCCAGGACTCCTCGGCGATGTGCCGCCGCCTCGGAGCGCTGCCGGTAATATCCGCCCGGGCGAGCTTGAGAAGCAGATCCACGTTGGCCAACTCCCTCTCACCTCTGCTGAGATGCGTGTCGCGAATGAAGCGCCTTATGGCCGAGTCACTCCAGGGATCACGCCCCACCGCATAGCCCATTGGGCGCATGTGATTGGTGACGATGTGGGCTACGGCGTCGACGTCGTCCTTGGGGTAGGCGAGGCGCTTCATCGCCTTGCGGGCCATCGCGGCACCGACGTTCTCGTGGCCGTAAAAGTGGATCTTCTTCGGCAGAGTCCGTCCGCCGCAGCGCTCACAATCGCCCTCCTCAGCCGTCTTACTGGTGGTCTTCGCCCCACAGTAAGTGCAGCGGTGCTCGTAAACGAGCGCGCGAGGCTTGCCAATATCGTGGAAGAACGCCGCCTTGCGAAGTACCGGAGTATTCTCAACGTTCCGGGTCACTATGAGAGTGTGCTCGAAGACGTCTTTGTGGTGGAACTCCGCCTCTTGTTCGACGTCGAGCGTCTCCAGGAACTCCGGGACGATGTACTGCATCAGGCCGAGGCGCACCATAGTACGCAGGCCGTGGGAGACGTTCTCCGAGACCAGTATCTTCTCGAACTCCTCCCGGATGCGCTCGGCGCTTATGCTGTCGAGCCAGTGGGCGTTCTCCACAATGGCCGCTTCCAGATCGGCCGTCATCGCAAACGGCTTCTCAGGGCTCGTGAGCGTAGTCTCGAACCTTACGGCGCGGAGCATCCGCAAGGGGTCGTCGCGCATCCGGTCCAGGGGGTCTCCTACGGGCCGGATCACACCGGACTCCAGATCCTTCCTGCCGTGGAAGAGATCATGTATCTGCCCGGTACCGGCTTCGGCGGCGATGGCATTGATGGTAAAGTCCCGGCGGCTCAGGTCGTCCAGGAGACTCTCCCCGAACCTTACCTCCGGGTGCCGGCTCCCCTCCTCGTAAAGGTCACTGCGGTACGTTGTAACCTCAACGTCATACTCTCCGACCTTCGCGCCGATGGTACCGAACCTCTCCCCCACCGTCCACAGGTGATCGGCGATGGGACCGAGCAGTCTCTTGATCTCCTTCGGCCGCGCGCCCGTAGTGGCGTCCACGTCCCGGTCCTCTACGTCTCCAAGGAGCACGTCCCGTACGTACCCGCCCACGAGATACAACTCGCGCCCGGCCTCTTCGAACCTCTCTCCAAGGAGCGTCAAAGGCTTGGGGATATCAATACTCTTACTCTCGGTAATCATCACGTTCAGATTCTAGTACGTAAAGACCCGGCGTTCAGGAACTTCGCGACGCACGCGTACTCACGGGAATCCGGTCAGGAGCCGGTCAGCGCGCCGATCACGATGCCGATGGAGAGGAGGACGCCGAAGACGAGGTGCAGTTGCGCGGTGCGGACCACGAGGTAGCCAAGCTCGCGTGCGCTCTCCTCGCCGCTGTTCTTTATGTCGCGCAGGTTCGCAAGGGCCAGAGGCAGGGAGAGGAAGGTCAGTAGCGACCAGACCGGGAGGACTCCGAAGAACGCCATAAAGGCTACGGCAAGGTACGCCGACAAGGGCAACAGGAGATTCTCGATCATGGAGGCCCGAAAGCCGATCACATTGGAGAGCGTCCGCACCTCGGCCTCTTTGTCGGTGGCGGCGTCCCTGTGGTTATTGACCGCCATAATGGCCGCCACCAGCGAGCCGACCGGCAACGAGGCGAGAAGTACCGTGAGCGTAAGCCCACCGGTGAGGGCATAGTACGAGCCGACGACCATAAGCGGTCCCATGAGTAAGAAGACGAGCACATCCCCGAGCGCGAGGTACTTGTAGCCCTTTGGCCCCCCGGTATAGAGATAGCCGCCGAGCAGACCGGCGACGCCGAGGAGCAGCATCGGCAGACCGCGGTAATACAGGAGGACGAGGCCGAGCAATACCCCCACCCCGAAGAGCCCCACCCCATAGGCAAAGACCTCGGGCGGCCTCAATAGGCCCTTTGTGAGTACCCCGCTCGAGCCACCGTGAGGGTCGTCCTTGTCCACCCCCCACGCAAAGTCGAAGTAGTCGTTTATTACGTTGGTGCCGGCGTGAAAGAGGATCGCACACGCCAATACGACCGGCAAGAGCCCCCAGTAGACCTCACCTCCCGCGCCCAGCGCGAGCGCCGCCCCGACCATGACGGGCACCACGGAGGCCGGAAAAGAGTACGCCCGCAACGCCTGCCACCATACGCCGAATCCGCCCCGCCGCGCCGTCATATTCATTTCATCCTCGCAAGGTCTTTCAGAGTATTTTTCGATGGTGGTAGTTTATCGCAACTATGTTTCGGACCCGGTGAACGCGGACTCTTCCGCCGGGGTGTGTTGGCGTTTATCCGGAGAGAGCGGCTTCCCGTGAGGGGTAGATGTCGAAGTAATCCCCGAAGCCCGTTACGGCGAAGATTCGCTCCACGGCCTTTGAGGGAGCGGTAAGTCTGAGGGAGGCGTCCTTCTTCTCCAGAGATTCTCTGGCGCGCATAAACATCGAGAGAGCCGTCGAGTCCATGAACGCCACACCACCCAGGTCCACGACGACCGCCTCCACGCCCTCCGCGCCTTTTTCTATGGCGTACTGGACCTTTGGGGCCGTGTGGAGATCCACCTCGCCAAGTACCGTGACGATCGAGTAGGTGTCGGCGTGCTCGTCTATGCTGACCTTGAAGTCCATTCCGCCCTGGCGCTCCACTCTATACCTTGGTCTACTGAACCCCGGCCGACGCCGGGTTGTTCGTCAAACGAGCATATCATACCGGCTCTCTCACGCTTGCATCACCCTTCGAGCAAGCTACATTACCTGCCACACAACGTGGATCGCCGACTTATACGCTACCCTTTTTCTGGTAACATGCGCAGCGCCGTGGGAACCCTGGGGAGGCTGGATGCTATGGAGAAGGTCGCCGTTTTCGTGGACGGAGCGAACCTCTACCATTCCATAAAGAGCTACTACAAAGGTATCCTCGACTACGGTGTCCTCCTGGATGCTGCCGTCGGTGGCCGCAAGCTCCTCCGCGCTACCTTCTACATCGTCGAGAAGCAAGAGCCGGACGAGGCTTCCACCGGAGCTTCCGGTGGAGGAGGAGGTTCCGGCGCCAGGTCCTTTGTCTACAATCTCAACAGGTTCGGCTACAAGGTTCGCTCCAAGCCGCTCGTGGTCCACGAGACGCTCTCCGCCGAGGGGGAGCGCGTCGTATCTCACAAGGGCGACTGGGACATGGGTATCGTCGTGGACATGGTACGTCTGGCGGATCACGCGGATACCTACGTGCTCGTCTCCGGTGACGGCGACTACGTCGAGGCCATCGAGTACCTGCAGAGCGAGAAAGGTCTACGCATCGAGGTCGTCAGCGCCGGCCAATGCACCTCCCAGGCCCTACTCGACGTCTGCGACACTCACACCGACCTCAGCGACATATCGGACCTGTTTCGCCGCCCAGCACCCTCGAAAGCTGTCAGCGACCAGCACTCAGCCATCAGCTAAAGGCAGACTACGGGCGGCTCCGGCGGGATAACGCTCTCGACAAGGCGCGTAAGCGCGGGGACGGATGAGAACTTTAGATTTGGGTAGGCGCCGCGCTGTGAAGAAATAGAGGTGTCACCAGCTGAGAGTTGAAGGTCGAGGCGTTGAATAGCAGAGACCTATGGCTCACCCAGGATCCTCACCTCCAGCTCTAGCTTTATGCCGAGCTTATCGCGTACGGTTTCTCTGGAATACTCTATTAATTTCAGGACGTCTCTGGCGGTGCCGCCCCCGTGGTTGACAAAGTAGTTGGCATGTATAGGTGAGACTTCGATCTGTCCTACCCGTGTCCCCTTGAGGCCCGCCGCTTCTATCACCCGCCCCGGATAATCTCCCTCGGGACGCTTGAAGGTGGAGCCGCAACTCGGGCGGTTCGGGGAACCAGTCATGCGTTGCGCACGAAACTCCTTTATACGAGCTTTGAGCTCACCGGCCTCTCCTGGCACGAGGGCATAGGCGGCGCGCAAGACAGTCCAGCCTGGCCGGTCGTGTAAGGCGCTGCGACGGTAGGACAGCTCGAGGCCAGCGTTCGGCAGGCGCTCGACCTGGCCTGACTCCGGCTTGTAGACATCGGCCCAGACCAGGACCTCCCTGGTCTCGCTACCATAAGCCCCGGCGTTCATGTAGACAGCCCCACCGACGGTCCCCGGAATACCGGTCGCGAACTCCAGGCCGGCGAGGCCCTTGCCCGCGGTAGTGTTGGCGAGCACCGGGTAGAGGACGCCCGCGTCGGCGATCACGCTCGTACCGGTTACCGTCACGTCCGTGAGGGCCTTTGCGAGCCTTACGGTGAGTCCTCTTATACCACCATCGAGGATAAGGACGTTCGTACCGCCGCCCAGGATAGTTACGGGGATGCCGTGTTCCAGGGCGGTCTTTACGGCTTGTACCAACTCGCCAGCACTTGAAGGCTCCAGTAAGGCGTCGGCCGGGCCACCGATCTTCCAGGCCGTATAGCGTCTCAAGGGCTCGTCGAGCTTGGCGGTGGGGAAGAGTCGTTGTAAAGTTTCCTTGTGCACTGCGGAGAATATAGAGCACATGAGTCCGGGGTGCAGGCCAACCTCGTGTCGGGAGAACGGAGGCCACGGTGACTATCGAGGAACTTCAGCGCCAGCTCAGGCAGCAGCTAGAGGATTACAAGGGCTTCGACATCACCCTGGAGTAGAGGCTCACTTACCTGATGAGCCAGATGTGAGGAGTCGTCAGTGAGGTGTTGGCGCTCTCAAGGGACGGGGATAGAGACATTGGTAAGATGCGCGTGGCGGAGAGAGCTTTATAGTGGCGAACCTCGGGATGGAGATCTACGACGCAATGTGCAACCTGTGCGATTTAGCGAACCTGGCGGATGTGGACCTGGAGAGGGCTTCCGCGAAAAGGCGGATCTCAACGTGAGCAGAGAATGGTAGGCGCTGTATGAAGGCGATGGTACTCGCGGCAGGTAAGGGGACCAGGCTCTTTCCGTTGACAGGTGAGGTCCCAAAGCCCATGGCGCCGGTCGTGGACACCCCGATCATCGAGCACATCTTTAGCCTCCTCGCGCACCACGGCGTCTCCGAGGCCCACGTCAACATCCACTATCTCGCCAACGCTCTCCTCGAAGCCTACGGTGAGGAGTCGCGCGTAGACGGCATGCAGGTCCGCTTTGTCGAGGAGGCGGATCTCACCGGCACGGCAGGCGGCGTGAAGCGTCTCGCCGGGGCGGCCGGCAGCTTCGGCGAGACGTTCGCCATCGTCAGTGGCGACGCCCTGACCGACGTGGATATAGGAGCCCTCGTCGCCTTCCACAAGGAGAAGGGGGCTCTCGCCACCATAGCCTTGCACAGAGTCTATGACACCTCGGAGTTCGGGGTCGTCGAGGTGGACGGTGAGAGCAATATCCTGGGCTTCCAGGAGAAGCCGGACCCGAAGGTGGCAATAAGCACCCTCGCCAACGCCGGTGTTTACGTACTCGAACCGGAGGCGCTCGAATACATCCCGGAGAATACCTTCTTCGATTTTGCCAACGATGTTTTCCCACGCTTTCTGGAGGCTGGGGAGAGGTTTGTCGGGTACGAGGGGGATTTTTACTGGTCGGATATAGGAACGCTGGAGGCGTACCGGCAGGCGCAGTACGACGTGCTATCGGGGAAGGTACGGGTGAAGATACCGGGGGAGAGACAGGACAAGAATTTGTGGATCGGGGAGAACGCCCACATCCATCCGTCCGCAGTATTGGAAGGGTACACAGTAGTGGGACGGGACGCGATGATCGGGCGCGACGTCACGCTCTCGGGGGACGTAACGGTCGGGACGGATTGCTGGATCCGACCGAACGCCACGATTAAGCGAAGCATCCTCCTCCCCGGGGCATCGGTGGGCGACGGCGCCTACCTCGAAGACTGCATAGTCGGTCACGGATATGACGTCCGGCCCGGCGAGACCATAAGGGGCGGCGCTCTGATGCGCCGGGTCCGTTAGCAAAGCCTCTAGGCTAGAGCCTCTCTGCCAGAGCTTCTCTAACCCGGCTTTACCAGCCGGTACCCGAAGCCACGAACGGTCTCTATAAGCCCTGGTTTGTCGGTTTTATCGCCGAGTTTGGTGCGCAGGCGCTGGACGTAGACGTTGACGGTGCGCTCGTCTATGTATTCGTCCTCGCCCCACACCTGCCTGAGAAGGGCGCCGCGCGGGAAGACGCGCCCCGGGCTCTGGGCAAGGGTGTAGAGGAGCTGGAACTCGCGCGGGGATAGTTGCACCTCGCGCCCCCCCTTCCGAACCTCAACGAGGTCCGGGTCGATCTCCAACTCCCCGACGAAGAGGCGTCCGGAGGACTCCTCCCCCACGCGGTCTCTCTTGCGAAGGATCTGCTTTACCCTCGCCACCAACTCACGCGGGTTTACCGGGGAGCGCATATAGTAGTCCGCGCCGAGCTCGATGCCCACGATACGATCCATCGTATCCTCGTCACGGAGCAAAGCCACCGTCGAGATCCCTGGTCCCTGAACGGCGCTTATAACCTGAAAACCCCGCTCGTCAGGCAAACGGTTATCCACAACAGCGACCTCGAAGCTCTGCCTGTTAGCCATCTGACGCGCCTGGGTGCCGGTCCCAGCGGGTATAACACGCCACCCCTCCCCGGAGAGCGCCCGCCGCAAATGCAATCTCTCTTCATCATCCCCGATTACAAGCAGAACGGACACACTCATGCTGCCGAAAACCACCCCAATCATTACGCTACTGCCAAAGCCCAGGACAAACAGTATACCCTCCGACCACCACCCACGCCTTGAGTAACCGCCCTCCCGACGGTATCATTAAAGGTTGTGAGCCACCCTCTCGCGCTCGTAGCTCAGTTGGATAGAGCGTCTGACTACGAATCAGAAGGTCGCAGGTTCGAGTCCTGCCGAGCGCGCCCCAGAAAACCCCGCTACCCATTGTTGATACAACAACTGTATCCCCGCCTCAGTGAGGGCTACAATGCCCTTCGTGACAGAGTCTACTGGCGAAGAGAACGCTAACCTCTACAAGCGGGGCGTGAGCGAAGGAAGCCGCGGCGAGTACTCGACGCCTCTGGATTGCTCGAGCTTCTGGACGTTTTCGGCGAGGACGGCGCGAGATCCTACCTCGTAGGATATTTGGAAGGCGTCGACGACGCTATGGAGGAGGAAGACGAGTAGTTACTCTGCGACACTCGGCCTTACCTTCTTTAGGCGACCCTAGCATTTGCCCGGGTCTTTTCGGTTGCTGTTCTCTGCTTCTCCATCGGCTTCTAGAACCCCTTCTAGGCCTTGTCCTTATTCATGACGCGTTACGCCTTCGAGAAGTTCAGCGACGCTCGCACGTCGGCCGTTTCATCGTGGTTCTTGCCAAGCTCCCACTCCGCTACCCCGAGCTGGCTCTGGAGGCTCCACCCGCGGTAGCCGATCGTGACCCTGAGCTCTCGGGCCGCCCGCCTGGCCACGAGCCCGACTATCGCAGTAAAGGTCGGATAGGCGAGCTCTATGTCCGCGAGCTCCTCTACCGGCATCTCGCCGCGCATCGCGGTCGCTACGAGTTGGACCACCTCTACCGCCTGTTCACCGACTATGTGGGCGCCGAGGATGCGCCGAGAGGCACGGTCCACTATTAGCTTGCAGAAACCCTCCTGGTGGCCGTCGATCACTCCGCGGTCGAGATCCGCGTAGGGGATCGAGGACACCACGCAGTCGTGCTCGGCGCGCGCCGCCTCCTCTGTGAGGCCGACGCTGGCGTACTCCGGGTCGGTGAAGCCGCCGTGGGGGACTATCTCGTGGCTCTGCGCGCTCTCGGGACCGAGCACGGCCTGTTCGGCGGCGAGGCTGCCCTCGTAGGTCGCGCTCTGAACCAGCATGACCCTGCCGATTATGTCGCCGGCGGCGAAGATATGGGGTACGCTGGTTTGTAGCGTATCGTCGACGACTATATGGCCCTTGTCGGTCGCCACCCCCGCCGCCTCGAGTCCCAGCGCGTCTACGTTGCCCGGCCAACCCACGGAGAGCATCACGGTGTCTACCCCGGCCTCTCGCTCTCCGTCCGGAGTGTCGTAGCTTAGGACCAGGTCCTCCGAACCCTCGGAGACCTTCTCTATCTCGTTTACCCCACCGATTCCGGTCTCTATCCGTATACCGCGCCGCTCGAAGCTCTCGCCGACGACGCGGGACACATCCTCGTCCTCCCCGGGGAGTATCCTGGGGGCGAGCTCCAGAAGCCGCACCCTGCACCCAAAAGCCGCGAAGATGGAGGCCAACTGGCAGCCCGTCGCCGCGGCCCCTATGATCGCTACCGATTCCGGCAGCGACTCCATGTCCCACACGTCGCTGTGGGTGAGGGCGTGCTCGGAGCCCGGGAAGCCGAGCCTCCGGGCATGCCCCCCGGCACAGATGACGAAGTGGTCGCCCCGGATCTCAGCCTCCGTTCCCCCGGGACCGCCGTTTTCGACGCGAACGGTGTGGGGGTCCGCGAAACGGACGTCACCCGCCCCGTCGAGGACCTCGACCCCCGCCGCTTCCAGCCGATCCCGGAGACGCTTCTTGTCGTGTACCTCCTCCACGACCCGCCGGGCCGAGAGGAGCACCCTGGAGAAGTCTACCCTCGGCGCCAGGCCCCGGAGGCCATAGTCGGCAAACTGCTCCGCGTCGCGCACGAGCCGGGCGGCCTTGGCGAGTGCCCGGGTCGGGACGCATCCGTCGTTGGTGCAGGTTCCGCCCAGCTTCTCGCGCTCGATCAGGATAACCTCGGCCCCTAGCTCCCGGGCTCTTAGGGCCGCGGTTACCCCCGCCGGCCCTCCGCCTATTACCACTAACTCGCTCAATTCGTCCCTTTCTATTGCCTCACATCCGTGCCCTCCGTGGAACTCTCTACTCCAAGTAGTGGTAGTCGAGGCTGTAGTCCTCGTCGAGGGCCTTGCGTATCTCCGCCGGCACCTCGCCCACGGGCTCGGTCCACAGGTACATGTCGCCCCCTTCATCCCTGGCGCAAAGGATGTTCTTCTGCCACCCATCCGCCTCCTCGGGGAAGTCCTCGCGGTGGTGGGCGCCGCGCGACTCCTCCCGGGCGAGGGCGCCGCGCATGACGGCCTCCGCTGCGGTCAGCATGGCGCGCAGGTTGAGGACGTGCTCGAACCGCCGGCTCGGGGAGGCGTCGGATATCGCAAGCTCTCCGGCACGCTCCTTAAGGTCCCGGAGCTTCACGATCCCCTCGCGCAAGCCGTCGTCGGTGCGGACGATGCCGGCGTGGACCCAGACGAGGTCGCGCAGCTCGTCGATGAGCTCCCCGGGATCCCGTTCGCCGCCCCCTGTCCCGGCCGCGAGGACGTCGAGGGCCGCGAAGTGCTCTTGTACCGCGCCCTCGTCGAGCGGAACGGGCGGCAACAGGTCGTCATCCAGGACATCCGCGAGGTGAGAGCCAAGGATCTTCCCGAAGACGACGGTCTCGGCCAGGGAGTTCCCCCCGAGCCTGTTGGCGCCGTGAACGCCGGCGGTCGACTCGCCGACGGCGAAGAGCCCCTCGACGGCCGTGGCGCACGTCCGCGGATCGACCTCGATGCCGCCCATGCCGTAGTGGGCGGTGGGGGACACCTTCATGGGCTTCTCCGTTATGTCCACCCCCTGCTCCACGAACTGCTCGTACATGTTCGGCAGCCGATCCTTGATGTAGTCGGGGTCGCAATGGGAGATGTCGAGCAGCACCGCCCCGTCGGGGGTGCCACGGCCCTCCCGGATCTCGCGGTAGTTGGCGCGCGCCACGACATCGCGCGCGTCGAGCTCCATGTGCTTGGGCGAGTACCTCTCCATGAAGCGCTCGCCCTCGCTGTTGTAAAGACGCCCGCCCTCGCCCCTGACGGCCTCGGTGACGAGCCGGCCGTCCATACCCTCGGGCTCGATCATTCCCGTCGGGTGGAACTGGACGAACTCCATGTCCTTGAGAGCCGCCCCGGCCTCGTAGGCAAGCGCCATCGCGTCCCCGTTGTTCTCGTCGGGGCGGGAGGATCCGCGCCTGTAGATCGACGTGTAGCCGCCCGCAGCCAGCACAACCGCGCGAGCCCCAAACAGGAGGCGGCGCCCGCTTTGCATGTCGAAGCCCGCGGCACCGTTGACCCGCCCGCCGCTCTTCAGGAGCTTCGTCACGTAAACGTCCTCGAGGTAGGAGACGCCCTCTTCCTTGGCCTTGGCAACCAGCGTGCCCAGGATCGCCTCGCCCGTCATGTCCCCGGCGAAGCAGGTGCGGCGGAAGGACTGGGCGCCGAAGTAGCGCTGGTTTAACTCGCCGTCCTCCGTCAGGGAGAACGGACAGCCCCAGTCGCGAAGCTCGAGGATGCGGTCCGGCGCCTCGCGGGCCAGGATCTCAACGGCCCTGGGATCGTTGACGAAATGTCCCTCCCCGATGGTGTCGGCGGCGTGTATCTCCCACCGGTCGTCGGAATCCAGGTTGCCCAAAGAAGCGTTGATGCCGCCGGCCGCCCACACGGTGTGGGCGTCGCCGTGCCGGCGTTTGCCCAGGACCAGGACGTCGACGCCCTCCCGCGCGAGCTCGATGGCCGCCCGAAGCCCCGCCGCGCCGGCGCCGACGATCACTACGTCCGTCTCGATGGGGTTGTAATCGTACTTGTGACCACCGTTCCGCATGCCGTTCGCCTTCCGTAAAGGTTGTCGGTACCCCCCGAACGTGACCGGGGAGAGGACCAGCTTTGTAATAAAAATCATACGACCACCGAGGATGTTTCGGCGTGACGCGGTTTACGCCTCCCCGCGACGCCTGTGAACGTTCTCGCTTCCGGACGCCCGAGAGACCGGCCTACGGTCACCACAAGAGAACAGACGGCAACCAGTACGTTCCGACGACCGGCGGGCAAGGTCCCCGGAAGACGCGCAACCCGGTTGTCCATCGGGCGTATGCTGCAAACCGACGTTCCGCGGACTCCTCCAGAGGAGAACCCCAGGCCAGGATGAGGCCCGGAACCCCGTGGCGGGAGACACAGCGCCCTGACCGGGGCTAAAAACCGCGTCCTGACCGGAGCGTCCTGCTCAGAACATGCGACGGCGCCTAGTCGCGCAGGGGGCCAGTGCCTCGGGGAGCGCCTGGATAACGTCCCCCGCCAGTGTGTGACCCACGCTGACGCGGGTCGCGGCGACGTCCCCGGCGTCGGACCGCGCGATCACCGCCGCGGCGGCGGCCGCGAACGGGTCCATCTTCCGCGCCAGAAGCGTCCCGACGAGCCCCGCCAGCACGCTCCCGGTCCCGTTGGCGGCCAGGCGCCGCTCGCGGCGGGACCGAGGGCTACC
>CADCVE010000016.1 GCA_902806065.1 uncultured Rubrobacteraceae bacterium | reverse complement strand
CCCCCCCGGACTCGCTGCAAACCGGCCCGCAGAAAGGCCCCATACATCCGCTTTTACCCGGTGAATTCGAGACGGGAAGTATTACGCGGTGTTGTCAACCGTGGTCGGCAAAGAGGGCCGGAGCCCCGCGCGAAGCGAGACCCCGGCCCTTACCCTATCGGTTCGGTAGCTAGGATCCCTCGCCTTAGTCCTAGAGTTTGGTGAGGTCGAGGTTCACGACCCAGCCGCAGTTCTCGCACACCAGTTGTGCACGATGGAGCCGCTGGACTCCATACCTCCGTTCTCCAGACAGGACATCTACCTCTTCGACCGTGTATTCTTCGCGACCACACAGGGCGCAAGTGATGGTCCCGCCTTTGGACTGAACCGCTTGCTTAATCTCCTCCACCGATGGGTGGGAGCTGATAGCCATGATGCGCCTCCTTCCCGCCCCGTTGCCAGGCGACGACCAGGAGGGCATCGCCACAATAGATACTTACCTATCATGAAGGCCTGTTAAACAAAAAGGACCGAAGCCCCGCTAGATGCGAGACCCCGGCCCTGGAGGATACGAGTGTGCTAGTCCTCGGCATCGTCCTTTTCGATTAACCCGCCAACGTATTCGGATAACCGTGCCGCGAACTCGCGCGACTGTCCTTGCTTGTAGGCGCCGTCCACTTGGCGCCTATAGAACCGATGTTGTCCGGTCGGCTGTCCCCGTAAAGGGAATAGCTGGAAGAGTTCTAGATCCTCCTCGACGGCACGTTCATGCGCCTCCTGCGTCGTAACACCCTCGTTCCCCACCGCGTATACTCCACCACTAACCTCATTCGGGTAGTACCCGATCATCGCGTACTTCTTCGTCTCTTCTTCCACACCGCTCCTCTCAAAGTAAAGGGCGGGGACCATGATAGCCCCGGCCCGGTACGCCTTCTTCTACTCTTCGGGACCTTCGATGCGCCTCAAAAGGGGTTGCTCGCCGGGGTCGCGGCCTAAGAGTTCGCTAAGGTGCGTCCGGCAAAACCACGCGGGCCTTATCTCTATGTCCGACCCGCCGCCGCCAGTTCGCGTAGCGTCCGGCATCATGTACTCGGCTGGCTCTCCGCAAGAACCTGAGTAATCCAGGCCCTCGCAAGGAACGTACCCTTGTTGCTCTTCGAGGCTCTGCAGAATCTGTGCCTGGAGCCGCAGTATGTCGATGTGAACGTAGTTGATATCTACTCCTCTCGCTAAAGGGCCGGGACCATGATAGCCCCGGCCGTGTTCTCGCGGTTTTGCTAGTCCCGCGCCGCCTCGGCCCTGACTCGTCCCCCCTGGCGTTCGAAGTTCTTGAGCAGGTCCCGGCAACCGTCCAGCTCCTCCCGAGCACCCGCGAGAGCATCTCCCAAGACCGCTATAAGCGGTTCGCACCGTGTTTCTCATCTCCGGATGCTTCATGTTCTTTCCTCTCCTCAGTAATCTTCCGGTCGCTTGGAATAGTGGGGCTGGTGGCCCTCTCTCCGAGTTCACGGGCTATCAACCGGCGAGGTAGACGAGAGCAAGGGCCGGAGTGCTGAAGAGCACCCCGGCTAGTAGTGCGCGGATCACAGACTTGCCGCTAGTCCCGCGAGGCTTGAGCGTGACACCCTAGCCGCTGTCCGGTCGGCCTGTACCCTCCGAGCCTTCGAGCGGCTCTTAGCGCGGGAGATCGTGGCGAGAGCGATGTGGTAGCAAGGCTTCGTCGCGGGGCAGGGGCAGGACTCCTCACCGCCGAAGACGGCCAGGTCTACCTCGTAGAAGCCGTCCGTACCCTCGACGCTGTACCGGCCGTGGCCCAGCGGCTCGACGGTCCGCTCGGGGTAGAGGCGGAGTGCTTTCTTGGTGATGGTCTCGCGGGTGAATGGTGGTGCGGGTGCTGTATCCTTCGTGGTGCTGCTCATGGAGCTTATCCCTCCCGAGTAGAGCGCTTGGGGTTGGTAGCCCGCGAAGCGCTATTCCTTTATCAACACCTGCAGTATCGCATATCTCAACCCTTAATCCAATATTAATCTAACATTTATCTAAAATCTTTCTATCATCAGCTGTGATATGTTGACTTCAAGTTGCGTTGCTGTAAGATACGTGCGTTGCCTACACGACGGAGGTACGGAGTGAAGATAGGAGACCGGGTCAAAGAGCTGCGGCAACGCAAAGCCCTTACCCAAGAGCAGCTTGCGGAAGCGGTGGGCCGAAACCGATCGACGATCTCGATGATCGAGGCGAACCGCAACACACCGCAGCCGGGGACAATCCGCCGCTTGGCGGACAACCTAGGCGTTCCACCGGAGGCTTTAACAGACCCCGACTGGAGCCCAGTTGCCCCAAAAGCGTCCGCCCCGTCGTCGCACTCCTCTGAGGAGACGGACGGGGCTAAGGACGAGTTAAGGGAGAGGCTTGCTCTTATACAGGACTACAAAACTCATCTTCAGGCTGCGTTTGAAGGACTAGACGAAAGGCTCAAAGAACTGCGGAAGACACGCGACCGCAAGGCGCTGTCTTCCCTATCAATGCTTGCCTTTCTGACCTACCTAGGCGCAGACGCGTTTCTCGAAGACGACGAAGACCTACAGGAGCACGAAGGCGAGACGCTAGAGGAGGTGGAAGCTCGCGGTGACTTGATGCGAACTTTTCTAAGGCTGGGCGACCTCAGCGATGAAATCGATGAAGACCTTAACGCGCAGGAAGAACCGCCAGAAGTCAGCAGCCTTGATGAGAAGCGCCGCGAGGTGATGCGACAGAGGAGAGCTAGCTAATCGTTGCAACAAGAAAGAGGACCGGGCGGGCACCCGATCCTCGAATCTACAAACCCCCTACCAGAGAGGTTTAGCTAAATGATACCAAACGAGCACCAAGCAAGCACCGAGATAATGGTGCTGTTCCGGATCATCTCCCGCCGTTCATGGGATGAACTCCAGTCTTGGCATGAGGCATGCCCAGGATCCACTGTCGAGCACCTGATGTACGGCCTCTACGTGCTGACTGTCCCGCCGGGCGGCGCTGGAGAAGGTGAGACAGCGTGAGCGGGGCGACTGATAACACCGAGGTTACGCGGTTCTGGCGACACCTTTTCGGCGGGCAGAAGGCTCAGTTAATGGTGTGGACCGGCATAAGAGCCGAAGATGGAAGCATCCCAAAGGAGACGATTAGGTCCAACGTCTTCAACTACCCCAGCGCGGCGGAGAGCGCGGCCACGTGGGGGCTGGAGAAGTCCAGAGAAGGCCGCGAGGTCTATTTCTGCGTTCACCTCCTCACCAAGCCAAAGCGTATAAAGGAAAACGCCAGCGCGGTTAGATCATTATGGGGAGACCTGGACGGCGCGGAGGTGCCGAACGGTAAGTTAAAACCCACGGCTGTAGTTGAATCCTCACCCGGACGCTTCCATTGCTACTGGCGCCTTACAGACGAAATCCCGCCAGAGACCGCCGAAGACCTTAGTAAGCGGATCGCAGCCGTCATCAACGCCGACCCGTCTGGCTTTGACCTTACGCAGCTGCTCAGGGTGCCTGGGACCAAAAACCACAAGTACGAGGGTGCTCCAATGGTACGGCTTAAGGGACTCGCTAGCGACAGATCGTATAGCGTAGCTGGCCTGGACGAGCTCCTACCTACAGGCGAGAAGCCAAAGACCCAATACCAGCCAAGCGAGGATAACGTGGACGAACCGCCCGTGGTCCTGAGCCCGGAAGCCCTCAAGGTATGGTGGGGTGAAGCTCCCAGGCTTAAAAAGAATGGAGAAATAGATAGGTCCGCCACCCTCCTATACATCGGGCGGGTTTTGTATGACGCGGGTGCTAATCGCCGCGTCGTGGTCGAGAGCGTGCGCGAACGAGACCGCACTCTCGGATTCGACAAGTACATAGACAATCGCGACGGTGGACAACGCGAGTACCAGAGGATCTTTGAAACGCTCGCGGAGAGCGGCAGAAATAGTCGGGTAAGCGTGATCATCGGCGGGAGAGAACCTAAAGCAGCGAAAAATGAATGGCCGAAGATGGACGAGGCAGCTTATCGAGGGATCTTCGGGGACATTGTCGAGGTCGTCGAACCACATACCGAGGGTGATCCCGTCGCGGTGGCTACAGGTGCGCTAGTCGCCACCGGCAACGCTATGGGGCGAGGGCCTTATATGCAGATCGGAGCGACGAAGCACCGCACGAACCTAGACATTGCGCACGTGGGAGAAACCGCGAAGGGGCGTAAAGGTTCGGCGTGGAACCCGGTCAAAGACATCCACCACGCCGCGGATAGACACTGGACCGAGAATCGCATCCTGAGCGGACTCTCCAGTGGCGAGGGCTTGATTAATGAGGTTCGTGATCCCGTCCAGGTCCCGGACAAAGACGGCAACATGAAGACCGTAGATCCGGGTGTAAAAGATAAACGCCTGTTAGTCATGGAGGGAGAGCTCTCCCAGGTTCTAAAGGTTATGAAGCGGGAGGGCAACACTTTATCGCCAGTGATGCGTAATGCTTGGGACGGCGAGACCTTGCGGACGATGGTCAAGCACTCCCCGCACCGAGCAACAGACCCGCACATATCTATAGCAGGACATATAACGCTCTCCGAGCTTACGCGATATCTCACCGAAACCGAAATGGCAAACGGGTTGGCGAACCGCTTTATGTGGTTCCTGGTAAGGCGCTCGAAGTCCCTACCGTTTGGCGGGGACTGGCATACAGTGAACCTGGCGTCTATCACCAGCAAGCTCGTCGGTATCCTTGAATACGCAAACCGTGATGTGCGCATGACGTGGGGAGACGATGCCAGGTCTCTATGGTGCGAAGCGTACGAGGTCCTCACCGAAGACCGGGCGGGTATGTTCGGCGCAATCACGGCGCGAGCAGAGGCGCAGACGCTACGACTCGCCATGATCTACGCGCTCGCCGACTACTCTCAGGAGATCCGCCGCTCCCACGTCGAGAGCGCTCTCGCTGTCTGGGAGTACGCCGAGGCATCCGCCCTCTACGTCTTCGGCGAGGCCACCGGAGACCCCGACGCTGACAAGGTATTTTCGGCTCTAAAGGACCTCGAAAGCGGCATGACACGTACGGAAGTCTCGGAACTATTCGGACGCAATAAAACCCGCCAGGACCTCGACCGAATTCGCGAAGCCTTGATAAAGGCTGGGAAACTGCGCGTCTCACTCAACACCGAGAACGGCAGTAAGAAGCCCGTCGAGAGATGGCAGGCCGCATGAATATTAAATTCGTTAAATTCGTAGTTCGTAAGTTCGTAGGGGTTCTGTAATGGGGAAGTACACAAGCCTCGCCAGGAAGATAGAGGAGACGAAACCACAGGAAGGGGGGTCGTCTCCTACTGACGATATACTTAATGTCAATATAAATAATATACATAGTAATAGAGTAAGTGGCTTAGATAAAGCAACACCAGCCCGACCTAAAGACACGCTTCAACGTTCTCTGTCTGTGGAAATGCCACAAGGGAATGCAAGCAGTGGCAAACAGACACGAAAAGTAGCCGGAAATCGCACTACGAACTTACGAACTACGAATTTAACGAATTTAACCGAGTCTTCTTCTGTTAGGTGTATCCACGGCACTACTGAAGAGAGATGTGCGGTGTGTAGCGGCTACGTCCGGTGGCTGATAGCCGACGAGGACCGGCTGCGACGTGCGCAGAGCAACCCGGTGGCCGTGAGGCGAGAGTTCTGGCGTGAGGTAGGAGTATGACCCCCCGCACGGTAGCGCCGCCGCTAGACGATCCGCGTATGTGGCGAAAGCTCCTCGGAAGGTGTCACCCGGACGCAGGAGGTAGCGGCGAGCTATTCATCTTCGCCGGCGCGGTCAGGGATGTGGTCTGCGGCGGGGAGCTCCGCATCGAGCCCAAACCTGAACCAACCGGCAAACCTTCGCGCCGGCGCGAACCCTCAACCGACGACAAGCCGCGGATACCCTTCCCGGCCGATGCTGATTTTGAGGAGTTAACCCATAGAGCCTTGTGTAAGGCGGCGGAACCGGGGCCATACGCCGCCGTGCTCTCTCTCCTGGCCGATTGCTACCCACTACCGAATCTCGTCCACGAAGAGGTTCGAGGGGCCAGCTATAAGCGACTGGCGGCCATCGCATACGCTCACGGTATGAGCCCGAAGGAGCGGAGCGGCTTCTATAGATGCGCGGAGAGTATCCCGCTCTCCGACAGGCACGCAGGACATATCCTGAGCAAGCTGAAGAGGCAGGCGGCGTGAGCTCGAACGACGACGCGGCACGTCGGATGCGCGAGGAACTGGAGGAGCTAGAAGCAGCGCGCCTACGTCTATCGGAAGCCGTCATGAAGGGAGACGAGAAAGCCCTGGAAGAAGACGAGCGCCTCGAGCTGCGCATACGGGAGCTGGCACGCCGGCCGATGGGCGTAGAAGGGGAAGACGGGCGAGGAGGAGGGGCATCGTGAACGGCCAGGACCGGGAGCGCCTGGAACTAGAGAAGGCCGGCTGGGAGCGCCTTGAGCACGAGGGAGAGGCCGTGTGGCGCAATCCGGTAAGCGGCATCGTCTACCCTCAGGGCATCGCCGTGGCGATGGTGCGGGAAGGTGCGGACCCGGATGTTCCCTTTGGGCCGGAGGGTGGAGTGTGAACACGCCTCAATTCCTGCTGGTCCTCTGGTCGGTAGTAAGTGCGGCCCTGGGCGTCCTTGCGCTGGTGGTTGCCGTGCGAGAGCGCAGGAGGGGGTCGAGATGGTGGCTGCTGCCCGGGGTATGCGGGGTGCTGCTGCTGGCGAACAGCATTCTACGATTGGTGTGGTGGGCATGAGTTCGATGTTATTTCTGGGCTACGCGGCGTTGGGTATCGTATTGGGAGTTGCCACCACGTTTGTTGCCGAGCGAGAGCGGAAGCGTGGCGCGTCGCGCTGGTCGTGGGTGGCGCTGTGGGCCTTCGGGCTCGTGTTGATCTCCTTTGGATTCTCGCGTTTAACGGTGATGGTGTACTCGTGATGGTCGGATGCTGGATATGCAAAAGTCTGGAGGGGCAGCGTGAGGCGTGAGATGCGGCACCCCACGAAGAAGGAGCTGCGGGAGATTACGAGCCGGCGGCCCGTCGTTCGGCGGATTCCGGCTGCAGGTGATCCGCCACATAATACTTCTGAGAGGCTATCCGGCTCCTCGAGGACCGCGCCCCCATCCGACCGCTCAGGAGCCACGGAGAGTAAGCGGGTTCGTCCATTTGCCCGCAGCCTCACCATCGCGCGTGATGTAACTGATAACGATGAGAGAGGAGCGAGATAGGTGGACCTGTACAACACTGGAACCGTCGAGAGCGTCGAGACCGCCGAGATCCGCGCTGTACTCCCCGGCAGGCGCGGCCTGGACTGTATCTTTTGTCCGTTTCTTGCCTACAAGACTTACCCGTTACGCGAGGAGGTCTACATCGTTATTGAGGTCGAGGAGGGGGAGTTTCGCCCCCTCCTCGCCGCGGAGCATTTCCCGGTCCAGGAACCCTGGGACTACCAGATTACAACTCTATTCCGCCCAGGTGTCCACGAGGAGATCGCCTGCGGCATGGGGCGGGAGCTTGAGATTACGTTCGGGTGCTACTCCCCGAGTGGATCGGGTGCCGCCGAAAAAGCGGTTCGGCTAATTGAGGAGGTAGTGGTGGAGTTGCAAGACCTCGAGGATATGACCGCCGCGAATCGCCGCGCGGTGGGTTTCATGGCTAAAGCCAGGTACATCTTGAAGAAAAGGAAGGACGGGTCCCATGGCTACCGTCCGCCGAGAAGGACTCTAGCCTACCGGAGCGGTCCTCCGTCGCCGAGAGAGGAGATGTGATGTTAGACTCGGTAGCCGTAGAACGGGCTGAGAAGTCCATCGGCGAGTTAATGAACTCGCGCTCCAAAGCAAAGGATAAAGCCAACGCCGAAGCAGACCTCTGGCGCATCTCCGAACGCCGTCACCGAGAGAAGCGCCGGCAAGAGAACCGGGCGGCCTGGTACTCCCACCACGAGCACATGCGTGATCTCCACCAGGGCCTCGCCGATGAGCACCGCATCAAAGCGGAGGCTTTGCTCGAGTGTGCGGCGTCGTCGTGACGAGGGCTAAGGCGCGAAGGTGTCGGGGGTGTCGGTTGCTACCTATCACCCGGCAGGTAGGACGGCGAACGTTCAAAGTGGGGGGAGGGTAGTCGTTGGCTACTAAATGCGCCGCCATAACGCTAGGAGGTTCGCCTTGCAAGGGTCTCGTGCGACCGGGTAACGAATACTGCCCGGCGCACGACCCCGCCCGCCAGGAGGCCCGTAGGAGGGCCGCGTCGAAGGCCGGCAAGAGCAAGCCGGGCCGGGAGCTTACGGAAGCCAAGCGCGATATCCTCGAGGTCATCAAAGGGGTGCGCGAGGAGACCATAGATCGTCCGGTAGGCGCCGTGGTCTTCCAGGGTTACAACACGCTCCTGAAAGCCCTCGACGTAGAGCGGCGGTGGCGTGAAACGTACGAATTAGAGGCGAGGCTAGAGGAGCTAGAGGAAGCTCTGGGCCACAAGGACAGGGAGCGCGGTAATGGCTCTACGGGATAGGTTCCGCCGCCTGGAGAAAGCGACACGGGACAAGCTGATGCACTTCGAGCTCCAGGACGGGCGGCGATACTACTTCAACCCCCAAGAGGCGCACACGACCACGTTTCGATTCTTCTCTGATTCCATGAAGGCCGACTGGAAGCGTAACCCCCGCCCGGATCCGCCGGAGCTATTAAAGGTGGTGGCGGGTGCCAAAGACCGAGGGGAAGCGCTCTCCCGAGTCATGGGTGGCTTCTCTCACCTACCGCTGGACCGGGAGGCGCTAGTCGAGCGTGGGGAGTTTATGCCCCGGTCCTTAGTAGCTGAGCAGAGGCAGTAGAGGGGGTCGTCTCCAGATGGTCTTTGTTGGGCAGTAGAGGGAGTCTCGCCTCATAGCGAATGATAGTGAAACCGACCCCCTCGAAAATCCGCTAATCCCGATACCTAACGCTAGAAACCGTTACTACCGCCTCTAGCCCTCTCCATGTGGAATTCTGCGCTCTGGCCGGCATCGTTGACCATCTGAATACATATAATGCAGCCACGAGGCTCCTTTCTAGCGGCTTGAGAGGGGTCTTTAGAAAGCCTCCGTGTGCTGCAGGCCGCAAATATGGCAGAAAAGGGTACTTGAAGGACGTTGTACGTGGCCCACAACCTCCGCCTCCTCGGCTTGCGTGCTTGCTTGTATCTCCCGCAATGTCTCAGCCTCCGGGAAGCCTGCTTCTATCATCGCTGCCCCAGGATCGTCGAGCAGACGTTGCTTCCACGTGGGGTCGCTCGCGGCCTTGTCCAGCATCTTCTACATAAGGTCCCGGTTCAACTGCCGGAGCTGCTCGGGAGTCGGGGGCGTGGCCTCCGTCAACTCTGTCTCCTTCCCAGGATGGTTCGTCTGAACTGACGATACTGAACCTCCGGCGGCGGCGCTATTAAATCCTTGACCCCCACACAAACAGATGGAGGACTAAGACTCCCCGCTAGAAGCTCGGTAGAGGGTTAGGTCCAGGGTTAGAGGCGCCGATGTAGCGGAGCGACGACTGAGCCCTCGCAACATATAGTGTTCGCTGACATCTACCCTACAACGAACGTTCGGGATGTTTTACGCTGGTGGTCATGCAACCGTACACCGAACGTTCAGCCAACTCAGAGGATCAACCGTCTGCGACCGTTCACTCGAACGTTGGCTCGAGCGTCGGAGCGAACGTTCGAATGACTGTTCAGGAAGCCGCGGCCGCTTTGGGAACCACTGTGGAAGCGGTGCGTGGGAGGATGCATCGGGGCAAGTACGGGAGGGAAAAAGCCGAAGACGGGCGGGTGTTCGTGATCCTTACCCCCGAACAGTTGATGAACGGTCGGCAACGTTCGGCGCCCCCGGAAGCGAACGTTTCTGCTGATTCGACGGAGCCTACCACCAACCGTTCGGACGACCAGTCGTCGCACGTTCACGAACGGCCGGACGAAAACGGCCAACTGGTCGAGGAGCTGCGCGACCACCTCGCGTTCCTCCGCGCAGAACTCGAGGCCCGCAACGAGGAGATCCGCCGGCGCGAAGTGGAGCACCGCGAAGAGGCCAGGCGTAAGGACACTATCATCGTCCAGCTCGCTCAGCGCATTCCCGAGCTACCCGCTACGTTGTCTCTAGAGGCGCAAGACGGCTCTGAGACGGCCTCCGAGGACACGGGTGGGAGAGAGGAGCCGCAGGAGCCCATACAGCGCCGCTCGTGGCTGTATAGGTTCTTCTTCGGGCCGGGTTAGAGGCCGTTAATAGGTAGCGAGGACGGATACAAAAAGCAGTGAGGGAAGAGGAGAAGCAAAATGACCGAGATGCTCAATGAGCGTATCCCAGAAAACTTCAACCCCGACGAGCTGGGTACTTATATGGACGATATAGATGAGATGAGTCTCGATGAGCTGGAGGAACAACTCCCGCAGGCCCAAGAAGCTCTAGAGGTTATAGAGGCGAAGCTCGAGGAGCTAATGGGCCTAAGGGATGCTGCCCTGGTATGTGCGGCGGCTATGTCTGCAAGACTCGCTGCCTTGAAGCAAGCCGGAGGCCGACCGTAACAAGCTGTCCACCAGGCTAGAGACCCCCACGGAGACGTTATCCTCGCGCGCGGAGCGAGGCTGGTAGCGTAGACTGCTTGGCATCGGATAGGGAGGCAGCAGGTATGCAGGAACGAGATGCGGCGGCTTTAGAAAAGCTACGCAAGATGGAGGATGTGCGGAATAGGTTACAAGGCTTGCAGCAGGTGACGAGATCCTACACGGTCGGCCACGACATGAGAGAACGCCTTGAGTCGATGAATATAGATCAGGTTCTAGAGATGGTGGAAAACGACATAAATACTCTTCGGAATACTCTCCTGCACCCCGGGGAGAGCTGACAAGTCCCTGAGGCAGTCTCCGAGACCATGGAGGGCACAAAAGACCCCACCCGGTCGGGAGACGCGGGAGACGGTCGTACAGCGCCGTGAGCGTAGCTGGTAGCGTTGGCGCGGATCGGTCCGTGCAACCGCCCTCGTAACACGCGAAGATGCTTGAACGAGTTTCCGAGAAAGGCATCTTTTTCTCGGAAACTCGCAGTAGCAATCTCGCATCCTCGACAGCTTTGCAGCTCTCCAAACCTCCCCACCACCCCGCGCACGGCCCTCAAAACACGACACATCGACACGACATTTACCACGAGAAGTAGCAATCCGTTACGAGTCGCAACACCGAAACGGCGGAAGAATTTCTCCGCGGTCAGAGTCGACGCTCAACTCGTCTTGACAAGCGTCCCGAAGCGGCGTACTATCCTGCAGGAAATATATCGTTGCACGATGCATCGAGAGACAGAGCGACATAGAGAGGTGGTGTCATGGGCGGTGAGGATGACGTGCCAGAGAAACGATCCAGCGATCCGGGAGACCTTCTGCCCCTGACGCCCGTCGCGCTGAACGTCCTGCTAGCGCTGGCCGACGGGGAGCGCCACGGCTACGGGATCATGCTGGAGGTGAGGGAGAGAACCGACGGGAGGGTGCGGTTAGGGCCAGGCACGCTCTACGGGGCGATCAAGCGTCTGAAGGAGGGCGGCGTGATCGAGGAGTCCGGGGAGAGGCCCGACGACCCCGAGGCGGCCGACGAGCGGCGCCGCTACTACCATCTCACCGGCTTCGGCGGCGAGGTCCTGGCGGCAGAAGTCGAAAGACTCGACGGCCTGGTGCGCGCTGCGCGCCGGAAGGGCGCCTTCCCCGCGCCAAAGCCGAGCCCGGAGGGAGCGTGATGGCCTCTTCTCCTAGGGGACCGCGTCCGAGGGGGCACGAACGCGCTATAGGGATCTCGGAGCGGGCCTACCGGTTGCTCCTGCGAGCCTACCCGCGCGGGCTTCGAGACGAGTACGGCGATGAAATGGCACGCTGTTTTAGAGACTTGTGTCGTAAGGAGATGGAGGACGGCGGCGGCTTGGGTCTGGTGGCGCTATGGGCCCACATCCTGCCGGACTTGGTCTACACCTCGCTCAAGGAGAGGAGCACTATGTTGAACAGGAGCACGTACCGATCCGTCGCCGTCGTTGCACTCGCGACAGCGTTCATATTGCTGATACCCTTGTTAGCGGCACCGGCCTGGACCCTGGCCGATTTCATTTTCGCCGGTGCCCTCATCTTCGGCACTGGTCTCACGTATGTGCTGGTAAGGAGGAAGGCAGGCAATATCGTGTACCGATCTGCCGTCGGCGTTGCGCTCGCGGCAGGATTCCTCCTCGTATGGGGCAACGCTGCCATGGGCATCACCGATAGCGACGCCGACTTGATGTTTTTATTGTGGGTGCCCACCGTCGGAATCCTCGGCGCTATTATCGCTCGCTTCCAACCCCGTGGGATGGCACGTGCGATGTTTGCGACGGCGCTCACTCAGGCGTTGGTCGCCGTGATCGCGCTGATCGCCGGGATCGTCCCCGCATACAACTCCGCGTTCGAGGTCTTGGGGATTACTGGGTTCTACGTCGCGCTGTTCGTCGGATCGGCATTGTTGTTTAGGCATGCTGGGCGGGAGCAAACTCCCGCGGGCGCAGAGCCGGAGGGTTAACCAGCAGCTACATCCGGGAGAATCAGGCTTAGCTGCCCCTATATACCGGAGTACGTGGTACTGGTCTTCTCGGAAACCGGGCTTCCGGTGACATGTATTCTCGTAAACTCAGCCATCCCCTGCTAGGCTAGCAGGTGGATTCTACGATGCAAAATGAAGGTGATCCCACATGATCAGCGAAGAAGGGGCACAGCGTCCGATAGCCCAGGGCTTTGAGCTACGACGCGAGCAGGAACCCGAACCGCCCGAGAGGGTGCTCGCCGACTTCGAGGCCCTCTCCGACAACGACCAGATGTGGGCCGACGAGATGATCCACGAGTGGATGAAGCAAACAGATCCCTCCGCCAAACGGCAGCGTGCCCACTTTGACCGTCCACTGCACAGGAGGAAGCAATGAAGGTTGTCGTTGTCGGCGCCGCCGGCAAGACCGGCCGAGCCGTCGTCTCCCAGGCGAAGGCTGCCGGGCACGCCGTGACAGCGTTTGTCCATAATGCGGGCGACTATGACGTGCCCGACGTCGAGGTGCGGGAGGGCGACGCTACGGATCCTGCCGCGGTGGACGCGGCGCTCGCGGGGCAGGATGCCGTGATCGACACCATCGGCGGCAAGACGCCGTACAAGGCCACCACGCTGGAGTCGAGCGCGGCCCGGACGATCATCGCCTCGATGCAGCGTCAGGGCGTGCGCCGGCTCATGGTCACCTCGGCGATAGGCGAGGGAGACAGCATCGCGAACATGCCGGTTTACCAGCGCCTGCTTCTCCCTACGTTTCTGCGGGGCTCGACCCCCGACAAGGCGCAGATGGAGGAGGCCGTCGAGGCCAGCGACCTGGACTGGGTCATCGTCCGGCCGGCGATCCTCAACGACGACCCGGCCACCGGAAACGTCCGTGTCTACACCCCCGAGTCGGGGGACAAGGCACGCAAGATAACCCGTGCGGATCTGGCCTCGTTCCTCGTCGCCCAGCTGAGCACGGACGAGAACCTCCGGCGTGCCGTCACTATTGCCAACGGCTGAGAAGTGGAGCGGTCTCACCCCCTGAACACGACCGCGCCCTCCACAAGCGCATCGTCCTCCACAAAGAGGAGGAGGCGGCCGACGCCCCGCCGCAACTCAAGGCGGGGGCCGAGTTCGGGGTCGCTCAGGCCAAGGCCGCCCGCGACGTGATACGGCGCTTCGGTCGCCACCCACACCGCAACGAGATACTGGGGAGAACCTCCACGCCGGAGGAGATGGAGTACCTGAGGACCGAGACGCCGCCGCACCTGCGTCGGCCTCCTTCTTCCTAAGCCCTTATTCACTGAGATGCCGAGAGCCCCATACACCGGAAGCCCGGTTTTCCGGGAAGACCTCTTCGCGGCAATCTGAGTTTCCGGCATTAGATGTTCTCGGAAACCGAGCATAGCCCCGGTCGCATAGACCTATAGGATCGGAGCTGCGGGTAGGCCGCTGGCGGCCAAGAGGGAGGGCCGGGGCTGCTACTACGCCCCGACCCCTCCTGGCTCTGGCCTAACCCGTAGCCCTACTAATGCTCCCTACCGCTTCTTCTTCTCGAAAGCCCCTATGTCGCACTTCGCCCACTGGGGCCTCTCCAGCCCCCGTTGGTCGGTCTTTATCTCCGTGGCGCAGCCGTTGGTGGCTTTGGGGATGGCGTTCCTGGCGGGGCTAGCAGAGAGGATCGAGATGGTCTGTGTAGGGCCGCCGTTGTCCCGCAAGCCTGCGGGAGAGAGCAGGGGGTCGGTGGAGGGTTGGGAGTTGTTGGCAGCACTGAAGCCGCAGGTGGTGCCGTCGTCTATGTTGTAGCCCCCGTCTGTGAGCGTTCCTAGATTTTGGCAGTTTCTGCCCGAAGGGCTGTTGTTGGCCACTATCGTGTTGCGAAGGGTCACCTGCCCAGCGTTCGAGATGGCGCCGTACCAACGGGATTCGGCCCTATTACCGGAGATGGTGGAGTTGGTCACCGTCATCGTGCCCCAGTTGAAGAGGGCGCCGGCGTTATTGGCACTATTATCGGAGAAGGTGGAGTTTTCCACCTCCACCGTGCCATAGTTGTTGTAGATGGCGCCGCCGGGCCTGTCGGCGCTGTTGCCGGAGAAGGTGGATTTGATCACCTTTAGCGTGCTATGGGCGTCGAGAAGGATAGCGCCGCCGCTTCTGTCGTGGGCGAAGCCGTCGGCCACAGTAAGGCGTGCCAGGGTGAGCGCCGCTCCCTGGTGGGCCGGGTATGAACCCACCCGAAACACCCGCACGGCATCGTTGCCACTCACGGTGATCTTGGCCTTCTGGCCGGTGATGGTAAGCCCCGCAGGATCGGTGATGAGGGGCAACTCCGAGCCCACCACGATGGTTGCCTTCTTGCCCAAGGAGAAGTGGATAGCGTCGCCCTCCGCCGCACTGCCCGCCTTACACTTGTCGACCGCTAGATTGGTATCGGCTGCCTCTATTGCCTCTCTCAAGGAGCAGTCGCCGTCGTCGGTAGACTCGTCTTCTATGGTGTCCACGGTTATGGTGGTGCCACTAGCGGTATCGGTGGTGTCCTGCGCCTGGGCGGGCCTGGCCCCCGCCGATGCCATCGTTACCAGCACCAACGCTGCTGCTACGCCTACCGCCGCCAACAACAACGCAGTCGGTGTCCTGAAGTAGTAGTAGTTCGGTCTCGTCATGGTTTCAGTCCTTTCTTTATGGGGGCAGGAAAGGACTAGAGACCCGCCCCCTATGTACACACCATTACGATGACACGTTTTTGGGAGGTTGTATGTCGGTCAGGTGGCCATTTCTTGTCGGTCAGGTGGCCATACTTGGTGTTACATGAAGCGTTACTTGTTGTTGCTTGGCCTAAAAGGGAACTTTCTGCCTCTTAGAGGCTCCGCCAATAGGCGAGTAGCGTATGTGTCAAGCAACGACGGAAGGGCTATCGAATCACTCTGAGAGCTGCCAGGTACGAAAAGTTGCCAGCCTATTGGCGGAAG
>CADCVE010000015.1 GCA_902806065.1 uncultured Rubrobacteraceae bacterium | reverse complement strand
GTCGCCATCATTGCAAGCGACCCAACTCCGTCCTGAGTCGCTGCGCCGAATGTTTGGTAACCAGGAAACATACCAGTATGTCCCCAGACGCTACCGCATGGGAGCTCGTAGCTGAAGATCCCGAGGCCAGCCCGTTTCGTTCCGGGACCCGGGGGACTGCCTTAGCCCTCCACCGCCTCTTTCATCTGCTCAAGCTCGTCCTCACCGACCAGTTGCCCGCCCAGCAGGTCACCGAAGAAGCGAGAGAGGTTGCTGGGCGTCGAGACGAGTGCTCCGGACGCCCAAGCGGCGGACGGATCGAGGGCGGTGGTCACGTCCTCTGGCTCCCCACCCCCCTCGCTTCCGGGTTCGTACTGGTACCCCCGGGCGTGGGGGTCGGGCATCGCCGTGCCCTCGGGGAGGACCGTGTCCTGCAGGTCCAGGGGCTCGAGCACCCGTGTACGGAGCTCCTCTTCGTAGGAGCTCCCGGTGGCGAACTCGATGATCAGGCCAAGCACGATGTTGTCGGTATCGGAGTACTCGTAGGTTGTTCCGGGTTCGAAGGCGAGTGGCTCGGAGGAGACGAAGGAGACTATCTGCCGCGGCGTCGGGTTCTCTTCCGCAACGAAGGCTCCAGTGAACCTATCATCCTTGGTGTAGTCGGGCAAGCCGCTTGTGTGACCAAGGAGCTGGCGCACGGTGATCGAGTCGCCTTCGGCGAGCAGCCCGGGCGCCCAGTCCTCCACGGTGTCGTCGAGCGACAACGTCCCTTCCTCGACCAGCTCCATCACCACCGCGGCCGTGAACGCCTTCGTGACGCTCGCTATCCTAAAGCGATCGTCTGGGGCAAGCGACCGCTCGTCCTCCAGTGAGGCGCTCCCGGCAGTCAAGAACTCGCTTCCTTCGGGGCTTTGGATCTCGAGGGCGATCCGGGTATTCCCGCTGCGACGGCTTGGTCGAGAGCCGATTGCATCTCCTCTAAGCTCGGAACCTGGGACTCCTCCTCTTTAGCCTCCTCACCCCCGCCGCATCCGGCGAGAGCAAGAAGTCCTATCGCCAGAAACACGTCGATTGAAAGCGCAATCCGAGTATCCGTCGACTCAACCTGTTGCTCACAGCTCTAGCAGCGAGAGACGTGTGGGTTGTGTTAGGTATTGCCACAGCCACCTCCTTGAGAGGCGGAAATGACGAGTACCGCCTTCTGACAGTTAACCTCTCAAGTATGACTTGTTCATACCGGCGGCGCATTCGCTATTACGAGTTTACTGAGAAGCCCTTAGAAGCGGCAACGCAATTTCCGAGAAGCCAATTAATCGGGTATTGGGCAAATAGTTGGGTGTTGTGGACTTGCCGAAGGACTCTGTGTTGGGTAGAAAGCAGGGACTTCGATTGCAGAAAGACTTGCCTTCTCTAAGGCTGTTGGTTAAGTTAGCACTAGATAAAGGTGAAGTGTGTGCTTCGCTTTGGAAGGAAAAGAAGGGATCGCGTGGGTAAAGAAGCTCCGGTAGGAGGCACCGAAGGACCGGATGATCAGCGGCGCACAGCACAAACTCCTGGGCAACCCTCGCCACCTGACCAAACCTCAGAAGAGCCCTCGGATCGTTCGTTAGACTCCCAAGAAGAGCACACTACTCCTGTAGATGCGACGACGTCTGAGTCGAGGGCGCCAAGCGAGTCTGAGGAGCGCACCAAGGAACTCCTTGCGGCCTACCAAGGAACACTCGAAGTGGCCGAAGACCTTCCAGCAGTTGTTTGGGTACGGTGGGGCGACAAGGGGCTCGGGCGCTTCTTGAAGGTCCCCTATTTCCGGTGGTTCCTTCGGTACTTCCTCACCCATCACATAAGTAAGAGTTTGAGCGCCCTCAACCGACGGCTCCATGCCATCGCCGCGTTAGCCAACGACCCCGACACCAATAAGGCCAATCGCGAAACCGTGAAGCTCTATCTACAATCTCTTCCGCCGCCGCCGTATAGAAAATTGGTCTTCGTAGTCGTCATTGCAGCGGTGCTGCTAGCGGTCCCGCTACGAGGCTTCGGCGATGTGCTCGACGTGCTTCCCCTGGTCGGAGCATTACTGAGAGTCGACATAACGTATGTCGCTAGAGCATTTACAGGCGCCGAGTTTGGGGCTACGGTACGCGCTACGATCGTCCTGCTATTGGGGCTCTCCGTCGTGGCATCGCTGATGACCTCCCCGTTTGGATTGAAACGCCTGCTTTTCAACCTGTACCCGCTGACCAAGGAGCGCATTGCTTCCACCCCAGCTAGAGACCATGCTTTCAGCGTTGAAGGTATCTACATACTAGAAGAGCAGGTTTTCCGTGAAGTTGGTCTCCGACGACCAAAGGAGGGCCTGTGGGACCTATTCTTTCTGACCTTTGTACTCGTGCTACTACTACTCTTAAGCTTGTTCCTGGGCTTGGTGGCCCTCTCTGTTGCCATGTCGTGGGACTTGATACTGGAAGTCGATACAAACGCACCCGCCAGCGTGGACGTGTCACTTCCGGAAGTTCATTGGATATTTTATGCGTTGCCCGCGATTATCTTCCTCATCGGGTTCTGTGGCCTTCTCAAACGGCTTCTTATTGCTTGGCGGGGGCGAAATGGGCCTGCGAGTGTTTGACGAGCAATCTTAGTACCAAAGCTTCTGTTGAATAAAATGTATAGACATCCTGCTCCTTGTCTTTATGCCTCTTACCCAGTTTCCGAGAATTAGCTGAATCGGCATCCGGGTTTTCGAGCAGACCAACATTAGCGGCAATCTGTGAATAGAGGCAGAACGCTGCTTATAGGCACAGGACGTGCGAGATACGCGGCACGCGACAGGAAGTGTTCGGGGGCTGGGATAGCTTCCGGTGTACGAAAGCCATCGACTGAATATGGCACCCCCTCCCTCTCTTGGGACAAGGAGATCACTCCTTCAGGACAGCTTGGGCGGCGGCTCACCTATCGCCTCGTCTCAGCTCCAGAAATCGCTCCACCGTCGAGGGAGAGTGGTTCTGGTAGTGGTTGTTCGCGTATGCAAAAATGGTCTTTCTCTCTTCGAGGAAGCGATCCACTACGCCGGCCCACCACAACAGATCATCGTCTCGGTCCTTCTTCAGATGCGTGTGCCCCGAGGGGAACTCGCGGCGGTTGCCGAGCCAGCGGATGTAGGCGAAGTCTGTGGTTGCCTCCGCAAGGCGGGGCATCTTCGGGTAGTCCACCAGAGTGAGAGCCACCCCGCGCTCGCCCAACAACTCGGGGAGCTCGGAGCCGACCCAACTCCTGTGGCGTACCTCCACGACGTACCTTGGTCCTTCGGGCAATTCCCGCAGGAAAGTACTCAGAACCTCCATGCCCTCGGCGGTGAAATCGGGCGGGAGCTGGAGGAGCAGTGGACCGAGCCTGTCTTCGAGGCCCTGCATAGTGCGCACGAAGTTGTCTGCGGCTTCTTTGCACCCTATGAGGTTCTTTTCGTGAGTGATCTCCTGCGGAAACTTGGCGGCGAAGAGGAACCCCGTGGGCGCTATCCTTCGCCACCGCTCCACAGTAGACCCTCTGGGAGTACCGTAGAAAGTTGAGTCGATCTCCACCGTGGCAAAATGCCTGGCATACTCGGTGAGCCTGCCGCCGGGCGGGGTCGCGGGTGGATAAACTGTTCCCTCCCAGTCCGCGTAGGACCAGCCGGAGGTCCCAAGATACAGGCCCTCCTCCGGCGGCGAAACCTCTCCGGCATCCTCCTCGAACAGCTTGATCTGCTGTGGATCCTCCATCACAAGAAGCCCGGATGCTAACACAGCAAACCTCGCGGCAGTGAACGCCCGCCCAACTCGTACGACACGGATA
Source organism: uncultured Rubrobacteraceae bacterium (assembly GCA_902806065.1). Lineage (GTDB taxonomy): Bacteria > Actinomycetota > Rubrobacteria > Rubrobacterales > Rubrobacteraceae > Rubrobacter_F. Next base: position 119,695 of record CADCVE010000015.1, on the reverse strand, counting down.
TACTAAATTGCGCACATGCAGAGAGAGTACGAAGAGAGAGGATAACCGTGAAAGTCTTCTACTCGGACCAGTTCGTACTGCCCCTGCCCGAGGGACACCGCTTCCCGATGAACAAGTACTCGATGCTCCGCGAGAGGGTCGAGAATGCGGACATCTGCGGACCCGGCGAGCTACGTCTCCCCCACGCTGTCACGGACAAGGAGATACTGCGTGCCCACGACCCGAATTACTTGAAGAAGGTCGTCACCGGCACGCTTACAGATAAAGAGATGCGCAGGATCGGCTTTCCCTGGTCCGAACGCATGGTGGAACGCTCCCGCCGCGCCTCCGGCGGGACCCTGGACGCCTGCCGGGCCGCCCTCGAAGAGGGCATGGCTGCCAACCTCGCCGGTGGAACCCACCACGCCTTTGCCGGTAGCGGCGAGGGCTTCTGCGTGCTCAACGACTCCGCTATCGCCGCGCGCACCCTGAGAGCGGAGGGACTCGTGGACAAGGTAGCCGTGCTCGACACCGACGTGCACCAGGGTAACGGGACGGCCTCCATACTGCGCTGGGACCCGCACGTCTTCACCTTCTCCCTTCACGGAGCGAAGAACTATCCCTTCCACAAGGAGGAGAGCGACCTCGACGTACCGCTCGCCGACGGGACAGATGACGATGCCTTCCTCGCGGCGCTGTCGGGGGCGCTGGACCGGGTGCTAGAGCTTGCGGCCTGGGACCTGGCTATCTTCCTGGCCGGCGCGGACCCTTTCGAGGGCGACAAGCTCGGCCGCCTCTCGGTGACGAAAGAGGGACTCGCCAGACGCGACCAGATGGTGCTCGAAGCCTGCAGAGAACGCGGCATCCCCGTCGCAGTCACGATGGCCGGGGGCTACGCAAAAGACGTCGAGGATACAGTGGACATCCACTTTCAGACCGTACAGCGAGCCGCGAACATGAGGGAGTTGGAGATAAGCAGCGCGAGCGGACGCCAGCCGTGAGCAAAGGCGTAGGCTGGATGAGGGCCGTTCTCGTGGCGGCGGCCGTATACAACGTCCTGTGGGGCGGGTTCGTGGTCCTGTTTCCATTAGCGCTGTTTCGCGTTCTGGGGATGGAGTTGCCGAACTACCCGCAGATCTGGCAGTGCGTCGGGATGATCGTCGGAGTCTATGGCGTCGGGTACGCGGCGGCCGCGCTCGACCCTCTGCGCCACTGGCCAATAGTGCTGGTAGGGCTTCTCGGCAAGATATTTGGTCCCGTCGGCTTCCTCTCAGCCGTGTCCCAGGGCACGCTCCCCCTCTCCTTCGGTCTGACCCTTCTCACGAACGACTTGATCTGGTGGTTCCCCTTCTCCCTGATCCTCCTCCGCACCTACCAAACCTACAAGGCGACAAGAGCAAATATATAAACACCCGCGCAACTCTCGCAGCCAGTCTCCCCGCAACCCAAACCCGAAAGCAGGAACCAACACATGAACAACGACTCCAACTCATCCCCCGTCCACGTTATCCTCGGCGCCACCGGAGGCATCGGTAGCGAACTCTGCCGCAGGCTCTCCGAAAGCGGCGCCCGGCTCGTTGTAGCCGCCCGCGACAAAGACAGACTCGACCAGCTAGCCGGGGAGACTGGATCTCATCCCGTGTCGCTCGACGCCACCAAGACCGGTGAAGTCGACCAACTCTTTGCCGAAGCGGTACAGCAGTACGGGCACATAGACGGTACGGCCAACTGCATCGGCTCTTTCATGCTCAAGCCAGCCCACCTGACGAGCGACGAGGACCTGGCCCGGACAATGGCACTCAACCTGGGTACCGCGTTCGGAACCGTGAGAGCAGCAGCGAAGCACATGCCAAAAGGTGGCTCCGTGGTGTTGCTCTCCTCGGTCGCCGCTCGCGTCGGCCTCGCCAACCACGAGGCCATAGCCGCCGCCAAGGGTGCCGTCACGGGTCTGGGGCTCTCCGCCGCCGCCTCCTACGCCGGGCGCGGGCTCCGCTTCAACATCGTGGCTCCGGGGCTCGTGCGGACCCCAATGACGGAGAAAGTGACGGGGAGCGATACTGCCCGCCAGGCCTCCACCGACCTGCACCCGCTCGGCAGGCTCGGCGAGCCGGGGGACGTGGCGGCCATGATCTCCTGGCTCCTCGACCCAGCTCAAACCTGGGTGACCGGTCAGGTCTTCGGTATAGACGGAGGCCTCTCCACCCTCCGCCCACTCCCTCGTCGAGCCCCCGCCCCCGCCAAAAGCAACTCTTGACCAGGAGGACCAACCGAACATGAACTCTTGCGTAATCATCGGCGCCGGACTCTCCGGCCTCATCGCCGCCCGAACCTTGCAAAACGCGGGCATCACCGTGACGGTCCTCGAAAGAGAACAAAAGGTCGGTGGCCGAATGCGAACCGACCGCGTACAAAACGGCGTCTTCGACCACGGCGCGCAGTTCTTCACCGTGCGCTCCGAGCGCTTCGAGGAGATAGCGCAAACCTGGCTCTCCGCCGGTGTCGCTCAGGAATGGACCCGCGGTTTCGCCGACGCGACAGGCGAGCAGCACGAGGACGGACATCCCCGCTACAAGGGCACACGCGGCATGACCGCCGTTGCCGAATACCTCGCCCAGGACCTCGATATACGAACGGGACTCGAAGTCAAAGAGCTACACGAGAACGGGCAAAGCTGGGAAATACTAGCCGGAGACTCAAACTACGCCGCCGACGCTCTCGTCCTCACGGCACCCGCGCCCGCCGCCCTCGCGCTCGTGGACAGCAACGGCATCTCTCTGCCCTCCAAGGCTCGGGAGGCCCTGCAGAGCATCAGTTACCAGCCGTGTATCGCGGTAATGGCGCTCCTCGACGGTCCGGGCGAGGTACCTGAGCCGGGTGGCGTGCAGGTCGGGGGAGACCCACTGTTCTGGGTCGCTGATAACCACCAAAAAGGCATCTCCGAAGTCCCCGCCGTCACCATTCACGCCGGCCCGGAGTGGAGCCGCGAGCACGCCCACAGTGAAGACGCCAAGGTCTCCGACTTGCTTTTGAGAGAGGCGAAGGACTATCTGGGGACGAGCGTAAAGGCGACGGCGGTGTATCGCTGGCAGTACAGCATGCCAGCCAGTCCTTACGAGGAGCAGTTTGTCTACGCCGAGGGTCCGCCGCCGCTAATCTTCTGCGGCGATGCCTACGCGGGGCCGAAGGTCGAGGGGGCGACTCTCTCCGGACTCGCGGCGGCGGAGAAGCTGCTGGAAGCCCGGTAGCTGGCTTAGCACTTCCGTCTTCGTGATATACGTACTCTTAGCTCACATTACGGCGACGCTCTTGATGGTCGGCGTGATCTGGTTCGTTCAGATAGTCCACTATCCGCTCTTCTCCAGGGTGGGCTCTGAGGGGTTCTCTCTCTACTCCGAGGCTCACTCACGCCTGACGACCTACGTCGTTGGCCCGCCGATGCTCGTCGAGGCCGCGACCGCCCTACTACTCATCTTCCGCCGCCCCGAAGGCATACCGCTGGCCGCCGCGATCACAGGGTTCGGTCTCGTAGCTATCATCTGGCTCTCGACCGCGCTGTTGCAGGTACCACGCCATACTGCCCTCGGCTCCGGCTTCGATCACGCCGCCTGGAGCGCGCTCGTCCTCTCCAACTGGGTCCGCACTGTAGCGTGGAGCGCACGCGGGGTCCTCGTCTTATGGATGGCATCCCGCGTGATCGGCTAGAGCACGTCCGGCTTCGTGGTACTCGTGGCAGGTGCCCCGGTGGCGGCGGATTTTCAGAAGTGGTACATATAACCCGTATAGCAGATAGACTTCAACATGAGGGGAGGGCGGGCTCTTGGGGAATAGAAGGGTAGCGTTAAAGCCGCACGCGGCCAGGATCCGGCACTGGGTAGACGAGGGGCGGGGGGACGAGTGGATCGCCCGGGAGCTCAACACCACGCCCTCCAGCGTCCAGAGCTTCCGGTCGCGCAACTCGATCTACCGCCGGGACCCCGTCCGTCGCGGTCGGCTCTCAGAGCACCCCGTGATCCTGGAAGAGAACGAGGTAGGTATAGTCCTCAAAACAGACGCCCACCAGTCCGAAGTCTTCAACAACGAGTGGCGCAGCTACGTCAGCCGCAACCCCGGCGACCTCCAGATAGTCGTCACCCAAGACCGCATCTACCTCGAAAAAGTTCGCTAACCTTGCCCGCCGACGAACCCACAGTGCTAGTCGAGCTAAACCTCCCCCTGAAGACCGCCGAAGCCCTGCACGCCGCCCTCGAAGACCTGCTCGAAAGCAGCCAGTGCGGAAGCGGAGATATGTCCCTCGAAGAGGCATACCGCATCCTCGCCTGGCGAATCCTGGCGGTCAGGGGCGGTACCGGCCTCACCGGCAGGATGGCCGAGTTGGCTCGCCACGCCGGGAGCGTCGAGGAGTACGAGGCCGCGCGCGACGAGGCTCTGGGTCCGATCCTCGACCGTCTGGAGAGCGGTGAGAACCGAGATCCGTGAAGCGGACGACGGCCATCGTTACCTGAACGTCATCGTAGAGTAGCGTCGTTGAAACATTAAGCATTTACACTGCCGGCACTGGACCACCCCCTCCTCTCTCATCGGTCCAGGGAGGGTCCGGCCGCGGATCACGCGCGGACCGGACCTTTTGGTGTGCTAACCTCTCGGGGCCTGCTCGTCGTCTCTAGAAAGGTTCTCGTATGGAGGAATTAGGCGCCCTGCTCCAGGCCTTGCTTATCATCCTCTTCTTTGGAGGGTTGTCGCTTCTGGCGCAATGGGGTCGCAAGAACCGGGGGGCAGAGGTCAGTCTGATCGTCAGCGTCCTATTCGCCTCTTTTCTGGTGGCGGCGTTGGGCGCGGTAGTCGCGCTCGTGGGCGTCTCAGACGCCGTCCCCTCCTCCGAAGCCTCAACAGGGCTTATCGTGGGCTCCGGCGCCATCATCCTGCTCGCCGGAGTCGCCGGGATCGGCCTCTGCATTCCACCGATCCGAAGAGTCGCCCGACAACGTTACAACGCAACCGCTCGCCACGGCGAAGATAGTGTAGTTCAGGATTCCCTGGCAAGCTCCACTGACCGGTACTCTATTAGCGAGGACGCAGATGGTTGGTGGTCAGATCCCCCTACCTTCTTCGCGCTCTGGGCGTTCGTCAATATCTTCGCGATCAACGCGGTCTTCCTTCTGGTCTTCGCACTGGAGCCGGAAGGAGCGAGATCTACACTGGCTTCGGCCGGAAGGGTGTCGTTCTTTATCGTCTTCTCCAGCCAACTGCCCCTGGTAGTCGTCGCCCTCTGCGGCGTAGGCATCGGCGTGCGGCGCAGCTTCCGGGAGACCCTCGCCCGGCTCGGCTACGGCCCCATTACCTTGCCCCAGCTCGGTATCGTCGCCCTGTTCATCGTCGGCGCTCTCCTGGTCTCGACCGCCTTCGACGCCCTCTTCGCCGTCCTGCAGCCGGATCTCTTCGAGCAGGTGGGAGAGGTCTCGGAGGGCCTCTTCAGCCCAGAGGGCCTCAGTCCTGCCTCGGTGATCCTCTTCGCCCTCCTTATAGGCATCGGGGCGTCGCTCGGAGAAGAGACCTTGTTCCGCGGTGCCCTCCAACCCCGCCTGGGCATCATACTAACCTCTGTACTGTGGGCCATTATTCACGTTCAGTACGGCCCGAGCGTGCTCCTGATAAACATCTTCGTCCTCTCCCTCGCCCTCGGCTTCCTGCGCAAGCGCATCAACACTACCGCCACCTTTCTGGTCCACGCAAGCTACAACTTCCTGACCGTTCTGCTCTCATACTTCCTCGGCGGCTACTAGCACGAGCGCCCTCACGAATGGCGTGCGCGCTCCAACCTTCTCGGCAGGACTCGCTAAAGGAGAGCCACGATGAAGTTTCCGTATCGCCCTTTCATCGGTAGCTCGAGTTCGACCTTTAACCCACAACGCGTGGCGGTCATCGGCTCGCCGGTAATCGGGTTCTCCGCCGTCTTCTCGTAGGTCTCCCAGAGAAGTCCGGCGCCACGCTTCTGCCAGGTTGGGAGATCGTTGAAGCCAATCCCCGCTCTAAACAGCATCTCGTTTTTCTACCCCACCGACATCCTGTGCAGCGCAGCCGTTGCTTCTGCCGCTGCTTGCCCCGACTTCCTGAGTTCTAGTAATAGTGCGCGTTCAGCGCGTTGCGGTGCGCGTCCTCGGTGTGCCAGCGGAAGTAGCCCCGAACGTCTACTTCGACCAGGAGCTGAGAGATACGGCAGTCAAAACACGCCGGATCACTGAGGAGCAGAGAGAACTCGCGCTCGCTTTATCCGCCAGAATGGAGTCGTACTTACGGTCGAACGTCCCCGCCTCGCGGTGGAAGAGCCGCGAGATCTCATCTCTCTGCGTATGCCCGGACACTACCCGGAACCCACACTGCATGAGATGGGCGATAGTAGCAAGCATACAACCACGGCAAGTCTCACATATAGCGCCTCAAACGAATGAAACTTCGTGGTGAGCCGGATAAAGTTCCGGCCATCTATCATCGTGACCACGTGGATACCCGGTAGGACATAATGGTCGTGAGCCGTCACAAAGACGCGCATCCCCCGTCCAACTCATCAAAACTCATTCAGCCACCCCTCTACGATAAACCTGCCCGACTCGTCCACTTGCACATAATAGAGATCGTCAAAGCCCTCCTCGAAATCTGGCAAGCGCAGCCGTTTGTGGGTCCCGAAGATCCCCTTCTCCGGAATACGAGCCTTACCCGTCCTCTGGGCATTGCGGGCGAGCGCCTCCTTCACCGATGAGCGGAAGTAGTAGCCGATGACGCGGAAGCCGCCGCACCGCGCCGGCTGTATGTATCGGGCGCGCTCCTCGGTCGAAGGATTGGTATTGTCGATAACAAAGGGCTGTTTCGCCTCGATGCAGGCGCGCACGAGGATTTCTTCGCGGTGGCGGGTTCTCAGCATGTCGAGGTTTATCCTGAGGTGGGTATCGAAAAAGCGTTCGCGGTAGAAGGACGTCTTTCCCGTGGCCTGAATCCCGGCGAATATGACCGCCTCCACGCCGACGTGTCCGGGCGGGGCTCTGCTTCTTCTTTACTACTCTATGCGGCCAGTTTGCCCGGAACGGGTGTTGCGGCGGGGGTTTCCGGCTCTAGTGTGGTGGCGATGCGGAGGAGAAGGTCTCTTACCTCGATGTCGAGGCTCTCGGCGACGCTCTCCAGCACACGGGAAGAGGGGTCTTTCTCACCACGCTCTATCTCCGCCAGGTACGAGATGGAGACGTGTGCCCCTTCGGCTACCTGTCTCAAGGTCAGACCGTTCCCCGTGCGTATCGCCCTTAGCGTTTCCCCGATGGCCGACAACAGGTCGATTTTCTTTTGCGAGGCTGGGTGAATCTCCAGGGTCTTCATAATAAATATTCTATACCCCTTTCTGCAAAATCGGCAACCCACCCGCCAACTCCTTGGCGAGCCGCACCTGCTCGGCGTCAACCTCCGGCGTGGCGTACGGCGTCTCCATCACCACCGGAACCCCCGGCAGCCCACTAAACAGCTCCACCCAGGCATCCGTGGATACGTGGCCCTCCCCGAGCCTCTGATGTCCGTCCCGATGGCTACCAAGCGCATTCCTCGGATCATTCAAATGCAGCAAAGCAATCCGGTCTCCAAGCGCCGCCCGAAGCTTCGCCGCGACATCCCGCGCTCCCTCCGGCGTGGAGAGATCATACCCCGCGACGTACGTATGCGCCGTGTCAACACACACCCGCACCCCGGCCTCCTCCACAACCCCGGCTAGAGTATCGAACGTGGAGCAGAGCTGAGTACCGGCCCCAACCGAGTTCTCTACCAGCAGTTCCGCCGGCTTCACCCCGTCCGATTCGGCCTCAGCCGCCGCTAGCTCCTTCGCCCGGCCAATGCCCTTTACTAGGCGCTCCATCCCTCTCTTCTCGCCGTCTCCTCCGTGACTACCCGAGTGGACTACGACGAGGGTGGCACCCAGAGAGGCCGCCGCGACGAGTTCCGCCGCGAGTGCCACGGCGGAGCGTTCGCGGTGGTCCGGGTCCGGCGAAGCGAGGTTTATCAGGTACTTCGCGTGTACGACCACGGGAGAGAGCCCCATCTCCCGCGCGCCTTCGGCGAAGGCTTTAGCGTCCGAGCGGGGCTTGGGGACGGCCCAGCCCTGGGGGTTGGAGACGAAGATCTGGACCGTCTCCAGCGCCTGCTCCCGCGCAATCCGCAGCGTCTTTTCGAGGCCGCCGGAGGTCGGCAGGTGCCGTCCTATCCTGTTCGTGCGTAGTCCTGGCCGTGCCGCTGGTTCGGTCATAGGGGAGATTCTACCGGGCACGGGACGGCTTCGTTGTGAGAGATATAATCTCTTTAGAATAGAAACGATTAGAGGGAGAAGATCTTATGTCCGTCGAAGGCAAGGTTGCGAAGATACTCGGTAAAGGGGAGATAGTATTGAATCGGGGCCGCTCACACGGCGTGCGCCATGGGATGCTTTTCGAGATCTTCGCTCCCGAAGGCGAGGAGGTCTGGGACCCGGACACCGGCGAGACCCTGGGCACCGTCGAAGACATAAAGGCGAAAGCGGAGGTCACCGAGGTCAAGGAGAAGCTCGCCGTCGCCCGCATCTCCGAGGCCAGCTCGCCCTTCGGGGCCACCGGCGGAGCGGGCTTCGCCGAGATGCAGGAGAACCTTCAGCGCATGTTCGGGCAGATGTTCGGCGAGGGCGTCCAGATCCAGGGCTTCGGTACCACCGGGGGCGGCCCCAGCGATGGCCCCGACCTCGAAAGCCTACTCGGCGGCCCCCTGGAGGACATCACCAAAGTCCAGGTCGGCGACGCTGCCCGCGAGATCAAGCAACAGCGCCGCTAGCGCGCCAGCGCCGGTCTCCCTTACCTCTTGGCTCTCTCACGCCTCCCGGTAACTTTCAGCCTTATCGCCACCTGCATCCTGGTGTACCTGCTGGTCGCCTCTCAGGGTGCGGCCGTCGGGGTGCCGTTGAACGTCGCGCTCGTGCAACAACCGGGCCAGGTCTTGAGCCTGGGGGCACTTGACCCCGCGCTCGTCGCGCACGGAGAGGCGTGGCGTCTGCTAACGAGCGCCTTTATGCACTCGAGCTTCATACACCTCGCGCTGAACATGCTCTCGCTGTACTTCCTCGGGGCCTTCGCGGAGGTCACCTTCGGGCGGAGCCGCTTCCTCGCGCTCTACCTGATCAGTGGCATCGCCGGGGGCCTCGCGTTCCTCTACTTCGGGGCCTTTGACGCCCAGGCCGTAGGAGCGTCGGGCGCAATCTTCGGACTGTTGGGCGGCGTATTCGGGTTCGCCATAAGGCGCGGCACCTTCTCGACGAGCAACCCGATCATCCGCCAGCTCCTGATCCTGACCGCCCTCAACCTGTTCCTCGGCGCCACGATCCCAAACGTCAGCAACACCGCCCATATCGGGGGCCTCATCGGCGGCCTGGTCTTCGGCTACCTCATGGCCCCCTCGGTCTACGCCCAAAAGAAGCTCACCGCCGCGACCCCCGTCCTCATAGCCTTCGGCCTCGAAGTCGTCCTGCTCGGCGTTTGGTACCTGTTGCTCGCCTGAAGTGGCGGTTACTTGCTGTAGAAGTCGTTCACGCTGGAGCTCCACTCCAGGAGTTCGCGCCGCCGACTCTCCAACTCCCCGGAAGTGTACTGATCTGCCAGGTCGTTCGTCTCCAGGGGATCTTCGGAGAGATCAAAGACCTCATCGGGCTGGTCGTCGTAGTGGTAGATGTACTTCTCGTCGCCCCTGATACTCGCCATGCATTTGCGGTCGGTGATGCAGCTCGAGAATTGGGTGCGGTCTTCGGGTAAGGGGCGCAGGAGCGAGAAGCCCGGGTACTCACCGCCCTCCACCTCGTAGCCCAGCATATCCAGAACGGTCGGCAAGATGTCGATCTGGTTCGATAGTCCCTCGACCCTCTCGCCGTCCTGAAACCGCTCGGGGTCGTGGATAAGGAGCGGTATCTTGATGCCTTCTTCGTAGATAGTGTCGCCGTGCAGGTAGCGGCCGTGCTCACCGAAGCCCTCCCCATGGTCGCCGAAGATGACGAAGATCGTATCCTCGTAAAGCCCGAGCTTCTTGTACTGGTCGAAGATGTTCTCCACGAAGGAGTCCAGGTAGGGCATGCAGTTCAGGTAGCGGTTTAGCTCCTCGTCCTCGGCGAAATCCCTGAAGCCGGTGCGGAGGTTCGAGCACTCGTAGCCGTAGTGTCCCGTGCCCGTAAAGTACTCGACCATGAACGGCTCATTCCCGCGCCCCCTGAGCCACTCCTCGCTCGGCTCCAGCATGATGTCGTCCTCGTAGCCGAAGGTGTTCGTCACCTGGAAGCCTTCCCTGTCCATGGTCTCTGCCGGGTAGATCTCCTCGTATCCGAAGCCTGACGCGACGTCCCCGAAGTTGTCCATATTGTTCAATGTGGACGCGAAGAAGGCGGTCTGGTAACCCTGCTCCTTCAAGAGAGTAGCGAGGCACCGGGCGGGTACGCCGCCCGGCTCGAACTCCGGTCCCGGGTAAAGTGGCGGCTCAACCCCGCAGTTGACCGAGACGCTCGCCTTAGAGGAGCGAGGGACGGTCGTGTAGGCCCGCTCTGCGAGGAGGCTGCTTCCGGCCAGCTCGTCCAGGAACGGCGTCGTCTCGAGATCCTTGTTGTACGGCGTTACGGACTGCGCGCGGGTGGACTCCAGGTGGATCAGGACGACGTTACGCTTTTCGGTCTCGGAGGTCGGCGCGAGGCTGGTATCCGCGACCGAACTCGACGGCGCAGCGGCACCCGGGACATACGACTCGGCGGTCGCCTCCTGAACCCCGGTCAGGACCACGTTGACGAAAGGGTCCCTGGCAAACGACTTGCCGATACCGGCGGCGGGATCGGAGCTAACCATTAGCGAGAGCGCGCCAAACCCGAGCGCCAGGAGCCAGAACCCGAGGGAGCCCCAGAAGGGGACTCCGGCCGTCGTCTCCTGGGATCTCCGCGGCCATCCTCTCCACCACCCGGCGGCACTCGTCACGACCCATGGTCCCAGGATCGCATAGAGAAGGGCAACCGCGAGCAGCACCAAGGCCAGGGGCGGGATGTCGCGAGTTAGGATGGGTATGATCTCTTGGAACTTCGGGAGCCACTCGGCGATGGTGCCGTAGTTCAACGTGGTGCCGTTCTCCAGAAAGTACTGGTGGGCAGTGGTAGTCACTATCACCACCAGGACTGTCGTCGCGTGGAAGAGCCCGACCACGGCCCAGCGCAAAGGCCCCCTTTTCGCCACCGCGAAGAGCCCGATCCAAAGGAGCGCGTACCCCAGGCTGAAGAACACGGCGGACCGCATCAGACCAGGATCCAGAGAGAGCCCAGCCTCTCCCTTCTGCGAAGCAATCTGGGAGGCCCTCAGCAAGAGGTTGTAAACGACGAACGGAACCAGCAGAGCGAACAGATAAACCCAGTCGCGGTAGCCCAGGAACCTCCCAGCGAAACCCGACGCTTTCTTTAAACTCGTTTCTCTCTCAAGCGACAAAGTGCGAACATTCTATTAGTTTTAACGTGAAATTCACATGGCTCAAGGGTAGTTCCGAGAAGGACCGCAAAGCCTCACGAAGGATCGCCGAGAGTTGCCGCGACGAGCACAAGGCGATGTCGGACCGGTAGGGTTTCCTTGACCAGGGCCGCGATACACAAGTCCCCCTTTATACTAGGGCGCGTTCGAGAGCTTGCGCACGGGGCCGGTAACAGCGAGGGTCGCGAAGAAGAGGGCGGTGGCGACGAGGATAATGGCGGCCCCGGAGGCCACGTCGAGGTAGTAGGAGAGGTAGATCCCCAGGAGAGCCGAGAGCGCCCCGACGGCGACGCTCGCGAGGATCATGTGATGAAACCGGCGAGTAAGTAGATACGCCGTCGCTGATGGTGTCACCAGCAGGGCCACGACCATAACGATGCCGACCGCCTGTATGGCGGTAACGATGGTAACCCCTAGCAAGGCGAGCAGCAGATACTCCAGCCTCCGCGTCGCGATACCAGAAGCCGCCGCGACTGTAGGATCAAAGGCAACGAACAAGAGTTGCCGGTAAAAGACCAACACCAGCGCCAGCACCACGAGCCCCAGGATAGCAATGGTCCAGAGATCGGTAGCGGTTATGGAGAGCACGTCGCCGAAAAGGTAGCCAAAGAGGTCCGTAGTGTATCTGTCCACCCGGCTGATAATCAGTATGCCCAAAGCGAAGGTGCCGGAGAAGAGCACGCCTATCGCCGTATCGGAGCTCACCCGTCCCCGCTGGGTTATTGCCCCGATGCCCAGGGCCGTGGCGATAGCGAAGACGAAAGCGCCCAGATATATGTTTATCCCGAGTACGAACGCGAGCGCAACGCCGCCGAAGCTCGCATGGGCCAGAGCATCCCCGATAAATGCCAGCCCCTTCAAGACGACGAAGCTACCGAGAATGCCGCAGATCACCGACACGAGCACCGAGGCCAGGAGACCCCGCTGCATAAAGCCGAACTCTAGCGGTTCGAGCAGGAAGTCAGCCACCCTGCCTCCCGTCCTCGATGGCGACCGTACGGTCCCCGACCTTGAGGATCATGAGGTGGCTCTGGTAGGTCTCGTTCAAGAGCTCCGGCGTGAATACCTCCTCCGGGCGCCCGAAGGCGACGATGCGCCTGTTCAAGAGCAGTGCCAGGTCGAAGCGCTCGGCGACGCACGAGAGGTCGTGGGTGGTCACGATCACGGTCTTGCCCGTCCGCTGCAGCTCGCGCAGGAGATCGAATATCTCGTGCTGGGAAGGAGCATCCACTCCTGATACCGGCTCGTCTAACAGCAGCACCTCCGCCTCCTGGGCCAGAGCCCGCGCCAGGAAGATACGCTGCTGCTGCCCACCGGAGAACTCCCCGATGCGCGTATCTGCGAACTTCTCCATCCCCACGGTCCTCAAAGCCTCCCACGCCAGCTCCTTGTCGCGGTGCGCGGGCCGCCGGAGGAGCTTCATGGAGGGAACCCGCCCCATCATTACAACGTCGAAGGCGCTTACCGGGAAGTTCCAGTCTACATCCTCGCGTTGGGGCACGTAGCCGACCAACCGCCGCGCCCGCCGGTCTACCGGGCGGCCGAGGACCTCGACCTCGCCTCGTAGTCTCGGCACGAGCCCGAGCATGGCTTTGACCAGAGTGCTCTTCCCGCCGCCGTTGGGCCCGACGATTCCGACCATAGCCCCCTTGGGAACGGAGAGCGTAACGTCCTCGAGTGCCGGACGCCGGGAGTAAGCGACGCTGAGGCTCCGGATCTCTATCGCCTTCTCCACCTTAGCTCGAAGCCTCCGAGATCCGGTCTATGTTCGTCCGCATCATCGCCTCGTACGTGCCCGCTGTCTCGTCCTCGGTTAGCGTATCGGAATACAACTCTTGCACCTCCACACCCGCCTCCCCGGCTATAGTATCCGCCAACCCGGCGTTGAACTGCGGCTCGGTAAAAACTACCGGCACTTCTTCCTCCTCGATCGTCCGCACCACCTCCGCCACCTCGCGGCTACCGGGCTCCGCCTCCGGGTTCTCCAGAACCACGCCGATCAACTCGAACCCATAAGCCTCGGCGAAGTACGGGAAGGCGTCGTGGAACGTTACCAGCTTCCGTCTCTCCTCCGGTATGCTCCCGGCCCTCTCCTTTATATACTCGTCGAGTTCCTCTAGCTCAGCCAGGTACTCCCTGGCGTTCGCCTCGTACTCCTCCGCGCCGTTGGGATCCACCTCGCTCAACGTATCCCGGATGCGCTCCACGTAATACTCCGCGTTCGCGACGTCCAGCCAGAAGTGGGGGTTGCCCTCCGCGTGCTCATGCGCTTGCTCGCCTTCCTCTTCGTGCTGCGCACCGTGCTCTGCCTCGTGCTCACCACCCTCTATCGGCTCGAGCCCCTCCGAAAGCTCCACGACCGTCTGCTCTTCGTTGCCCGCGCTGGAAATCAGGTCCTCGACCCAGCTATCCAGACCCAGCCCGTTCTCGAAGACCACCTGCGATTCGGAGATGCGGCCCGCGTCCCGCGGACTCGGCTGAAAAGTCTCCGGAGATCCCCCTACCGGCACAATGCTAAAGACTTCGGCCCGATCCCCGCCGACCTGCTCCACCAGATCCCGCACCACGGAGATAGTAACCGCAACCTGTATTTTTTCCCCAGCCTCGGCCCCGCCACCCGCGGCTCCACCGGCTCCGCAACCAGCAACGAAAGCAACCAAAAGTCCCGCAACCGAGCATATCCCGATCTGTCTCAACGTCCGCTGCCCTTCGATCGGAAACCTTTCTCTCCGTTGTGAAAGACCCTTACTCCTCCTGCAGAGCTTCCTGGAGAGCGGCCTGGGCACGCTGCTGCCTCGCCACCCTCTGTATACGTTGACGTTCTCACCGAACTTCGTACCATATAGCCCCTCCTAATTGAAAATATTTTTCACCACAACCCAAATTTTTACCTGCACGCTCCGCACCGGCCGTATACCTCCAGGCTGTGAGAGCGAACCTCGAAGTCGGCGTTTTCGGGAGGCAGGCGCTCGGGGTCGAGTGGGCACTCTTCGAACTCGGAGATGTCGCCGCAGGACTCGCAGATCATGTGATGGTGATGGTCCTCCGCCAACTCGTAACGCGCCCCATCGCCAAGGTCGAGGCGGCGTACGATCCCTAGCTCAACCAATAAGCTCAAGGTGCGGTACACCGTGACCAACCCAACCTCTAGGCAACGACCCCGGATCTCCTCCAGGCTCTGGTGCTGCTCCTCGGCAAGCGCCCCTAATACAGCCATCCGCTGCGGCGTCGCCTTGTACCCGCCACCCCTCATCTTCCCTATCGCCGCTCCTAGCCTCAGAACAAGCCTCCCGCTAATCGAAAATGTTTTTCAATTAGCTCTACGGTAACAACACGGGGAAGAAACGTCAAGAGTTGGGGCTAGTCGCCTGCGGGGCGTTTACGGGGGGAGCGGCCGGTACCGGCGTGGCGAAGGAAGAGGATGAGGGCGAAGGTGAGGGCGAGGATGGAGGCGACGAAGAGGTTGCCGCGGAAGTCGCCAATAAGGAAGGCCGGGTCTATGCGGAGGGTTTCGACGAAGAAGCGTCCGACGGAGTAGAGGCACACGTAGAGCAACAGGATGTCGCCGTTTTTTAGGCTGTTTGCGAAGCGTCGGGCGACAAAGAGGAGGGTGAGGCAGACGAGGACGTTCCAGATTGACTCGTAGAGGAAAGTCGGGTGAAAGGTGGGGACGTCCGTGAAGCCTGGTGGACGGTTCTGCGGGGAGATCTCCAGGGCCCACGGGAGGTCCGAGGGGCGACCGAAGAGCTCCTGGTTGAAGTAGTTCCCCCAGCGGCCTATGGCCTGCGCGAGCACGACCCCGGGGGCGGCGGCGTCGGCGAACGCTAGAGCACTAATGCCGCGGACTCGGGCGAAGAGCAGGAGGCCCAGAAAACCACCGATCACGGCGCCGTAGATCCCCAGTCCCCCATTCCACACCTCGAATACCCCGGGGAACGGGTCGTTCGCGTACAGCTGGTAGTCGGTCAGCACGTGATAGAGCCTCGCTCCTACAAAGCCGGGGGGCACTATGAAAAACAGGGCGTCGAGGGCCAGAACGGAGTCGTATCCCTTGCGCTTCAGCTCGCGGGCGGTAAGCCAGGTGGCAACTGCTATCCCGAGGGCGATGCACAGCCCATAGTAGCGCAACGTAAAAGGACCCGCCGAGAAGATCTCCGGCGAAGACGGACTCGGGAGCGTGAGTGCCAGCGCGTGCAACAAGATGGACTCCTTAGCTCTCTAACCTAACCGGAGGGCATGCCTGGGACGAATGCCGTGCTCGCCGGGCCTCCGGACGAACCCTGCTGCGGACGGTCCGCGACGGGGACCGTCCTGGTCTGCCCGCCACTCGGGGACCGACCCGGGGAAGAGCTGTCGGAGGGAGGGGTGGCGGATACGCTGTTCGTGGAGCTGCTGTCGGAGCTACTGACACCGTGGTGGTACTCCAGGATGTTGCGTAAGGCGGGACCCGCAGTGACCTCGCTGCCCTGCTCGAAGGCGCCGCCGCCCTCGACCATCACGAGGACTACAAGGGGGTCTTCCTGGTTCTCAGCCCAACCGACGAGCCAGTTGATCCAGTCCTTCCCCCACACCTCGCCGGTCCCTGACTTGGCCGCGACCTGCAGGCTGGAGCCAGAGAAGATTTTCTCGGCTGTTCCGCCCTTGCCGGTGACCATCCTGAGGCCGTCGATCGTGGTCCGGAGCGACTGCTCGGAGACACCCAGCGTCCCTGACGGCTCCGGGGTGAGGTCCTCACCCTCCTCTGCGTTCTGCTCCCGGATCTCACCACCGAGGTGCGGCGTCACCAGGATGCCGCCATTCTGTATCGCCGCGTAACCCCGGACGACCTGCAAGGGTGTGGAGAGCAAATCCCCCTGGCCGATGGAGAGGTTGACCCAGCGTCCCACGGTCCACAACTTGTCGTCCGGAGTAGCCCCGGCCTCCTCCTGCCACTCGCGGGTGGGAACCCTACCCTCGGACTCACCGACCAGGTCGATACCCGTCTTCTGACCGAAGCCGAACTGCTGTAAGTACTTGGGCAGCAGGTTCTCATCACTCGTACCCTGCCACATCCAGTCGGCGACCTGATAAAAGAACTTGTCGTTCGAGTCCATGAGCGCCTCAGCGTAGTTCTGGGTGCCGTGTGGTCCGAGCGCCCAGTACTTCGGGCTATTCTCGCGCCAACTCTGCAGGCAGCCCCAGTTCGAGCCGGTCGGTTGCCAGCAATCGCCATTGTCCGTGACGGTCGTTCCGGGGCCGATAGTTCCCTCCTCCAGGCCAGCCATGCCGGTAAACGGCTTGAACGCCGAAGCGGCGGGATATCCTCCGTAGACGTTACGGTTCGTAAACGGGGCGTGGGCCTCCTCGGAGTTGAGGAACTCGTACTCCTGGACCTCCTCCGCGCCCGTGACGCCGCCCACGAAGAGCTGCGGGTCGAAGTTCGGACGGCTGGCCATTGCCCGGATCGCACCCGTACTCGGGTCCATGACGACGGCCGCCCCACCGGTCCCCTCGTTCCCGTTCTCTTGGGCACGCTGTATCGCCGCGTCCAGCTCGTCCTCGACCGTCTGCTGCAGGTCCAGGTCTATAGTCAGCGCTAGGTCCTTGCCCGGCTCGGGGTCGGTGATCTTGGCCGGCTGCCCGTACTCGGGGATCTCCTCGGCCCCGCCGTCGTAGCGCCGCCCGTCGGCCCGGCGCACCGCCACCTCTCTCCCCAGGGCATCCACGTTGTATTCCTTTGTGCCCGGCTTCCCGCGCAATATCTCCTCGTATGCAAGCTCTACCCCGCCCTTACCGACGACGGCGTCCTGCGCAAGCCCCTCGAAAGCCTCGCCTCCCAGCTCCGCCTCCGTGATCGCCCCGGTATAGCCCATGACGTGCGAGGCCAGGTCTTCGTTCGGGTAGTTGCGGATGTAGTCGTCGTTGACCATCAGGCCGTCGAACTCCTCGGTCCGCTCGCTGACGTACATGACGTCCTCGCGGCTCGCGTTCTCCTTGACGAGCATCGGGCTGTACTGGTTTCCCGACACCAGCGCGGCGTCGTACTGCGCGAGGACGGCCTCCTCGTCGGCCTCCAGCACACCGGCCAACTCCTCGACGTCGTCGCGGCTGATGGCGTTCGGGATGATAGTGACGTTGAGGCCGGGCGAGTTGTTCGCCAGAACCTCTCCATCGCGGTCGTAGATCACACCGCGCTGTGCCGGTATCTTGACGGAGCGGGTCTGGGTATTCTCGGCGACGGCCTTCTGCTCCTCGCCGGTCAGGACTTGCAGGTACCACAACCGGCTCGCGAGGATCAAGAAAACGACCCCGATAAGCACCGCGAGCCCCACGACCCGCACCTGCATCCTGCCGCGGGTGATCGCGGGCTCCGACTCTCTTTTTTTACTGTCCTTGTTCTTGCCGGGGCGCTCTACGCGCCCAACGTGCGGCTCCTTGAGCACGGGCTAGTCACCTCCCCGTAGATACTCTCGATAGCTCTCATTGTTGGCTAGGCTGCCTTCTCGGCCTGCACGACGAGGCGCTGAGAATAATCCGGCAGCGTACACGTCTGGAGGGTGATCACGTCCTTGCCCTGGATCGGCTCGGTCACCGAGAGATCGGTCGGGCTGACGACGCTCTTTTTGGAGACCTCGTAGGTGTACACCCCACCGTCCGCGTCTACCAGGACGATCTCGTCGCCCTTCTCCAGGTTGTCGAGGCCGTAGAAGGCGAGGAAGCTCGCGGTGTCGGGATAGCCGAGCCGGTGACCGGCAATATATACGTTCGACCCCGACTCCCAGGGGAACCCCGTATCATCGAGGTGTATGCCGACGTAGTCTCTCAACGCTTCTTCGTCGTTGCCGGTGGTGCTGGGCACCAAGGCGTTAAAGATCTCCAACTTCGGCACGGTGAGCGCGAGCGTCGTATCCTCGGGGCCCTTTACCGTTCCGGGGGCCTGCGTATTCTCCCCCTCCAGTACGGGCACGTTGAAGTCTTGCTCCTGCTCGGAGGGTAACTCCCCGCGCGTACCGGGTCCTACGAAGAAGGTAACGATCAGGGTAGCCCCAGCTCCAATAAGAGCCAGGCTCATCAAACCCAGGATTACGTCCTTTATGCGCAATCGTCCCTCCCGACAAATTCCCTCCACGCGCTATTCGGAGATCCCTCTTCAACCGCTACTCATTGTATCGAAAAAAGCGCCGACTACTACCTCCGGCACTGCTTCAGCGGTGATAATCAGTCTACTCCTCGACTACAAAGGACTTGCGTACCGCCACACCATCCGCCCCGGCGTCTTCTCCAGTGCTGGAGATACCGAGGGTATAGTTGCCAGGCGGCACCGGCTCGCCAGAGTCGGTCCGGAACGCGAACTTCAAGATCCCCGTCGCCCCGGTCCCACCCGCGCTCAACTGGTCTTCCTGCTCGTCGACCGCCTCCAGCCCGATGCTTTGACCGAAGAGGAGGGAGAATATAGACTCCGACCACGCCCTCTCGACCCGCGCCTCCATATCCTCCCCGCTCGGCAAGTCCTCGACGCTCAGGTATACGAAGATGGCCTCTGGCGGCTGCTGGAAATGATTCGTGTCCGGTGGTGGATACAGGCTATTCTCCCCGCTCACGACCACATCCCTCACACCAGGCGAGACCTCTTCCCCCGGCGAGAAGGTCTCCGCCCTCAAAAAAGCCTCCACGATGAGGGCAAGCGCCACCAGAGTCACCGCAACCAGTACGTACAACGGCCAGCGCCGGTACCCTCCCCTGGTAGCCGTATTCGGGAGCGCGCTCACCCCTCCCCTCCTACCACGACATCGTTCTTCGTAGTTTCCGTAAAGCCCTTACGGCGGGACCTTCTCCAGAGTAGAAACGTCGCCGCGTTATGCAGGACATGGGCGGTGACCGGGGCGAGGATTCCACCCGTCCAGAGGTAGAGAGCGCCGAAGAGAAAGCCCGCACCGGCAGCCCACAGCGTCCATACCAGGTAGCGCCGGTCGGGGCCGATGTGAACGGCGCCGAAGAGAAGTGAGGTGGCGACGAGCCCAATCAAGGGCTGCAACGCGCCCCTGAAGAAGACTTCCTCCCCAATACCCGAGAAGACGGAGACGAGTACGAGATCTCTCTTCCGCGCGCCGTCCACGAGGTGCGGGGCGAGTTCGCCGGAGATCTTGCGCAGGACGGGCGAGAGCCAGTAGAGAACGAGGCCCGAGATCACGGTGCCGCACGCGATGGCTACGCCGACGGAGAGGTCGAAGACCGGCCGGTCTCCCAGCGCGAAGACATTCCGGCTCGTAAGAGTGCCCAATACGGCGGCTGCAACGAGAAGCGCCGCATAGAAAGCAGCCGCAAGCCCTACGAAACGAGGTCCCATCAGCTTAAGAGGCGGGCGGAGCGGGTCCGGATTCTGCAGGAACAACCATAGTCCGCTATTGTACCGAACACGCGGAGACCTATGGCTCCGGCAGCATCTGAGATATGTAGAGGGAGACGACCCGGAGGTAGAGGGAGAGCGATGATCGACGAGTCAATCTTCAAGGCCTACGATATCAGGGGCCGCTATCCGGACGCCTTGAACGAAGAAGTAGCCCGGCAGGTAGGGCGCGCCTACGTCCACTACCTCGGGCTCTCGGGGTCCCGCGTAGTCGTCGGGCGAGATATGCGCCTCTCGGGCGAAACCCTGAAAGATGCGTTTATCCAGGGCGTAACGGAGGCCGGCGCAGATGTCTTGAATATCGGGCTCGTCTCCACCGACGCCCTCTACTTCGCGGTCGGGCACTTGGAGGAGCCGGGCGGGGTCATGATCACCGCCTCCCACAACCCCAAGGATTACAACGGCTTCAAGCTCTGCCGCGAGGACGCTATCGCCCTCTCCGGCGATGAGGGTATCTTCCAGATACGCGACCTCATCACCTCCGGCAAACTCCCCGAACCGAGCGAGTATTCGGGCTCCGTCGAGGAGGGCGACGTAACGGTCGACTATGCCGAACACTGCCTGAGCTTCATAGATACCGAGGGGCTGAGACCCTTGAAAATAGTCGTGGACGCGGGCAACGGCATGGCCGGCAAGATGCTCCCGCCGATCTTCGAGCGTCTGCCCTTCGAGTACGTCCCCATGTACTTCGAACTCGACGGCTCGTTCCCCAACCATCCGCCCAACCCGATAGAGCCCGAGAACATGGTTGAGATTCAGGAACGCGTCGTCGCTGAGGGGGCGGACTTCGGGGTGGCCTTCGACGGGGACGCGGACAGGTGCTTTATCGTCACCGAGAAGGGTGAGACGATCTCCGGCGACATCCTCGCTACGCTGGTCACCAAGAACGTCCTGGAGAAGGAGCCTGGAGCTGTCATCGTATACAGTGCTGTGTGTTCTAGAGCGCTACCACAGCTGGTGCGGCACGAGGGCGGCAGGCCGATCCGCACGAAGGCCGGGCACTCGATCATCAAGCCCCAGATGCGCAAGAATAACGCCGCCTTCGGTGGCGAGCACTCAGGTCACTTCTACTTCCGGGACAACTACTTCGCCGACTCCGGGATAATCGCCATGCTCACCGTCGCCGAGTTGGTGGGCCGCCAGGAAGAACCTATCTCCAAGCTACTCGAACCCATAGACCCGTACGTCCGCTCCGGTGAGATCAACTCCGAAGTCGACGACCAGCAAGAGGTGCTCGAGCGCGTCGAAGAGTACTACGCCGAACGTGACAACCCCGCGGTAGACCACCTCGACGGCCTGACCGTGGACTACGGGGACTGGTGGTTCAACCTCCGGCCCTCGAACACCGAACCCCTCCTCCGCTTGAACGTGGAAGCCGAGGATAGGGAAACGATGCAGACCAAACGAGACGAGTTACTCGACCTGATCCGGAGCTAGCGGAGCTACAAACCACTACTATCGATACGTAAACCAAGCAAACGAGAAGCGCCCCCGCCTTAACTGGCGGGGGCGTTTCTGCGCAGCAATCGCTCTCGGTTCGGGCTCTACAGTGGGCCGGTCCCTCCCGATTCTCCGCTACCGGACTGGTCACGTCTCGCAGGAGCGTCAGGATCGACGGTGAGGAGATTACGGACTTCGATGACACCCTCTACGTTGGAGGCTATCTCCTCCACGGCCTGCTTCTCCTCCTCGGTGTGTGCGAGGCCCCGGATCTCCGCTATCCCGTCGTTCACCTCGACGTTGAGCCTTGGCAGGTCGCTGGTACGCGAGTCCTCACCAACATTAGTCCGGATGCGGTTCTCGACCTCTTCCTCCTGCACGGGGACGTCACCAATGATCCCCCTGTGCGTCCGCCCGATAAGAGGACCGGATGAGGGATCCGAGTAGTCCCGCTCCGACCCGGTGCGGTTCGTGTCCTCCGGCCGCTGCAGCGGCGGCGTGGCCACTCCACTCTCGGGCTGCGTGTCCTGTCCTCCCCCGGAAGCAGCGCCCGTCGTACCGCTCAGAGACGTGCCTGAGCCCCAGGTCTCGCCGCGCTGCCCAGCGGGGCTGCCAAAGTCCGGGGTATGCTGCCCGGTAGAACCGGTAAACGAGGAAGACTCACCCTCATCCTTGCCCGAACGAGCGACGAGCGCACCCACTACGAACCCTACCAGGGCAAAGAAGCCATACTTCAAGAACTTCGGGCCAGCGGCCTCCCGGGAACTCGCAGCCTGCTTGGCGAGCTTTGCCTGCGCCTTGCCACCCTTGAGCGCCACCTTTCCTGCTCCTCGCGCCGCCCTAGTCGCTGCCTTGGCTCCCACCACGCCCCCTAGTGCTTTCTTCTTGCTAGCCATACACAACCTCCGTGGTTATCTCCTAACAGAATAGCCCGGGATCATACCCGGGAACGGTCACCGGGAAACAAGAAACCAAGCAAACCTCTGAAAGGCTAGAAGATCAGGATCTTATTCACCACGCCGCGGACGCCCGGCACCCTACGCACCACCTTCTCGAAAGCGCGTCGCTCCTGTGGTGTTCCTACACAACCGTGCAGGGTAACGACGGACTTGCAGGAGCTGATGTTAAGACGCGAGAGCCCGCGTGTAGCGGCGTCACGGCCCAGAGCCCCGCGCACCAGTTGAACGAGATGAGCGTCGTTGGCGACGTTCGTGTCGGTAACTACGCTACTCGTTGGGGTTGTCGGCGGCTTGCGCCGGGTGTAGCTTCGGGATCAGAGTTAGCCTGCGATAGCGAAGCCGTCGCTCGTTCAGTGGCTTCTCGAACTCCGCCTCGCGGGCGAAATCGAGCTTCCCGGCCCCGCTTGCGGCGGTCTCCACGAGGGCGACGAGGTCTTCTTTCTCGCTTGGGGAGAGACCGGCGGCGTCGAGGTCGCGCTTCTTCTCCCGTTCGAAGAGCCTGACGCGCCGGGCGAAGGAGACGAAGATGCTGCACGGTTCGGGACAGGGTATGTGACCATTGCCCCGGTCCATCTCCAGCGGCGTCCCGGAGTCCACGTTCCACAGCGTCTTTTTGAGGCAGACGGCATCCTCGCAACATGCCCTCGCGGCGTCCTGCACGCCTTCATCCGAGAGGCGCTGGATGCGCTTATAGATACCGCTCTGACGCGCTGCGTTCTCACGGTAGTCAGTGATCTCCAGCCTGCCCTCACGGTGGAGGTACCAGTGAATAATGCCCGCCGGGTACAGGTAGTTCATCGCCACCGCGAGCCCGGGCACGCCGTTTAACCGCAGCGCCCATCCTCGCCGAAGGTTCGGGGAGCTCTTTAGTGGCCGGTACTCGCCCTCGCCGGTAAGCTTGGCGATCTCTCGCGCCGCGCGCGGATCGTCGTGAATCTCCAGGTCGACGGAACCCGCGTCGTCTATATGGCAGAGATGGTAACCGGCGAGCGGGACAGGTCGGACGAGGACCTGGCCGAAGGCACGACCTTGGGGCTCCTCATCTACCCAAGCCGCGAACGCCTCCCGCGAGGCGGCGGCCACGTTGGGTGGGGTGTCCGGCAAGCCGGAGGGCTTAGCGGGTGCTTCGGGCAACTTGTGTCTCCGTATCAATTTCCTGTTCCGTTTCACGAGCGCGGGCGGCGATCAGGGCGGCCATTGAGGGGTGAGTGCCGACGGGCGCACCGTAGAAGATGGTCTTGTTGGCTAATCTCGTTACCTCGCCGGTGAGACCCAGGTCTTCGGGGATAGTCTCGCGAGTATGCCAGCCCTCGGCGATGAACACGGGGATCAGGACGACGTTCTCCGCCTCGACGCTCTCCACGACCTCCGCTATCTGCGGGTCCTGGTCCAGAAATCCGACCTCGACGAGGTCGTAGAGCCCGCGCTCCTTGATGCGTTCGGCGTTCATGTAGATCACGCCGCCGGAACTCTTGTTCAAGTCCGTTCCATGGCCGAGCAGGACGAGCGCCCGGCGGCCCGGCTTGACCTCCTTGTCTCTCAAGAGGTCATCCGCACGTTCGAGGATCACGTCAGCCATCCCCTCGAACGTCCCCAGAGGCCCCGCATACCGGATGGCCTTGCCATCCTTATAGGTTACAGGACCGGCGAGCCCGAGCTCACGCGGAATGACCTGCTGGGTGAAATACCCTTCGGAGATAAACGCGGGCACCACGCAAACATCCTCCGCCTCCACGGTATCGAGGACGTGGCGCATCGCGGGCTCCTCTTTCCAGAAACACTCGACAACCTCATCGTACTCACCGCCGAAACGTTCCCTTATGCGCGCCGCGTGCTCGTAAACGGGCAAACTGGAGTCCTCGTTCAGGTGTGATCCATGTCCTACGATAACTAAAGCTTTCACCTGCTCAGTACCTCCTCCAGAAAAGACGCTCCACGGCTGATTCTATCCCGGGAACGAGTAACGCCGATGGAAAGGGTTCACGAACGGAACTCGGCTCCGAACGAGGTCGCCGTTCACCTTTACTTGTGTGGCGCGGGACGGACGCGGCCGTTCAGGTATCCGGATCCGTGCTCCAGGGCGAGCAGAAAGGCCGCGGCGATGATCGGCGCTTCGGTGGCCGAGGGCTTGAGCCTGGTATCAGAGCGCAGCAACCCATCCAGGTTGGTCACCGCCTGCACACCCCGCCGTGAGTACGCGCCACCGGACTTGAGGACCCCATGCGCCATGCGTGAGACCTCCTCCGCCTCCTTACGGCCGGCCCTGCTGGTTACATCCGCGTCCGGCGCCTCGGCCAGGACCTCCAGGTATGCCTGCACGAGGGCGGGCCGGGCCGCCTCGGCGCGGGCGAGGGCTCCCACGAGCGACGGGAGGGCAAGCTCCCGGGTGACCTCGAAGTTGTGGGCGTACTCGCGGGCCATCGGCTCCCCGGGCGTTCCAGTGGCCGCGAAGCGCATCGCGTCCCGCAGCGTAGCGTCCCGCCCCGCCCCAAGGGCAACGTTGATCGCCCCATACAACGCACCTCTGACGTGATCCGGACCAGCCGCCTCCAGAGCCCGGGCGAAGGAGCGTGCGTCTGCATGCGTAAGCCGCGCCAGGACCCTCCCCAACCGCTCACCGAGGAGCGCAGCGCGCGCCAGCGGCGCAAGATACCCCGCCACCCGAAAGTCCGCGAACCCAGCGATGGAGCGCGAGCCCAAGACCGCTTCGAGGACCGTTTCGCCAGCGGTGTTCTCGGCGGCCGTCGCGGCGGCGGAGGCGAGGGCCGGAACACCGAGCAGGCGCGTCTCGTGAGCCACGGTGACGTCGAAGTAACGCGAGTCGTTCCCCGGCATCGGGGCGCTGTAGCCGAGGAAGAGAGCGCTCGATGCCGCCACGGCTACCTCGGCGGAAGAGGCGGGCGGGCGGTGGGGCGCTCCTGGTGTAGCCTCCGTCATGCCGTGGAGCGCGTTACCGGAGCGCCTTTTCGAGGTCGTCGAGGACGTCCTCTACCTCTGGCTGGTCACCGGGGGAGTCCTCGATCTTCTTTGCCCGCACGATACCCTCTTTGTCTATAACGAAGTAGGCCCGCTGGGGGAATCCGGCCTCGTGCTTGACGCCGTACTCCTCGATAACCTCGCGCTGGAAGTCCGAG
Source organism: uncultured Rubrobacteraceae bacterium (assembly GCA_902806065.1). Lineage (GTDB taxonomy): Bacteria > Actinomycetota > Rubrobacteria > Rubrobacterales > Rubrobacteraceae > Rubrobacter_F. The sequence continues at coordinate 94,263 of CADCVE010000015.1, read as the reverse complement.
AGCAGTGGGAAGCCGATGCCTCTCTCCTCGGCCCACGCCTTGTGCGACCAGGGTGAGTCGACGCTGATGCCAAGGACCGAAGCACCCTTCTCCTGAAAGCGCCCTATCTCCTGCTGTAGCTGCCCCATCTGGTCCGTGCATACGCTCGACCAGTCGCCGGGATAGAAGAACAAAACGACCGGCCCCTCATTTCTCGCTTTCTCCAGCGAGATCTTCTCCTCCCAGCTATCGCCCGGCAACTCGAACTCCGGCGCCTTGTCTCCGACTTCCGCGGCCATCCACGTACCTCCTCCTCGCTCCTGCATGACAGCAAGCATTCTAACCCTTCCGCCAGGCGTTGCGGAGCGGGCAGCTTGTCGCCCCGCTGGGTGCGGGTAGAATTGGCACCTGCGATATCGGCAAAAGCACTACCCGAAAGCTGGTGAGTAACCCTGGACGCCACAAGAGAGCAGCATGACCGGGACGAGCGGGAATCCTCGACCAGCGCCCGGGAGATGCCGGCCCTGATCCCCGAGAACGCCTTCGAGACGGATGCCCCGGAGGGGACCCTCGGTGCCGAAGAGGAGCTCTGGCTTGCCGACCCGCAATCGTTGAAGCTCGCCAATGGAGCCCAGAAAATACTCGCGGACGCCCCCAAAGGACACTACACCGGGGAGCTTATAGACTGCGAGATCGAATCAAACGCCGGCGTCCACGCGGAGCCCGCCAGCGTGCTCGACGACCTGGTATCGAGGCGTAGGTATCTCTTTGGGGAGGTGGAGCGGCTCGGGCGGGTGCTCGGGACGAGCGGGACTCATCCGGTCGGGGACTGGCGCGAGCAGGAGATCATCGACCAGCCTCACTACAAGCGCCTGGAAGACAAGCTCGGCTGGCTCATCAAGCGCAACAACACCTTCGCGCTGCATACTCACTACGCCGTGCGCGGGCGGGAGAAGGCTATATATCTGTACAACCGTCTGCGAGAGTACGTGCCGCACATGCTCGCGCTCTCTGTCAACTCGCCATTCTGGCAGGGTGAGATCACGGACATGCAGTCCTCTCGTATTTTGATCTTCTCACGTTCCATCCACCGCGCCGGGATGCCCGACCCCCTGAACTCCTGGGACGAGTACGCGGGCTACGTAGACTACGCGGTGAGGTCCGGCGCCATCCACAAGCTCGGGGAGATCTGGTGGGACGTCCGCCCCGCGCCCCAAATCGGCACCGTCGAGCTTCGTGCCTGCGACGCGCAAACCGAACCCTGGCGCACCGGCGCCCTCCTGGCCCTGACCGCCGCCCTCTGCGGAGTCCTATCTGAAGAGTACGAGTCGGGCGAGAAGAAGCCGATCCGCCCATCACGCGAGATCGAAGAGAACAAGTGGAGCGCCCAGCGCTACGGTCTAAAACGCGACTTCGTGGATCACGACTCGCACGAGAGCATCCCAGCCCGCAAAGTCCTCGAAACCTGGCTGGAGGACCTGGAATCACGAACGGAGTGGGACCTCTCGCAGGTAACGCGTATCCTGGACGAGCCGACGGGGGCCGACCGCCAGCTAGAGGTGTGGCGCGAGACGAACTCGACCGTCGAGGTCGCCCGCGATATAGCAGAGCGGACACGCGCCTCCGTCGAAGGTTACTAAGTAGCCGCCAGGGTACTGGCCTGTAGTTACGAGGTATTCACTTCGAGGACGCCGATGTCCAGAATCAGGGTTCCGGATCCTTCTGCCGCGACGGCGACCGAGACCTCCGTCCCCGGCTGTAGCTCATCTACGATGGCGAGCGGTACGTGTGTTGCACTACCAGCCGCGACGGGTATGTAGCGCATCACCTTGCCATTCTGTAGCAAGGTAATGTTGAGCATGCCCCCCACGGTACTGCCCGCCCGCACATACTGCACCCCGGCGGTGCAGCCTTGAGGCACAGTGTAGTAAAGGTTCAGCGGGGTTGGTGAGTTTAGGCCCTCGCCTTGTATCTCGGTGATCGTTTGCAATAGCACGGTCGTGTAAGCCATTAGTGGGCCTCCTTTCAACAGGGGATCTCGGCGTTCTTGCGGTAGTAGAAGTACCAGGTTACGGCGATGCAGGTCGCGTAGAAGGCGACGAAGGCGATGAGCGCCGTCTGCGGACCGCCGGTCGCGCCTATGGAGTACTTGTATGCTTGAGGGATAAAGAAACCCCCGTAGGCGCCTATGGCGCCAGCAAATCCTCGCTGCACACCGCCATGGAGGCCGAGCTGTCTCTAGCGGAGCACGGCTTCTCGGCCACGAGAGCGGAGCACTACCTGCCCGAACTCCATGCCTTACTGGACCTCCGCTGGGAGATAATGCGCCGCACCGCGCTGAACGTGGTCGAGAAGATCGTCTCCCCCGTGCCGGGTTCGCGCATGATGATCGGCGTTACCCATCGCCCGTTCCTCGAGAGCATCCCGGAGGCGCTTATGAACCTCGGGATCGAGCACGCCCTCGTCTACGGGGCCATAGAAGGGTCGGATGAGGCCTCGCTGGACGGCAACTCGTCGCTCGTCCGGATGCGCAACGGGGAGACCGAGGAGTTCCGCGTCTCGCCGGAATCCGTGGGCCTATCCCGGGCTACGAGGGCGGACATACCCTGGAAAAGTCCGGAAGACGAGACTAACCGCTCTCTCGCCGCCCTCGAAGGAGAGGCCGGTCCGGTTGGGGACTTGATCCTGTACAACGCCGCCCTCAGGCTGTGGACCGCTACCGAGGATGACGTTACATCTCTTGCGGGATGCGTGGAGAGGGCAAGGGAGGCCCTGAGCTCCGGCGCGGCTATAAGGCTACTGGCGACGCTTCGTCAGCCTATACCCGTTGGAGGGTGAGCACCAAAGGGAAAGGACCAGCGTGACCTACGAGGAGTTGGTGGACGAAATTCGGAGGAAGGCAGGTCCCACTGCCCACGAAGAAGCGGGCCTGGTCGCGGGAGCGTACCTGGAGACCCTGCGCGAACGTCTCTCTGGTGAGAGTCCAGGTAATCTTGCTGCCAGGGAGACGGCGAGGGCGAGGAGTTCACGGTGTGTGAGTTCCACGAGCGTTTCGCGCAGAAGGCCGGCATCGCGCCCGAGATGGCTACCCGGTACGCCCGGCACGTCGGGGACGTACTCGGCGACGCGATACCGGAAGAGGAACTAGAAGCTGTGCGCGAAGAGCTACCCCTTGAGTATTGGGAGTTGTCGGAGCGTGTACTCCCCGGTCCCCATCGCTACGGAGCTTTCGAGCACAGGTCCGACTCTTTAGGACCGTCCGACGCGCCAATACAGGATGAGAACCAGGGGTAACAAGACCCAGCACCCAGAAATGCCCCCAAATCGGAAAGGATGCGCAAGACTATCCATGAAAGTAAAGCTCACAACTACCGTCCGCGATTTTAGCGGTAGCCCTTACCCGAAGGGTTCGGTGCTCGAAGCTCGTATAGCCCCCGGCGGGACCCTCGAGGTAGTCGGCGTCCAGCACCTGCCGCTGCAACCACACGAATGGTCGCTCATGCTAACAAGCGAGGATCTCGAGCGGCTGCTGCTTGACGGGTAACACCCCAGCCTCACCGCGAGAGACAGCCCCGATTCTCTTCCGGGCCTCGCCCCAACGCCCTATCTGCGTCCGAGGCGGCGGGTTACTTGCTTGAAGATAGCGCGCCGGACGCGCGGGTTCTTGAGGAGGCCCAGGGCGAAGCGACGCACCCGAGCGTTCTTCAGTAGCTTTAGGATGAGGGTCTTGTTCATCAGGATGCCTCCAGGTGATCGGTTCTCTTTTACGTGCGGTGCAGGCGTGCTATGCGGCTCTTTCCTTTTCGAGCTCGCGGCGGAGCTTCTTCTTCAGGAGCTCCAGGAGGGCCTTCTCGCCCTCGGTCAGGTCACCCTGCTCGGCAACGATAAGCTCCTCTATTCGCTCGCCATAGTAGGCTACCACCGAACCCTCCATGTAGTGATCTATGAGACGCGGGCTGACGTAGGAGGCGCGGGCGATGGCACGCGTGTTACCGAGCCTGGCTGCCACGGCGTCCACTGCGGCCAGCACGTTCTTCTCGGCTACTTTGGGCTCCTCCGCCGCCCCGAGCTCGCCCAGCTTGACGGCGGCCACAAGCGTCCCGGCCCAGGTCCTGAAGTCCTTGGCGGTGAACTGAGAGCCCACAACCTCCTTGACGTAGGCGTTGAGATCGCGGGACTTGACGTCCTTTAGCTCTCGCTCCTCATCGAAATATTTAAAGATTTCGTAGCCGGGTAGGGCGGCGCACTTCTGGACTATCTCCCTAAGCCGCTTGTCGGTAACGCACTGGCGCTGGTACTTCCCCCACTTTCCGGTGTATTCGAAGATCATGGTGTCGCCCTCTATCTTGAGGTGTTTGCGCCTTAGAGTAGCGATGCCGTAAGTCTTGTTCTTCTTTGCGTAGCGTTCCTCGCCGACGCGGAAATGCGCGGCGTTCATAAGCCGAATCATGCAAGCGAGTACCTTCTCGCGGTCTAGCTTCTCGTGATTCAGGTGCTCGCTGGTGATGCGGCGCATCTCCGGGAGCCGGTCGGCGAAGAGTAGGATGCGCTCGAACTTCTCCCGCTCTTTGCGGTCGCGGTACCTGGGATGGTAAACGTACTGCACCCGCCCCGCCGAGTCGTAGCCCACGGCCTGCACCTTGGCGGAAGGACCGCGCGCTATGTGAACGTCCTCGTAAGCCGGCGGTATCTTTAGGTCCTCGATGCGCTTCAGAACCTTCTCTTCGCGCACACGCTTGCCGGAGTCCGGATAGCAGTAGAATAAGCCCTTCTCCTTGCTACCAAGACGTTTGATACCAGTCTCGAAGAGTACGTGCCTCGCCATATGTCGAACTCTACACGACCCTTTCTAGCTCTCGTAACCGTATGGTCTTGGACCCTTTGGCCCGCGGACAGAGTTTGTACCCAGAGCCTTCCGGTATCAAGAGTATCCGGACACGTTCCACCGGCTCCTCCTATGTTCTCCTATATTTCAGGTCGTCTCGTCTATGCGGGTGTGGTAGCGGTTGCCAAGGCGCCCACCTAGAGCCCCGCCCAGCAGCATCAGCAAGATAGCGCCGATGGCAATCCCGGCGCCCACCAGCCCCAGTTCGAAGAGACCACCGGCAGTGGGTATAACGGTGTTCTGCAAGAACCCCTGCACGACCCCGAAGACAGAGTCGGGGAGAAAGCTGCCGAGCAACACCGCGCCAAAGAACCCGAAGATAATAGTTAGCAACACGCTCCATCCAACCGTGGCCGCCCCATTACGCCCGCCGTCGAAGCGGACGAGCCGGCCCGTTATATACCCGCCAACGAAGTACGAGATGAGCAGTGTAGCCCCGACAACCACAAGCCCGATGATGATAGCGGCATCTATCTCTCGGCCCCGCAGGTCGAGGGTGAAGCCCAGAGGCCCCAGCACGAGGCCCGAGAAGAGAAGCAGCAATAAGCCCGCGCACAGCAAGGCAAAGACAGCCCCGATAAAGCTCGCAAGCCAGTCCACACCGCCATAGACGTCTCTGAGACGCTCCTCTCTAGTGTATGGCATATCATCCTCATCGCCCTGCGCCCTGGCCGGACGGATCACACGCTTTCCCTCATCCTCCGGTGGTCCTCCCCGCGGAGAAGTAGCCTCACCCGAAGGGCTTTCGCGGGTCGCACCCTCACGTACCGCGGCCTCCCGCTCGGCTTCTTCCGGCGACAGCCTGCGCGTCGCCGTATCCTCACCGCCCTGGCTCCCGCCAGGGTCTCCGCCAGGACCTCCACTCTGCGGGACACGCCGCGTCTCCTCGGCGGCTTCGTCTCCCAAAGGACCGCGTCTCCGGCGTTCCTCGGCCCTGTCTTGTGGCCTGTCGTCCATCTCTGTCCCCCCTCGCCTTCCTGGTTCACTAACCCGCGGTCTTCGACCCATACGTACGGATACGCACCAGGTCTCCCCGCCCGATGATTCTACCCCGCCCACCCCCGTGGCTCACCTGTACCACTCAATAAACCGTGTATAGCCTGACTTCAGGCGCCTTTTTATACTTGCGGCCAAAAATACGGCTTTTCCAGTGGGCCTGGCTTGTACAGGCGGCCCTATGCAACAGGCTAACGCATTCATATCATAGCTGGTGTTAAGAACCTCGTTAGGGTTGATCGTGCCAACCGGCGCGACGCCGAGACTATTAGACAGGAGGAGAGTATGGCAACGCCAAGCAAGCAGGACATTCTGCAGCAGGCTCAGGAGAATAATGTCCAGTTCATCCGGTTGTGGTTTACGGATATCCTTGGGGGATTGAAGAGCTTCGCGATCACGGTCGGTGAGCTAGAGGACGCCCTAGACGGCGGGATGGGTTTCGACGGGTCTTCGATCACGGGCTACAACGACATCGAGGAGTCGGACATGATCGCCATGCCCGACCGGGATACGTTCCAGATCATCCCGTGGAGCCCGCAGGAGAGCCGCACGGCCCGTATGATTTGCGACGTGCAGACGCCGGACGGCGACCCGTACGTCGGCGACCCACGCTACATCCTCAAGAGGGCGCTGGAGCGGGCAAAGGAGATGGGCTTCGACAAGTTCAACGTCGGCCCGGAGCTGGAGTACTTCTACTTCAAGGACTCGCACAGCACGGAAGTGCTCGACGAGGGCGGCTACTTCGACCTCACTACGCTGGACGCGGCGACGTCCTTGAGGCGTGAGACGATCTTCGCGCTGCAGGAGCTCGGCATCAGAGTCGAGGTCTCGCACCACGAGGTCGCCCCCAGCCAGCACGAGATCGACCTGAGGTTCGACGAAGCTCTGGTGATGGCCGACAAGGTCCAGACCTACAAGACGGTCGTCAAAGAGGTCGCCACCCGCCACGGGGTCTACGCCACCTTCATGCCCAAGCCGCTCGCGAACGAGAACGGCAGTGGCATGCACACCCACCAGAGCCTCTTCACAGGCGACAAGAACGCCTTCTTCGACGCCGACAACGAGTACTTCCTCTCCGCGGAGGCACAGGCATTCATCGCCGGTCAGCTCCGGCACGCCCGCGAACTCAGCATAATCTTCGCCCAGTACGTGAACTCATACAAGCGCCTCGTACCCGGCTTTGAAGCCCCGGTGTACATCGCGTGGAGCCGCAAGAACCGCTCCGCTCTGGTACGGGTGCCGGGCTTCCATCCGGGCCAGGAGAAGGCGACGCGCATGGAACTGCGCTGCCCGGATCCGGCGGCGAACATATACCTGTGCTTCGCAGCGCTCCTGCACGCGGGCCTCGAAGGTATAGAGAAAGGTTACGAGCTGCCCGAGCCCATGGAGCGCAACCTCTACGACCTCTCCAAAGAGGAGTTGCAGAAGCTCGGCATCCAGGGTCTCCCCGCCGACCTCGGCGAGGCTATAAAAGAAGCCGAGGACTCCGAGCTGCTGCAAAAGGCCCTCGGCGAACACGCCTACAGCAGGCTCCTGGAGCTAAAGCGCGCCGAGTTCGAAGAGTACCGGGTACAGGTCACCCCCTACGAGCTGAAGAAGTTCCTGCCGATTCTGTAGCTTTCAACCATCAACTACTACCTTTGGGGCGCGGATTTCGGTTCGCGCCCTTTTCACGTCCGCAAACTCCTCGAAATATGATCGGGGAGCAGATCATAGTACGCCGTTGCATTTGTTCTCTGAGATCCGTGCGGGGTTGTGAGCCTTGTAGAATCGCGCGAGTTGCCAGGGGCTGGCGCCGAGGGCGAAGGCGGTCTGCATGCAGGCCCAGAGCAGGAGGGTGCGTATGGGCCGTCCCTTCCAGCGGCGAGTGGCGCTGAGCATCGGACCCGGCAGGTAGGCGGTGGGCCCCATCCTCTCCATCCGCCGGACAAAGATTATGTCTTCCATGATCGGGACCCAGGGGAACCCTCCGCAAGCCTCGTACACATCCCGCCGCACGAAGAGCCCGGAGTCCCCATAGTAACGGCCTAGAGCGCGATACACGGGTGCCAGGGTCTCCAGCCAGCGTCCCAAGGCCCCGCCTCCCGGGTAACGCAGACGGAAGTTGCCGCCCACATATCCCACCTTTACAGCCTCGGCTATCTGCGAGGCCACGTCCCGCGGCGGCAGAACGTCGGCGTGAAGGAAGAGCAAGACATCACCAGTCGCTCTCCGCGCCCCCGCCCGGAGTTGCATACCGCGGCCCGGCTCGCTTCGCACCAGCCTTACAGGTGACCGGACAAGTTTCACGGTCCTGTCTGACGAGCCGCCGTCGGCAACCACGATCTCCGAGACGCCCGGCGTGGATAGGAGGTATTCGAGCAGGGCGCCGATATTAGCGGCCTCGTTTAGCGTGGGTATCACTACGGAGAGCTTCATCGATCAACGAGTGTAAGCCATCCGGGGCCGAAATAAGCCGCCAGGACCACGCACGTGGACCGGGCGCGGAGAGCGCGAGCCTTTGCCCTATAATCTGAGCGGTCTAGAGCTATTTGGAGAAGGCAGAGGAGGGAGTGGGCTTGGTTCGGATCAATGCTGCTGGCGGCGCGCTAGCGGAGGTATCTTCGGGGCTACTGGCGGTCGGCCTCTACAAGGGCGAGGAGCTCCCGGCGTGGCTCGGTGAGGCCGCGAACGTCCTCTCAGAGGGCGACTTCTCCGGCAAGCAGGGCGAGACGACCCTGATCTACGGCCCGGACGGCATAGCATCTCCCCGGCTCCTGCTCGTCGGCCTCGGCGAACAGTCCTCTTTCACCCTGGACAGCCTCCGGCGAGCCGCCGCTACCGCCGCCAAACGCGCCCGCTCCCTGAAACTCGACGACGCGGCCTTCGTCCTGCCCGTCTCTGAAGGCTCGGCGGCCCGTATCGCCGCCGCCGAAGCCGCCGCCGAGGGCGCCGCTCTAGGTCTGTACCGCTTCGACCGCCATAAGACGAGCGCGGAGAGGCCCAAGCTTACGACCTTCACCCTGATCCATGAAGACGAACAAGACATCTCCGAAGCTGCCGAGACCGGAGCGCAACTCGCTGCCGCTGCCATCCTCGCCCGGGACCTCGCCAACGAGCCCTCCAACGAAGCGACCCCGGAATACCTGGCCGAGAAAGCGCAGAAGATAGCCGAGCGATACGGTATGCAGGTGCACGTACTCGACCGGGCCGGTATAGAGGCCGAAGACATGGCCGGGTTGGCTACTGTTGGACGGTCCTCCTCGAACGAGCCGCGGTTCATCGTGCTGGAGCATCGCAAGGGCGGTGACGGAGTTCCCCCCGTAGTCCTCGTTGGCAAGGCCGTAACCTTTGATTCCGGCGGCATCTCCATCAAGCCTTCGGGCGGCATGGAGGACATGAAGTTCGACATGAGTGGGGGCGCGGCGGTTTTGGGGACGATGCAGGCCGTTGGCGCCCTGGATCTCGCGGTAAACGTCGTCGCGCTCATCCCCGCCACTGAGAATTTGCCCGGCGGCGACGCCTTCAAGCCCGGGGACGTACTCAAGCTGCACTCCGGCAAAACCGTGGAGATTGTCACGACCGACGCCGAGGGGCGCCTGATCCTGGCCGACGCCCTCTCCTACGCCAAACGCTACGAGCCCGCCGCCGTCATTGACTGCGCCACCCTCACCGGTGCCTGTCACGTCGCCCTGGGCGACCACGCCTCCGGCCTCATGGGCAACGACGAAGCACTCATAGCGGAGGTCCAAACCGCTGGCGAGGCCTCCGGTGAGCGGGCCTGGCATCTCCCGCTCTTCAAGGAGTACACCGAGCAGATAAAAGGCAACACCGCCGACCTCAGGAACTCAGGTGGCCGGTACGGCGGCGCCCTGACCGCCGGGGCCTTTCTAAAAGAGTTCGTGGATTATCCGTGGGCTCATCTGGACATCGCCGGCGTCGCCTACTACGGCAAGCAGATGAACGCCTACACCCCGAAAGGGGCCTCGGGGGCGCCCGCTCGCCTGCTCGTCGAGTTCCTGCGAGGCCGGGTTAGAGAACAGTCCGGGAAGGAGTCTTAGATGATCGTCGAGATGGTAACCGTCGGCCCGTTTCAAGAGAACTGTTACGTGATCGGGGACGAGGAGTCTAAGATAGGCGCGCTCATAGACCCCGGTGACGAGGCCGCTCGCATCGCGCTCACCGTGGAGCGGCTCGGGCTCGCGATAGGCAGCATCCTTGTCACCCACGCCCACGTGGACCACGTCCGCGCCGTTGCTCCTCTAGCCGAAGAGTACCTCTGTCCGGTACTTATGCACGAGGAAGCCGAGGCGATGCTCAAGATGGCGCCGCAGCAAGCTCTAATGATGGGCATGAAGTTCGGCAAGGTACCGGCGGTAGACGGATACATCGCCGACGACGAAGTGGTGGAGGTCGGCCCCTTGCGGCTTCGCTCCCTTTACACTCCGGGACACGCACCCGGACATCTTGCCTTCCACGCCGAAGATGAGGGGATAGTCTTCTCCGGCGACGCCCTCTTCGCGGGGAGCGTGGGCAGGGTGGATCTGCCCGGCGGGAGCATGCAGGTCCTCATGCAGAGCATCATCGGCAGACTCCTGCCCCTCCCGGACGAGACGCGCGTCCTCTCCGGCCACGGTCCCGAGACTACTATCGGCCTGGAGCGTATTAGCAACCCATTCCTGGTCGGAAGGGGAGCCCTGTGAGCGAGAGCGCCGAGAAGCACCGGGAGGCCGCGCCGGAGAAAGTCCGGTCCGCTGTCCTTACCATAAGCGACACCCGCACCCCCGAGACAGACACCGGCGGCAACATCATCGTCGAGCTACTGCGTGAGGCCGGCCACGAGGTCTACCTCCGGGAGATAGTGCGCGACGAAGCGCGGGCGATAGAAGAGGTACTCACGGCGTTCCTCGCCGACGCGGACGTGGATGCGATCATTACGACCGGCGGGACCGGCATCTCGGCCAGGGACACCACCTACGAAGTCATGAACCGCCTCATACACAAGAAGCTCGACGGCTTCGGCGAGCTCTTCCGGATGCTCTCATACGAGGAGATAGGCGCGGCAGCCATGCTCAGCCGCGCGGTCGCGGGCTCCACCACGACAGCAGCGGGCGCGAAGTTCCTCGCCTGCCTGCCCGGCTCGACCAACGCGGTGCGTCTCGCGATGGAGAAGCTACTAGTGCCGGAGATGCCGCACGTCGTCTTCGAGCTACGCAAGCACCACCACCGGACGGAGGCTACCTGAGATGGAGCGCGAACCCCTCTCCCCCGAGCTCGACGCCCTGTGGCGCGGGCTGTGGGAGGAATGGCAAGACAATGATGAAGAGGACGTTGTCCTCGACGCCGCAAAGCTAGCGGAGATAGAGGCTGAGATCCCCGCCCTGGATGGCCGCGTGAAGACGGCTCTCGCCTACCTCCAGCGCGCCAAATATATCCAGTACAGCTCCGGCGTCGGCGACGAGGGCATAGAGCCGATCCTCCAAGACGTCTACGAACCGAGGTAGACACCTCCTGCCGCTAAGAGAAAGACCGGGACTTCCGTTGAGGAAGTCCCGGCCCTGATCGCTCCGCTCTCCGGGAATCCCCCTCAGAACTTCCCGAAAACGCGGCGGACGAGGAGCCCGCAAGCTATGAGCGCGACGCCGAACCCGAGCGTCAGTAAGGTAGCGCCGTCTCCGCCACCGGAACTCGGAACCACTTCCGGTCCGGTCTGCGCCAGCGCGGGGGCGGCAACCGCCAGCATCATCGCCAGCACGGACATCAACAGCACCAACCTCTTCAACTTCTTCCCTCCCCTTACAATGAGTGCTTTCTACAAAAGGAAAGGCGGACCCCCGAAGGGACCCGCCTGAGTGCAAGCTACGGTTTAACCGTAGAGCATCGTCCTTAGCCGGCGGCAGCGGCCTGGTTGACCTGCTGGTCACACGTAACCTCAGAGGAACCATTGACCGAGAGGTCGGAGCCGATCTCATCCTGCTCGAACTCCTCGACGTCCGAGGCGTACTGGATGGAGCCGCTCTGAGTCTGCAGGTTGCCGGTGTTCACGGTGCCATTAGCGTTGACACACTGGTTGCCGTTGCTACCCTCGCTGGTGATCGTGAACGACTGCTCCACGTCGCCGCTCTCGGTCTCCTGCTCGAAGTCCTGGCCAACCTGCGCCAAAGCCGGTACGGCCGCCACAACCAACATCGCCAGAAGCGCCGCCAACATCATTACCTTCTTCATTCTTTCCTCCTACTTGGGGCTTAACAATACTGAATGAAGTGTCGCACCCCGTGCCTGACCCCGCATCCTCCAAAAGGATGATTCCCACCGCCCAATAGTATGAGTGCGGCTGTAGAGGTTATGGTGCCGATCAAGGCTCGCGACTCTCTACGCCCGAGTTTCGTGCATAAGGTTCTAACCAGGTTAGAGACCGACAGGAGCGTAGCTCGGCTGGAGCGCCGCGCTGCCCGTTCCGCGAGACGGGCAGCGCGGCGATGGCTTCCACAGAAGTTGAGGCCAAGAGCCCTCTTCCGCCTGCCGAAGAACGCAAGAGGAAGTACGAAATATCTATAAAGAACCTGCGCTCAGCGACGGCTGATCCATACTGCTGTCTGAAGCCCATTGAGTGCTCTCTGCGCTAGTGTTTCCGCTCTTCCCCGCAGATGGGCTGAGGGTGAGTCTGCTTACACACAAAGAGGATGTCCCTGAGTCAGGGACATCCTCTAGTTTCCTCTAGGTTAAGACCGCCTGGCTCTTAGGCGACCTTCTCTGCCTGAACTATCAAGCGGCCCGACTCGGGTCCGGAGCTCATGAGGCGGGGCCCTATGGTCCACCAGTCATCGGGGGTCTCCGTGCAAACCTGCAGCGTGACCATGTCGTCTCCGGTCGGACCCGCAACCCATGTATCGAAGGGCGTCACGGCGAAAATGTTGTTGACCCGGTACGTGTACTCCCGTCCGAGGGAATCGCTGAGGATGACCTCGTCCCCCGCCGACATTGAGGGCAAGCTGTAGAAGATGCGGTCGCTACCGGTACCGGGGAAGCCAATGCGATGTCCCGCGATGTAAGTGTTGGAATCCGGTATCCACGGGAACCCCGTGCCTTCCAGATGCTGTGCGCCCAACTCCAGGCCCACCTCACCATCCGCTACCACAGCACCGTTGATGCCAAGCTTGGGGATGCTCAAGAACATGGTTGGATCGCTCGGCGGAGTAACAGACGGATCGTTCTCGTCGTCCTCTGAAGAGTCAAGCTCCTCATCCGACATCTCGTCCGCAGCTTCATCTTCGGTGTCTGATTCCTCGGTTTCCGACTCCTCGGTGTCCGATTCTTCTACGGGCTCTTCGACGATCTCAGGTGCACCGTCCACGGTTGGATCGGAGACTAGCCCCACGGTATCGGTCTCCGTCTCCGAAGAGAGGTCGGGACCAAAGAAGACCACTGCCCCAACAGTCAAGACGGCCAGACCCAGGAAGACGATCAAGCCTGTACGGCGGCGCTTTGCTTGTACCTGGCGCCGGACGCGCCTTCTCTGATTCTGTTTTTTATCCATGAGTGCCATGTCTCAGATTGTAGCAGTACGAATTCCAGGGCGACAACCCTGTTTTGTAGTCTTTTTAAGGATTGTGATATTTAATTTCGGAGATTATGAGCACTGCCTCTGCTCCGTAGCGGCGCTACCATTAGAGCCGTGGACTTGCTGATGGAGCATCGGAACCGAGTTCGAGCCTGCTCACGCTGCTTTCCAAAAGGCGGTAATGCGCCGGTCGTGGACTTGCCGAAACGTACCGGGCTCCTGCTCGTAGCCCAGGCGCCGGGTTCCACGGAGGTCGTGACCCGCCTGCCGTTCACGGGGCCCGCGGGCAAGCGGCTGGCGGGTTGGTTCGAGCAGGCCGGCCTCTCGCGCGAGGATGTGTACCTGTCAGCTGTGTGCCGCTGCTTCCCGGGGAAGGCGAAGGGTGGGACGCACGGTGGAGACCTGCCGCCCTCGCGAGCCATGATCCACAACTGCCGCCCGCACCTGTTGCGCGAGTTCGAGCTGCTCCAACCAAAGGTCGTGGTCCCGGCTGGTGGACTCGCCATAAAAGAGCTTCTGGGGATAACTCGCCTCTCGGAGGCCGTCGGCGAGACCTTCGAGCGCGGTGGGATAGTATATGTGCCCCTGCCCCACCCTTCGGGCGCCTCGACGTGGCTCAACGCGCCAGAGAACAAAGAGCGTCTCCACAGAGCGCTCGCAGCGCTCAGGGAACGGGCGGCTCCAGGCGAACCAGAGAATGGGAGTTTTAGCGTTTGAACGAGGGGACGGAGAAGGTTACAAACGTCGCAGAGGCTACACTCGCCGCCCGAGGTCTGACGAAGAGCTACGGGGATTTCGAGGCTGTCAAGGGCGTGGATTTCCAGGTATATCGGGGGGAGTGCTTCGGGTTCCTCGGGCCAAACGGGGCCGGTAAGACTACGACGATGAAGATGATCTATGGCGCCGCCATCCCTACGGGCGGGGAGCTAAAGGTTGTGGGAATGGACGTGCGTCGGGCCGAGAGAGAGGTCAAACGGCGCATTGGTGTCGTCCCGCAGGAGAACAACCTCGACGAGGACCTCAAGGTCAAGGAGAACCTCCTCGTCTACGGCCGCTACTTCGACCTGCCCCGCAAGCTGGTGCGCAAGCGAGCGGCGCTACTACTGGAGTTCGTGCAGCTTCAAGACAAGGCCGACGCCAGGGTCGAGCAGCTCTCCGGCGGCATGAAGAGGAGGCTCCTCATAGCGCGCGCCCTCATCAACGACCCCGACCTCGTCGTCCTCGACGAGCCGACCACCGGCCTCGACCCGCAGGCGAGGCACCTGGTCTGGGACAAGCTGCGCGAGCTTACGGGGGAGGGTAAGACGCTCGTCCTTACGACGCACTACATGGATGAAGCGGCCCAGTTGTGCGACCGGTTGTGCATCATGGAGGGAGGCAGGATCATTGTCGAGGGCAGCCCGCGAGAGATGATCTCCGAACACGTAAGCTCCGAAGTCCTGGAGATCCGGGCCGCCCCAAACGATCTAGAAAAGTTGACGGCGGCCGTCGAAAGCGTGGCCGACAGCGTGGACAGCATCGGCGGAGCCATCTACGTCTACACCCCGGACGCAGAGGTGGTAACGCGCAGAGTTCGAGAGTCCGGTATTACGGTTAGCAACGTGCTGCACCGGCAGGCCAGCCTTGAAGACGTCTTTCTGAAGCTGACGGGCCGGAGGCTGGTGGACTGATGGATAAGATGAGGCTTCCTTCGTGGCGTGGGGCGTTCCGGGTGTGGCAGCGCAACGCGATCATCTTTCGCAAGTATTGGAAGACCATCCTGCTGCCCAACCTCTTCGAGCCGTTGTTGTATTTGACGGCTCTGGGTCTGGGGCTTGGAGCGTTTATCCGGGAGGGTGGGATAAACGGGCTGACGTATACGCAGTACATCGCGCCGGGGCTCCTGGCGAGCAACGCAATGTTCGCAGCCTCCTTCGAGAGCACCTTCAACACGTTCATCCGGTTGAAGATCGGCCGCATCTACGACGCAATCATAACGACACCGGTCAACGCAGAGGACATCGTCCTCGGGGAGTACCTGTGGGCGGGGACTCGTTCGGCGCTCTACGGTACGGCATTTTTGGGGGTATTGACGGGATTAGGGCTCGTCTTCGAGACGCCTCTGATCTCCTCTCCCTGGGCGCTTGTTATTCCGCCGATGCTACTGCTCATCGGCGTCATGTTCAGCGTCATGGGAACGTTGTTTACTAGCTTGATCTCCAGCCTGGACTTCTACGCTTACTACTTCACGCTCGTGGTTACGCCCCTATTTCTCTTTTCCGGCATCTTCTTCCCTATCGAGGACTTCCCGGCCCCCGTGCCCCAGATCGCCTGGTTCACGCCCCTGTATCATGCGGTAAACGTCTGCCGGGCTCTAGCGACCGGACCTTCGCCCGGCGTGCTCGTGGATATCGCCTGGATCCTGGTCTTCACCGCGGCGCTCGCACTGCTCCCGATCCACTTCATGCGCAAGCGGCTCATAAGCTAGCTCGCCGGCTGCGTCTCGTGAAAGATAGTACCGGTTAGGTCCCTGGATGGCCGACAACTGGTCACGCGTGTCGCTGCCCTTCGCGGTACTAACTTTGTGTTCGTTGCCCTGCTTTTCGACCAGCGACAACTTGCCACTGATCCTCCTTTATACGTTGTTACCGGTATACATGATCCACCACTACAAAGAACCCGCGCATGGGAGGTTTATCGAGTTCTTTAACGCCACTATGGGCAAGGGACACGAGGTACTGACGAAAGCGTTTGCTTCTGGATAAATATCCTCGAGGTGTGGCTGTTGTTTCTCGTGTCGTTCTATCTGGCGAAGTACGTCGTGCTCGGCATCGTCTTCGTGCCCATATACCTCATGATCAGCGCGATCATCAAGTGATCGTTGTAATCGCTCTTAGAATGCACACTCCCGGCCTTCGCACGTCCCTTCTGCGGTTCTTCCGCTGGGGATTCTTCTTGTTGGTCTACTTCGGCGGCATCACCGGTTCAGCCTCTTGTTCAACAGCATCGGTCTTCTAGCCGCCGTGACCGGGCACGCCATCATCGTGGTCTACGCGCTCAAGAGACGCCGCAAGCTGGAGTCAGGACCTTGACCGCGAGGCGAAAGCCGGGCAGCTTACAGGCTACAATACGCTTCGTGCAGGAGGAGGAGAGCTTCGTGGTTCGGCCCGCGGAGCCCCGGGACGACGCGGCGATTGCCGTTCTCGTAGTCGAGGGGTTCCTGGATAAGTTCCGTCCCATCTTCCGGAGCCGCATGGAGCGGTCGGTAAAGATCATGGAGCGGTGGGTGGACCTGGAGCATTCCCTGGGCGGAGTGCGCTCCCTGGTTATCGAAAACCCGGACTCTGCAGAAGTCGCCGCGAGCGTCGGCATCCGCATCTCTAGCTCCGACGATGACGCCCTGGCCCGCGGCCTGTGGAAGACCTTGAGCAGCTCCCTTGGCTTCTTCCACGCCTCCTGGGCCGTAACTCTTCTCTCCTACCCCCGCTACTCCGCCTTCTCCTCGGAGGCCTACGTCGAGCGACTCGTCGTCGACCACTACTATCGCCGCCAGGGGATGGCGCAGGCGCTTCTGGATCGGGCGGAATCTCTGGCCCGCGAGTCCGGCAAGGCCACGGTCGGTCTGCACGTCAGCGGCCGCAACCTACCCGCCCTCAGACTCTACGAAGCATACGGCTACAAGGAGAAGTCCCGCCAGCGCTCCCTCCTCACCGGCTACTTCCTCGGCGTCCGGGATTGGCTATACCTGCAAAAAGAGCTCTGAAAGTTTCTGTCGGGTCATCGAGGGTTAGGCATGGGCGGTTCACGCAGGTTCTCGGGAGGGGCGGGTTCGGAAGGTGCGTCTGCCTGGGACGGGGCCGTGTTCTCCTCGAGGATGAGGGGTTGAGAGATGATCCAGAGGCTAGAGACAGTGTAGAGGATCATCAACGCCAGCATGGGTATCTGGCTCCTTAGCGCCCTCCCCGTATCCTCATACTGCCGCAGCGCGATCAGGTGCGATATATACACGGCGACCACGTGTCCACCGACTATGAGCGCCACCTGCGAGTACCAGACAAAGGCCGCTCCAACAACACCGGGGTCGATAGTATACCCAGCGGTGCCGAAGAGGTCCCAGCCCCACCCGAACGGGTCCGAGAGGTGGCGGATAATCCCCTGTCCCTGTATTAGCAAGAGCGTGTAGTAATGAGCGACCTGGTAGGCAATGGCGATGGGCACTAGCGAGTAGACGTAAGCTGCCGCCAGTGGAGCCAGTGGGGGCGTTCCTCCGCCGAAGAGCTGGCTGATCTTGACGAACCCCAGGTAAGCAGCGAGGAAGACGAGCGGCACTAGCACGAGTCCCAGCGTCTGGGGCATGGAGGTTGCTATACGAAGCTGGGTCCACAGCGGCGTCTCCAGCAGGCCGTCGAATGCGAGCCCGGCGAGCACCAGGATCACGAAGAACACCCCGCCCGGGGGAACCGGTTCGGGACGCGCCAACCCGGCCGCGGGCGGACGCAAGTTGATCTCGCGGTCCTCCGGCGCGGCCCTCTCAAAGCACTCGTAGCAATTCACGCACTCCTTCCCGTCGGCCCCGCAATCATCCGAGCACTGTCGGCACACCTTCGGGTCATTGACCCTCACCTCGGACGGCGCGAACCTCGCCAGGAGCCCGAAGAACACCGAGAACACCTCGCCCCTTCGCAACCACGCCTCCTTGCCGTAGACGGCCATACCGCCCCAGGTAAGGACCGAGTAGCTGAGAGCGAGCACGGCTATGTTGAACGGGATGGGCGAGCCCGAGAAAACATTCTCCACCCACACGAAGATGGCGTAGAGTGCCACCGCCGGCCATATCCCCCAGGAGGCCGGGTATGGCTCGCCAAGCTCGATGCTGCTACCTGGCCTGAGCCGGTGAGCGAGAGTTTCAGCCCATTCGAAGAGGATCTTCCAGGGGTTCACGAGCGGCCAGATGTTCGCCACGAACGCCGTAAAAAAGCCCAAACCGACCCAGAAGAGGATCCATACAAAAGTCGGGGCGAAATTAGAGTCAGCGCCCTGCCGCCCGAAGAGACCGGTGAGCACGACGAGCAAAAACAGCCCGACCGAGAGCAGCCGCAGCCCGAGCAACGTTATCTGTCCGGTAAGGACCGCTCGCGTGAGCCTCGTACGCAGGAGGTCGAAGCGAGGGTAGCGGTACGGCGCGTCTCTCGTGGTCTTTCCTTTGCCGGCGAACAGGGCAATGGGGACGAAAGAGGCCAGCACCGCCGCGCCAGCTCCGAAGAGGTAGAGCCAGAGAGGTAGAGGAAGGTCGTAGCTCTGTCCGAAACCGTGGGCGGAAGCTGGAGAAGCGAAGAGCAGCAATAGCAAGAGAAGCGTGAAGGTCGGAACGAGAGCGCGGCGCAACAAATTCTGTCCTAGCGTGGCTGTACGAGAAGTGCGCCGAGCGTGGCCTCTGTCTCGTGGTCTTCGATCTCGAACTGTCCGGTAAGCTCCGCCTCGAACGAGAGTTCGGTCTCCTCGCCCGGTTCGACCTCCTCTTCGAGGTCGTAGCCGTGCAGATGGACCTCGACCGGAGCATCCGCAGTAAACCGAAGCGTTACTTGATCTCCCTGCCCGACGCTAACCTCTGCCGGGCTCATGGCGCCGTCTTCGATCTCGACGTCATGGACCTGCTCTCGCGGCTCGTCGTTGGTGGCGGTGGGTTCAGGGCGCAGAGCCAGAAACAGGCCCCCGAGCCCGAGCAGAACAAGAGCGGCTACGACCAAGGTTCTAGTCACAGAGTCTCCTTAATCCCGTTGCCCAGCACGCGCTGTGGCGTACAAGAACATCTCGTTCGACGGCCTTTCGCACATGAAGAGGTCACAGCTGCCAGATCAGGGACGGGGAGGCTTCTCCTCCGGGCCTTCGGAGCGCGCGTCGTCGTCGCGCTCCTCCCGAGGCCGCTGCTGTTCCGTCTCGCGCGAGCGGTCCCAGGACCGGGGCTCTTTCCACTCGGGCCACTCGAACAGATGCCCGGGTAGCTCGGATAAGGGTCCGCCCGCGTCTTCTCCTGCCCCTCGTCTCCCATGATCCCGCACCCCCCGGTCAGCGCCGTTGCCCTCTAGCGGATCGGAGGAAGCGTCATCGCGGTCTTCGGCGTCCTCATCTCGAGGGTCGCGGTCGGCGTCGCGCGGAGAGTAGCGGCCGTGCTGCTTACGAACGATATTCGGAGGTTTGAGAGAGTCCGGCTCATCGGGCTCCGGACTAACGGACTCTGGATTGGGGGGCTCTGGTTCTAGAGCCTCAGGTTCCTGGTGGTTCTTTTGCCTGGCACGTACGGAGGGTGGCGGTCCTTCGAAGGTCTCTTCGTAAGCGACGGCTTCGTCATCTTCGGTAGTTTCCCGAGGGGGCGCGGCGATGGTGTCGAGGTAGCGGGCATCGCCGGTAAGGAAGGCGAGGACCCGGGCGTTGAACTCGCTGGTGCGTTCGAGCATCGGGAGGTGGCCGCATCCGTCGAGGAAGACTACCTCGGCGGAGACGGCGCGGACCCAGTCGTCCGCCGCCTGGGGGTCTACGATCTGGTCGTCTTCGCCGGCGATGGCAAGGACGGGCACCTTCACGATGCCGGCCTGCCGGAGCAGCCTCCCGCGAGCGACCTCTCGCCGCATGACCTCCAGGGTGGTCTTGACCGCCGCGGGAGTAGACCTACCCGCGTCGTCCACCACCTCCTCGGAGAGGTCCTCGGAGTCGAGGACGAATGGGCGCATCCAAAGCCTGCGTAGAGGTGTCACAGCGCGCCCCAAAGCGTAGAAAATGGGGCCAATGATAGGCAACGTGGTGAGCCACAGAAGGGTTGGCAGATCCACCTGGCCTTCGTCGGCGGGCGTGGCTACGAGGACTATACGCCCGACCATGTCCTGGTGATCGGCGGCGAGCTTCATGGCCATGGCCCCCCCGATGTCATGGCCGACGACCGCGGCGCGCGTGAGGCCGAAATGGGCGCAGAAGGCGTACAGCAGGCGGCTGCCGTAACGGATGCCGTAACCGGAGATGGGCTTGTCGGATTCACCGAAGCCCGAGAGGTCTAGAGCGTAGACGGTAAAGCGCTGGGCGAGACGTTCCGCTAGAGGCTCCCAGATGCGTCCCGAGGAGAGCCAGCCGTGAACGAGTACGACCGGTGGTCCTCCACCACTGACGCGGTAGCGGATCCAACTCCCCTCCAACTCCAGATACTCCGTGTCACGGGCACTCTGAACCTCTTGAGTCGACCGCCCGAGAACGACAGACGCCACTAATAAGATGACGACGAGCAACAAGATCACGATCAAAATGGTACCCATACACGAAATGATATCGCAACGCACAGCTCAGGACACGCCCGCCTACTTCGAGAGCGGTCTTAGCAGCCCCTCAAGAGCGAGAAGCCCTCGTCGGCTCCTCCCGGTCGCCTTGGCGGTCGCCTTCGCTTTCTGGTAGTTCGGCGGCCCTAGGTGATGGAACGGCGCCAAGAGGCTTGACGTAGAGTTCGTCGAGAAGGACGGTAAGAACGGCCGCGGTCGGGACGGCGAGGATGACGCCGGCGAGTCCCAACAGGTCGCCCATAGCGAGTACGGCCAGGATGACCACAACCGGGTGGAGTTGCACGCTGCGCGCCATGACCATCGGCGAGATGATGTGTGCCTCTATCTGGTGGATCGCGACGTAGATCACTATGACGACGAGAGCCTTGGACGGGGAGTCGGCGAAGGCGGCCAGGGTTGGGGGAACCGAAGAGAGGATCGGTCCGAAGAACGGGACTATCTGCAGAAAGCCGGTAAGAACGGCGAAGGTAAAAGCATACTCGACGCCCAGGGCAGCGAGTCCGATCCAGGTCAGGACAAAGATCAAAAGCATCGCCGCGATCTGCCCGATGATCCAACCGGATACCCGCCGCTTGATGAGGATGAGGATCTCCTCGACCCTCCCCCTCTTCCCCACCGGGAACAACGCGATTACCCCGTTCACCAACGGCCGCGGGTTGGAGACCATATACAACGCCATGACCACGGCCCCCACCGCCTGCAAAAGCAGACCCGCCCCGCGGGTAGTCAAGGCATACAGTTCCCCAGCCCTCTGCGTTACCTCCTGTATAGCGTCGGTGAGGTTCAGGCTTGCGACCCCACCACCGGAGACTCCAAGACCCGGATATTGCTCGACGAGGCCCTCTATGTATCTCTCGATGCTACGTACGACGCCGGGGAGGCGGGACAGGAACTCGCTGCCTTGCTCGGAGAGTAGCGGCAGGACAATGTAGCCGAGAAGCCCGAACCCCACCACCACTCCGGCCAGAACTACGAGCAGCGCCACAAAGCGCGGGAACCTGATGCGGACGAGCGCGTCCACAGCCGGGGCCAGAATCATCGCCATCAGTAGCGCGAGCGCCAAAACCTCGATGACGCCGACTAGCTCATAGGCCAGTAGCCCCCCACTGATGAGGAGCGCGAAGACGAACGCGAACCGCGCCGCCTGGGAGAGGCTCGGTCCCACCAGGGCCTATCTAACTCTTCAGGAGCCCCAGCGGCTGCCGACGACCCGCCGGATGATTATCGAGGCCAAGACCGTAGAGGTAATCGAGAAACCAGCCTTTATAAGTGCCTCCTTGACGTCGTCAGCGACGCCTCGCTCCTCAGGCTGGTCCAGGAACCTGTCAGCGAAGCGGCTCGCCAAAAAGTAAGCGATGCCGGTTGACAGCATCGTGATCGCCCGTTTCTGGGTCTCGTCGTTCACGCCCACGTCCTCCCTCTGATCTCGTTCACCCGGCCATCGCGCCCCGCTCTGATACTTTGATGAGCAGGGCGACGAAACCGGTTCGTCCGGGAGATTCTACCGCTAAATGGGCCGACCCTAAACGGTTTGTGGGAAGCTCGTCCCAGTACCTCCTAGCCGACCTGCTGGCAGTGGGCGGCGTAGCTCAGGTGGTAGAGCCTCTGCAACTGGGCGCGTAGAGAGCGGCGGCCGCACAGGTCGACGTAGCAATCCACGCAGTACAGGACCTCTTCCGGACGTCCCGGATGCAAGTCATGCTCCATCATAAAGTCCAGAAGATCCTGGAAACTCTCGCCGACCTGATCCACGAACTCCGAAAACGAGATCTTACCGGAGATCAAACGCTCGCATGCCTCCGGTACCTCGAGCCTCCCTAAACGACGGTTGGTGTGCCTGACTATAAGCCCCGGGATGATCTCCTCGACGCCCAACTCCTCCTTGGCCAATACGGTCCCTTTCTAGCCCGTGAGACGCGCCTTTCCCGCGTGTCCCATGTGCGGGTCCCCTGTTTGTACACGACCGGCCACCCCTAGGCCGATTCGTCACGTAGAGTGTACGTAGCTTAACGCGGTTTGTAAAGTATCCGCGAAATATCACACGATTCGAGGGCGTTACCGGGGGTTATACTCGGCTCTCCAGCGGTAAGGAGGACGAGAGCATGACACAGACCACGGAGAACAGGGCCGCAAGTGCGAGCCCACCAGCCGGCGCGAGGTTGGTTGTCGTGGGGGCCGGTTTCGCCGGAGGCTCGCTGTTACGCAACCTCCCGTCTTTCCTGCGGCGGCCGGGCGAGACGCTCCTCATAGACCGCGCGGACCAGTATGCCTTTATACCCCTGATCCACGAGGTCGCGGTCGGCAGGGTCCACCCCGACAGCGCCCTTACCCCGGTGACCCCGAACGGCAATGCTTCCTACTCCGTTGTGCGCTCCGAAGTAACGGGGGTGGACCTGGAGCACAACACCCTCCTCACCTCATCCGGCCCCATCAAGTACCGCTATCTAGTCCTGGCGCCCGGCAGCGTCGCCGCTCATCCTCCCAAAGGGTTGGCGGACCATCTGCAGACCTTCTGGAGCCTCGAAGACGCGCTCCGGTTACGAAGCAAGCTTAACGATGCATGGCACGCACACTTGCGGGGAGAACTATCACGTAAGGAGAGCGGCTCTGGCGGACTCACCGTTGCCATCGTGGGCGGCGGCGCTACCGGGGTCGAGCTCGCCGCCGAAGTCTCCGCCCTCTTCGGTTACCTGAAGAAGAGGTCCGTCCGAACCTCATCCGCGGAGCCGCGGGTCGTGTTGCTGGAAGCATCGAACCGTCTCCTGGGCTGGCTCGACCCGTACTTCCATGAGGTGGCAATAGAGGAACTGGCGAAGATAGGTGTCGAGGTAAGGCTACACTCACCCGTCACGGCCGCGGATGAGGAGGGCATCGGAATAGAAGGCGGCGAGCGGATACCGGCGGCCGTGCGAGTGTGGGCTACTGGTGTCCGGGCGAACCCGCTCGTGCGAGACCTGCCCGGGGAGCACGACGACGCGGAAAGGGCGCGTATAGACAAGCACCTCACCCTTCCAGGCCACCCGGAGGTCTACGTGCTCGGGGACAGTGGCGTCTACGAGCACCCCCGGCTCGGTCCCCTGCCCCCCACCGCGTCCGTCGCTGTACAGCAAGGTCCTTTCGTGGCCCGCGATATCGAGCGCAGGATGCGTGGAGTATCCGGGACCCGGCGCCGGGCGTTCGAGTTCTTCGACCGGGGCTACGTGGTGAGCCTTGGCCCCGAGAGCGCGGTAGCTGACCCCGTGGGCCTGAAGCTGAGGGGTCCCGCCGCCCAGGCGCTCTACCGGAGCATCTTCCTCTATTACATGAAGAGCAGCCGGGGACGCCTCCTTACAGGGGCGGACTGGGCAATGGAGCGAACCCTGGGACGGGTCGGGTTCGAGTATGGCGATCAGCAGTCAGTGGTTAGCAATCAGCAAGGTACACGCTAACCCTATATTCAAGCCTGGTGGGCAAGGTGCTTCTCGACTATCCGCGGTACGTCTTCAGACTTTACGCGGGTGTACCAGACATCGTCCGGAAAGACGAAGACGACCGGTCCTTCCTCGTGGCGCCGGGTGCAGGCATTGCGTAGGACGGCTGACGGCGAGAGGCCCAGGCGGGTGACCTCCTCGCGGAAAGCCTCGAAAAGTTCGCCCCCGCCCTTCGCCCCACATCGTCCCTCACCCGGGGTAGCGCACACGAAAAGCTGTCTTGGAACTTCCACAAGCATATTCTATGCCTCGCTGGGCTTTTGTCCATCTGCCGATGGCTGACAGACTCTAAAACATCAGCGGCGCGGAGATACCGATCTCCCCTTCCTGCTTCTTCGTGCGGCGGGCCATACCGCTCTCCTTAGCCGCCTTGGCGACCGTCTCGGCGACGGCCGGGGCGACGCGTTCGTCGAAGACGCTCGGGATGATGTAGTCCTCCGAGAGGCTCTCCCCGGGGATTACGTTGGCGATAGCTTTAGCAGCGGCGAGCTTCATCGGTTCGCTGATCTCGCGCGCTCGCACGTCCAGGGCGCCGCGGAAGATACCGGGGAAGCACAGGACGTTGTTGATCTGGTTCGGATAATCGCTGCGGCCCGTCGCGATAATCCTCGCACGCCCTATCGCAAGCTCCGGCATGATCTCCGGCTCGGGGTTCGCCATCGCGAAGACGATAGGGTCCGGTGCCATCGTCCTAAGGTGCTCGACCGTGAGGACCCTGGGCACGGAGAGCCCGAGAAAGAGATCAGCCCCGCGCACGGCTTCGGAGAGCCCACCGGTACGGTTCTCGGGATTGGTATTCTCAGCGTACCACTGTTTAGAGGTATTGAGGCCCTCGCGGCCCTTATGGACGATGCCTCTAGAGTCGCAGCCGACGATATGTTGGACCCCGGCGGAAATCATGATCTTGGCGCACGCCACCCCGGAGGCCCCGACCCCGTTGACTACTACCTTCAGGTCCTTCATCTCCTTGTCGATGATCTTGAGCGAGTTGATGAGCGCCGCCAACACCACGACGGCCGTACCGTGCTGATCGTCGTGGAAGACGGGTATATCGAGGGCTCTCTTGAGCCTCTCCTCGATCTCGAAGCACCGCGGCGCGGAGATGTCCTCCAGGTTGATACCGCCGAACCCCGGCGCTATACGCTTGACGGTCTCTACGATCTCATCGGTATCTTTTGTATCGAGGCAGATGGGGAACGCATCCACCTTCGCGAACTCCTTGAAGAGCATGGCCTTGCCCTCCATCACCGGCATTGCCGCCTCCGGTCCTATATCCCCGAGTCCAAGCACCGCCGTTCCGTCCGTGACGACCGCGACGGTGTTGCGCTTGATCGTGAGGTTGAAGGCAAGCTCCGGGTCTTCAGCAATGGCGCGGCAGACGCGGGCGACGCCTGGAGTGTAGGCCATCGAAAGGTCGTCGCGGGTGCGCACAGGCATCTTTGACCTCACCTCGATCTTGCCGCCAAGGTGCATCAAGAACGTGCGGTCGGAGATGTTTACCACGCGCGTCTCCGGCAGCCCCTCGACGGCCTCCACTAACTTGCGCCCGTGCTCGGAATTGCGAGCGTTGACCGTAATGTCCCGGACGCCAGTCTCTCCTTGCATCCGGACGATATCCACCGCCCCGACCATCCCATCCGCCGCACCGACGGCCGTCAGAATCGCACCAAGGGCCCCCGCCTGGTTAGGCATCTCCACCCTCAAGGTCATGCTGTAACTTGCGCTCGGTATAGCCTCCAAGATCCGTGCCCCTTCCCATAGGCGCCGCTCATTATCAATCCTTTTCGAAGATTCTATCTAGCATTCGCGTTCGGGCAAACGGGAGCGTTTGGAGTCCGGGCAATGACAGGCGTGACCACGACCATCTTGCGGGGAACCAGTCCGACAACGTTGAGCTTCCTCCAGCCCGTCGCCCCTTCACGGTCTATTGTCTCGGCAAACTCCGCTTAGTGTCTGTGACCTATAGACTAACGACAGCGGAGCCGGGAACGGGCGGAGCCGTTCGACAAGGTTGCTAAATAGCTGGGTTTGAGGCCCGACGCGTCGGGTACGGCCGTTCCGCAAGCGACGCGAGCGACAACCGAAGGAGTACGGACATGAGTTGCAACGTCGAGTCGCCGGAGGCGAGGGAGTATAGCGGACGCCAGCGTGTGGTGTGGGGCACCGTGCTCCTCGGCCTGGGCCTTGGGGGCTTCTTCGACGGCATCGTGCTGCACCAGATGCTGCAGTGGCATCACATAGCCACCAGCGCGGGCTACCCGGCGGATACGGTCGCCAACCTGGAGTTCAACACCCTATTGGATGGACTCTTCCACGCCTCCACCTACCTGATGACCGCCGTCGGTCTCGCCCTGCTGTGGAGCGGTACCCGGCTGCCCCGCGTCCGGTGGTCCACGATGCTGCTAATAGGCGGGCTGCTGGTCGGATGGGGGACGTTCAACGTGGTGGAGGGCATCGTCGACCATCACCTCCTCGGTCTCCATCACGTCAAAGAGGACTCCACCAAACAGTGGGCTTGGGACCTCGGGTTCCTCGCCTGGGGCGCGGCCATGCTCGCGGGCGGGTTGGCATTGATGCGGAGCGGTGATCGGGAGACCGAGCAGGAGGGGGAGCCCGCTGCGGCGGCAACGCGCTGAGAGGCCAATATCTCCGGCCGTCGCGCTCCTAGCCGACGGAACCCCCGAAAAGCTCGTCCTTCAGCTCATCATAGCTCGGTTGGTGAGTGCCCTGGCCGCTCAAGTACGTTTTCTCCTCGATGCGAGGTGTCTGATGGTGGCAAGGCAAGGGATTGGCGCGGCGAGCCTGGCATCATTGAGTTTGGGGGGGATGGTAGGCGGGGATGAGAGGAGGACCGATGTTCGTTTGGCGACGGGGTAGAACCAGAGGCGGCTGCATAATTAGTCATACCCTGCGGGTGCATCGTGTACCCGCTCCTCTTGCTCGTCGGGACGGTCTTTTCCTTACTGTTCGTCTTTTAGAAGGAGGTTGTTGTGGATTTCTTCCGGATCATAGTATCGATCATAATCCCGCCACTCGGGGTGTACTGGCAGGTCGGTTTCACCGCGCAGTTCTGGATCAACGTCCTGCTAACTATCCTGGGCTACCTGCCGGGGCTGATCCACGCGATATACATAATCCTCACGAGGCGCTAACATCGCGCCGCGCAAAAAGAGGACCCAACAGTCAAGAACACGTCCAAGCTGACAGACCACGAGAGAACCGGGCATGTGCGGATAGGCTCCCGGTAACTCGATCAAACCGGCCAAGGATGAGGCTGCGTCTCCGCAACTCGAAGAACGGCAGGGAGGCAAAGAAGTGACCGACTAGACTGGCAGGTAATCCGGGTTCTCGGGGAGGTCCTCACCGGGTAAGGCGTCGCGGCGAGCGATAAACCAGCGATTAAGAGGGGTATTTGGGCCGGCTTCTTCGGCGGCTTTGGTGAGGCCCGCGCGTAGCTCGCCTAACAGCAGAGGGCGTTCTCCGTAGGGGATCATCTCCAGTTCGCTGGCGAGTGAGGCATCCACGAACTCGCCCCACGGCCAGGTGGACTCGCTCTCAGGGTCAGGCGGTGCGGCGAAGGCTGCCTTGATCTCGCCGGGGAGCTTGGTTGTTTCTAGTACCTCCGCGCGGTCCGCCTGTCGCTCGCCGGCTCCGGCTTCGAGGTAGCGGCGGGCGGCGAAGAGTAGGAGGCGGCTGGAGACGGTGCGTTTGGTCCAGGAAGCGGCGACCGCTTCCCAGTCTATAAAGGACGCGCCGTAGAGTCCTTCGAGGTCCACGCCGGGTTTATACCATGCGCGGGGAGGTCAGTTCGTGCCGGGTCCGGACAGCTTCGTGCGGGGGGGCGGTGTGATCTGGACCGGGGCCATACTAGCGGACGGGGCGGGGGCCGGTGTCGCAGCGTAGCCGCGGAGAAGCGGGACGAACTCGCGCCGATCGGAGCGCGGGAAGCCGAGGACTGGTTCTCCTCTGGTGGCCTCGGCCATGTAGGTGGACCAGATGTCCATCGGCAGAGTCTCACCGTTAACGACCGACTCGTCGTGGACGTCGGTCATTGGCTCGTGGCCCTCCGGGTAGCCGACCCAGACGGCAGTCGAGAGCCGGGGAGTGTAACCGACGTACCAGGCGTCCACGAAGTCGTCGGTGGTACCGGTCTTGCCAGCGGAGGGATGACCTATCTCGCGGTCGAGGTTGTGGTAGAAGCTGGCCGTACCGCCCAGTACGACCCCTCTCAAGACCTCCGTGGCGGCGGCGGCCTGGTTGCTCGAAAGCACGCGCTTGCCTTTTCTTACGTGGTCGTAGACGGGCTCGCTCTCGCCGAAGCTCACCCTCTCGACCCGCTCGACGGAGTAAGGCTCGAGGTGGATGCCGTTGGCTGCGAAGGTGGCGTAGGCGGAGGCCATCTCCAGAGCTGAGACACCCGTGCCCAGGCCTCCTATGGCCGTCGCCGGGTACGGGTCTACCGGGGTGGTGACGCCCATATCCCTGGCGGTGTTGGTGACGTTCTCCAGGCCGAGGTCCATGGCGAGCTGGACGAAGACGGTGTTGTCCGATTCGGTCATGGCTGTGTCCAGCGAGATCCTACCTCGCTCCACACCGTCGTAGTTTCGGACGTCGTACGTCCCCGACTCGTACTCGATGCTCAGGTCATGCGATAGGTAGTAAGTGGTCGCGGGCGAGACGAACTCCTTGAGGGCGGTGGCGAGCACGAACGGCTTGAAGGAGCTGCCCGGCTGGCGCCGCGCATCGAGCGCCAGGTTGAAGTCGTCCTCCTGGCCGGCAAGGGCTCTTATCGCGCCACTCTCGGGCTCGACGCTGGCGATCGCGCCGGAGGGGTCACCGGACCTGTCGAGGGTCTCCTGTATGGAGTCGACGGCCTCCTGCTGCATCGTAGGATCCAGGTTCGTGTAGATCGTAAGTCCGCCGCGTTCGAGGGCTTCAGCCCCCAGCACCTCCTCGACCTCCCGGTGCACCGCCTCTATGTACGGCTCGTGGGCCGGGTCGTCGGGGGCCTGATCGCCAGCGAACGTCAGGGAGACGCCTTCGGCCTCTTCGAGCTCGTCGTAGGAGATCATGCCCTGCTCGACCATCCGTCCAAGTACTTCGTTGCGCCGCTCGGTAGCGGACTCCGAGACATCTCCTCCCCTCTCGGGGAGATAAGTCGAGGGAGCGTGCAGGAAGCCCGCGAGTGCCGCAGCCTCGTCAAGGGTGAGGTCCGCGGCGCTCTTGCCAAAGTAGGTCTCGGCGGCCTCCTCGGCCCCGTAGGCGCCGTCTCCGAAGTAAACGGTGTTGAGGTAGGCTGTGAGGATCTCTTCTTTGTTATGACGCCGCTCGTAGGTGAAGGAGAGGGCGGCTTGCTCGGCCCTGCGCCAGGGCGAGATGTTGCCGCGCCGCTCCTGGGAGATGTACAGGTTCTTCATGAGCTGCTCGGTTATGGTCGAACCACCCTGGCTGATGGCGAGCGCCTGCAAGTCCTCCCACGCCGCTCGCCCAATACCAGTGAAGTCCAAACCGTAATGCTCGTAGAACCGCTTGTCCTCTATCGCAACCACCGCCTGCGGGAGGTACTCGCCGAGTTCGTCCTCACCGACCGTCCGGCGGTTCTCAGCCGCCTTGAACTCGCTTATGCGATTCTCCTCCACGTCATAAACGGCGGAGTTCTGGACCAGGTCTGGATATCTGCTATCCAACTGGTCATCATAAACGTAGAGCACATATAAGTAGATCCCCGACGTTACTGTGAGAACCCCGACGAGAAGGATTAACGTGAGGTTGAATAGAAACCGCAGGAAACGCAAGGCCCAGCCGAGCGGCCTCCTGGACGCCTTTTTTCTCGGGGCCGGAGACCTCTTCGACGCCTTCCTGCTTGTTTCGAACAGTTTTTCCACGACCTGCCGAGCAGTTTAACCTAAAGGCACCGTACGCGGCGATATGCACAATATAACCTACCCCACGAACTCGACGTCCACCTCATGCGGTATGATGCCCGCCTCGTAACCGCGGCTGAGCAGCGTCCTTACGGCCTCGCGCCCCTTCTCGCCGTAGTCGACGGTCCACTCGTTCACGTACATAGAGACAAACTTGTCCGCGAGCTCCGGCGGCAAGTCTCGCGCGTAGCCTAGAGCGTGAGCAAGGGCCTCCTCGCGGTGATCGAGGGCGTACTGGATGCTGGCCTTTATGAGACGCGCCACCTCGCGGGTAGTCTCCTCGCCGAGGTCGCGGCGGACGACGTTTCCGCCGAGAGGCAGAGGCAGGTTCGTCTCTCCGTACCACCATTCGCCGAGGTCTTCTATCAGGTGAAAGCCCTCGCTCTCGTGGGTGAGTTGACCCTCGTGGATAAGGAGCCCCACGTCCGCCTCCCCGCGGGCGACGTAGGCCATGATCTCATCGAACGGCACCACCACGTGCCGGGCCTCGGGCTCATAGAGCTTGAGCGCTAGATAGGCCGTTGTCCACTCCCCCGGAACAGCGATGGTCTTCCCTCTCAAGTCTTCGCGCCCCAGTGGCTCTCTCGATACGAGCCGTGGCCCGTACTTATCCCCCATCGAGGAGCCGCTGGAGAGCAGCGCGTACCTGTCGGAGATGTACGCATAGGCATGGATGGAGACCGCCGACACCTCTAGCTCTCCCGTCAGCGCCCGGCGGTTGAGACTCTCGATATCCGAGAGCTCGTGCTCAAAGCGGAGGTTACCCGTATCCAGCTTATCCTCGGAGAGAGCGTAGAACATAAACGCGTCGTCGGAGTCCGGGCTGTGGGCTACCCGGATGGTGCGTGTCGGTACGTCTTGCGCGCGTTCGGTCATAGATAATCACCATTCCATTGATATTGGTTACGCGACTAAGATACCGCAAGGGTAGCGGCGCCGTCTGTGAAAGCACGTCGAGGTACTGCTACGATGGATAAATGCTCGAACTCCTTTGCACGGCAAGACGTATAGGCGACTATGAGAGCCGCACCGAAGAATACGAGCTCGTCTTCGCCGTTGCCGACGCTCCGCCAGAGACCGTGCAGGTCAAGTATCAGGCTGCGCGGGCCTTCGAGATCAATGCCGCGCTGGATCAGTGTGTCGAAGCGGCCCGTACGGCCATCGCCGCATCAGACCCAAGCCTGGCGAGCAAGCCAACCGATGAATCTCTCTCCCAGCTCTCATGGAAGACGTTACAGTCGGTCAAGTATGATGAAGGCTCGCCCAAGACGGCCCGACTGGAACTGTCTTAGCAGTAGAATAAGGCCCGCAAAGTTTGCGGGCGAGACGGGGAGCAGAAGGTCTTGGGAAGCGAAGAAGAGCGGGGCCTCTTATAGAGGTCCCGCTCTTTTGAAGCTTGTGGAGAAGAGATCAGGCTGTTCTGCCGCCCACTACCGCCCGATATATCGCAAGCAGTATGACCGCTCCCAGGGTGGCTACTAGAATCGAGTATAAATTGAACCCGCTCACGTCGCCAAAACCCAGAAGGTTCATCACGAAGCCGCCGACAAAGGCACCTACAATTCCGATCAGTATGGTCACGATGATCCCCCCCGGATCATCACCCGGCATGATCAACTTGCCCAACACTCCAGCAATCAACCCCACCACAATCCACGCCAGTATTCCCATGCTCTAACCTCCTAAAAGAGAATTTCCTACAAGACGACGTGTTCCCGAAACCAAAGCATAGCAAACATTTTAGTCTAAATTTAACAAAATACGTTTAAGTGTATGTGAGTCCTGGCCTCTCCGAACGTTAGCTCGAACGGTGACCCGGTAGGCGGAGACCGATTGTGGCTGCGATACATCGAAACGAGGGTTGTTTGTTCTCCAAGGTTCTTTCGTGAGCATGCAAGAGTATCTCGTGGCGCGTCGGTGGCGTTCCTACTAAAGCTGCGTACCAGGTGCGAAAGCTTGACGCCTCCCCACGAGATACTGTCCCTGGCCTCTACGAAACTCCGCGTTCCGTGTAGCTCTATGGCCTTCCAGCGGCCTCCAGCAGTTCTTCCAGGGTCACGCGTCCCTCGTAGAGCGCGGTACCGACGATAGCGCCGGCAATACCGGGGACGTTCGAGAGATCGATTATGTCTCGCGTGCCCGTTACCCCGCCACTGGCGATGGTGGGGAGCAGCCCGGCGACGGCGGCGGTTCCTTCGAGGGCCGCACCGGTGTCCATGCCGTCGCGGGAGACGTCCGTGTAAAGCACGGAGCTTACCCCGTCTTCCGCGAGTTCCCGGGCCAGGTCCAGGGTGTTTCGTCCGCTCTCCTGCTGCCAGCCGTGGGTAGCCACGATGCCTTCGCGCGCATCGACGGCCACGACGAGAGCTTCACCCACCTCATCCACTGCCCGCAACCGAAGATCGCGGTCGAGAACCGCCGCCGTGCCCATCACGACGCGGGACGCGCCGGCCCGTCGCAGGGATCGCAGGTCTTCGAGCGCGCGGATGCCGCCCCCGACCTGGAGGGGCACACCCACCGAACCGGAAATTTTGCGGATGAGGTCCAACTGTACCGGACGGCCTTCTTTGGCGCCGTCGAGGTCCACTACGTGTATTGCGCGCGCTCCCCGACGCTCCCACTCACGGGCGCGACCCACGGGGTCCGCGTCGTACTCTTTCTGGCGGCCGAAGTCTCCCTGCTTCAGTCGAACGCACCGCCCATTCCGGAGGTCTATAGCCGGGTAGACAGTGAAACCTGTTGAAGCGACGCCTCTCAAAGGCCGCGTGCCCAATCAAGGAAGTTCTCGTAGAGCTTCAGACCGGCCAGGCTGCTCTTCTCCGGGTGGAACTGCACGGCCGCGAGATTCTCCCGTCCTGCTGCCGCGCAGAACTTCGTCCCATACTCGGACGTACCCAGCACAACCGCGGTCTCCTTTGGCTCCGGATAGTAGGAGTGGACGAAGTAGAACGCCTCGCCGTCGAGCCCGTCGAGGACCGGGTGGGAACGGGTGAGGGTCAGGTCATTCCAGCCCATGTGCGGTACTTTCAGATCCCCGACGTCGAACCTGACCACTCTCCCCGGCAGGATGCCGAGACCCTGCACGCCCGGCGACTCCTCTGAAACCTCAAAGAATACCTGCAAGGCGACGCATACACCTAGAAACGGCTTACCGGCACGAAAGGTCTCATGGCATGCCTGATCCATCCCGCGCTCGTGCAGCTTTCTCATGCAGTCCCCGAACGCCCCGACCCCCGGCAGCACCACCGCGTCCGCCGCCGCGACCCTCTCCGGGTCAGCCGTGAGGTCGACCCGCGCCCCGACCTTCTTCAACGCGCGCGTTACCGAGAGTGTGTTCCCCGCGTCGTAGTCGATTACGGCTACGTTCAATCTATTACCCCTTTTGTAGAGGCGCTGCCGTTGCTTCTCCTTGCTATCCCCTTGCGAAGCGCTACCGCCAGGGCTTTCACACCGGACTCGACCTTGTGATGGGCGTTGTCGCCGTAGTGGCAGTTGAGGTGGAGGGTGAAGCGACCGTACTGGGTGAGAGCACGCAGGAACTCTGGGAAAAGCTCGACGTCGAACGTCCCGATCTTCTCCGGCATCGGCCCCAGGTTGCAGGTGAGGTGCGAGCGCCCCCCAAGGTCCACGACCGCGGTCGAAAGTGCCTCTATGAGCGGCGCGCTGGCGTCCGCGAAGCGAACGAGGTCGGTGCGGGCGCCGAGAGCCTCGTCGAGGGCGCGGCCGAGCACGAGCCCGGTGTCCTCGACGGTGTGATGGTCGTCTACCCAGGTATCGCCCTCCGCTTCGACCTCGAGGTCCATGCCGGAGTGGTGAGCGAGCAGATGCAGTACGTGGTCGAAGAAACCGACGCCGGTCTTTATCTCCGCTCGTCCTTCGCCGTCGAGATCTAGGCGCGCCTTTACGTACGTCTCGCCTGTTTGCCGCTCGGCTTTTCCTACTCTCGTCATCGTTCTCCTTTAACCTAGAGCGGAAAGCATTCTAGCCGATAGCAGACCCGGGCGAGGCCAGCCCGGGACGCGGCAGTGGTCGGTACGGTCCGGACTTCAGGCTGGCGAGGTTTCGGAGGGTGTGAGACGATGCCGGGCGTGCTGACCCCGCGTAGACCGGTAAGTAGGATGCCAACGGTTGGCGGCGTGGCGCGAGGGGTGTCGTAGCTTGCTCAGGACGGTAACAGCTATCCGTTACGTCGCGCCGCTGCGCGAGGGAGGATCGCTGCCGGCCATAGTCGAGGCCGATGACTTCGGGACGTACGTTTTGAAGTTCCGGGGCGCGGGGCAGGGACGCAAGGCGCTGGTGGCAGAGCTGGTCGCGGGTGAACTCGCGCGCGTCATGGGGTTGAGTGTGCCAGAGATAGTGCTGGTCGAGCTAGACCCGGAGTTGGGGCGTACCGAGCCGGACCCGGAGATACAGGATCTCATTCGGGCGAGCGGTGGCCTCAACCTCGCGCTCGACTACCTGCCCGGCTCTCTGGGCTTCGACCCGATCGTAAATCCCCCCAATCCTGCCCTCGCCGCGCGCATCCTGTGGCTCGACGCCCTCGTACAGAACGTCGACCGCTCCCCGCGCAACACAAACCTCCTCGTGTGGCACGAGAGGCTATGGCTCATAGACCACGGGGCGGCCCTGTACTTCCACCACAACTGGCCCAGTCGGGAAGGACCAGCCCTCGAAGCCGCTGCCCAGAGACCATACATAGCGGCCAGGGAGCACGTACTGCTACCCCTCGCCGGACCCGTCCCGCAAGCCGACGCGGCCCTGGCCCCCTTGCTCTCCCGCAAACAATTGCGCGAGGTGGTGGCACTCCTCCCCGATGGGTGGCTCGAAGACGAGCCCGGATTTACGGGTCCGGAGGAGGTGCGCTCCGCTTACGTCGATTACCTCTCGGCCCGCCTCACAGAGCCGCGCACCTGGGCTCTGGCGCTAGAGGACCTCCGCAGGGAAGGACATGCGTGAGCAAGCTGTTCGAGTATGCTGTTCTGCGCGTGGTGCCGCGTGTCGAGCGCGGAGAGTTCATCAACGCGGCCGTAGTACTGCACTGCGCCGAGGCGAACTTCCTCGACGCACGCGTGCATCTGGACAGGAGAAGATTGAGCGCGCTCGATCCAGGTCTCGACCATGCTCCCGTGCTCGCTCACCTGGACGCCACCCGTCTCCTGTGCGCCGGTGGCCGGGGAGCGGGACCCATCGGTCTTCTGCCGCGCAGCCAGCGCTTCGGCTGGCTCGTGGCGCCTCGCAGCGCCATCGTGCAACCCTCACCTGTTCACACGGGCTTCACCGCCAATCCCGGAGAAACGCTCGAACACCTGCTGAAGGTCATGGTCTACCCGCTGGCCTGAACCTCGTTCAAGGAGAATGCCGGGCAGAGTTTTTTACAGCACCTTCGAGAAGTGGTAGCTGAAGAGCCTCATGCCCTCCCGGAAGTAGAACCTGTGAGCGTCGTGGCTCTGCACCCCGGGGTCGAGTGAAGCCACCAGCGGCACTCTTCGGGAGCCAGGCTAGCGAGTTATCCAAGCGGGCGTCTTCCGCCGTTAAGAATTGATCTACATAGAGGCACCTTCTCCACGCAAGGAACTCGATGATCCTGAAACCCGCCGCGCATCGCACCTCCGTCCACGGTGGCGGCGAGCCGGTGGAGCGAGCGTTGCATGCGTTTTACCAGTTCCGGGCACTCGTCTTTGGAGAGGTGAGGGCGTAGTCAGCGGATCACGGGGAAAGTCGCGGAGGTCTCCGCGTCCGTGGCGGCCTCGTGGATCAGGCCCCGTTTTCCCCCAGCCGGACGCCGACGCTTCGCGCGTGGTTCTCAAAGCCTTCGAGACGGGCGAGACGCTCGACGTGTGGCCCGATCTTCCGTAGCGCCTCGGGAGTGTAGTGGATGTAGTTGGTGCGGACGGTGAAGTCGTGCGTTCCGAGAGGCGAGGCCCAGGCCGCCGTGCCCCCGGTCGGGAGGGCGTGGGAGGGACCGGCCGCGTAGTCGCCGAGGGCGACGGGGCTGAAGTCTCCTATCGCGACCATACCAGCGGCGTCGAGGTCTTGCAGAATCGCCTCGTGGTCCTCTGAGATAACGTGCGCATGCTCGGGGGCGTACGCGTTGGCGATCTCCACGGCCTGCGCCGTATCCCGGACCCACACGAGCGTTACTAGATCCGCGGGCTCTCCAACCAGCAGAGGCTCGACGCTACGCACGAGCTCTTCGCTAGGCGTCAGAAGCACAGCCGAAGCACCGGAGAGATGTTCTGCCTGCGCCATAAGGTCGTAGGCTACCCGCTCAGGAAAGGCACCGACATCAGCGATGACAACGACCTCACTCGGCCCCTGAGGGGCATCCACGCCGCAGACGCCAAAGACCTCCAGCTTGGCGGCGGTCACGTAGTCGTTGCCGGGACCGACTATCTTGTCCACAGGCGGGAGGCTCTGCGTACCATGCGCCATGGCCCCCACGGCCTGAGCGCCCCCGACCGCGTGAACTTCATCGAGCCCGAGTAGACCGGCGACGGCCAGGACATGCTCGCTGACGTGACCGTCAGGGCCGGGCGGAGCACACACGCAGATCTCCGCTACACCGGCGACCTGCGCCGGGACGGCGGCCATGACCAGCGTGCTCGGATATGCTCCGTGTCCGCCGGGGACGTAGATGCCGGCTCTCCTCACGGGCCGTATCCGCTGGCCCACCGTCGCCCCGCCCTTACTCCTCTCCCAGGGCCGGTCGAGTTCCCGCTTATGGAAAAAGCGGACGTTCTCTATAGCCACGGCGAAGCTCTCCTCGACCTCCGGGGAGAGGGAGTTCCGGGCCTTTTCTATCTCCTCTACAGGGACTTGGATCGGGTCGGGCCGGACACCGTCGAAGCGTTCGGTGTACTCCAGGAGGGCCTCGTCTCCCCTGTGACGGACATTGGTGACGATACCGCGGGCGGCGTCGCGGATCTTCTCGGAGAGGAAGCCACCGGGGCGCCGGAGTCGGGCGGCGATCTCCGCGGGGGTGGATTCGCGGGCGTCGAGTATCTCAGACAAGGGAGTCTTCGTTCTTCTCCATCGCTTTCA
Source organism: uncultured Rubrobacteraceae bacterium (assembly GCA_902806065.1). Taxonomy (GTDB): domain Bacteria; phylum Actinomycetota; class Rubrobacteria; order Rubrobacterales; family Rubrobacteraceae; genus Rubrobacter_F. The sequence continues at coordinate 57,127 of CADCVE010000015.1, read as the reverse complement.
GGAGAGCTGCTATCTCCCTGTTGCGGAGGCGGTAGGCGCCGCGGTTCGCGATAAGGCGGGCGGTGGAGGTGGAGATCTCATCGAGGATAGTCAGGTTGTTCTCGCGCAGCGTGGTCCCGGTCGCCGTCAGGTCCACGATACACTCGGCGAGGCCGACAAGCGGGGCGAGCTCCATGGAGCCGTGAAGTGCGATGATCTCCGCCTGGCGGCCTATACCTTCGAAGTACCGGCGCGCCGTGTGCGGATATTTGGTGGCCACACGTACTACCTCCGCGTGCGCAATGGCCTCGCGGACCTCCTCAGCCCTCTCCGCGGGGGCCGCGAGGACCATCTGGCACCATCCCGTGCGCAAATCCCGAAGCTCCACGACGTTTGGTTCCTGCTCCGCCAACACGTCCTTGCCAACGATACCGACGTCCGCCGCCCCATACTCCACGTAGACCGGCACGTCCGACGGACGGCACACGATAAATTCGGCGCCCCGCTCCGGGCCACCGGCCTCGTAGAAGAGCTTGCGGCCATCCTCGCGCAGAACCTCCACCGGCAGCCCGGCCCCACCCAGGACCAGCAGGGCATCCTCGAAGATGGTCCCCTTGGGCACCGCCACCCGTAACCGCTCGCCCCGCGGCCTCACCGGCCCGCCCCCTGCGACGCGGCCTGTGGCGTAGATCCGAGCACCCTTTCAGCGACGTGCTCTATGTTCACCGCTTCGAAGGAGGCGCCGGGCTTTGCGGGGGCGAGTTTCGCGCCGCCGCCGGCTACCGGGTAGCAGATCCAGGCGGCCTCGACGGAGGCAGCGTAACGCGCTGCGGCGCCGGGTTCGAGGTCTTCGGGGAGATGCAACGTGGGGACACCCGAGCCCCGTAGGACTCTGGCGGCTCTTGTACCTTCAAGGCCACCACCGACGAGGACCAGGAGCGTTGAGTCGATCTCTTCGGGGAGTACGGAGAGGAGCCTCTCCAGATAGATGGCGAAGCCGGTGGCGGGGAGGTTTTGGCCGAAGCGTTCGAGGAGGTTGTCATAGCGGCCGCCGTTCGCGACCGTAAAGCCGAGACCGGCGGCATGCGCCTCGAAGACGGCCCCGGTGTAGTAGTTGTGACGCCCGATCAGTCCGAGGTCCAATATAACCGCCCCGAGACATCCGTAAGCATCGAGGTGACGCAATATCTCCCGCAAGTTCTCCAGCGCCGCTACAGCCTCCGGGGCGCCTCCGGCGAGCCTCTCAGCCTCCTCCAACACCCCGCCATCAGCGGCGGGACCGACGAGCCGCGGTATGCCCCGGACCCCCGCGGCGATCTCATCCGGTAGGGTGGCGGCGATGGCGTCTACCCGAACGAGGTCCTTGGCGGCGAGCGCCGCGAGGAGCTCCGGGGCCGCCTCGGGCGCGGCGTGGCGCAAGTACGAAGCATACAGAGCCGACTGACCGAGCACGATCGCATAATCGTCCGGCGCTTCGAGACCCAAAGCATCCAATACGTCGACGAGCAGGGCCATCGTCGCGGCGTCCTCCCCGGGGCTGGGAGAACCAACGACCTCCACGCCCGCCTGATAAAGCTCGGCGCTGCGGCCCCGGCCCACGCTCGCGCGGCGGTAGACCGGCAGGACGTAGGAGAGCTTGTAGGGCGGCGGGAAGTTTCTGAGACGCTGGGCGACGAGCCTGGCGATCGGGGTGGTCATCTCCGGACGCAGGACGAGCATCTGGTTATCCGGGTCGAAGAGCTTGAAGGAGACATCCCGCAGCCTCGGCTCCTCGACGACCTCCGAGTACTCGAGGGCCGGGGTGATGACCTCACCGTAGCCGAAGAGGCGGAAGCGCTCCCGGATCTTTGCCTGCACGTCCAGGAGCCGGGTGGACTCCGGCGGCAAAATGTCGCGGGTGCCAGGCGTGGTTGCGTACTTCCTCGTGGGCGTTTGGCGATCCATAACGCCCTATCTTAACCGATATACGCCTCGATTCACCTTACCCCGGCCCGTCTCCGAAACGCGGCGGATAATGCTGCGACTTAGAATACCTGGAGATTCTCTAGCTCGGGTAAAAGGAGGCATGGGATGCTGAAGATATGGGGCCGGACTAACTCGGTCAACGTCCAGAAGGTTCTGTGGTGCTGCGGCGAGTTGGAGATCCCGTACGAGCGGGTAGACGCAGGCGGGCAGTTTGGTAGGACCGGGGAGCCGGACTACCTGGCAATGAACCCGACGGGACTGGTCCCCACCATCGTGGACGACGGCTTTGCCCTGTGGGAATCGAACACCATCGTGCGGTACCTCTGCGCCAAACACGGCGCGGGCACCCTCTGGCCGGAGGACCCTGTCACTCGCGCCCTCGCCGAGAAGTGGATGGACTACCAGCTCGGGACCCTGTGGGTAGCGTTTCGGGCTGCATTCCTCGGCCTCGTCCGCACGCCGCCGGAACAGAGAGACATGGACCAGATCGACGCTTCGCTGGAGGGCACGGCGAGGACTCTCTCCCTCCTTGACCGCCACCTCGCCGACAAAGAATACGTCGTCGGATCAAGCTTTACGATGGGTGACATCGCGCTCGGTACAACGGCGTACCGCTGGTTGAACATGGAGATAGAGCGTCCGGAGATGCCGAACCTTGTAGCGTGGCACGATCGTCTCTCCGGCCGTCCCGCCTATCAGAGAAGCGTTATGGTGCCCTTTACATGAGGGTTACCCAGACCTGGTAGGATGAAGGGGATGTTCCGTCGGGCATGGCAATGAACGCGGAGATTGCGCGCTAAGATCCTTCTTGTTCGGACAGGAGATAAGTAGCCTGATGTTGTAACTCACCAGTTCAGCGTCAGCTTTCTCTTGCCCAACGGGAGTGGACTGAATCAAAATCATCGTAGAGCTTCGCCTGACGCGGTGCAAACGGGCCCTCCCCGACCTTCGTCTCTACCGAAAGCGGCATCCTCGCTTCGACTGTGAAGTCTCTTTTCACTTCTCGGGGCTAGAATGTTCTCCGTCAAGCAGAGGCTAGCGAGAGGGACCGTGATACTCAAACATTACCGGCAGAACCTCCGCACGGCGGTCGGGACGAGCGCCGGCCCCTACGGTTACACGCTGGCGACCTGGACCACCGGGGCAGTGGTCACGAACACGCGCGGCATCCCGGACTCTCTCGCCGCCCTCGCGTTTATGGCCGGGGCCGTGCTGGGCTTTGCCTTCGTAAGTGTGCTCGCCTTCGGCAGCGTTACCAGGCGCTTCGATCAGGAGCGGGGCCAGACCCTGCTATGGGGGAGCTTCCACTTCTTCTCCGTGGGGCTCGCGATCGGGGCGGCAACCCTCGTGGCTTACTACGTCGATAGCTTCATCGCCTGGCCCCTGGCGGCCTTTCTGTCCACGGCAGTCTACCTCCTCGTCCTCGGAGCCGAATCCACCGCCGCCTACGCGTGGGACCACCGGAACGATACCTGAAGTTGCAGGGCGCCCGAAGGGCTCCCGCTACTGGTAGTTGATAACCACCGGGACGGGGTCGAGTTGTAGGACTTGCTCCGGCGAGAGCAGTACGGGGTCCTGGGAGTAGAACAGCTTGAAGCCACCGTACTGTATCGGCTCTTCCGCGACCAGGATATCGTACTTGGTGGTCTTGTCCTCAACCGGACCGAAGCCATCCGCGTTGAGGACCACCTCGACGTTCGCCGTCGGCTCTATGAGCTGCTTGTTCGTGACGATGCCCGACTCGAATTGGTGGACGAGCAAGACCTTATCTGGAATACCCTCCTCCTCGACTAGCTGGTCCAGCATCGCGACGGCGTCGGCGATCTCCGAGCCGTCCACGGTACCGAGGTCCACGCCCGGTACCTGTCCGGGGTCCACGGAGTACTCGGTATCTATGGCGAGGTGTACGTAGGGGCGCTCCAGGAAGTCACGCAGGACTTCGATCTCCTCTGGGACGGTAAGGGTGCCGAGTTGCACGTCCAGGATCAGGAGCGCCCCGTTCTCCTCGGCCAGAGTGGCGTACTCCTCGATCGACTCTACCGGCAGCTGCTGAATAAAGGAGCCGTCCGAACCGGGGTCCCGCTGCGCGGTCGAGGCGATCAACTCTATCGTCGGCACCGCGGGGCGCTCCGGGTCCGCCGCGGAGTATGCCGCTGTCTGCTCGATGAGGTTCGCCATCATCGTCTCCGGATCGGTCTCGCCGAGCACCCCCATCGCACCCTCCAGCGGGTTCCCGTAATAGGCCACGAGCCTGTTCTCCTTGAGAGGCCCGTCCGAAAGGTCCTCCGTCCCCTCCACCAACACGTCCCCCGAAGGACTCTCCCCCGACGCCTCATCGGCGGGCACCACAATGGCCGTATATGGCTTCTCCGCCCCCGCTGCTGCGGAGGTACCTTCATTAATCTCGCCGCCACTAGCTTCCGTCGTAGTCTCGCCACCGCTAGCCTCCGTAGTCTCGCCGCTGGTGATACCTCCGGTCGCTTCCTGTTGAGTCACTTCGCTCGTGGTGCTGGCTTTTTCGTCCTCTTTCTCGGAGCTCTCCTGGCCTCCTCCACAGCCCACACAGACCAGCAGCGCAGTCAGGAGGATCGAGAGCACGCGCAGGGGACCAACCGGAGTCTTTGCTACATACGCTTTTACTGGGTCCAAAACACAGCTCCATCCCCCTTGAGGCAATTAATCAGAAAGGAGGAGCTTACCCCTATGCTCGGAACTTAGTCTTCCTTCAACCCGCGAGTCAAGTACCGGATCGAGCCCAACCGTCCCGTGCCCCGATGCCTACACTCCATGCCTATCACGACAATAGCGCCTTCTACCACCTATGGTAAGCCACCGAATCTACTGAACCATAGGCTATAGTAAGCAACGATGCACTACACTACTTGCTTCCTTGGATAGTTGCCCAAACCTTAAACCTTGCTATCTCTCCGCGAGCTTTGCCATCGTCCTTATAAACGTAGCTGGGTAAGGAAATGTTCCTTACGCCTCAAAGAGAAAGGAGCGAAGAAAGGGTATCAAGCAACTTATTCGGGAGGATATCCGCGCGAAGGATGGCGACGACGTTGAGGTTGGCGTTCGCTTTGCCCTGCCTCGTGTTGGCTTCGCTCGCCTCAGCGCAAACCATAGGACCGAGGGCTATACAGTTCAGCGTCGCGGAGTTCACCCTCACTAGCCACAGGGTCAGGCGCGACATCTCCGTGTCCAGTCCCAGCGGGCGCTCCTCCCCGAGATGCTTCCGCCACCGGTCGAGCATCTCCGCCGTGGCGTCCGTCATGGTCCTGGCCATGCCGCGCAGCCGTTCCTTGTGGAAAGCGGGCTGAACGAAGCGGCGCTGGCGGCGCCAAAAGTCTCCCTCACTGGTCAGGAGGCCGCGCCCGGTGAGGGGCTCGTTGTGCTCGTAGCCGTCCTTGAGGTAGTTACTGGGGTTCTTCTGCAGGAGGTAACGTATGTACTCGGGGTTCGGGAACAGGTAGACCCGGTATGGGCCCAGCCGGATGCGGACGAAGACCCCGTGCTTCCTCCTCGCAGCCTCGACAAACGCCGAGGGTCACCACGAAAGTCTCGCCACGCTCCTTAAAACGGGATCACTCCGCAGGTAGGGAGCCTCTCCTCCGACCTCTCGCCTCATCATGACCAATATTCTCGCCTCTCGACAGATCCTCCAGGCAATAACCTGGCCGCCACGGCATCGCGCCCTAACGATGGCAAGAGCCCCGTCACGATCCTGGTATAAAAGGCGTAGCGAGCAAGCCCAGCCGTCCACAGATAGGAGGCAAGAATGCAATATGGGTTCGTCTTTCCAGGCAGTGGCGCCCGCACTGCGGCGGACCTCGCGCACGAAGCGGAGGCGGCGGGGTGGGACGGCTTCTTCGTCTGGGACAGTGTTTGGGGCATGGACCCTTGGGTGACGCTGGCAGCGGTCGCGGTGAGCACCGAGCGTATCCGTATCGGGACGATGCTGACGCCGGTCTCGCGGCGGCGGCCCTGGAAGCTAGCCGGAGAGACCGTCACTCTCGACCATCTATCGAACGGTCGGCTGATCCTCTCGGTCGGCCTGGGCGCTCCGGAGACAGGGTTCGCCCAGTTCGGAGAGGAGACAGACCGCAAAATCCGGGCGGAACTGCTCGACGAAGGTCTGGACATCTTGACCGGCCTGTGGCGCGGGCAACCCTTTAACTATGACGGCAAGCACTACCGCGTGCGGGAGACGACCTTTATGCCGCCCCTGCCCCCCGTCCAATCTCCCCGCATCCCTATCTGGGTCGCCGGGCTATGGCCAAGCGAGCGGTCCATGCTGCGAGTCGTCCGCTACGATGGCCTACTTCCGCTCAAGAGGAGTGAGGACGGTACTCTCACCGGGATGGAGCCCACCGACATCCGGGAAGCAAAGGCGTACGTCGAGGAGCGGCGCCCGCAAAGCGAGGCGGCACCCTTCGATATAGTGGTGGAGGGTGAGACCCCCGGCAACGCTCCCGAGGAAGCCGCCGCGGTCGTGCGGCCTCTCGCGGAGGCTGGGGCCACCTGGTGGCTGGAGACGATGTGGTCGCAGGACGAACCCGAGGACGTGCGTGCCCGGCTGCGACAAGGACCACCCCGCGCCATGTAGAAAGGACCTTCAGCGTTTGGGGTCACGGCAAAGCCGGGTGTGGGTGCTAGTATGGCTGCATGACCTCGAAACAAGAGACAGCATACCAGCAGCTCAAGGACCGGCTGGCGACGATAAGCGACCTGCAGTCGGTGCAGAGCCTTCTCTTCTGGGACCAGCAGACGTACATGCCCAAAGGAGCCGTCGCGGGCCGGGCCGAGCAGAGAGCGACCTTGAGCCGACTCTCCCACGAGATGCTCGTCGACGCGGAGACCGGGAGGCTACTCGACGCCTCGGGGGAGCCGGACCCTTCCTCGGAGAGAGGTGCACTCCTCCGGAGAGCCCGTCGGGACTATGAGCGGGCGGCGAAGATGCCGGCGGATCTTGTAGCGCGGACTTCACGCGTGACGGCCCTGTCGGAGTCCGCCTGGGTGCGAGCGCGGGAGGAGTCCGACTGGACCCTCTTCGCTCCCCACCTTGAGGAGATCCTGTCACTCAAACGCGAGGCCGCCGAGTTCTTGGGCTATGAGCATCACCCTTACGATGCCCTCCTCGACGCCTATGAACCGGGAGCGAAGAAGGCGCGACTGGAAACGATGTTCGAGGAACTCAAGAGAGGCATCGTGCCCCTGATCCGGGCGGTCGCGGAGCAGAGCGCGGAGCGAGGCCGAGACAGCGAGGACCGGGCAGCGCCTCTGTATGGCCGATTCGGCGAGGATAGGCAGGAGGAGTTCGGACGCGCGGTGATCTCTGCCTTCGGCTACGACTGGGGGCGGGGGCGGCAGGACCGTTCCGTTCACCCGTTCTGCGTAGGTCCGGGCCACGGCGACGTGCGTATTACGACACGCTTCGATCCGGGCTGGCTCTCCCCCGCTCTCTTCGGCACCATGCACGAGGCCGGCCACGCCCTTTACACGCAGGGGGTAAACCAGGACTACGCGCGCACTCCCCTGGACGGCGGTACTTCGATGGGCGTGCACGAGTCCCAGTCGAGGCTGTGGGAGAACCTCGTCGGACGGTCGCGGCCGTTCTGGGCATGCTACTACTCGAAGCTGCAAGAGTTATTTCCGGAGGCTCTGAAAGAGGTCGACGCCGAAGGCTTTTACAGGGCGATCAACGTTCTAGAGCCTTCTGAGATCCGAGTGGAGGCAGACGAGGTCACGTACAACCTGCACATCCTGCTGCGCTTCGAGTTGGAGGCCGCCTTGATCGAAGGAAGTCTCTCCATAGCAGATCTCCCCACCGCCTGGAACGCCAAAATGGAGGAGTACCTCGGCATCGTCCCCAAAAATGACTCGGCAGGCGTGTTGCAGGACATCCACTGGGCGGACGGCCTCTTCGGCTATTTCCCGACCTATACCATAGGCAACGTCCTCTCCGTCCAGCTCTTCGACGCGGCGCTCAAGGCGCATCCGGGGATAACGGAGCAGATAGAGAATGGCGAGTTCTCGGTCCTCCTCGGCTGGCTGCGCGAGAATGTTCACCGGCACGGCTCCCGTTACTACCCGGATGAGCTGATCGAACGCGTCACCAGCCGTCCCCTCGACCCGGCCCCTTACCTCTCCTACCTGAATAACAAGTTCGGCGAGCTGTACGAACTTGTTTAGCTCCGGCTGATCGGCTCACGCTACACCTGAAAGGCTTCGACCAGCACGTCCCCAAGGGTTACGCCTACTTTGCGCCAGGCTTCGCCGTCTTTGTCAAGTTCTTGAACCTCCGGGTCCGCCGTCAGGCTCTCAGTCACCCCGCCGAATACCAAGACGTGCGGGAAGGAGAGCCCTCCAACCTGTAGGGGTGCCGCCAAAGAGGACGGGGGCCAAGCAAGGGGCGTTCGTCAGGTGTCCATTGGGCAATCTGACGGTTGCTGGTCCGGTATGGTGGTCTCTGTTCAGGTACGATGGCCTCTGCGAAAAGCACCAGAAGGGGGAGCGAGGTCGAGCGGTTCGTGAAGACTCTAGCACTGGTTTTCGAGCGCGCCCTTTGGGGGAGTCGATTCGCGGTCCTGATCGCGGTGGTAGGAAGCGTCGTGCTGGCTCTCGGCGCCTTTTACCTGGCGACGGCGGACGTGATCTACTGGTTAGGGTACCTGGTCTCATACACTGATCCGTCCTCGAGTTCCGCGGAGCGCGAGGTGGTGCGGGCGAATGCGGTAACCACCATTGTCAAAGCCGTGGACGAGTACCTGATCGCCGCCATCCTGCTCCTCTTCGCCCTGGGGCTCTACGAGCTCTTTATAGACCGGATCGACGCGGCGTAAGGCTCGGAGGTCGCCCAGCGCCTGATCAGGAGCCTCGACGAACTCAAAGGGCGGATCGCCAGCCTGGTCTTGCTGGTGCTGTCTATCGAGTTCTTCCGGTATGCCCTGCAACTACAATACACAAGCGCCCTGGACCTGCTCTATCTGGCCGTCGGTATCCTGCTCGTTAGCGGCGCCCTCTACTTGGGCACGAAGAGAGAACGTCGCCGGAGAAACCGGGAGACTAATTTGGCGAACCTTCCCGCCCACCAGCACAGAACAGTGCGCGACGCGCACCATGAGATCCGCGACCCCGCCCATCAGCGCCACTTCAAAAGGAAACGTTTCGGGCAGTAAAGCCCCAATATAACCCGACACTTGGGGCTACTGGCGCGCTGCCGATGTGTACCCCCGGTTACTCGCCGGGCCTGGTATCCGGGTCGAAGTTTAGCGCGGCGGAGTTGATACAGTAACGTTTGCCCGTCGGTGCGGGACCGTCATCGAAGACGTGTCCCTGGTGGGCACCGCACACGGCGCAGTGAACCTCCGTACGCCGCATAAAGAACATGCTGCGGTCCTCCTCGGTCTCGACGTTGGTCTCGTCCGCAGGTGCCCAGAAACTTGGCCATCCCGTCCCGGAATCGTACTTGGTCTCTGAGCTAAATAGAGCTGCGCCGCAGCCGATGCAGCGGTAGATGCCCTCTTCCTTGTGGTCGTTGTACTGGCCCGTAAAGGGCCGCTCTGTGCCCTTCTCGCGCGTGACCTTGTACTGCTCCGGGGTAAGCTCTCCCCGCCACTCTTCTTCTGTCTTTCTTATTTTCTCAGTCATGCTCGTATTTTATCATTCGGTTTTTGGCCCTGACTCACGGCGAGCGTGCCTTTCCCACACTACACCTCTTGTACTCCGGTCAGCCGCGCGCTTTCCACCGGCGCACCACGAACCAAATGACCACCGCTGCGAAGGCGGCCAGAACGGCATACTCGATGATCGCCGCATACTGCTTCACGAGCTGCCAGTTTTCGCCGAGCAACCACCCCAGGACGACAAACCCCGCGTTCCACAGGATGGACCCGATCACCGTGTAGAACGTGAACCATCCGAAGGCTGACATGTGTCTGAGACCTGCTGGTATAGAGATAAACGCACCCACGCCGGGGAGGAGGTGGCCGATGAGGATGGCCTTCCCGTCGTGCCGGTCGAAGACCGCGCCCGCCTTGTCAAGGTCCTTCTCGCGTAAGAAGAAGAACCGACCGAACCGGCCGACGAACCGGCGCAGGTTCTCCTCCCCGATCCACAACCCCACGTAATAGAAGACAAACGAGACCCCCACCGCCGCCGCCGTCGAAGACGCCATCACCGGGACGAACGTGAACTGTCCTTGACCAATAAGAAAGCCGGCCAGTGGAAGCGTGATCTGGGTCGGGACCGGCAGGTGCAGGTTCCCAATCGCGACGAGGACAAACACGCCGATGTAACCGAAGGAGTAGACAACGTCGGTAATCCACTGAGCAAGGTTGGCGAGTAGATCCCCCACGGACCGAATCATACCCTGGTGGAGAGCTAACTACCCTGTGCTTCACCACTTCTTCTCGGTTTAACAGGTTCTTGACGTGTATTTTACATTTGAGTGACCTGAGCCGACCACCGAACCCGTAGCATCGAGGCTCCCATACTCAGGCACGTATCAGAGCACGCTGGTCAGCCGCCGCACGCCCTCGTCTATCTGCTCCGGCGTGACCGCGCAGAACGGCAGCCGTACAAACCGGTCGCCCGGCACGGATTCCCCGTCATCGGGGTCGGCAAAGAACGCTGCGCCGGGGGTCAGCACGAGATCTACATCCTTCGCCCGGCCTATGAGGTTCTCCGTGTTGGCGTCCTCGGGGAGCATGATGCTCACGAAGAAGCCGCCGTCGGGGATGAAGGCGTGCGCGTCCGGTAGCTCACGGCGTACCGCCTCCGTCATCGTCTCCCAGCGCGGACGGTACAGGTCCTTGAGGCGCTCGATGTTCGGCGTCAGCCAGTCGCGCCGCAGGTACTCGGCGACGGCGGCCTGGGTCGGGAGGACTGGCGAGAGGTAGGTGTCCTCGCCGAGCCTGGTAACAGCGGAAACGAGGTCAGCGGGAGCGATCATAAACCCAACCCGGATACCCGGGCTCAGAAGCTTGCTGAAAGAGCTCATTGTAATGACGGGCGATGGATCTATGTCGCGCAGGAGAGGCAGGTCTTCGCCCCGGTAGCGTAGCTTGCGGTACGGGATGTCCTCGATAACCCGGAAGCCGTACCGGTTCGCAAGTTCGACTATCCTTTGACGCTTCTCCAGAGAGAGCGTCGCGCCGGCCGGGTTCTGAAAGTCCGGCACGAGGTATACGAATGCCGGAACCTCACGTTCCACGGCCGCCTCCAGCCGCTCGACGCTAATGCCGTCGTCCTCCAGCGGGATGCCAGTAACGCGGGCGCCACGCCGCCGGAAAGTCGTGATCGCACGGTCGTAGCTCGGCTGCTCGGTATACACCGCCATGCCGGGACCGACGAGATGCGCCGAGACGAGGTCTTGCAGTTGCAACGAGCCGTTGCCTACCAGGATCTCCGTCTCGGAGACACCGTACTCTTTCGCAAGCTCCTCGCGCAGCGGCGCGTAGCCCGGCTGCTGGCCGTACTGCAGCACGACGTTAGTGTCGTTGCGGATCGCCGCGTCAAAGCACTCGCCGAGCTCATCAGTCGGGAAAGCCTCTGGTGGCGGAACGCCGCGAGTAAAGACGATTCGGTCGCTCATGATTCTAACTCTCCGTTTCCATGCCGAAGGAACATCAATTCTGGACGATCACGCCACGCAGACCCATATTTTCACGCGCCGCTTCTCCCAACTTACAGGCCTATGCCAGCTCCGAGAGTACGACTTTAGGCACCTATCTAAGAGCATCCACGTAAGCTTTACAGTGTGCTGATGCACGCATGTTATCTTATCTCGTAAAGATCAGGCAACGGTCCACCGACGAGACGAGGCCCACCGCGAGCGAAGGCTAACGGGGCGAGAGGAGACGCCGGGTGCGGAATCACAACGGGAGCAATAGGTGAGACGTCCCGACCAGGAAGCCTGCTTTTTGAGATCCCCGAAAACTGTTTCACTTCAAAGACGTGTATTGATTTGGGTCCCTCTCCTGTTCGCGGTACTGTTTCTAGCCGGCTGCGGCGCCGAGCCTCCCACTAACCTGGGCATTGAAAGCGGCAGGCTGGCTCCCTGTCCGGATACCCCCAACTGCGTCTCGACCCAAGAAGAAGCAGAAGACACCGATCATTACATGGAGCCTATCTCCTTCTCGGGCAGCACAGAGGAGGCGATGGAGGCTGTCGCCAGGGTGATAGAGGAGATGCCGCGAGCCGAGATCGTACACAGCGAGGACGACTACCTGCGCGCCGAGTTTACGTCCCGCATCTTCCGCTTCGTGGACGACGTGGAGTTCCGGGCCGACGGCGAAACCGGACTCATCGACTTCAGGTCAGCCTCGCGGGTGGGGCGCTCGGACCTGGGCGTCAACCGCGAGCGCATGGTGGAGATCACAACGAGGCTGGAAAACAGGCTCGGGAGTTGAGTCATAACAACGCGGGCTATCCGGGTAGGAAAAGCAACGACTATCCTGACCCTTACGTCCGGCGCGACAATCCTCGCCCGACCTGTAGGCCGGGCGCCACACCCTCTCGGACCATATCTTCCTCGCGCTCTCTACTGTTTCAACCCTTTTCGGAGCGTCTCCACACCTCTTCCAGCTTCTCAGTCCCATGCCAGCGGCTCACGGAGCGGACAAAATTGATGATATCCGGCACGGCGTAATCCACGGACAGTTCCACTATAGGCTTGTCTTCCGGATGGTCGGCGATGCGACGGAAGGTGTCGGGACCACGCGGAGCAGGGTTCATGGCGAAAGTCGCACCGGAGTTGATCGGTGAGAGCGTTACCCGTTCGGCGTGCCGATCCAGTAACTCTGCAGGATCCACCTCCAACACGAGGTGCGGTCGATCCTTGTACGCTCTAGCGCCCAGGAGCTTGAGCAGGCGCTTCCACTTCACCCAGAAGAAGACTCGTCCGTTGAGATGCTCGTACCACTCGCGCGGCGTCATCTCCACAAGGCACCTCTCCAGGGACTTCTCCTGCATCGGCTTGTTGTCGCGGATGAGAGCCACGCCGTGCTCCGGATGATTTACACGCACGATCTCCGGCCGGCGGACGGACTCGATGGCGAACCTCTCTTTACCCTCGACCTCGAACCTGTCGAGGAGAGCACTCGTGCTCAGGAGCCCATGCCTCCGGATACTCTCCCAGCTTTCGTCCTCCGCCATATGGTAGAGCACGGGGTACCGGGAGATGAGCCGCTGGAGGTCCAACCGCTCGCCGTCCTTTAGGAGACCTGCTCCATCTCCGGTTTTACGGTGGGGCTACGCCGGACGGCGCTTATGCAGCGCGGTCCCAGCAGTTGCTTTAGCTCCCCGTACAGGTCCGAGGAGTCCGCGACGCCGCAGATCTGCTCCTCCAACGTACCGTCTCCGGAGACCAGGAACAACGGGCTACCGCCGGAATGACGTCCTATTATCTCAAACGCCTTCTCGGCGTCGCGGCGCGAGAGCCCGACGAAAGAGTCGGCATCCAGGTAGATCGGGTCTAGCCCCGGCTCTAGCTGCAACTCTTCTATCTCCAGAGCCACCACCCGCGGGATGCCTTCCTTACGCTCCACCCGACCCTTGACCTTGAGGATCGCGTCTTCTCGCACGCATTCGGCGCACTTCGCGTAGACCCTCGGGAAGACCATGACCTCGGCGAGCCCACGCGTATCGTCTAGCTGCAGCATCGCCATCATGTCGCCCTTGCGCGTGGTGTTACTCCGCACGGAGGTCGCAAGCCCTCCCACCCACACGACCGCCCCATCCCGGCAACCCTCCAACTCCGATACGGTCGTGTCCGCGTGTTTCTTGAGCTTGTGCAAAACGGGCCGTAACGGGTGGTCGGAGACGTACAGGCCGAGGGTCTCCTTCTCCCACTCCAGGATACCGCGGCTATCGTCTTCGACGTCCCGAATGCGCGGTTTGGGCGGCGCGAGCTCGGCCAGCTCTGCGGACTCGAACATACAGAACTGCGAGTCGTCCTCTTCCTTGGCGCCTCTCTGCGCCAGCTCGACGGCGCGCGCGTGGACCTCCAGCATGGCGGCTCTGGAGTGCCCCATAAAGTCGAAGGCGCCGCATTTGATCAGGGACTCGATAGTGCGCTTGTTGTAGGTCTTCCCCTCCACCCGGGAGCACAGGTCGAAGAAGTCCTCGAACGGGCCATCCTTTTCTCTGGTCGAGATCACCGCCTCGACAAAGTTGCTCCCGACGTTCTTGACCGCCGAGAGCCCGAACCGGATGGTGTTCCCTACCACCGTGAACCGGAACCCACTCTCGTTGACGTCCGGCGGCAACACCTCTATCTCCATCGCCCGCGCCTCGGCGACGTACTGCGGTACCCGGTCCTTGGTGTTCATCACGCTGCTCATCAGCGCGGCCATGTACGCCTCCGGGTAGTGCGCCTTGAGATACGCGGTCTGGAACGCGAGGAAGGAGTAACAAGCCGAGTGACTCTTGTTGAACGAGTATCCACCCGCCTTCTCCATCCAGTTCCACAACTCCTCGGCAACCTCGCCGGCAACCTGGTTCGCGGTACAACCCTCCGTGAACTTATCCTTGAGCGGTGTGAGGAGCTTGACGTTCTTCTTGCCGATGGCCTTGCGTAACGTGTCCGCCTCACCCGGCGTAAAGCCGCCCAGTGTCTTGGAGATCTCCATGAGCTGCTCTTGATAAGCCGCCACCCCGTAGGTCGGCTCCAGGATCGGCTTCAGACGCTCATCCTTATACTGCACGCTCTCCGGGTCGTGCTTGCCGCGCTTGAAGGTCGGGATGTAATCCATCGGCCCCGGACGATACAAAGCATTCAAAGCTACCAGATCGTCGAAGCGGTCGGGCTTGACCTCCTGAAGCATCCGCTGCATGCCGCCCGACTCGAACTGGAACACCCCGAACGTGTCTCCCCTGGCGAACATCTTCAACGTCTTCTCGTCGTCCAGCGGGATAGTCCTTATATCCAACTCTTCACCGGTCTCACGGATGGTCTGTAGGGTCTCCTCGATGACGTCGAGGTTCCTCAAACCCAGGAAGTCCACCTTGAGCAGCCCCAGAGCCTCGACGTCGCTCATGGGATGCTGCACCATCACCTCGCCCTTGGAGCCCCTCTGGAGCGGCACAATGTCGGTAAGCGGCTCCTCGGAGATAACCACGCCCGCGGCGTGGATGGAGGCGTGCCGGGAGAATCCCTCTATCTCGAAGGCAATATCCAGAATGTTCTTCGCGCCCTCGTTGCTCTGGACGTACTGCAGCATCTCCCGCGCCGTCCCCGGATGCTTCTCCGTGGGCGCGTACCCGCCATCCTCCTGCTTCAACACGTCCCGCAACCCCGTCCCCACCGGCTTCTCCGGTATGAACTTGGCCAGCTTGTCGGTAGCGTCGTAGGGATACTGGAAGACGCGTCCGGCGTCTCTTATGGCCGCCTTGGCGCCCAGGGTCCCGAAGGTAATAATCTGCGCGACGTGCTCGTGACCACCGTACTTGTCCGTGACGTACTTCATCACCTCGCCGCGGCCCTGGACCGAGAAGTCTATATCCACGTCCGGCATGCTTATGCGATCCGGGTTCAAGAAACGCTCGAAGAGCAGCGAGTATTGCAGGGGATCGAGGTCAGTGATCTCCAGCGCATATGCCACGATGGAACCGGCCGCCGACCCGCGTCCCGGACCCACCGCTATCTTCCTGTCCTTCGCATATTTCACGAAGTCCCAAACGATGAGGAAGTAATCCGCAAACCCCATCTTCCCGATGGTCGCAAGCTCGAACTCCAGCCGCGTTTGCACCTCCGGCGAAGCCGCCCGTGCTCCATACCGCGCCCGTAAACCCTCCTCGCACCGTTCCCGCAGATAGTCATCGGCGCTATACCCATGGGGCTTTGGGAAGTTCGGCAGCCTCGTCTTGCCGAGTTCTATACCGGCGTCCTCGATGAGGTCCACGACCTTTAGCGTGTTCTCCAGAGCCTCCGGATGGTCCGGGAAGATCCTCGCCATCTCCTCCACGGGCTTGACGTAGAACTCCTCCCCAGCGAACTTCATGCGGTTGGGGTCGTTGTAGAACTTGCCAGTCCCGATGCACAACAGGACGTCGTGCATCTTCGCGTCGCTCCTCGCCGTGTAGTGCGAGTCGTTGGTCGCAACCAGCGGTATCTGCGTATCCTTGTGCAGCTTCAAGAGACCCTCGTTGACGCGCTTTTGCTCGGGGATGCCGTGGTCCTGCATCTCCAGAAAAACAGCGTCGAAGATCTCCTGATATTGCAGAAGCAGGTTGCGTGCTTCGTCGAGTCGGCCTTCAAGGATACGCGACGGCACCTCGGCGGAGAGGCAGCCGGAGAGGCAGATAATTCCCTTGCCGTGCTTCTTGAGCATCTCCATGTCCACCCGCGGCTTGTAGTAGAAGCCTTCGAGGAAACCACAGGTGGAGAGCTTCATGAGGTTTCGGTAGCCCTCGGGCGTGCGCGCGATGAGCGTTAGATGATAGTACTTGGCCCTCGGAGAAGCCCTACGTTCGTGCCTGTCGGCGGTCACGTAGACCTCGCAGCCCAGGATCGGCTTGATGCCAGCCTTTTTGGCCTCTTGATAGAACCGGACGGACCCGTACATCACCCCGTGGTCAGTAAGCGCGAGCCCGGGCATGTTCTGCTCTTTGGCGAAGGAGATCAAGTCTTTGATGCGGCTGGCCCCGTCCAGCATCGAATACTCCGAATGGCAATGCAAATGCGCAAAAGGCGTCGCCGTCAAACCGCTCCTCCAAATCTACCGATCAAAGGGCCAGCGGGACCCGTAAGCCCCGCCGCCTGTTCTCCCCGTCGTCCATCCTCGACAGTAGCGGCAACTATAGGGCTAGAGCGCGAGAGTTGTCTAGGTCAAGCTGTACCTAAACTTGAGACACGATTTGCAGGGGTTTTCACGAAATCTTCAGCGGTCAGGCATCAACCAGCAGCTAATATTGGGGTGGCTGGAAGGAGAGGCGCGGTATGTAGTGGGAGTCCGTTGAAAACGGGTTCAGAGCGTTGCTTGACCCGCTGACTTTCGCTTCATGCGCTCGTGCTGATAGCTGGCTGCTATTTCCTGGCGGCTAGAGACCTGAGCGCTCCAGGAAACCCAGGAGAGGGCGGTGCGGGCGCTCAGAACGGCGAAGGCAAGGGCGAAGGGGCCGTTGTTCAGGTCGTGGTTCCACGCAGTATGGACGACGAGCCCGGTAGAGAAGACGACGGCGGCGAGTACGATGGTGAGGGTCAGGGCGAGCACGAGGTTGCGCCCGACGTTTCGCGCCGAGCCTTCCATCGAACCCCCGCGTGGGTTTGGCATACCGCCCCTAGTACCCCTTGTTCGCGGTTCCGGTCGAGGTCTTCTCCGGCTTCTTCTCGGTGCTCTTGGAGTCGGAGGAACTACCTGACTCGGAGGAGCCGTTTGAGGAGTCACTGCTAGAGGAGTCGCTGCTGGAGGAGTTGCTGCTGGTAGCGGCGGCTTCTTTCGGCTCGGTCTTCGGGCCTTTCTTGTTGCTATAGTCGGTCGAGTAGAAGCCAGAGCCCTTGAAGGAGATGCCGACCGGTTGGAGAACCTTCCTGACGGGGGCGCTACACTCGACGCATTGAGTCAGGGGGTCTTCGGACATCTTCTGCATTACGTCGAAGACGTGCCCGTTCTCGCACTTGTATTCGTATATTGGCATCTTGCCTCCTGGGAAAACGTATGTAAGCGATTGTGACCTCCAGGATTATACAACCCCGTGGAGGGCCGTCCTCGCTATCTGGCGTCGCCTGGAGGGGGAGATTTCGGGTCGAGCCGGCCGGAGGAGAAGTCCTCCCGCATCTTCTCGTGGGCAGCCTCGATGAGTTTAGGATTGTCGAGGATCTGCTCGACCTCGCTGGGGGAGGCGTTGCGGCGCACGTACTCTTCCTGAAGTACGTCCCTGAGGTGCGCCCCATCGCCGATCCGATGAGAGATGTACTCGACGACCTTTCGCTCCCGCTCGGTGCCCTCCCCACTGCCAAAGAAGATCCTGTGCAAAAAGCTATGCTTCTCCTCGTTCACGCTTCCTCCCATACCCTTCGTTGTTCTCGCCACCTTCAGTGTAACGAGTCACGGAGGCCCGGTACAGGGCTGGTGTGCAACCCTGTACCGCGCCGAGCCGCTAGCCCTGGGAGGCCAGCCCCTCTAACGACTCCCCGGTCAGGCGATACACCGTCCATCCGTCCATCGGGAGCGCGCCGATGCCCCTGTACAGCCTTATAGCAGGCTCGTTCCAATTCAGTACGCTCCACTCTAACCGTCCACACTTGCGCTCCCTCGCCAGCTTTGCGAGGTACACGAGCATGGCGCGGCCTACTCCCCTGCCGCGTAGCTCAGGCTTCACGTAGAGGTCTTCGAGGTAGATACCCGACCTGCCCAGAAACGTCGAGAAATTGTGGAAGAACAACGCAAAGCCGGCGGGGTCTCCTTCGTGGTAGCCGAGGAGCGCCTCGGCTCCCTGACGTTCTCCAAAGAGCGATTCCCGGAGGAGATCTTCGGTGGCGGAGACCTCGTGGGCGAGACGTTCGTACTCCGCCAGTTCCTTTATGAGCGAGAGGATCAGGGGAACGTCGGCCTCGGTGGCCGTCCTGATCTCTACCTCCGGCATCCCGGTGAAGGGTACGGCCCTAGACCCTCGCGGCAGCGCCGACGAGCGACTCGGCGATCTGTACGGCGTTTGTCGCCGCCCCCTTGAGCAAGTTATCCGCCACACACCAAAGAGATATGACGTTCCCCTCTACACGCACCCTGCCCACAAAGGTCCCCGGCTCGCCCGCTGCCTCCAGCGGCGTCGGGAAGTCCGCGGCATCCCCGGAGAACTTCACACCTGGCGCCGTACGCAGGACCTCCAACACCTCCTCCAGAGATACGTCCCTCTCCGTCTCGATGTATACGCTCTCGGAGTGGCCAGTATGGACGGGGATGCGCACGGCGGTCGCGAACACCGGGAGGTCCGGTAGAGACAGGATCTTACGCGTCTCCTCCCGCATCTTGGTCTCCTCGGTCGTGTAACCATCCTCCCCCACGCCGCCAATGAGCGGAATAGCGTTACCTAAGATGGGTTTCGGGTACACATCCTCCCGCCCATTCTCCAGAGCCTCCACCCCGCTGCGCCCGGAGCCGGAGACTGCCTGGTAGGTAGAGACGACGACCTTCTTCAGGCCGAACTCGCGCGCTATCGGCGCGAGCGTGACGACCATCTGGATCGTGGAGCAATTCCCGTTGGCGATGAGACCCTTGTGCGCCTCCACGGCCTCCGCGTTCACCTCGGGTACCACCAGCGGCACCTCCGGGTCGAGCCGGAAGTCGCTTCCGTTGTCTATGACGATAGCCCCCCGCGAGATGGCCTCCGGCGCAAGCTGTACCGCCGCGCCCTTCTCCCCCTCCGTCCCCGCGAAGAACGCAATATCCACACCCTCGAACGCCTCGGGCTCCGCCACCCCAACCTCGAACGTCTCACCATCTAGCTCCGCCGTACGCGCGCTCCTTGCCAGAACACGCAACTCCTTGAGCGGGAACTCCCGCCTTCTCAGCTCCGCCACCAGCCGCTCCCCCACGAGCCCGGCGCCTACGACCGCTACCGTATATCCTTCTTGCATACTAAGTATCCTCCGCGTTATCTCTCACTAGCTTGTTCACTATATCAAGGAGGTCGAGGATGACACCGCTGGCGGTACGTTCCGGACCGGCGCCGGGGCCGGTAACCGTAAGGGTGACGTCCGAGTAACGGCGGGTACGGAAGTCGAACACGTTCTCGGGGCCGTTGATCGGGCCGAACGGCGTCTCCACCGCCGCCTCCGCCAGCCCAACCTCGACCGGCCCCTCTTTGGGGATGCGCGCCAGATAACGCAGCATGTGGTTCTCCCGCACCCCGCGCATCCTGGCGGCGAAGTCCTCGTCAGCCTCCGAGATACGTCGCATGAACTCTTTTAGAGAAACGTCTTCGAGGCCGTCGGGGACCAGGGACTCGTACGGGACCTCCTCAGGCTCCACGTCCCGGCCCATGGTCCGCGCGAGGATTATGGCCTTGCGCGCCACGTCCAGCCCCGAGAGGTCGTCCCTCGGGTCGGGCTCGGCGTAGTGCAAGGCGACAGCCTCCTTCACAGCCTCGGAGAAGGACCGGCCGCCCTCGACCGCGCTCATGATGAAGTTCAAAGTCCCGCTCGGGCTGGCCTGTATCTCCAGTACCTCATCCCCGGTATTTAGCAGGCCGTTCAGGGTCGAGATAACAGGCATCCCCGCCCCGACGGTCGCCTCGTGCCACATCCTGTCTCCGGCCGCGCGCAGCAATTCTTTGTATTCCGCGCCGCTCCCGGAGAGTGGACCCTTGTTCGAGAGCACCAGACAGGAGCCGTTTCGGACCCCGAGCAGGTCGAGGTCGAAGGTACCGCCGTGTACCGCGAGGTCCACGACTACCCGTGTCGTGTGGGGCGGTGGCTCGGAGGCAAGAACCTCTTTGATAGGTTCGACACCGAGGGTGGCGAGCTTGCCGCCGTCCTCTTTCAGGCGGATGGCCTGGGGTAGTAGCTCTTCGCCGATCAGGGCTCCGGAGGTGTCGGCGACGGCGTGGTAGTGGAGGTCGAGGTTTAGCTCCTCCCGCCAGCGTTTGCGCTCTTCGATGATGGTCTGGGCGACGGCCCGACCCACGTATCCCAGACCTAGCTGCACGATCTCGACGCGCTTCACGCGACCTCCTCCATGGCCGCCGCGGTCTCGACCGGGATGAGCCCGGTATACACGGCTCGCAGAGCGGCCTCGGCCTCTGCTTCATCGACGGCGAACACGAGGCCCGCGCACGTGTTCCCGGCCCAGAGAGTGCGAATGCCCGCGTTGTGCAGGCATCGCAGGCCCAGGAGCAGGTCCTCATCAGTTGGAGTGCCGACGCCCACGACGGCGGCGGTTGTGGCGCCATCCGCGAGGACTTTGAGGCCGTCGGCGTCGGACCCGAGTATGCAGAAGGCGTATTCTGCTTCGTCGCGCGTGACATGAGTCATTGCGAGGTTGCGACGGAGGGCGACGCTGCGGACACCCGGGCCGCCCTCGTGACCGGAGATCAAGGTGCCCGGGGAGTCGGGGTTGAAGGTGCTCCCGACGCGGACCTCCATCCTCGCGGCGGAGGCGGGCTCCATCGTCCTGGGGTGCAGGACCTTTGCGCCGAGAGACGCGAACTGTCCGGCCTCACGGTAGGAGAGGTTAGGGATCAGGGCCGCCGAGGGGATGAGATCCGGGTCCGCATCCAAAACGCCGTCCACGTCCGACAGGATCCAAACCTCGGACGAACCCAGAGCCCTACCCAACACGGTCGCCGAGAGGTCCGAACCCCCGCGACCAAGCGTGGTCACGACGCCGCCCGGCCCCCTCCCGACGTAACCGGGCGCCACGGCGACCCGGCCCGCCTCCAGCAGCGGCCGCACATACTCCCCGGCCCGCGACCGGGTCTCGTCGACCAGCACCTCGGCCTCCCCGAAGCTCGCGTCCGTGGCGATAGGGTCGGCGGCGATCACGGCGGCGGGCGCTCCGAAGCCGCTTATGGACCCGGCCAGGATCTCCGCCGAGAGCCGCTCCCCGAAGGAGACGACCGCGTCCTTGCGAGCTACGTGGTCGTTAGCGGGAGCGCCGGCGGTCTGGATCAAACGCCCGAGGATACCGTGTAGCCGCTCTTCGACATCCGCTAGAAACTCTTCGGGTACCGCCTCGCGGGCGGCCCGCAGGTGGCGCCGGGCTAGGGTGCGGTGAAGGCCGGCGAGAGACCCCTCGCGCGTTGCGCCCGTCGAAGAAGTTCGGGGGGGCTCGCCACCGGTGGTGCGGGTGGCAGAGGCGGCGAAGTCGAGGAGGGCGTCGGTAGTCCCGGACATCGCCGAGACGACCACGGCCACCGGCCTGTCTTTGGCGGCCCCGGCGGCAATCTTGGCGGCGCGCAGGAAAGCTGCGCCGTAACCGACCGAGGTGCCCCCGAACTTGATCACGAGGGGTCTTTGGTTCACTCTATATCACGCTCCGTTCAGTGCTTGATCCAGGTCATAAAGGATGTCGTCGATGGACTCCAGCCCCACCGACAATCGGATGTAGTCATCCGTAACCCCGGTGGTCTTCTGCTCCTCCGCCGTGAGCTGCGAGTGCGTCGTAGAGGCCGGATGTATCACCAGACTCTTCGCATCCCCAACGTTCGCCAGCAAACTATGCAACTCCAGCCGGTCTATAAACTTCTTCCCCGCCTCCAGACCGCCCTCGATCCCGAAGCCCAATATCGCCCCGAACATTCCCTCCCGGTGATACTTCTTGGCGGTCTCGTGCCCCGGATGCTCCGGAAGCCCCGGATAATTGACCCAACTCACCTTGTCGTGACCCCGCAAGAACTCCGCGACCGCCATCGCGTTTCGCGAATGACGCTCCATCCTCAAAGGCAACGTCTCCAGCCCCTGCAAAAAGAGGAAGCTATTGAAAGGACTCAGGGCCGGACCATAATCGCGCAGCATCTGCACGCGCGCCTTGAGGATATAAGCCATCTCGCCGAGAGCCTGATAGTACTGCAACCCGTGATAAGAGGGGTCCGGCTCCGTGAACCCGGGGAACCTGCCGTTGTCCCAGGGAAACCTACCACCGTCGACGATAATGCCACCGATAGAGGTCCCATGTCCCCCGATAAACTTCGTCGCCGACTGCACCACGATATCCGCTCCATGCTCCAGCGGGTTCACCAGGTACGGAGAGGGCAGGGTGTTATCCACGATGAGCGGTAGCCCCGCCTCGTGCGCCACGGCCGCCGCCGCCTCGATGTCCAGAGTGTTCAGCGCCGGATTGCCGACCGTCTCGGCGTAGATAGCCTTGGTCTTGTCGGTGATGGCGCTGCGGAAGTTCTCGGGATCACCCGCGTCCACGAACTTCACGTTTACCCCCACCTTGGGGAGGGTGTAGTGGAAGAGGTTGTAAGTGCCCCCGTAGAGGCTGGCGGCCGAGACTATCTCATCGCCCGCCCCCGCGATGTTCAATATCGCCAGCGTCTCCGCCGACTGCCCGGACGCGGTAGCGAGCGCCCCGACGCCCTTCTCCAGCAACGCGACCCGCTGCTCGAAGGCGTCGGTGGTGGGGTTCATTATGCGGGTGTAGATGTTGCCCATCTCCGAGAGCGAGAACAGGTTGGCCGCGTGATCCGTGTCATGGAAGACGTAGGACGTGGTCTGGTAGATAGGCACTGCCCGCGCCGTGGTCGTCGGGTCGACCTCCTGCCCGCCGTGCAACGCCAGGGTGTCGAACCCGTATTCGCGCTGCTTCTGGTCCGCCGTATCCGTCATACTCTTCCTCCTATTCGCTGAGGAACGGCCTGACGGCCGCCCTTAGTTCGTCCCAATCCTTTAGAAACGCGTCGTGCCCGTTGGGGGACTCTATCTCCTGGTAGCGCGCCTCCACCCCGGCGGCCCTCGCCTTCTCCGCCACCCCACGTACCTCCGCCGCCGGGAAGAGCCAGTCGCTGGAGATCCCGACAAACAGCATCTCCGCCTCTATGCGAGAGTATGCCTCCTCCTGTGAAGCATACCCGGCGCCGACGTCGTAGAGGTCCATCGCGCGCGTGAGGTACAGGTAGGAGTTGGCGTCGAAGCGTCCGGCGAGGTCGCGGCCCTGGTAGTGCAGATAGCTCTCTACCTCGAACCTGCCGCCGAACTCCTCGTACAGAGCCGGGCGGCTCGCCGGTTTCCGCTCGAACCTCTCCCACTGTCCGGCCGCACTTTGGTAGGTCATCATTCCAGCCATGCGGGCAATAGCGAGGCCCGTCTCCGGGCCCTTCTCTTCCCCGTAGTAGTCGCCGCCTCGCCAGTTCGGGTCGGCCATGATGGCGCGGCGGCCGATCTCGCTCATCCCCAATCCCTGCGGTCCCAGTGCCCCCGTAGCCGCTACCGGCACGATCTTGTCCACAAAGCCCGGATACTCGACCGCCCACTCCAGAGCCTGCTGTCCCCCGATGGAGCCCCCGATCACGGTTCGCAGCCGCCGCACCCCGAGCTCATCGAGTAGCCGCCGCTGTGCCCTCACGATGTCCCGGATCGTAACGACCGGGAAACGCATACCAAAAGGCCGTCCCGTCTCCGGGTCTACCGAAGCAGGACCCGTGCTCCCGGAGCAGCCGCCGAGGACGTTGGAGCACACCACGAAGCTCTCGTCGGTATCCACGGGACGTCCCGGCCCGACCATCTCGTCCCACCAGCCGCCACGTTTGTACGTCTCGGCAGCGCCGCCGGAGCAATGCGAGTCGCCCGTGAGCGCGTGGACGACGAGGACGGCGTTCTCGCCCGTGGAGTCCAACTCTCCCCACGTCTCGTAGGCGAGGGTGACGTCTTCCAGGAAGCCGCCGAGTTCGGGCTCGAAAGAGCCTATCCGGTGAAAATGTTTGTCCGGGCGGGCCGGGGCGTGGTTAGCGCCGGCCTCCGGGTCTAGTGTCATACTCAGGAGTAATACAGCCTCCTTCTATAGTTTCGGGTTTTCCGCCATGGCTTTCGCCCTTCGCGCAACCCGCTCCGTAGAAGAGGCCGTCGTGGCTCTTCACATCTTCCAGGACCTTTACAAGGGATCCTGCTGGACTTGGCACCTTGCGATGGTTGACTAAGTAGCTAGTTGCCAACTTACCGCCGGTTGCCGCGGCTTCTCGGGGCCAGTTCCCTCCGCCGCTCTCGATGCGAGTCCGCGCTAGCACCGGATGCTAAAACAAGCGGGTACCGCCGTCAAGTGCGCACCTCCCCCGCAGCATCTTTAACCCGCCGGGGTCGTGGGTACATTAACCGCTGCGTGTCCCCGAGCCGAGGAATAGAACGTGACTGAGACGAGCACCGGTATAGAGACCGGACAGGAGATGCCGGCCTTCGAGCTACCCGACGAGCAGGGCCAGCCCTTCAACCTCATACAGCAACTTGAAGAAGGCCCCATCGTCCTTGTCTTCTACCGGGGAGATTGGTGACCATACTGTAACGGGCAGCTGGTCAGCTATGCCAGGAAGTACGAAGAGTTCGAGAAGCGTGGGACGAGGGTCACGGGCATAAGCGTGGACCCGCCCTCTCATAGCAAAGTAATGGTCGAGAAGCTAACCCTTCCCTTCCAACTCCTCAGTGACCCCACCGGGGACCTTGCTAAACTTTGTGGCCTGTGGAACGATAAAGAGAGCGTCGCGGTACCGGCGATCGTGGTGATCGACCGCGGCGGTAGCATCCGCTACCTCTACTCGGGTAACGACTTCGCCGACAGACCCGGCGACGACGAAGTGCTCGAAGCCCTCGACGTAACTCCCGAAGCCATCACCGAGAAGTATGCGAACGGAACCGTGGAGATCCGGGTCTCCTCTGAAGAGGCTGAGTCTTCTACAGTCCGTCCCGAGAGACCGGCGATCACGCTCGAACAGCTCGTTCCCTACTACCGGGGCGCCTTCTTTACCACCGTGGCGCTGAAGAAGCGGTTCGGCGAGCTTGTGGACAGGGTCGCCTTCAAGGAGGTCGACGAATATCAGCTGATGGTCAAGGAATACTCCAAAGCAATAAACGAGACCCGCGAGATGAAGCGGGGCTCGTAGGGAGCTTTCGGCGCAGTGGTCTCCGATCTCTCTGAGTGCTCATCGCCAGCGCGGTCCCTAAAGAAGCTAGCGGCCAATAGCCGATTAGCTTAGAAGCTTCGGGACCTCTGGATCCACGATCACGTCGAGCAAATAGGGCCGTTCAGCCGAAAGGGCACTCTTCAAGGCGCTGGGAAGTTCCTCCGCCTCTTCGACTATCTCACCATCGACGCCGAAGCCAGCAGCCACGCGCGTGAAGTCTATACCGGGGACGTCCAGGCCGGGGACGGTGTCGCTTATGCCGATGGCTTCCCTGAAGCCTTTCAGGATGGAGTAGCCTCTGTTGTTGATCACGACGACCACTATGTTCGCGCCGTAGCGGGCGGCGCTCCACAGAGCCTGGATCGAGTACGTTACAGAGCCGTCTCCGATGACGCAGACCACCGCACGATCCGGCCGGGCAAGCTTCAACCCGACCGAGGCGGGCAGGCAGTACCCCAGGCCCCCGGCAGCGGAGGTTAGGTAGCCGCCGGGCTTGCTCGGCCGGATGTACTTGTGGAACTTCGTCTTGCTGGAGGCCGACTCGTCGGCGATCATTGCATCCTCCGGCAGGACCTCGGAGAGGACGTGCATTACATACTCGACCGGCATCGGTGTCGTGGTTTCTGGCGTCGGGGGCAGCTCCGGCGCGGGCGGTGGTTGCCTATCGGTTTTCGGTAGGAGTTCGGTGAGTTGGCGGATGGCGATACCCACGTCCCCTACCACGCTGATACCGGCCGCGGCCCGGTGCGCCTCCTCGGGGTCTTCGGTGATCTGGACGAGCCGTGTTCCCTCCTCGACGACCGGTCCCGGCACGTAAGGGTAGTACTGAAAGACCTGGGCGCCGAGGACCAGCACCACATCGTAGGGCGAGAGTTGCCCGGCGAGCGTCTTCTGCGCCAGAGCCAGATGTCCCTGGAACAGCGGATGGCTCTCCGGGAAGCCGGCCAGGGGAGAGTTCGGGGAGCTCCACACCTCCGCTTGCATCTTCTCCGCGAGCGTCTCCGCATCATAGAAAGCCCCCGCCCGGGCAGTCCCTGGCCCGGCCACGATAGCCGGCCTGCGCGCCCCCGCGAGCAGCTCCGCCAGTTTCGCCAACTCCTCGGGGTCGGGGGCCGAGCGGTGCGAGATCTCCCGCGCCGCGAACGGCTCCGCTTCGGCGTCCCAGTCGTTCATCGGGATGGAGAGAAAGACCGGACCCTTCGGGGCCTGCATCGCGGTGTGGTAGGCGCGGAGGATCTCACGCGGCACGTCCTCCGCCCGGTACGGCTCATAGCTTCGCTTGACGTACGGCTTCGCCAGATCGACCAAATCTCCGGTCAGCAGCGGCTCCAAAGCGATATGCCGCCTATCCTGCTGCCCGGCCGTTACCACCAGCGGCGTCCTGTTGTGCCACGCCGTTACCATCGCCCCCATCGCGTTACCGAGCCCCGGCCCCGTGTGCAAGTTGACTAGAGCCGCCTCGCCCGTTCCCTGCGCGTACCCGTCCGCCATCCCCAGCACGGACGCCTCCTGCAGCCCGAGGATGTAGCGGAAGTCGTCGGGGAAGTCTTGGAGAAACAGCAGTTCCGTCGAGCCGGGGTTGCCGAAGATGGTGGTCATCCCGAGTTCGCGCAACAGATCGAAGGTGATTTCGCGAACCGTCGCCATAGCGCTTTACCCCCTTGTAGAGCCCTTACCCCTGCGATGAATATACCAGAGAGCCGAAACGGGGCGTGTTCGGCCTCGACTCGGAAGATCTGGAATCTCAAGCTCAAGGACCGCGTGGAGGAGTAGGATCGGCCGCGTCGGAGGCGTCTCCGGCTCAAGCGGCCTTCCGGCTCCTTGATCGCTTCACTCAGTATGCCGAACCTTCTCAAGACCGGCCGAATTCATCCGCTATTCATTGCCACCTGCTTTCCTCAGAGCAATGGGAATAGCCAGCCGACGACGGGAGGCACATTTTAGCCAGCCGACGACGGGAGGCACATTTTGGCTAACGATTGTCCCGTAGGGCAAGAGATCGTCAAGATCAGCGACGGAGCTTCGATCCCGCCCTGCCGAGATGCCCATGATTTGAATGCTCGCTCCAGCTTGTGGAGGTGCCCAGCCTCAGCTCGGTAGGTCGGGTGCCTCCGGTTCGACTGTTACGCTGAGGAGGTAGGGCCATTTGGCGGCGAGACCGCGCTTGAGCGCGTCTCCGAGAGCTTCTGGCTTCTCGACTCGTTCGCCGCGGACACCCATGCCTTCAGCTACCTTCACGAGGTCGAGGTCGGGGAGGTCAAGGCCGGGGACGGTGTCGGGTATTCCACCGGCATCGCGGAAGCCTTTGAGGATGTAGTAGCCGCTGTTGTCCACGACCAGGAAGAGAACGTTTACGTCGTAGCGGGCAGCGGTCCACATGGCCTGGTTGGAGTACATGCTGGAACCGTCGCCGATCAGGCAGATCACCGGCCTCTCTGGTTGCGCGATCTTGTACCCAACGGAGGCGGGCATCGCGTATCCCAGTCCCCCGGAGGCGGCATTGAAGTACGCCCCGGGCCAGCCCGGTCTTATGTGCTCGTGGAACGTCCCCCTGATAGAGCCCGACTCCTCGAAGATCGAGACATCATCCGGCAAGACCTCCGCGAGAGCGTGCATCAGATACGCGGGCGGTATTGGGGTCGCAGCCTCGGGTGTCGCGGGCGCTTCGCGGGCGGGTGGGGCCGCGCGGTTCGGCTCCTCCGGCAGCATCTCCAGTAGCTGGTGTACGGTATACGCGACGTTCCCGAAGAGGCTCGTGCCAAGAGCGGCGCGGGTCGCCTTGTCGGGGTCGCCAGTGATCTGCAGTACCCGGGTTCCTTCTTTAACCACCGGTCCGGGCACGTAAGGGTAATACAGAAAGACCGGAGCGCCGAGGACCAGCACGACGTCGTAGCCCGCGAGTTGCTCGCTGACCTGCTTCTGGGCGGGGGCGAGGCTGCCCTGAAAGAGTGGATGGTCCTGCGGAAAGCCAGCCCGCGAGGCAAGCGGGGCCTCCCACACCGCCGCCTTGAGCTTCTCGGCGAGAGCTACCGTATCGTAGAAGGCGCCTTTGCGGTCCACCCAGGCACCTGCCACGATAGCCGGCCTCTCCGCCGCCGCGAGTATCTCCGCGAACTCTCTCAGGCCCTCGGGGTCGGGGGCGGGCTCGTGGTAGACCTTATGGAATGGGGGCGTCTCAGCCTCCTCGTCCCAGTCGTTCATCGGGATGGAGAGAAAGACCGGACCCTTCGGGGCCTGCATCGCGGTGTGGTAGGCGCGGAGGATCTCACGCGGCACGTCCTCCGCCCGGTACGGCTCATAGCTTCGCTTGACGTACGGCTTCGCCAGATCGACGAGTTTCCCGCTCAACATCGGGTCCAGCGATATATGCCGCCGGTCCTGCTGCCCAGCGGTGACCACCAGCGGCGTCCTGTTGTGCCACGCCGTTACCATAGCCCCCATCGCGTTGCCGAGTCCCGGCCCCGTATGCAGGTTGACGAACGCTGCCTGCCCCGTCCCCTGCGCGTATCCGTCCGCCATCCCCAGCACGGACGCCTCCTGCAGCCCGAGGACGTAGCGGAAGTCGTCGGGGAAGTCTTGGAGAAACGGCAGCTCCGTCGAGCCGGGGTTGCCGAAGATAGTGGTCATCCCAAGTTCGCGTAGCAGATCATAGGTAATTTCACGCACTGTGGTCAAATCGCCTTACCTCCTTATCCAGAGCCTCTCCCCGCGAACCGTCTCCGAGGGCACCGGCCTGATTAGCGTACCTTGTCAGCCGCTCTTACCCTAATTTGCTTCCTGTCCACCATCCTCGTCTACGCTCCCTCTCTCCTTCTTGTTGTCTTTCCCCTTCTTGTCTTCGCCCTTCTGCTTCTTTTCGTTGTTCTTCTCGTTCTGCTTGTCTCCGCCACCCTGCTTCTCGTTCACGGCCGGCGTGGGGGCCGGCGCTGGCAAGGGGACCGGCGCTGGCAAGGGGACCGGCTGCTGTACGACGGGAGCAGGTGCCGGTCCCGTGCTCACGGACACGTCCACCTCTCTACCCGGTTCGACCTCTTCCCCTGCCGCGGGGTCTTGTTCGCTTACCAAGCCCGCGGGTATCGTGTCATTAGATCCTTCGCCTACACTCCCAAGCACGAGGCCCTCGGCGTCGAGCGTGCCTGCTGCCCCCTGGACGTTGAAGACACCGACGAGGTTGGGAACCGACACAGTAGCCGGCGCCTCTGCCGCCTCCTCCGGCTGCGGTTCGGACTCTTCCGCGACGGACTGCTCCCCGGATTCTTCGTTGGAATCGCCGGGTTCCGGGAGGAAGTTCGTCAAGGCCAAGGCGAGGACGCCAAGCAGTATAGCGCCGAAGAGCAGCGCGGCTAGAGCAGGGTAGAGCCTGCTCCGCTGCCTTCCGCCGCGCCCGTGGAACCTCGTGTGTTCGGACGGCGGTGGCCGTAGAGCCGTCTTCGTCGTCCGACCGTCCGGGGCCGCGGGTAGGGGCGGGAGAGGCGCGGCCATCTCCACGGTAGTCTCCATACCAACGGCGGCCGGAGAGAGCCCGGAGCGCACCCGCTCGAGGTCGTCGGCGAGCGTTGCGGCGCTCGCGTAGCGGTCCTCGGGGTCCTTTGCTAACAGCTTCAGGGTTATGGCGTCCAGCGGTTCGGGGACGTTCGGGTTGGCCTCGCGTGGCGAGCGCGGCGGTTCTTGTACATGCATCATTGCCTGAGCGACCGGGTTGTCGGCGGTGTATGGTAGGTTGCCGGTGAGCATCTCGTAGAGGACGATGCCCAGAGAGTACAGGTCGGTTTGTGGGCCGACAGGCTTGCCCGTGGCCTGTTCAGGGGACATGTAGCCCGCAGTGCCCATAACCGCACTCGTCTGGGTAAGGGGTGAGGATGCGGCCCGCGCGATACCGAAGTCCGTCACCTTCACGTCGCCCGTTTTCGTCACCAGGACGTTCTGGGGTTTGATGTCGCGGTGGATCACGCCGCTTTCGTGAGCCGCTTGCAGGGCGTCGGAGATCTGGAGCGCCACTCCAGCCGCGACCCCCGGATCAAAAGCGCCGTCTCTGTTGATCCTCTCCTTCAACGTTCCTCGCGGCACATGCTCCATGGCAATGTAATAGGCCCCGTCCTCCGAACGCCCCCGATCGTATATAGACACGATATTCGGATGCGTGAGGCGAGCCGCACTCTGCGCCTCTCGCCGGAACCGCTCGACGAACTCCTCATCGTTCGCATACTGGCTCTTCAGCATCTTCAGAGCCACGTCCCGATCCAGGACCTCATCATGTGCCAGATAAACCTGCGCCATTCCCCCGCCACCCAATGGTTCAAGCACAGTGTAACGGTTGTCTATGACGGTCCCTTGCATAGTGGCAGTTTAACCTCAACGACAGCGCATAAAAAGAACCCATTATTCCGCGCCCCCACCAGGCCACTCCAATTTCCCTACCCTCGCAAAGCCTTTGCTCTCCCCACCACGGCGGAGACAAATTTCGTTTTGGCCCGTGTATAAGCCTCGCGGTCGTCCCGAAAGCGTTCGGCGAGGTCATATTTGAGACGCGTATACTCCCCGGCTGTCTCGGGATGGTCCCGCAGATAGTCGCGGAACACGAGACGATCCTCACGTTACGCGCTCCCGGTCTCCACTATATGCAGGTTGTGAGTCCGGGAGGTCATTCTGGCATCGACGAACTTCACGAACAGCCGATGATGATCGAGGTTCGGGTCTTCCGCCCAGAAAGAGTACCCGATGCTCTCCAGTGGCCGTACACAGTGGTCCGCATCCCGGATATTGCGTACGCCGACCAGAAGGTCGATGACCGGCTTCGCGTCCAGCCCCGGTACCGCCGTGCTACCTATGTGCTCTACGGTTTCCACCCACGCCCCGACAACTGCCTCGACCCGCGAGCATTCGAGAGCGAAGAGGTGCGGCCAAGCGGGATCGTGCGGTACCACGCTCACTGGCTCCATCGTCATGCTCCGATTCCGCGCGCTCTGCGCGTGCTCACCGCCACCCGTACAATAATCCTGAGTATACGAGAGTCTCCGGGCGGAAGGAGCAAGATGAAAGCTATCAAGGTAAACGAGTACGGCGGTCCGGAGGTCTTGAGCTATGAGGACGTGGCCCTCCCCGAGCCAGGCCGGGGCGAGGTGCGCATCAGGCTCGCGGCGTCCGGGGTCAACTATATAGACACGTATCAGCGCACGGGCCTCTACCCGCGAGAGCTGCCGTTCACGCTGGGCCTGGAGGGTGCCGGCGAGGTCGAGGCCGTCGGTGACGGGGTCGAGGAGTTCTCGACCGGAGACTACGTAGCATTCGCCGGGGTGCCGGGCGCCTACGCCGAGTACATCGTTGCCCCCGCGGATAGGCTCGTGCCGTTCAACGTTACGTATGTAGAGGCGCGGATGGCGGCGGCGATCATGCTGCAGGGCATGACCGCTCACTACCTGACGCACAGCACGTTTCCAATCGAAGAGGGCCAGACCATCCTCGTGCACGCCGCCG
Source organism: uncultured Rubrobacteraceae bacterium (assembly GCA_902806065.1). Lineage (GTDB taxonomy): Bacteria > Actinomycetota > Rubrobacteria > Rubrobacterales > Rubrobacteraceae > Rubrobacter_F. The sequence continues at coordinate 25,156 of CADCVE010000015.1, read as the reverse complement.
CCGGGGGCGTGGGGCTCCTTCTGTGTCAGATCGCCAAGCTGCGCGGGGCGACCGTTATCGGGACCGTCTCCACCGAAGAGAAGGCGAAGCTAGCCAGAGGTGCTGGGGCGGACGAGGTGATCCTGTACACCGAGCAGGACTTCGCCGAGGAGACAGAGCGCATCACCGGTGGCGAAGGCGTACACGTCGTCTACGACTCCGTCGGCAAGGACACCTTCGACAAGAGCCTCGACTGCCTGCGCCCGCGCGGCTATATGGTGCTCTTCGGCGCGGCCAGCGGCCCGGTGCCCCCCTTCGACCTGCAAGTCCTCAATCAGAAGGGCGGCCTGTACGTCACCAGGCCCGCGCTCGCCCAGTATACGGCGACCCGCGAGGAGCTACTGTGGCGGGCGGAGAGCCTGTTCACCTGGATCGGGCAAAACAACCTCGACATGCGCATCGGCGGCACCTACAAGCTCTCCGAAGCCGACCAGGCCCACCGCGACCTCGAAGGCCGCAAGACCACCGGCAAGCTCATCCTGATCCCGTAAAGGGAGAAAGCTAGAGACGCCATGAAACTGGACGCGGGAATGGCCGTCGAAGGCAAACACCTCCCCGGGATGGACGAGATCGGCCGCGCCGCCGAATCTCTGGGATTTGCCGGCCTGTGGACCAGCGAGACCAAACACGACGCGTTCCTCCCCCTGGCCGTAGCCGCTGGCGGGACGCGAGAGCTAGACCTTGGTACCTCCATCGCCATCGCCTTCTCCCGCTCCCCGATGGTGACCGCCCAGATCGCCTGGGACCTTCAGGACCTCTCGGGCGGACGCTTTATTCTCGGCCTCGGCACGCAGGTCAAGCCCCACATAGTCCGCCGCTTCAGCATGCCCTGGGACAAACCAGCCCCCCGCCTCAGGGACTATATCCTCGCCCTCCGCGCCATCTGGCACTCCTTCCAGACGGAAGGCTCCCTGAACTACGAGGGCGAGTTCTACAAGCACACCCTCATGACACCGTTCTTCAACCCCGGCCCCATACAACACCCGGAGATCCCGATCTACATAGCCGGCGTCAACACGCGGTTGGCTACTCTAGCCGGTGAGTTGTGCGACGGCTTCCACGTCCACCCCTTCCACACTCCCGAATACGTCCGCCAGGTCATCAAACCCGCTATCGTCGAGGGCGCGGAGAAAGAGAGTCGCGGCCCGCAAGACGTAAAGCTCGCGACCAGCGTCTTCGTCATCACCGGCGAGAACGAATCGGAGATAGAAGAACAGAGAGAGAAGATACGCGCCCAGGTTGCTTTCTACGCCTCCACCCCCACCTACCGCACCGTACTCGAAGTCCACGGCTGGGAGGGCGTGAGCGAGGAGTTAAGGAAGCTCGCGAAGAACAAGAAGTGGGACGATATGCCGGAGCTAATAACCGATGATATGCTCCATGCCTTTGCGATCGAGGCCGCCCCGGACGAGATCGGCCCCACTCTAAAGGAGCGTTACGAGGGCCTCATTGACCGCGTCGCCCTCTACCTGCCCTTCGTACCGGGCGAGAAAGACGAGTTCTGGCGCAAAGCAGTCGAGTCAGTGCGCCTGTAGGGCTCTTGTCCCTCCCGATAGTTAAAGCCTCGCAAACTCTGCGTTAAACCTCAACTAAACTCATTGCACTCCCGTTGGCGCGGTACGACAGTGATCCCGTAGTACCAGCCATCGGGAGGGTTCTGTTTTGTTGAAGCTCGGCGTCATAGCGGACGCGCACCTCTGTCCTGGAGGCGCGGAGGTGTGGGGATCACAGAACGATCACGTGACGGAGTACCCCGACGAAGGGTACCGTCTCGCGCTGAACCTCTGCGCGCGCGAGGGCGTAGACGCCGTGTTGCTACTCGGCGACCTCTCACAGTCCGGCGACGACGAATCTCTGGAAAGAGGCTTGAAGCTCGCCGCCGAAACGGGCCTCACGACGTGGGTGGTCTCCGGCAACCACGACTGCTTCGAGAGGACGGGTGCCCTGGAGAGCGCAGTGGAGCGCGTTGGTGCTGAGAACGCCAGACTAGCGACGCCAGCGGGTGAGCCGGCCGGGGAAGGACTACGAGTCGCCGGTGCCGGCGTCGAGAGCGGGGATCGGGGCTACGCCGCCGGAGGCACGCCGAATGCTCGCGCCTGGGGGGAGGAGCCGGCGTTGTGGCTCGCGCACTACCCCGTCTTATCCTTTGCCGACGAGGTACACGAGGCGGATTTCGTATACGGCGATGACCTCGAAGACCGCGAAGAGGTCGCGCGTCCGCTTCTCGAACGCCAGGCCCCGACCGTAGTGGTCAACGGCCACCTGCACCTGCGTGATGCCAGGACACGAGAGAGTGTCTTGCAACTCTCTTGCGCGGCGCTCGTCGAGCCGCCGTTCGAGGTTACGCTCATCGAAGTGGGCTTCGAGGAGGAGAGCTTCTTCGTCCGCCGCATGAGTAGACCGGTACTACCAATGCCAGACGGAGTCCGGCTACCGGCTCTCTCACCCGCGCGCGGGGAGTGGGTCTTCGAAGGGGGCGCATGGCGCGCTACCGTGGGTGCTGTGCGCTAGCGGATTCTTCCTACGCTACGGCTTCAGGACGCACTTGATAGCGCCGTCCTGCTTTTTCTGAAAGATCTCGTACCCGAGAGCAGCGTCTTCGAGGGGCATAGTGTGAGTCTTGAGATCTTGCGTGCCTAAGGGGTCCTCATCGTTCAAGAGTGGCATGATGTCGTCCACGTACGCACGGACGTTGGCCTGTCCCATACGCACCTGTAGCTGCATATCGAAAAGGTCTCCGAGCGGAAACATCTGGATCGGGCCCGTATACACGCCGGAGATAGATAGGGTACCACCGCGCCGGATCGAGGATATGCACTGGCGCAAGGCATACGCGCTGTCTAGCTGGAACTTCGTGGTCTGCAGGACGGACTCCAGGAACGATCCCGAAGCCTCCATCCCGACCGCGTCGATAGCGGCGTCGACACCACGGCCGCCCGTTAGCTCCAGTATGAGTTCCTTGACGTCGTCCACCACCGAGAAGTCCACGGTCTCAACCCCGTACTTCGCCGCGAGCGAGAGGCGTTCGGGGACGTCGTCCACCCCGATCACACGCTCCACCCCGAGATGAAGGGCGATCCTGGCGCACATCTGGCCGATAGGTCCTAAGCCCCAGATCCCAAGAGTCCCACCCCGCGGCACGTCGGCGTAAGCGACGGCCTGCCAGGAGGTTGGCAACACGTCCGAGAGATATAGAAAGCGTTCGTCCGGCGGTCCTTTAGGCACCTTGATAGGCCCGAAATGCGCCTGAGGGACGCGCATGTACTCGGCCTGCCCACCGGGGACCGCTCCGTAGACGTGCGTGTATCCGAACAGGCTCGCGCCCTTGCCTCTACCAAGCAAGCTCGCGGCCTCGGCGAGCTTGCCCCGGTCGCGCGTCGTCTCGCACTGAGAGTAGAGTTGCCGCTCACAGAAGTAGCAGTGCCCGCACGAGATATTGAACGGGACGACGACCCGGTCTCCGGGAGAGATGTGCTCGACGTCACGGCCGACCTCCTCGACGATGCCCATCGGCTCATGCCCGATAATGTCGCCTTCGCGCATGATCGGGCTTAGCTTCGAGTACAAATGGAGGTCGGACCCGCAGATAGCAGTGGAGGTTATGCGTACGATAGCGTCCGTGGACTGCTGGATGATCGGGTCGGGCACGTTGTCCACCCGCACGTCTTCCTTACCGTGCCACACGACCGCCTTCACGGCTCCCTCTTCCCCACGCCGGTCAGGAACTCGCGCACGCGGAACGCCCCACTCGTACCCCGCGCGAGTGGAGGGGTGTCCAGCGCGGCACCCGTCCGTAGCCCCTGCAGCATATCCAATAGAGTCTCCCCGGCATCGTACTGCGGTGTCCAGCCAAGCTCCCGACGGGCTCGCGTTGTATCCATCACGGGTATATTGAGCGCGAGATCCAGCCAGCCCTCGGGCACCGGCTGCAGCCTGAGCTGCCACGAGAGACGGGCACCCGCGCGGGCAAGCTGAACGGGCACCTTGAACGGGCGGGCATTCAGAATACGCCCGATCTCTTGGGCATCCAACACCGGATCAGTGGCGATATTGAACGCCCCGTGTGCGTCGTTCAGTAGGGCGAGCCGGTAAGCCTCGCCAACGTCGTGGGAGTGGACCACTTGAGAGCGCAGGCCCTTTATCTCCGGGACCAGGTTGATAAGCTCCGGCCGCGCCAAAACACCCGGGAAGAGCGGCCCCCCGAAGAGCCGTCTCACCCCCTCCGCTGCCTCCCTCTTGAAGGTAAGCCCCTGGCGCATCCTGACTACCCTCACGTCCGGGTTCTGGCTCTCGAAGCGGTCCAACCTTCGCTCGACCTCCGCCTTCTGCCGGGCATAGTAGGAATTCGCCACGCCGCCCGTCGGCCAACTCTCATCCATGGCCCGGTCCTTCGGTCCCGGCGAATACGCACCAACCGAGGAGGCATACAGCAGCGCCGGCACCCCGGCCTCGGCAACGGCCCGTGCCACCCGAATGCTCCCCTCGACGTTCACCATCCACAACTTGTTCAGGTCACGTGAGGGCTGTATAAGCCAGGCCAGCAAGACAACGGCATCCGCTCCGCGCAAGTGCGGTACGAGGTCGTCCTTGATGATGTCTGCCCGCGCCCATTCGACCTTGCCCATCCGGAGTCCCGGCAGACGGCGGGCTACCCCGAGAACAGACTCGACGCGGTCCTCCATCTCCAGGGAGCGCAGAACGCTAGTCCCCACGTTTCCGGTAGCACCGACAACAACTACTCGCATAATGCGCCCTCCTACCCCCCCTACCGGAGTACGAAACTCCGCTCCGCGTCGCCGCTGGCGGCGGTCTCCTGTACCATCCTCCGCGGTAGTCCATATTGGAAGGAGATCATAATGCGTGTACTTGTCACCGGGGCGCGGGGCAAGGTCGGCAAGGCGGCCGTGGCGGCGCTGATGCAGGCGGGCCACGACGTGCGGGCAACAGATGTAGTGCCCCCGACCTTCGAGCGGCCGGAGGAGGGCGAGCCAGACTACTTCCAGTCCCAGCTTACGGATGCCGGTGACGCCTTCGCCGTTGTGCGCGGCGCCGAAGCAGTGGTGCATGCCGCCGCCATCCCGGAGCCCACGCGCAACCCTCCGCACGTCGTCTTTCACAACAACCTCATGGCAACCTTTAATGTTCTGGAGGCGGCGATCCGGTTTGGTGTGCCACGCTTTGTAAATATCTCCAGCGAGACCGTGCCCGGTTTCTTCTTCCCCGAGCGTGACTTCTTGCCGGACTACGTGCCGGTCGATGAGGAGCACCCGATCCGTCCGCAAGACCCCTACGCGACCGCGAAGTACTTCGGCGAGCTTTTGATGGACGGGGCGATCCGGCGGAGCGACATCCGGTGCATCTCCATCCGTCCCTCCTGGGTGCAGCACGAGGGCAACTACGAGCGCAACCTGGGGCCGCAGGTGCGCGACGCCTCCGTCCTCAGCCCGAACTTCTGGAGCTACATAGACGTCTACGATCTCGCCGACGCTATCGTGCTCGCGGCGGAGTCCGACCTACCGGGCCATGAGGTCTTCTACATCGCCTCGCCGGACAACGCCGGTGGCCGGCCCTTCGAGCAGATCGTCAAGGAATACTACGGGGATCAAGTAGAGATAAAGACGCCACTCCCACGCGAGGACGCCTCCGGCATCTCCATAGCCAAGGCCGAGAAGCTGCTCGGCTACAACCCCAAGCGTTCCTGGAGCGATTACCTCGACGAGAACGGCAAGACGAAGCCCGGAGCCGGCGAGGGCCTGTTCGGCACCGGCTAGAGCAGTCACCGAGGCTCACTCGGAGCTTACGAAAGCCAAGTATACCCAGGCGCCCGGTCGTAGCTGGCAAGCGCTATCTCGTCGCAGCAGGGTAACTCTCAGCAAACGCTGACACGGCCGCGCCATTTTTGGAGAGTCCTACCTACGCTCTAAATAGCGGCCGCCGGAGGGCGAGGTGGACTCGGTGGAGGTCACGACGTAGCCGGCGGCGGTGAGGCTTTCGGCGATAGCAGAGGGGTCGGTGGTCTCCAGGCGGAGTACGATGGCGCGGTAGGCGGCCCTGCTGGCCGGTCCAAGGAAGACCCCGGCTATGTTGACGTGACAGTCCCTGATAACGTCCGTTACCTCGGCGAGCATGCCCGGTTCGTTGGGGACCTCCACCTCGATCCAACTCCCCGACCCTTGCGCCCCGATCAGCTCGATCAGAATACGCGTCATGTCGGAGGAGGTGATGATGCCCACGAGCTCCCCGTCGGTGACCACGGGTAGACAGTTGAACCTGTGGGCGTGGATGTCGCGCGCCGCGTGCTCGATAGTGTCGAGCGGGTGTACGGTGACGAGATCGGTGGACATTATATCCCGCACCCGTACCCATCCTAAAGTGTTCTCCTGGTCCCCGGTGCCCCGCGGCGGGCTTATGTCCCTGAGGTCCCGGTCGGAGACGAGCCCAACGAGCCGCCCACCCTCCACCACGGGTAAATGCCGTATATTCTTCTCCCTGCAAAGCCCCCAGGCCCGGGCCGCACCCGTCTCCGGCTCGACCGTCACGACCTCCCTCGTCATGGCATCCCTTACCCGCAACATCTCTCTCCCTCCTACGTACTCTCGCTCCGCGATTCAACCCAGAGGTTACCAGCGGGCCAATTCTCGCGCCAGCGAACATAAGCTGGTCCCGCTAGACGGGAATTGATAAGCTCGTACCCTGCGGGGAACCCCAAGGGAAGAATAAGAGGAGGCTCGACATGCGCGCCTGGCAAGTTCACGAACTCGGAGAACCGGGCAAGGTCTTGAAGTTAGAGGAAGTCGAAGAACCGGAGCCGGGTTCCGGCGAGGTAGTCGTCGAGGTCGAGGCGGCGGCCCTGAACTTCTTCGACATACTCCTCTGCCGCGGTGAGTATCAGGAGCGTCCCGAACTTCCGTTCACGCCCGGCGGGGAGGTGGCGGGCAAGGTCTCCGGAATCGGTGACAATACGGAACTTCAGGCCGGACAGCGGGTCATCGCCACCCCGTTCCCCAGCGGCGGCTACTCGCAAAAGGTCACAGTCCCGGAGCACAGCGTCTTTCCTATCCCGGAGTCGATGCCTTTCACGTCTGCCGCCGCAATGCACATTGCCTACCAGACCGCACACGTCGGCCTCCACAGGCGAGCCGCGCTGCGCGAGGGCGAGACGGTGCTCGTACACGCAGGCGCGGGCGGAGTGGGATCGGCGGCTATACAGCTTGCGAAGGCAGCGGGCGCGCGCGTGTTCGCCACGGCCGGCGGCGCGGAGAAGGTCGAGATATGTCGTGAGCTTGGGGCCGATATAGCCGTGGATTACAAAGAGGAGAACTTCGTGGACGCCGTCAAGGAGGCGACCGGGGGCCGGGGCGCGGATGTAATATTCGACCCCGTCGGCGGTGACGTCTTCGACCTCTCCAGGAAGTGCGTAGCCTTCGAAGGACACATCGTCATAGTGGGGTTCGCGGGAGGGAGGATCGCCTCCGCCCCCACCAACCACGCCCTCGTGAAGAACTACTCGGTCACCGGACTCCACTGGGGCCTCTATAACAAAGTCATGCCCGAGCTAATCCCCGAAACCCACGAAGCCCTCATAAAACTCTACGAACAAGGCGAGATCGACCCCCTGATCTATAAGACAGTACCCTTCGAAGAGGTGCCGAAAGCTCTCGAACTTCTACAGAGCCGTAAGACCCACGGCAAACTCGTCACCACGCCCTTACAGTAGAAGGCCGTTCCTGGTGTCCCGACTGAAGTATGGCCCCTGATCTCTATACAGGTGTCTTCGCCAATCTCTATACTTAAAAGCCTGGCTAATCCGTGGCGAGGTGCAGATCTTTCTTCTCCCACCTACCAAAGAAGAGGGTGACGCATGCTAATGAGGAAGACAAGGAACAATTTCAGAACCGCAGGAAGTGTCCTCCTCCCCTTCATTGTGGTCGTGTTAGGTGCTCTTGGCTTGGCCGGTGACGCGCCCGCGCTTGCGCAGGAACAAGAAGCGCCCGAGAAACCGAACATCGTCTTCATCCTTGCCGACGACATGCGTGCGGATGACTTTGAGCACATGCCGCAAACCCGCGAACTCCTGGCCGGGCAAGGCCTTACCTTCTCGAACGCGTTCGTAACGCACTCTTTGTGCTGCCCATCGCGCACCTCGATACTGAGGGGACAATACACGCACAACCATCAGGTGCTGACGAACAAAGACCCGGGGGGAGGATTCGAGAAGTTTCAAAGACAGGGACATGAAACCTCCACGGTCGCTACCTGGCTACAAAGCGGCGGTTACCAGACCGTGCTCCTCGGGAAGTACCTCAACGGCTATGGGCTGAACGACCCAAGGTACGTGCCGCCGGGGTGGGACGAGTGGTACGGCAAAGTCGACGACGACTACTACGACTACCAGTTAAACGAGAACGGTACGCTAGTCTCCTACGGAAGCGACAATGAGGACTACTATACAGACGTGCTCGCGGATCAAGCATATGACTACGTGCGGCGCGCTGCCGAAGACTCGCGGCCTTTCTTTATATACCTAGCCTCCGCAGCGCCACACGGCCCGTTCACGCCGGCTCCACGACACCTGGACGAATACCCAGACGCCCAGGCGCCCAGACCGCCGTCGTTCGATGAGCGCGACGTCAGGGACAAACCTGCCTGGGTGCGGGACATGCTCGGCTGAATAAGGTGGACGCCACAGAGAAGCTAGACCGGGCTTACCGGAGCCGCCTACAAATGCTGCTCTCGCTGGACGAGATGGTGGCGAGCCTGGCAGAAGAGCTTCGGGCCACGGGCGAACTGGAGAACACCTACGTCTTCTTCACCTCCGACAACGGCTACCACCTGGGCGAGCACCGGCTTGACAGGGGCAAGCGCACGGCCTACGAAGAGGCTATCAAAGTTCCCCTTGTGGTGCGCGGCCCCGGAACGTTAGCCGGAGGAAGCGCAGAGCAGATGGCGCTGAACGTAGACCTGGCGCCGACCATAGCGGAGCTCGCTGGGGTCACCGCGCCCACGTTCGTCGACGGCCGGTCGCTGGTACCATTGTTGGGCGGCGCGCCGCCCGCGGCCTCATGGCGCTCGGCCTTCCTAATCGAACACTGGAGCGGTGGGAGCGTCGATTTCGACACATCCCCGACCTACGCCGGCGTCAGGACCGAAACTCGGAAGTATGTCGAGTACGCCACCGGAGATAAGGAGCTCTACAATCTCCGCTCTGACCCCTACGAACTAACAAGCCGGTACAAAACCGCCCAGCCTGCCCTCGTCGAGGGCTTGAAGTCCCGCCTCGAAGCCTTGAAGGACTGCGCCGGGGAGTCGTGCCGGGATGCCGAGGATGCCCCGTAACGCTGTACGCTGAACCCAACTCTTTAAGGAGGAGTCACCGAGAAGCCACCTTTCTGGGCATCTCGGTGAATAGAGCGGCAACCTGGCTCTTGGCCTCAGCTGCAAGCTCTTTCCGCCCGAGCCGGTAAAACCGGGACAAATGTCCTGTACGGAATTAGGACAAATGTCCTATATCTTCCGGTCCTCATCGGTCCTAAGATGTCAGCAGGAGCAACAACCTTAGCAGGAGTTGCCGAGCAAACGATTCGCCCTCTAAAGAAGGCGAGGAAAGGGTAGGTCAGCATATAACGGCTGAGGCAAAGGGGATTAACCCATACATCACTACCGAGGTGACCGAGGAAGTCAAAGAGCTCACCATGGAGGTCGTGGCCACCACCGAGGAGATAGCGGCCGAGGTGAAAGAAGAGGTAACAGAGGCCCCTTCGAGGCTGCGCGAAAAGTTTCGGCGATTGGAGGCCATGTGGGGCCGGGCAGCCGTCCAGTTCTACCAGGCCCCTAAAAACTGAGGGGAGCAAAGGAAAAGGGAGGGGGGATACCACCCCCGGCATTCTCCTTCGCCAGCTAAGACCCCTATTAAGGTAGTTCTGGCAAAGCGACCTCATCTCCGGCGGCCCAGCCCCCGCCCCCCGCGCAACGTTCTTCCGCGCGAAGGTTCCCTTCGCCCGTCTCAGAGCTCCTTGTAGAACAGGACCGTCGTGTGCAGCGTCCCGTCGGCGCTCTCGGCGAAGTTCGGGATGACGCCCACGCGTTCGTAGCCTAAAGCGGCGTAGAACCCCTCGGAGGGCTCGCCCTGGCGAGTGTCGAGCACCAAGAGCGTCCGCCTCTCGTTCCGGGCCACCCCCTCCACGGCCTCCATCAGCCTCCGCCCCAGGCCCAGCCGCCGCGCCCCCCGGTCCACGAGCAGCTTCATGACCTCGGCCCTGTGGTGTCCGTTCGTCTGCTGCGCCAGGTCGAGTTGCACCGTGCCGACTACCCGGTCGGCACGGCGTGCGATGAGCAGCCTGCGTCCTCCACCCCCGAGCACCTGGCGCACCCCGTTCCAGTACGCTGCGGCCTCCTCCGCCGAGATCGGAGGCAGGAAGCCGACGGTGTCCCCGCTGTTCACGGTCTCCCGGAGCAGCTCCGCCAGGTAGTCGCGGATACCGGGCAGGCTTTCCACGGTAACGGCCTCGATCACAACTGGTTCGTTCACGTTACGACCTCCCAACGGTGGAAGGGATCGTCGATGGTCCTGCCGCCGATCGGGCCAGCGCCACGAGGTGACGAGCGGGCCGGTCGGTCGGGTTGCGGAAGGCGGTCGGAAGGTCGGGGCGCATGGTGAGGCAGTCGCCCGCGGTCAGACGGTGAGTTTCCTCGCCCGCCGCGAGCTCGACCTCCCCCTCCAGCACCCAGGCCTGCTAGTCGATGCCTACGACCCTCGGAACGGCGTCGTAAGCGACACGCGCGCCGGGCGGCAAGACCACCTCCACGAGCTCGATCGGCGAGGGGAAGCCAGGCGGCGAGAGGTTGCGGCGCAGGTAGCCCGTCCCAGGGTCCCGCCAAGCCGGCTGGTCCGCGCGCCGCGCCACCGGAGAGGCCTCGGGCCGCTCCTCCTCGGCGAACAGAGAGGCGAGGGTCGCGCCGAGCCCCGTCGCGATCCGGTGGAGGACGGAGGCCGTCGGGCTGCTCTCGCCGCGCTCTATGAGCGAGATCATGGACCGGCTCACGCCCGCGCGCTCCGCGAGACCGTCGAGCGTGAGGCCTCGCTCCCTACGCAACCCCCGCAAACGTTCCGCGAGCCGGGCGTCCATCTGCGATGACCCGTTCTCCATTATGTCAAAATACATTTCTATTATACTGGAGTCAAGCGATAGGCCCTCGACTCACCGTTACACGCGAGAAGGAGGCTCACGGCGTTCACAGGGGTCTTTGCGGGGCTCGTCAACCCAGAGTCCCTGGTGGAGATGGACGCCGAGGCTGCGGTGGTCCTCACGATTCGAGGGACTTCTTCCGGCGCTTGATGCGGTCGAGAAGCAACATCCGCTCCTTGAAAAGTGCGTGCATCTCCGGGTAGTTCTGGTACTCAGGGCACTTCACAAACCGCAGCACAGCACCGAAAACGTAACGTTGTGAAGCTTGCGAAAATCCGACCCCGGCCCCTTCTATTCACCCACCTTCCGAGAGGGAGCTTTAGTGGCAACCTAGTGAATAGTCTCGTCCCACACCAAACGTTTTCGCCCACACTTACACTTTCATGACGTATCCAAGACTTATCCAACGGCGTGCAGGCGCTGAAGGACATGACCCTTACGATTCCGGTGGAATGTACGGTCTGCTCGGCCCCAACGATGCCGGCAAGCCTATGATGATGCGTATTCTGGCCACGTTGCAAGAGCCGGATGAAGGCAGCATCCATGCACCGGCGCCCGTCCGCTGCGGCAGACGACGACCGGCAGCTCTGGGGGTAGTATCGCAGGCGGGCCGGTCAGCAGAACGCGGAGTAGGAACGAGCCGGGGAAGAGGTCACGTGCCAGGTGCCAAGTACCAATAAGGGCGAGGCGCGAGACCAGTTGTTGGTGTCCGACGACGTAGCGACCGATCTCCTCCCGTACCAGCTCGAAGAGAATGCGCCCCTCAGCCAGGGTCGCGGCCCGCGGTTCTTGATATACCTAACAACGCTATGTATAATGCTGCTATGTACACTCGGATTCGACTTCATTAGCGAGGGGTGAAATCATGGAGATCAACAAGGACTTGATATCCGCTTCCTCGACCCCGATCGTCCTGGCGATCCTGACCGAAGAGGACAGCTACGGGTACGCCATCCTCAAGCGAGTTCGGGAGCTGTCCGGAGGGCGTATGGAGTGGACCGACGGAATGCTCTACCCCGTTTTGCATCGGCTCGAGCGGCTCGGCCACGTCGAAGCGCGTTGGGAAGTTGCGGAGAGCGGTCGGCGTCGCAAGTACTACCGGATCACGTCCCGGGGCCTGGCTCAGCTTGTTGAGGAGCGCAGACAGTGGCAGGCGGTGGACGCGACGCTGCGGGGCATCTGGCAGGCGCTCTTCCTTCCCGTCCCGGCAAACCACCCGGCGTCAGCCGTGCCACTTCCACAGGGGGCCTGAGCGATGCCGAGTCCGGGTGACGCGGCTTCGCCATCGGTCGAGGAGCAGATCGCCCAATGGCGCAGCTACCTCGGTCGTCGGCAGGCGATCCATTCCGTTGACGTAGCAGAGCTGGAGGACCACCTGCGCGAGCAGATCGCGGTGCTAGCCGGCGCGGGGCTCGCCCCCGATGAGGCGTTCCTGGTAGCGGTCAAGCGCATGGGCGACCTCGACGCCCTCTCGCGGGAGTTCGCACGCGAGCACTCCGACCGCCTCTGGAAGCAGCTCGTCGTTGTCCCCTCTGATTCCGGGGAACCACGAGCGCGGGTCCGAACGGATGCCATCGTCGCATTCTGTCTCGCAGTGGCGGCGGCGCTCGCCATCAAGGTGCCGGCGCTCTTCGGGATCCAGATGGACGACCAGAACGCCGGTTTCTACGCTCGCAACCTGAGTCTGTTCGTGCTGCCCCTCCTGACCGGCTATTTCGTCTGGAAACGGCGGCTCGGCACCAGCACTCTTCGCTGGCTGGCCGTGGCGTTCGTCGCGGCGGGTGTATTCGCCAACGTCTATCCGTTCACCCCGAGCGGTGAAAGCGACTTTCCAGGCGCGTCCACCGAGGCGCTCACGGCGCTGCACCTGCCGATCGCGCTCTGGCTAGCGGTGGGGATCGCGTACGCCGGTGGCCGCTGGAGCCAGGTGGGGGGCCGCATGGACTTCATTCGATTCTCGGGCGAGCTGTTCATCTACTACGTGCTTATCGCCCTCGGTGGCGGCGTCCTCACGGGGTTCATGGCTATGATCTTCCAGGCTATCGGGATCGACATCGAGCCCTTCTTCGAGTCGTGGCTGCTGCCGTGCGGAGCGATGGGGGCGATCATTGTCGCCTCCTGGCTGGTGGAGGCCAAGCAGAGCGTGATCGAGAACATGGCGCCTGTGTTGACGCGCCTCTTCTCACCCCTTTTCGCCGCCGTACTGGTCGCGTTTCTGGGGACCTCGCTGTGGACCGGACGCGGGGTCGACATCGAGCGGGACGTGCTCATCGCCTTCGACCTGCTCCTGGTGGTAGTCCTCGGCCTTCTGCTCTACTCCATCTCCGCCCGGGACCCCCGGTCGCCCCCCGGAGCCTTTGATGTCGTGCAGGTCGTGCTGGTGGTCAGTGCGCTGTTGGCCGATGCTGTGGCGCTGTGGGCCATCGCCGCGCGCATAACCGAATTCGGCTTCAGCCCGAACCGCGTAGCCGCCCTGGGTGAGAACGTGATCCTTCTGGTCAACCTGGCGTGGTCCGCCGTGCTATACATCCGCTTTCTGAGAAGGCAGGGGTCGTTCACGGACCTAGAAAGGTGGCAGACGGATTACCTGCCGGTCTACGCCGTGTGGGCGGCTATCGTCGTGATCGTCTTTCCGCTGGTGTTCGGGTACAACTGACGGCCTTCGCGGTCCAGCCCTCGGCCTTCAGCCATGACTAGCTGCCGCTACCCACCGGCGGCAGAGGAAGAACGGTTTCCTGCCGTTCGAGTTCCGGCTATACGCCGGGGAATTCACGACGAGGTTTGATAAGAGCATCCCGATTCGTGTGAACAGGAAACCGCAATAGCAATTCCGGCGGCGGGGTACAATGTTCACTGACAGCTAATCTCTGGAGGTACATGCGCCAGGTGCAGATCCTCGACGAACGTTGGCGAAAAGTCGCCGACCGTGAGCACGCCCTCCTCGAACGTCTGGCCGGGTTCCTCACGGACTTCGGTAGCCCGCCCGATGACGTCTCTCTGGTGCGCCGCAAGCTCACGGACCTCCAGGAACTCTTCCTGCTCGTCATCGTTGGTGAGTTCAACTCCGGGAAATCCGCGTTCATCAACGCTCTTTTGGGGGACGAGCTCTCCCGGGAAGGTGTAACGCCTACGACCGACCGTATCACGGTCCTCAAGTATGGCGAACATGCCACCGAACGCGAACGGCGCGAGGGCGTAGTCGAGAAGGAGCATCCGAACGACTTCCTACGCGAGGTCTCCATCGTAGATACGCCGGGGACCAACGCCATCATACGGCACCACGAGGAGCTGAGCCGTGGGTTCGTGCCCAGGAGTGATCTCGTGCTGTTCGTCACTTCTTCCGATAGGCCGTTCACCGAGAGCGAGCGCGAGTACCTGGAGTTGATCCGGGACTGGGGCAAGAAGATCTTGCTGGTCGTGAACAAGGTGGACCTCCTGCGCAACGATGAGGACCGCGAGAAGGTGCGCCTCTTCGTCGAGGAGGGCGTCCGCTCGATGCTCGGACTCAAGCCCCCTATTTTCTTCGTCTCCGCCTACCTCGCCCGCAAAGCGAAGGCGATCGGCCCCGGTATAGAGGCCGACGCCCTGCTGAAGGCAAGCGGCTTCGAGGAGCTGGAGAGCTACGTCACGGACCTTTTGGACGAGGAGGGCCGGGTACGGTTGAAGCTGGAGAGTCCTTTGGGGGTGGTCGAGGAGCTGGTGAGGCGGTACAGCCTCTCGGTGGATGAGCGGGTGAGCTTGTTAGAGGACGACTTCAAGATGTCCGAGAACGTCGAGTCGCAGTTGGACCTCTACAAGGAGGATATGAAGCGCGACTTCGAGGCGCGGATGGCGGAGATCGAGAACATCATCCTGCAGGTAAACGAGCGGGGCGACGAGTGGTTCGAGGAGAACATCCGTTTA
Organism: uncultured Rubrobacteraceae bacterium; assembly: GCA_902806065.1. Classification (GTDB taxonomy): domain Bacteria; phylum Actinomycetota; class Rubrobacteria; order Rubrobacterales; family Rubrobacteraceae; genus Rubrobacter_F. The sequence continues at coordinate 10,028 of CADCVE010000015.1, read as the reverse complement.
ACGAACGTCCGGGAGCTGGTCCAGCGAAACAAGGTCCAGGAGCGCTTCCAGAGGGAGGTCGTGGCGGACACCGAGAAGCTCATAGACGAGCGGGTCGAGGAGCTCGTAGACTGGATGGTGGACCGCAACCTCAAGCAGTGGCGCGCGATCGTGGAGTACGTCAACCGCCGCAGGCAGGCGAAGTACGACGAGCACGTCATTGGCGAGGTCGGCGATAACTTCGAGTACAACCGCTCCCAACTCCTGCAGTCCGTGGGAAAGAACGCTACGGACGTAGTTCAGCGCTACGACCGCGAGTACGAGTCGCAGCAGCTCGCCCTCTCTTTACAGAGCGCCGTCGCCGCTACGGCGGCAATCGAGGTTGGGGCGCTTGGCGTTGGGGCAGGGGTAGTGGCCGTCGCGACGACGGCGGCGGCGGACGTAACCGGCATAACGGCAGCGCTCGTGATCGCCGGCGTGGGGCTATTTATCCTCCCGCGCCAGCGGCGCAAGGCGCGGGAGCAGTTTCACGAAAAGACCGACGACTTGCGGGTGAAGCTCGGCGAGGTCGTGCGCCGCCAGTTCGACACCGAGATCAACCGCTCCATCGAGAGGATGCGCGAGGCGATCTCTCCATACACGCGCTTCGTGCGCACCGAGCACGCCCGCATGACCGAGGCCCGCTCGTCCCTCGCGGAGATTACCACCGAGACTGAGGCTCTACGCGGCGAGATCGAAGCGCCCGGAGTCAAGTCCCCTAGCGGCTCCTAACTCTCGCGCTCTTCCGGGCGCGGCTCGTGGCTCATGTCCGGGGCGCCGGTAAAATCACCGTGCCGCGAGTTCCGCTCCGGCTCCTGCACCCTTGCCAGAGCCCGGTCGAGAACCTCCGCATCCACCGGATAGGGCAGATCGAGGCGCGAGGTGAGCATCCGGTCCAACTCCTCATCGGACAAGCCTTGCACCTCACTCTCCATCCCGGCCATCTCCGTCTCCTCGATGTCCACTATTCCCATGTCGTTCACCATGAGCGCCAGAAGCTTTCTCTCCTTCATCCCGCGATCCGCCACCGCATCCTCCTCGACCTCTTAGCCTTCCAACCGGCGCCCAAGTCTACAATGCGCGTCCCATCGACGCCGGGACACCGGGTACATCGGGCGCTCTTCGAGGGCTCTCTAAACCGCATCCTTGTGCTTGCCTGGTAGCAGTACGAGGATGAGTAGCCCGAAGATGCTCAACAAGCCGAGCAGCCCGAACCATTTCTCAAACTGTCTGGTGGCTAGACGGTTCTCTAACTCTTCGGAGCCCAGGTGTGGTTCAAGCTTTATCGTCTTTGGCATAATGGTCTATTATGCAATCGGACTTGTTATCAGACGGTTTCTGAGTACGGGCTCACGGAAGTTCTTGACCGTTGGCTGGCGGCTGTCTCGCAGTGTCAGCCCTTCGGCGTATGGTTCCCAAGCGGTCGGGACGGGCAGGTGCGCAACTGTACGGTGGCTCTTGTGTTTTCTGCACTGACGAAGAAGAGGAGGACGGCATGGGCGCGAGCGGACGTTCGTGGGACGGTTTTTCGGTGGGGATGGTCCTCTTCCCCGACCTCACGCAGCTCGACCTAACTGGCCCCTACGAGGTTTTCGCGCGCACCCCGGGCGCGGAGGTCCTCCTGCTGGCCTCGTCGCTCGAGCCGGTGCGCTCGGAGTGGGGCCTCGCGATCGTACCGGACTCGACCTTCGCCGAGGCGCCGCTCCTGGATGTGCTCTTTGTGCCCGGCGGGCCGGGGGTGGGTCCGGCAATGGAGGACGAAGAGGTCTTGGGTTTCCTGGCCGAGCGGGAGCCCGAGGCGAGGTACGTGACGAGCGTTTGCACGGGCTCCTTGGTCCTGGGGGCCGCCGGTTTGCTGCGGGGCTACCGGGCGGCGACGCACTGGCTGTCGATGGACCTCTTGGGGCTGCTGGGCGCCGAACCCGTCTTCGAGAGGGTCGTCAAGGACCGCAACCGCATCACCGGCGGCGGCATCACGGCCGGGATCGACTTCGGGCTGGTGATGGCCGCCGAACTACGCGGCGAGGAGGCGGCCAAGGAGATCCAACTCATGATGGAGTACGACCCCGCGCCGCCCTTCGGCTCCGGATCGCCCGAGAGCGCCGACCACGATCTCGTGGAACGGGTCAGGGCGGCGCGCGGGCCGGTGCAGGAGAAGCGGGCCGAGGTGGTGCGTCGAGCGCGGACAAGACTGGGGCTGTGAGCCATGACGCGGCCGTCAAAGCGCGTCCGCGTAGGGGAACAGCACGTCCTGCGGGGCAGCGGGCTTGGTTCGGAACCGGGCAGCGTACCCATCCAACTTGAGGGCCTTCAACCAACCGCCCTCGCCGAGGACATCTTCCAGGGCGAAGAGCTTGAGTTGAGGCGACCAGCACCTGGTGATGAAGAGCCTGAGGTTCGTTACGTACCCCAGGGTACCGGGCAGAGACGACGCGACCAAGCGCAGCGGCCGCCACGTCGGCCTTGACAAAATGTGCCTTCTCATGGAAATCGGTCTGGTACGATATCCTCGAGGTAAGAACCGGGGAGAATGTCGTCCCGAATGAGGCGTTGCGCGTCCTCGGCGGGGTAGTAGTGGTTTCTTTTCGCCTCGGTTAGTGGAGGTGACACGTGGAGCGCAAAAAGGTTCTCGTTGCGGGTGACTCGGGCGTCGTGGGCTTTGCGGCGGCGAAGCACTTCTCCAGGCTCCCAGGGTGGGATGTAGTGGGCGTGTCGCGGCGTAACCTACAACTACCCCACGACGGGGAGCATGTCGCGGTGGACCTTCAGGACCGGGAGGAGTGCGCCAAGGTGTTCTTGAAGATGAGAGACGTCACCCACTTGATCTACGCCGCGGTCTACGAAGAGCCGGGTCTCGTTGCGGGGTGGCGAGAACGCAACCAAATGGAGACGAACCTGACGATGTTCTCGAACCTCCTCGATCCTTTGGAGGAGGCAGCGGCTCGGCTCGAGCACGTAACGCTCATGCAGGGCACGAAGGCTTATGGAGTGCATCTCGGCTCGATGACGGTTCCGGGCAAGGAGAGGTACCCGCGCCACCATCACGAGAACTTCTACTGGCTGCAGGAGGATTACCTCCGCGAGAAACAGGAGAACGGACGCGGATGGGACTGGACGATCCTGCGGCCCCAGGCAGTCTTCGGAGCAGCGCTAGGCAGCAACATGAACGCAATACCGGCCCTCGGCGTATACGCCGCCTTGCAGCGTCACGCCGGGCTACCGCTCGACTATCCGGGTGGCCCACCGTACGTCCTGGAGGCAGTGGACGCGGACCTCATCGCCCGGGCGATACACTGGGCGGCCACGACACCCGAAGCCCGAAACGAGTACTTCAACATCACGAATGGGGACGTGTTCGTGTGGCGGAACGTCTGGTCTATCCTGGCCGACGCCTTTGGTATGGCGGTCGGGGAAGACAGGCCGACGTCGATGGCGGAGGATATGCCCAAACGGCAAGATGCCTGGGAAGAGATCGTGCGAAGGTTCGATCTCCGTGCCCCGTTGAGTCTTGACGAGTTCGTCGGGCAATCTTTCTACTACGCTGATTTCCTCCTCGGCGTAGGTCTCGAAGCAGCACCGCCGCCGGCGCTCGTAAGCACGATCAAGCTCCGCAAAGCCGGGTTTCGGGACTGCATCGACACCGAAGACATGTTCCGCAAGTGGATCGCTCACTTCCAGCGGGAGCGCCTCTTCCCACCCGTGGATTGGTAGACGCTCGCCCTGTACTCAACAGTTGCGGCGCGTTTGAGAGAGGAGCCGGGCTCGTAGCGGTGGCGGAGAAGGATATTCTTCGCCTTCTCGGAGGTGCGGTTGGGGATCTCGCCGACCACCACAGGGTCCTTCGTGCTCGGCAAGATCAGGCGTTCCCCTACCCGCGCCCCCTTCCTGACCGGCGAGCGCGCCGACGCCGAGAAAGCACTAGAGCGATAGGCTCGTTCACGAGGCTGCCGCGGACAGGGAGATCTCGCTGCCGCTCATGCACGGCAGGATGTCAGACCTGCGACTGCTGCGCCGTCCCCGTCTCGAGTTCCTCCTCTATGTCGCTGATGCCGGTGTTGGAACGAACGTAGATCTCCTCGTAAGGTACCTGCTTCCCCCGCTCTGCCTCCTCCCGCGCACGCGAACCTCCCAGCACGGTACCGAGGTAGCAGCCGAGGAAGCCGAGCGGCACGGAGACCAATGCCGGGTTCCCGAGGGGAAAGAGCGCGTTCTCGCCCATTACATCGGTGCCGATCAAGACGAGCCCCACGGAGGCCACCATGCCGGTGAGCATGCCGATGATCGCCCCGGAGGTGTTGAACCTCTTCCAGAACAGCGTCAGAAGGATCACCGGCACGTTCGCGCTCGCCGCCACCGCGAAGGCCAGGACGACCACCACGGTGATGTTGACGCTCTGCGCCCCCAGCGCGAGCAGAATCGCGAGCACGGCGACGAGGACGGCGGTGAGGCGGGCGGCGTTGTGTTGCTCCCGTTCGGTCGCCTCGCCACTGCGAATCACGTTGTTGTAGAAGTCGTGGGCGAAGGCGCCCGAGGCCGCGATCACCAGCCCGGAGACCACGGCCAGGATCGTGGCGAAGGCGACCGCCGAGACGTAGGCTAAGAAGACGGACCCGGCGAGCTCGTTGGCCAACAGCGGGGCGGCCAGGTTGCCCCCGGGGTTCGCGCTTGCGATGGCTTCCTGCCCGACCAGGAGGGCGGCCCCGTACCCGAGAATCGGTAACGTCAAGAGTACGAGGCCGATGACCCAGATGGCCCAGGTGGCCGAACTGCGGGCCGTCTTCGCGTCGGGGACGGTGAAGAACCGGATCAGGATGTGCGGCAGCCCCGCCGTGCCGAGGACGAGGGCCAGATTAAAGGATACCCAGTTCAGCCCCTCGACGAGCCCGTGCGCGGGTATGAGCATGTCCCTGCCGAGCTGGGTGGACACCTCACCAAAGATGGCGATCGGATTGAAGCTGAACCTCGCCAGCACGAGCACCACCATGACCACGATCGCGCTTATGAGTAGTATGGCCTTGATGATCTGTATCCACGTGGTGGCGAGCATGCCACCAAACCCGATGTAGATTGCCATCAGGAACCCTATGGAGATGACCGACACGGTGTAGTTGATGCCTATCAGGAGCTGGATGATCACGCCGGCGCCGACGAGCTGGCCGATCATGTACATGACGCTTATGACTACTGTGCTGAGGGCCGCCACGGACCGAACCCCCTTCGCGTTGAAGCGGCTCGCGAGCACGTCCGCCATGGTGTATTTGCCCAGGTTCCTCAACGGCTCGGCGACCAGCAACAGCACGAAGAGGTAGGTGACAATGCCGCCCACGGCGGTGTAGACGCCAGCACCGGCGAAGCCGGTCAGCGATATGGCCCCCGCGACCCCGAGGAACGTGGAGGCGGACATGTAGTCCCCGGCTATCGCCAGCCCGTTCTGCCAGCCCTTGATCCCACCCCCTGCAACATAGTGGTCGCTGGTAGACTTGTTGCTTCTGGCCGCCCAGGCCGTGATGCCCAACGTCATGACGACAATCGCCACGAAAATGGCGATTGTGGTTGCGTCGGCCGTCATGTCGTCGTCCTTCCCTCGGAAGCCTCTTGGCGTGCTTTGTCGACGAGGCCGTCCCACTTGTTGGCCCGGTTCCTGTACAGGTGACAAAGTATCCAGACCATGGGGAACTGGACGAAGGCGAAGACGTACGCCCAGGTCATCTCTCCTACGGCCGGCCCGTCCAGCACCGTGGTGAACCCCGCCAAGACCGGTAGGGACATGTAGAACACCAAAAAGAAGATCACGGCGGGAACGAGAAACGCCTTCTTGCGCCGCATAAGGTCCTCAAAGGCCGGCGTTCGCGCTACCCGATCCCACTCCTTGCCCCTTCCGACAGAAGCCCCGGTAGTGCCCGACCGCCCGGTACCCTCCCGCTCGGACGAGTTCGACCTCTCGTCACTCTCCATAAGCCCTCCTTCCCCTAAACATACGGGGCCGCACCAACGATGTAACAGACCCTTCAGAAAACGCCCATTAGACCTGTTGCTGCCCTCCCTATCGGCTTCCCCTATATTGTTATACCGAACAGACGGTATAATAAAGCAACGTAACAAAGGTGGTTCCCTGTGTCAACAGTTGCGGGGCGAGGTGGAGACAACGTGGCATGGTTTTGTGTGGCGCACGGATCGGCGCCGGTTGGTTGCGGGCGCGAAGCATTGCCTGGAAAGTTAGCCTGTTTGGCCTTGGGAAGATCGCGGCGCTTGGCATCGGATTCGTGAAAGGGTTTCGGAGCGAGGAGGTAGAGTAGTGAACCACCCCGAGACTATGGAGCGGTTGGTGGAGCGGATCGGATCCTACCCTCGGGAGGGTCTGGCCTGCGTTATAGGAGATCGGAGGTTCAGCTACGGTGAGTTGGTCGACGCTTCCAGAAGGTTCGCCAGCTACTTGACCGAGATCGGGATCAGGCGGGGGGATCGGGTGGCAATCTGGCTGCCCAACAGCTTCGAGTGGGTGGTCTCGCTACTGGCGGTCGGTACCATCGGAGCCATTCTGGTGCCCATCAACGCTCGCTTTCAGGAGAGCGAAGCCGCGTACGTTCTGCGGCAGTCTGGGAGCAGAGTCTTGATCACACAGAACTCGTTCGCGAAGACAGAGTACCGTGACATAGTGGCCCGTTGGTTCCCGAACCTCGAAGGAGACGGAAACCGGGAAGACGATGAGAAGATCACTTCGTTAGAGCAGGTCGTGTGGGTCGGTGACGACGCGCCGGCGGGCGCGCATCCCTGGGAGAAAGCCGTATCCTGGGAGGGGGAACTACCGGCAGCCGAGTGCCAAAGGATGGACCCTGTGCTCATCCAGTACACCTCCGGCACCACCTCCTTCCCGAAGGGCGCGCTCCTTACCCACTACGGGCTCCTGCACAACGCGTACATGGTCGGAGACAGGATGCATATTGGGCCCGATGACAAGGTGTTTTGCGGGGGGCCTTTCTTCCACATCGGCGGGGTGACCATGCAGGTCTTGCTGTCGCTTATCTTCGGGGTCCCCTTCTACACGCTGGACCGCTTTGATCCTATCGCGGCCTTCGAGATGGTCGCGCGGCACGGATGCACGACGTACAGCGGCATAGAGTCCCTGTTCCTGATGGTGCGCAACCTCGAGCACTTCAACAAGGAGCACTTCTCCACGGTGCGCACCGGATGGATGACCGGCTCCCCAGAGACCGTCAGGTTGGTGAGGGAGGAGATGGGAATCGAGGACATACTGTGCATCTACGGCACGAGCGAGACGTCGCCCAACGTTGCCATCTGCGACCTGGACGATCCCCTGGAGACGCGGTTATCCTCGTGCGGAAGGGCGCACCCGGGGTGCGAGATCGCTGTACTGGATCCCGACAACTCCGAGTTTCTGCCGCCTGGGGCGAAGGGCGAGATAGTGACCAGGGGCTACAACGTGATGCTCGAGTATTACGGCAATCCCGACGAAACCGACGCGGTATTTCTCGAGGACGGATGGTTCCGCACCGGCGATATGGGGAGCATGGACGCGGACGGCTACCTCTACTACCACGGGCGTTACAAGGAGATCATCCGGGTCGGAGGAGAGAACTTCTCGCCGGAAGAGGTGGAGGGCATACTCTACGAACACCCCGCCGTGGAGCAGGTGGCCCTGGTGGGCATGCCGGACGAAACATACGGTGAGGTACCGGTCGCCGTCGTCAGGACCAGGCCCGGCCATGCCTTGGACGCCGAGGAGGTGCGGGAGTATCTCGGCGGGAAGGTGGCGGGGTTCAAGATCCCCCGAAGGGTCGAAGAGGTCGACGATTTCCCTATGACCGAGTCGGGCAAGCTCCAGAAGTTCAGGTTGCGAGAGCGGCTTTTGGAGAGGGAGGAGCACCGGTAGTGCGCGAGCGGGTCGCCGTGATCGGGATCGGCGCGACGCCGGTTGGCAGATACAAGGACCTGTTGGACCACGAGTTGCTCCTCGAGGCGTTTGCGCAGGCCTTCAAGGACGCCGGGGTGCGGAAGGAGGACATCGGCGGGCTTGTCTTCTCGCACCCGCGGACTTACACCAAGCAGAGGTACTTCGCGACCTTCATGGCCGGGTACTTGAGGATGCAGAGTTCCGCAACGGTGTTGGAGGTCGTCGGCGACGGCATGACGGGCGGGTTCGCCTTCGACAAAGCGGTCGACGAGATCCTGCTCGGGAAATGCAACGTCTGTGTGGCTCTGGGCGTCTCGATGGAGACGCAAGTACCGTCAGCGGAGCACATGAACCTGACGATGCGCGCCGTGGGGGACGTGGACTTTCAAGCGCCGTTCGGGTTCACGCCTATCTCCTGGTACGCGATGGACGCGGTTCGTTACATGCACGAGCACGGGGCGACGAGGGAGCAGCTGGCCTCCGTCGCGGTGAAGAACCGGCGCCACGCGAGCCTGAACCCCATCGCCCAGTACAAGGACGAACTGACCCTGGAGGAGGTGCTAAACGCCAGGCCGATCGTGGAGCCCTTGGGGCTCCTCGAGGTCCCACCCCGCTCCGACGGGGCCGTGGCGGTGGTCCTCTCCGATCTGGAGACGGCGGAGAAATTGGATAGGCCGTACGCCGTCGTGCGCGGGCGCGGGTTCTTCCACGAGGGTGCGCACCAGATCTCGGACAAGCCCAACTCGATGATCCGGCTCGAGGCCGCGAGGGAGGCCTCCAGGCTCGCGTACGAGGATGCCGGCATCTCTGCTAAAGACATCGACCTCGCCGAACTCTACGCCCCATGCACGATAGTCGAGGTGCTGGCGAGCGAGGCGCTCGGGCTCTGCCCAGAGGGCCAGGGCGCGCTCTGGGCGAAGCAAGGCGAGACAGCGCTGGGCGGCAGCATCCCCCTCTCCACCTCCGGCGGCTTGCTCTCGCGTGGCCACCCTCCGCTGGTAACCCCACTCTACAACGTGGTGGAGGTCGTCCAGCAACTGCGGGGAGAGGCCGGCGAACGCCAAGTGGGAGGCGCCGAGTTCGCGCTGACCAGCGCCGAGCTCGGCAACTACAACGCCGCCCTCGTCCACGTCTTCGGAAAGGCAGGGTAAGCATGCGCTCCGTACGTGTCGATCGTCCCGCTCCTTATCCCCCACGCATTAGCGCCGCCACGAGACCGTTTTGGGACGCGCTCGGGGACGAGCGCCTCACCACTACCCGCTGTCTGGATTGCGGGGACACAACCTTCCCGCCCAAACCTATCTGCCCCAATTGCTTCTCAACGCAACTTTCTTGGCAGTCCTTGAGCGGCAGAGGAACTCTGTACTCTTACTCCAGAGTGTGGGCCGGGCCAGAGGTCTTCGGGGAAGAGCTACCGTACACGGTCTGCGTCGTCGACCTCGACGATGGACTGAGGCTAGGATCCCGGTTGCTCGATGGTGTCGAGCCGGAGATGGGGAAGCGTGTAACACTGGTGTTTGTCCACTATACGGACGCGACGCTGTTCTTCTTCGAGTCGGAAGCAGCGATGAAGAACGAGTCGTAAGCGCGCTGCCGCATGACGTTGACAGCCGCACGGAGGACCGCGGCTATTGTGCCCCGGATCGCCGAAAAACCCATCGGCGGCCGCACAGCGGCCCAGAAGACGGATTGCCGGAGCGTCGTGGTTGTTCGAGAGGACGGCGAGCACTTGCCAATTATCCGGTTCGCACCTACTTCTTCCACGTCACGAAGGATGGTAGCGAGGGACAACCGGCGGTGGAGCGGCTCCCTCCGTCCCCCAAACTTACCGGGTGTTCATGATGCCGTGCAGGAAGATGCTGCTCATTTGGTCCGCCAACTCGTCGGCGCTTACGCGACCATCAGGATCAAACCACTGATACGTGTAGTTGAACATGCCCAGCAGAGCCATCGCCGCCATTTTTTGGTCCGGCATCGAGAACATGCCCTCGTCCGAGCCGCGTTTCAAGACCCCCAGCACGATCTCCTCGTACTCTTTTCTGGCCGAAGCAATAGCTTCCCAAGCCTTGTGGTCCTTGATGTTGCGCCATTCCCTAAG
>CADCVE010000014.1:41333-50334 GCA_902806065.1 uncultured Rubrobacteraceae bacterium | reverse complement strand
AAGTTGCAACCGCATATCAAAGCGACCTGAACTAGCTGACGGTGTTCAGCAAAATCACACTGAACGTCCAAAGCCAGGACGACTAGAGCCTACCCTGCCGTGTTGATCTACTTATCCGCTATATTGATCTGCACCGCCGGCCTCATCTCGCTGACCCGGGCTAGAGGCTGCACCAGCCTCCGCATATGCTTAGTTCTTGCTGTGCCTAACTGCTCAGGTTATGATTACTATATGAGTGAAAAACCCAGCAGCCGAAGAATTAGGTAGACGTGGTGGTCTCAAAGGTGGCCCGGACCGCGCCAAGAAGATGACCAAAGAAGAGAGATCGGAATCGGCTCGCAAAGCGGCTAAGGCGCGGTGGGATAAGAAGCGGCGGGAAGAAGAAGGTTCTTAGTAGCAGTAGGCCGCTAAACCAAGCTCCCGAAGAAGCGGGAGCAAAAGGAGTGTGTTGCAAAAGATGCTGCCGACCTTGGGTGCGGGCGACAACACCTTCGTTCAATTCCCCCCTATCGAGACCGCCTTCCTAGCAAGGATCACTAGCATAGAAACGGACGGCGTTGGCCCGCTTGGGATGGCGCTGTTTATAGGAGGCGTAGTTTTCCTGCTCGTGCTGCTCGCCGTGGTGGTGTTCTGGCGGATACGTAAGACCAGGCCAGACCGCACTAAGTAACCGTTCGTAATTTTGGTTCAAAGTTTGTAATTTTGAATCATCTGCGAATTTTGGTGCAACGCCTGCAAGGCCGCCCACCGCCTTGATCCGTAACTATCTGCTTTGCGTACAAATGAGAGTTCGGTGTCCACATTCCCTTACGTGATTGGGCACCGGGCTTTTGTTTCAGAATGGGTTCCCGCTGGTTTCGTGTTGTGGGACTTTTGGTTCAGAGCGGTGACTTTTGGTTCAAATGGCCTTTTTGGTGCAAGGCCGTTCAGGGGGACGACTTTTGGTTCAAGAGCGACTTTTGGTGCAAGGCCACCTGCGGTATTAATCAATGTCAGGCGCTGTAGGTGCGCATACTTCAAGCAAGAGCAAGGGCCGGGACTATAATAGTCGCGGCCCGATCGGTTAGGCGCCCTTACTCGGTTGATCGGCGCTCGCGTTCTTCGAGGGTATCTACTTTCCGCTCGTAATCCTCCAGCGCGAACGCCAGTTGAGCCGAAGCACTTTCACGCTCGTACTCCAGGACCTCCACGAGCCAGTCAGCGCCCTCCTCGCAGGCGAGCCGCATCAGCTTGCACAGCAGGCGCCGGGCGTTACATACCTGCGCCTGCTCGAGAGCCTCGAGGCGCTGGCCCGCGAGAGCGGGGTGAGGGTGCTGCGCCTGGAGACCAACCACGCCCTTGGGGAGGCTATCGAGCTGTACCGCGGGGCCGGGTTCGCGGAGGTCGCCCCCTTCAACGACGAGCCGTACACCCACCACTGGTTCGAGAAAGTGCTGTCCTGAGCGGCGGCAGCCAGCCGCCGCGGTGTGTGCGCCAATGGCGGGCGTCAGAGGGCCGTTGCGTAGGGGAACAGCGACTGCTGCAAGACCTACTACGGGCGCCGTGGGCTCCTGGGGGCGTACCTCTCCAACCTCACCACCCTGAGCCACCCGCCTTCGCCCACGGCATCGAACTCGAAGAGGCGCGGCTGCGCAGGGACGAACCGATGGGAGAACAGCCTGGGGCCTCTTCACCTCCCGCAGGCAGTCCGCGGGGAGTATTCGACCTCATAGTAGGCGAGGGGCTCGCCGGCGAACTCGACGTCTCCCTTCGGGCGAGGCCTTCTTCGGCATACACCTTCCAATACTTGAGGCGGGCGTGGCCCGAACAGTCGAGCACCCGGACAAAGCGAGTGGACAAGAACGCACGCTCCAGGTCCTCCGGGCGGTGGCGGAGGCCCGAGAGGAAGCCCAAGACCTCCGAGGAGCTGCGGCGCGCGTCCTTGCGTTCGCGGCCAACTTTTCATTCGGAGAGGGTACAGATATGTGTAACGCTTCCATGGCGAGGTCTGCCCAATGGATCAACGTTAGGCTGCACCGAAGAAGAGAGCGTAGGCGTGCTAACCAACAGGGCAGAGTAGAGTTCGGCTAGGAACAAAGCGTAGAGTAATGTACGGAACCGAACCTCATAGTCTGTGAGGCGAGCATGAACGAAGGAGGGCAGGGGCGGACTTTCGTCCTCATCGGTGGCTTCTTCGCTGGAACGCTGGCCGGGGGCTGACTCGGACTGGTAGCCGCACTCGTCTCCAGCATCGCCGTCTCCGCTCTGGCTCGTTTTCCCGGTGAGGATCTCGCGCCGCAGTGGTCGCCGGCGGGGTTATTTGGGCTGCTAGCATCCTCGTTAGACGCGCTGGTGGCGGGGTGGGGCCAACGGCGAGAGATCGGGCCGAGGGCAAAGGCGTCCGCAACGATCTCCTATTCGCGGCCACGTTCGCCGCGTTCGTGGTGGTTCTCTCCGTGGATAGCAGGGGGGCGATACCGCTGCTGGCACTCTTGCTTGCGTTGGTGATGGCCCTCCTGTTCACCCTGGCGGCCGTACGCAAGAGTCTCCTGCTGCGCATAGCCGGGCTCTCGCTGTCTATTCTCTATGTGTTTGTCGGTTTGCTGTTTGAGTTGATAGGGACCATTGAGTAGTAGAAAGGCCGAGGCCCCGAAAGGCCCCGGACGGTAGGTACGCCGCTATCAGGGTAATAAGGCTCTCGACGACAAGCGCGCGAAGGGAAGGTAGTCTGACGTGAGCCACAAGATGCAGAGGCGGCTGTTGACCTTGCTAGTCTTAACGATATCCCAGGTCCTGAAGCGTCCGCTGAGGAACCTCGTTGAAGATCTGGTCCCCGAAAGTAGAGGCCCAGCGGACGACATGATAGAGGCCATACTAGAAGGCATGGCGAGGATGATCGCGGTTATGTTCGCCTCGGCGGTCGTGCGAGGGTTGGCCGAGAGTCGGAGGTAGTACCCGCCCCAAATGTTGCTTTTAGTAGGACAAGGGGCGGAGCCCCAAAGGACCCCGCCCTCTTCTTGTACCTTACACCTCTAAGTTTCCGAGCTGGGCCAGCAGCTAGGCTTCAGCTTACTGTTTTGCTTACTCTCCGGCTTGCTGTGCTTTATCTACGTTTTTCTGCCCTTGCTCTGACACCTTTTCTCCTTTTGTGGCGACTCTGACAGCTCGTTAATCGTGCTCTTCGCGTGCGCCGGACTCGATCTATGGGGCTTCTAGGCGCGTGGCGATCAGGTCGGCGTAGACTCGCTGGCCCTCGGGCTGGAGGTGGATCCCGTCCTCCACGAAGAGCTCGGGCCGGCCGGCGCTCGCGGTGTGCCAGTCGACGAGCACGGCTTTGTCCGGGTAACGCCGCACCCCGTCGGCCAGTACCTCGTTGTTTGGCTGTTCCCAGGGGCGCGGGACCTTCACGTTCACGATCAGGACCTTGGGTACGTCCTCTAGCAGACCCATCATCTCGTCGAACTGCTCGGCCGTGAAGGGTACGTTGTTGCCGGCGTGGACGACCACCGCGTCGCCGAGTTGTCCTGCGGCGTGGCGCTTTTTAAGGATCTCTATCACGCCAAAGGGCTGGAGTCCCACGTCCGTAGCGAAAGCAGGGTTACCGAGGGTTCGCTCGAGCTCCCCGACGGAACCAAGCATCACCGAGTCGCCCACGAGGGTGATCGGGTCCTTGACAGTACCGGTGGACGCATCGTCGGCGGGGGCCGTCTCGGAATCGGCAGCGCTCGAGCCCTCGGTATGGATCGACTCCGCCGAGAGGTAGGAAGGCGGGGCCGGCGGTTGGGCATGCGCCAGGGCCAGGCTGAGCACCAGGAAAAGGGTCGCGCCCGTCCCGACGGCCCCGGACCAGTAGGCGCCCAGCCGCCAGCGCCGGGCACCTCGCGCCTCGCGCAACGCCCTCCAGGCTCGCCCTAACGCGCCGGTGCGGATGGGGGTCTCGACGAAGCGGTAGGACAGGTCCGCGAGCAAGATCGTCGCCGCCAGCCTCAGGGCCAGCAGCGGTAACCCGGTGATGGGCACATCGAGTTCAGGCCGGGTGAGCATGAAGATGGGCCAGTGCCACAGGTAAATGCCGTAGGAGCGCAGCCCGATCCAGCGCAGCGGTCGCCACCCCAGGAGGTGCGGGCCCAGGTGCGAATGGGGGCAGACAGCGACCAGTATTGCGACGGCGGTTGCGAGAGCGACCAGCGTGAAGCCGCCCCGGAAGAGAAACGGTTGGTACTGGTCGAGCCGGAGATAGAACCAGACGAGCGCGCCGAGCGCGGCGAGGCCTGCGACGTCGAGCAGCAACGCCCTGGTCCTGCGTCCCGCCCAGCGCGGCGTCTGCCCGGGCTTCCACACAAAGGCGAGCGCGGCCCCGAAGAGCAGCCCGGCGACCCTGGTATCGGTCCCGTAGTAGACTCGCGAGGGATCGACGCCAGGCTGGTAGAGAGCAGCCATCAGCAAGGCCGACCCTATCGCGCCCGCAAGTGCGATAACCAATGCCAGGCGTCGCCGCCGCCAGCGCATTATCGGGGGCACTCCCCAGAGACCGAAGGTGAGCAGCAGCGGCCACAGCACATAGAATTGCTCCTCGACCGCCAGCGACCACAGGTGTTGCAGCAGCGACAGCCGCCCGACGGTTTCGAAGTAGGACTGCTCGCCAAGGATTAGATACCAGTTGGTCACGTACCCGAACGCTGCGAGCGCGTCGTCGCGCAGCCTCGCGACCTCACCGGGAAGGAACACCACGGCGAATGCGAGCGTGACCACGAGCAACAGATACAGCGCGGGGAGCAGCCGGCGGGCACGACGCAGCCAGAAGCCCACGAGGTCGATACGGCCCTGCTGATGCCACTCCGCTAGCAGCAGGGTAGTGATGAGGTAGCCACTGATGACGAAGAAAACCTCGACGCCTAGGAAACCGCCCCTGATCCAGGGCAACTCGGCGTGGTAGAGGAGCACGGCGATAACGGCAAACGCGCGCAGCCCGTCGAGGCCCGGCATGTAGGGCAGACGCACGCCTCCGCCCGCTCTGTCTTCGAGCCCACCGGTCTCCGGCACGCTACGGGTATATGTTACGGTCTCCCTACCATCGCGTGCAGAGCCGCTTGGCAGTAGGTCTCGCGGCACTTCCCCCCCCATTGCCCTCGGTCGTACAGGTAAAGCGCAGGCGAATATATCATAGCCATCGCTTCGGACCAAAGTCCTTTGCGTGGTGCAGGTTCTGCAGAGGAGCGGCCAACACCTCGCCTCTGGCACCACCATCTGGCACCATCGGAGCTATCTGGTTGAGACGTCCTGCGAACGCTCCCCTGCACCTCGACCGAGTCTCCGCCTACACAAGGGGACTGTACCCAAGGTCGCGTAACCGCCCGGCGATGACCTCGTAGCCCTCGTCGTTGGGGTGTAGCCCGTCTTGGCTGACGTACCCCCTTTCCAAGCGCACCTCGGCGTAGGATATGCCGTTGTCGCTAGCCGTCGTGGCGATATGGCGGTTGACTCTGTCCAGGTACGGCTCGAAGACTCGGAAATCGCTGGGCTCGCCGCTCAAGAGGCCTTCGGCGGCCTCTTCGGGATCGAGGTAGGGAGTGTACCCGAGACCCACCGTGCGGATTATGGTGTCACCGGTGGAGCGCAAACCCAGCAGTTCGGCGATTGTTGCGTTCCAGTTTTCCTCAAATGTCTGCACGACCTCACGCAGGCAGTCCTGGTTGTCGGCGCCGCCGCAGGTACCGTTTTCGTAAGCCTCGACCGCGTGTCCCAGGTCGTTGAGGCCGATGTTGACGGTCAAGACGTTGGCCTCTCCAACGGCTAGTCGCCAGGACGGATCGTTTCGTAGGGCATAGAGCAGTTCGGAGCTGGTCTGGCCGTTCTGACCTAGGTTGGTAACGCTAACTCGGACACCGGTATCGTCCTCGAGGTACGCCGCGTAGCGGTCCACGTAACCCGCTTGGGAGGCTCCCGTACCTGCGGCCAGCGAGTCGCCGAGGGCCACGTAATTCCAGGATGCTGGGGCATCGGTCGTCATAGTGGTTTCCTCCGAGGTGCCCCCGATCCCTTCGTTGGTCGAGCATCCGCACACGAGTAGTACCCCGAAAGAAAACAGCGCCAAGAGGAGTGTCTTGAGCAAAACATCACTGCATCTACCCGTAGCAGCAAGCACCGACTCCTTCTCTGTCAGCTGTCTCGAATTGGATGAACGGTCACGGCGCCATGGTACTAGGGAAAGAAGAACCTGTCCCTTGTACAAGCGCAAACCGAACACTTGACGCCCTTGTAGTACTTATTCAAAGCTCTTTTAAACGACTTCAAACCGACGCGGTGCCCTCTGCCTTCCCTTCGGCCTACGGATAGCCTTCGTGGCCCTAAAACCAATTCTTGTGTGGTCGGTGGAGGAGTGCTCGCGGCCCTCTACTCGAGGCGGCAGGGTAATCCAGGAGGGCGCACGTTCTTCGCTAATAACAGC
Source organism: uncultured Rubrobacteraceae bacterium (assembly GCA_902806065.1). Taxonomy (GTDB): domain Bacteria; phylum Actinomycetota; class Rubrobacteria; order Rubrobacterales; family Rubrobacteraceae; genus Rubrobacter_F. The sequence continues at coordinate 43,907 of CADCVE010000014.1, read as the reverse complement.
CTGGTTCTTAGACGTAGAATGTCGGAGTGCGGCGAACCTCGTCCTCGCCATCCTCAGAAAGCATGAGCTTTTCTCCCGTTTGGCTAGAAAGCCATCCTCTGATAGTTCGTTTTCTTTCACCGGTCTGCACCCCTCGGGGCCTAGGACCTGTCTTGTGATTGGCGTGTACTATCTAACATCGAAGCTCTAAGACCAACGGAGAGGCTGAAGAGATCATGGACCAACCGGGAAGGCTCGAGCGAAGCCAGAGAGACCAGGACATGCGCTCAGATGAGAGTTCATGGAACGATCAGAAGAGTAACTCTACCCCTTACGTGCTGATAGCTTTGGGGCTGACTTTCGTCGGCTTTGGTGCGGCGGTGAGTATAACAGCGGAGGAACTCGTGCCGTTCTTCGTTTTTATGTTTCCCGCCTCCGTCTTGCTCGCCCTGGGGTTGTCGAGGCTCCAGCAGCAAAGACGAAAAGCCGTCTCTCCGAGGGTTAGCAAGGAGAGAGAGTTGCTCTCGGCCATGCGGAACAACTCGGGCAGCATAACCCCGGCTGAAGCGGCGATGGAGACCTCGCTTACGGTGAGCGAGGCCGACAAGACGCTTTCGGAGCTGGCCGCTGGAGGGCATCTTCAAGTAGAGAGCAGCGAGGGTACGCTGGTCTACAGACTTCCCGGCAGGCGTGCGCTGGAGCGCGAAGGCTAAAGCGCGCTTGGCGGTTGAAGAGGATAACCACGTAGCCAGCGCGGCAATCACCACTGTCCCCCGGTAGTTGGCCGCCTCATCTCACCACGCGGCGCACCTACTTGTCTTCGAGCTCGATGAGGGACGAAGCTAGCACAGAGCCGACCGAGTCACCAGACAGGCCCTAGTCGTTAAGGGACGCAACAATCCTTTCGCCCGATCACCTTAGATCCTTTCCGCCTTGCCAAGGAAAAGGGGTTGCGGCGGAAAGAATCACAGCTCGGCATTACAGCAAATCCGGCTTGCTCATTCATTATGCTCTTCCTCTAAGCGCTACTATAAGGAGCTCAGAACGTATTTCAGTAATGGCATGTAGTCACCTACGGAAGAGGAGCGACCATGAGTCTAGAGGTCATCGGAGCGGGATTCGGGCGGACGGGCACCATGTCGCTCAAGGTGGCCCTGGAACAACTCGGCTACGGCCCCTGCTACCACATGGTCGAGTTGTTCCAGCACCCCGAGCACGTGGAGAGGTGGGAGGCCGCCGTGCGGGGCGAGGAACCCGTCGACTGGGACGAGATGTTCGCGGGGTACCGGGCCACTGTGGACTGGCCGGGGGCCGCCTTCTACAAGGAGTTGTCGGAGAGGTACCCCGAGGCCAAAGTGATCCTCACGGTGCGCGACCCCGAGAGGTGGTACGAGAGCGCCAGGAACACCATCTTCGATCTACGAGGCGCTGAAATTCCTCGTGCCCCCCGGATGGCCCAGGAACTCGCCTCCCAGAGGGGGTTCGACGGGGACGTCGAGGACCGTGAGCGTATGATCGAGGCGTTCAACAGGTGGAACGAGGAGGTAAAGGATCTCCTGCCCGCCGAGAGGCTCCTGATCTACGAGGTAAAGGAGGGCTGGGGACCGCTGTGCGAGTTCCTGGGCGTGGAGGCACCAAAGGACGAGCCGTTCCCGCACCTGAACGACTCCGACTCTTTTCGCAGTAGGGTTTAGTGGGTTAGGGCAGCCTTACTTCGGCCTGTCGCGGTACTCCTCCAGGGTCTCAAGGGCGAAGGCGTCGGCTTGTATCTCCCCGTGCCGCCCCTCCACCTGCCTCGTCTTACGGAGGTAGTGGAAAGCCTCGTGCGCCAACAGGAACACCAGAACCTCGTCTTCGTTCCCGAGCTCTAAGGGGTGGTACAGCCGTTTCCACTGCACGCTCTTACCGTCGCGGGTGGCAACGTAACGATCACCGACCTTATGGCCCTTGGGCACGTTTGGCCACGTCCCGTCCGGGTTGCGGTACAAGGGCGAGACGCGCATGCTGTAAGCAATAGGGTATGGTGTACGACTGCTGACGTTGCAGTTGATCCGGTATCCGCGCCCCTTCCAAGGCGACTTGCATACGCCCCTAAAGGCGTACCGCTCGCTCCGACCGCGCCGCACGCTGATCCAGTCGACCTTTGCCCAGTCGTAAGCCCCTAACTGCCTGCGAACCCACCTTAGCCCCTCGGAATCCTCCAAGCCTTTATCCACTCGCCAGAGCTTGCCCATTACCCTAACTCTCCTCATGCTAACGGTGAGTCTTATGAGCTTCCGCAGGCGCCCATAGATCTTTCCGCCGACCCGCGTCTCGTCGCCTAGTTCGTAGACGCTCGATCCCCAGATTGTGCTCAACGACAGAATGCCCGCAATGGGACCTCAAGCTTCTTCACTCGGCGCCTCGTCGAGCTCGATGCTGATCACACCTCGACCGGCGAGTATGGCCTTCAATTCCTCCTCGGTCGGCAAGCGACCCGCGTTAACTCTCAGGCCTACAGCGTTTCTCACAATGACTGAGCGGCCGTGTAGCCGCAGTGGACAAACCATCCCCTGGCGTCCTCCGGTGTGATCGCGTCGAGTGCAAGCCCGCGCC
>CADCVE010000014.1:0-41323 GCA_902806065.1 uncultured Rubrobacteraceae bacterium | reverse complement strand
CAAGTAGGGGTCACCCTGGTCGACGGCTGCTAGCACCCTCATCCTTAGGTCCTTCGAGTAGGCATTCACGCGCAAAGCATCGCACGCCCGTCAGTCGTTACGCAAACCGCTGTAGGCGCCGCGCGTTCTTCAGGCCCAACCTGTCCAGGAGCAGCCGGTGGATACGCGCGACCTCCTCAGGGTCTTCGACCAGCTCACCCCGGCCGTGCAGGCGCCTACCTCCCATCGTGACGACGACCGGCGCCCCACCGCGGAAGTTCAGCCGCCACCGCCTCCCCGTGGTGCCCGTAGGCACCACCAGGGTGTCGTTTACCTTGTGACGTCCGACCACCACGCTATAGGTCCTGCCGGTCTTGCGCCCCTCGAAGGCCAGCAGCATGAGGTGTTTACTGATCAGCCGGTGGAGCGGCGAGCGAAGTAAGATCTTCACAATCGGGTTGACGACCTTAGCCAGCTTCTCGGGCGGCTCGGCACCCTCGACCGGCGGGTATCCGCCCTGGTTACTCGCGGTCATCGGTCCACGCCACTCCCGTAGAAGCCCTCCGGCCCCTCGGCGAGAGTCTCATGACCTCCTCCACTTGCCGCTCGTGCGCCTCGTGCAGGATCACGCAGATAATCTTCTCTATTCTCACCGCCATCTCCCATCCTACTCGCTTCTGTTCCTTCGTAGCCCGGCTGCGCTAGGCCGCCGGAGAGTAGTCACGGTGCCACCCTGTAGCATCCCACAGAGCGTACCTGACGCCGTCTAGGCCCTCCTCCCGCAGGACCTTCACAAGCCCAGATATACCGTTACGCTCGATCTCTTCAAGCGCCTGTAGGTGCGAAGGCGCGTCCTTTATCGGCTAGCCTACCGCCTAAGACGCGTAGCAGGCCTCACCCTTCTTTACCGGGAACTCCTCGGGACATCCACCGCTCGGCATTACTGGGACGGGACCTTCGATGGCACCTCCAGCCTCCATGAGCGTACCTGGATTAGGTGGCGGCGGTGGAGAAGGCGGGGGCGTCTTTGGTGAAGGTGGTGGGGTTTTCGGCGGGGGAAGGGGCGTCTTGGGGGTGGCATTCGTAGAGCCGCCGGTCGTAGAGCCACCTGTAGTGGAACTACCTGTAGTGGAGCCACCAGCCGTCGAGCCACCGGGCTCGTCGCCGAACTCCTCCTCGCAAGCCTGCCCGTCCCCATTGGGGTCGAGGTTGTCTGGGTCCGAGGGGTCGGCCTCCAGCGACTCCTGGGCCTCCTGTTGATCCTCAAAGTCTGGGCAGTCGAGGATATCCTCCCCGGAGAGGTCTTCCTCTGAGTCGTCACTCGTCTGGGCGACAGCGGTCGCGCTCACGGTGGGGCGAGCGTTGCCACTCTCGGACAAGGCTTCCCAGCCCAAAAGTAGTGCAAACCCGACGGCCACGGCCAAGAAGAGGATGAGCACCTTCGCCACCGGTTTCGTATGCAACAACTCTTCTGCTCCCCTCACTACTTGTCGGACAGATGAATTCTATACGAGACGAACGGCACCGAGTATAATCTGCACGAGGAGGGAAGGCTATGCGGCAGGGGATGAATTCGCCAAACAGACAGGGCCGACAGCGCCGAGCGGGGAAAACGGATGAGTCTTGGTCCTCTTTGGCGGCTTCCTCGCCGCGGCAGCAGTCCCACCCCGAGGGTGCCAAGGGGTAGTTCGGTTACTGCGGCTACGTAAACGCTTAGTAACAGAACAACCAGACTGGCGGCTCGGCTACTCCAAGCCCCAGCCCATCTCCTGCTCCAAAGACGCAAACCCCACCCCCGCCAGCGCCGAAGACTCCCGCAACACCACCCAACAATCCCTCTCCTGCTCCCAAGACTCCCACCCCTGCTCCAAAGTCTCCTACGCCTATTCCAGATTATCCGGGCACGCTAATGAACGCTCGCGGACCCACGACCGGACCCGTGCTGATAATGCCTAATGGTAGCTGCCCGCGAGGGTTTCCCGAGATTCGTTACGGGGCCTGCTACTCGGGGTAACGGCGCGAGCGACATCATACTTTAGGATGCCCATAATCATACTTCCGGTGGACGCGGTTGTCCCCCGGTGCGGCTATGGTATTGGCATAGGCAAGAGCGTTCACCCGCTGATCGTCCGAGAAAGGAGGTGAATAATGAGGAAGGTTGTGCTAATTGCGGTGTTCGGGCTGCTGACCACGTTGGGGGTCGGTAGTGCTGCGTACGCCCACGACGGTCCACACCCTTACGAGTATTGCGGCCACGCTAACCACTATACCGACTACGGTTATGGTGCTGGTAGCTACGGCGCATATACGTGGGAGGGCTATCTAGGCCACGGGGACTACGAGAACTCCTACGGCGGCGAGACCCACTGGCATCTGTACGAGACCTGGACCTGGAGTGACTACTACGGTGACTGGTTCTTCTACGACTATGAGTGGAGACAGTGCTAGTGTTACAAGGGGACAAAGAGAGCGTAGGTTCACTTAGACCGGCCTGCGCTCTCTTTCTCTCTTCCGGGGTGCGGGTCTTTCTTCCCCTCCTACTTGGTCCTCAAGGCACGTCCCTCGGACGCGGATTTTAGTAAACAGCACTCTGCCCTTGCTTTGACGTCGACCAATATTGCCGAACTACTGCGTCAGACGAGGAAAAGGTCGAGAGCGTTACAGTTGGGATGCACCTCTCTTCATTGCCGGCCTTCACCTATTGACGCAAGCTCATAGTATTCTGAGGGCAATAACAGCGTGGTGGCGCTCCTTTTCGCCCTGGCCGCCGTCCACCGGAGCCTTCTAACAACAGAGCGGGGCCGCCTGTGCCTGATTCGCTTGTTACCTGGCGGAAAGCGCGAGGCTATTAGGGAGCATAGAGTGATCAAAAGAACCGAGATGCCTCGGAAAAACCTACTGCTCCTTCGCGTCCTGCTCGTAGTAGGTCATCTGGCAGACAGGTATCTCCTCGTCCGGATACAGCTCTTCACAGCGCTTGAGTTCTTCGGAGGTCGCCTTGCGCATGTTCGCCTCGTTGTCCATCCAGTACAGTCCTATCCTGCCGTTAGGGCCGGCATCGTATACGAGGCTCTTTGTTCGCATCTCGCCCCCGGACTCTTCCCCACCGCGCATCGAGGAGAACGAGGAGAACACCGCCACCAACACAAACAGAAGACCTAACGCCAGTAACACGAGCATCTGCCCCTTCACCTCTCTTAGTCTCAGCCGCTCGAACGCGGCCGCAACCATCCCCGCGAGTTTTCTTGGCCCAGTCGATGACGGTGATTTCCGCGACGCTCGTGGAGGGTTAGCAGGAGGCCGCGCACGTTGCCGGCGTTGAGGAGACACCCTGAGCAAGGCCCGTTGGCATCTAGGACAGAGATCCCTGGCAGCATCTATTCGGTATCCGCAGTTTGTACAGTACCCCACTGTACCCCATAGCTTACAGTAATAAATCTTAGCGCGGGCTACGAACATATGGCAGAAGGGTCGAAAACCATGGCTAGAGTCGGACCCCAAGCGAGAAGAGTCGGGCTGGGCTTTTAGGAGGGGGTGATGCTGTCCAGCCAGTCTCAAAGAGACACCGTAGACCTAATCGCTAACGGTAATAACTAGCAACCCGTCCTCCAGACTCGCCGGATAGGATTTAGGCTCCTCGTGGAGTATGCCGTAGTGGTTGCAGAACTTCTCGCCGGATACCAGGCCTTGGAGCGATCTCGCACCGGCACTCCTCACCGAGTAAGCAGCCTCGTCGCTCTTTTTCGCGGCCTTGAAACCCACCCGGCCCCTCTGGGGGTCGTACCAGGGCGTCACGGCTTCCGGAAGCCCCAGGAACTCCAGGGCGGTACGGCTTATGTCGGCGTGAGATAACCACGGTGAGCGAAGAATCCTCGCGCATCTCTTGCGGCGTAGAGATGCCCCTTCTGACAGACTCCACTACCGTGGTTTTATTGCTCCTCTTCCTCAGAGACCAACAAGACCGGCGGTCCCCCGGTCGAGATCGAAACGGCATGGGTAGCCGTCTGCTGGGGGGTTGGCTATCGGTCACGTCGTCATATTTGGCATGTTGCTTATTGTTGCTTGTAGCCGGTCGGGAGGCCGATGTAGCGGGGATTAGGATTCTTTGACCGGTAGGGAGGCCGAGGTTTTTCGGGGCTCCAGCCCTTCTTCTATGCAGCCGGACGAAACACCGCTAAAGCTTTACGCGGTTTGTACCGATAACTCCAGCACGGATCGTATTCCGAGAAGACGTCGGTAGAAGCAGCAGTTTGTGAGGTGAGAAGAAGTAAATGGTGGCAGGGAATGGCAATGGACAAAAAGCCGGTACGGTTAGGCAACCGACGGCGCGATACGCCGCACACAATGAGCCAGCAGGGGTTCAGTTTGTGCGGGTGATTTGTCCCTACTCGATAGTGAGTGTGAGGCTCGCTCGTATTCTGCAGAAGGCCGGGATCCTCTACGGAACTGAGCCTCCATACGAAGACTTTCCCCACTGCACGTTACTCTGCGTGCAGGAGAACGACGCGGAGGCCTTCCCCGAGACTTTGGCGCGCGAGGCGAGCCCTGAGGCGCCGATCCTGGTCTTCGCCTCGCGAAACGACCCGAAGCTGGCTGAAGCAGCTTTACGGTGCGGCGCTCGTGGATTCGTCCACGCCGAGATGCCTCCCGAGCAACTACTCCGTGCCCTCGAAGTAGTCTCAAAGGGAGAGATTGCCGCCCCCAGAGGGCTCCTCGAGTACATGATCGCAGAAGAGGATGACTCTGGGAATCTAGATGACCTCTCTACCCGCCAGCGGGAGATCGTGGAACTCGTCGCCGAAGATCTCTCCAACGCGCAGATAGCGAAGCGCCTCTTCCTCACCGAATCGACCATAAAGCAGCACCTGCGCGGCGCCTACAAGATCCTTGGGGTGAAGAATCGCACCCAAGCCGTGAGACTAGTGCGCCGCACCGGCTAGCAGGCGAAACTTTTTGTACCCAGAGATTCTATTCTGGGCTCCGGCGGGACCTCCTGCCTTGCCTTCAGCAATTACTTCCTAAAGTTTTCCTTGAAAAACAGGGAGCCAGTCTACGCTGCCCTCGCCCACGGACTGGGTGCTCTTTCCAGGTTGAACACTTAGCGCCACCCGTCCACCTTCGTCGCCCTCGGACTACTAAAGAGCACCTCTGCCGACTTCAGTAGTCCGGAGATGGCTTAAAGGCCTTACCCCACCCTCAGATGCTGATGGTATGCTAGCCATGTAGTTATCAAAGTCTCCCTAGGAGGAGGGCACAGTGTTAGTGAAGAAGTTGGCGTTGTTGGGAACGATGCTGTCGATGTTGCTCGTGGCCGTCGCTCCGGCTTTCGCTCAAACAGCGCCCCCGGAGGGTGTGCAAAGCTTCTGGGTTCTGAGCCAATACCACAGGACGGAGCCCGTCTTCTACGAGCAGATCCCGCCGGTCGGCGGGGATCATGACCCGGTATTGCAGAACTGCGGCTTCTACGAGGAGCCGGTGCGCAACGAGAACGCCGTGCACTCCCTGGAGCACGGTGCCGTCTGGATCACTTACAGTCCCGATCTACCCGCGGATGAGGTCGAGGCGCTGCGAGCGCTCGCAAGCGGACACACCCACTTACTGGTGAGCCCCTACCCCGGGCTGCCCACGCCGGTGGTGGCCTCCGCCTGGGGCGAGCAGCTTTGGCTCGAAGAGGCCTATGACCCGCGCCTGGAGCAGTTCGTTAGCGCCTTTGAGCAGGGCCCGCAGAATCCCGAGCCTGGAGCACCATGTAGTGGTGGGATAGGGCAGCCACAATAGTAGGAATTCGAGACCAAATAGACCGGGCTCCGAAAGCGCCTCTAAACGCGCGAATCCTTCAGGCCATGATAGTAGCAACCGAGTGACTTTGCACCAAGATCTTCAAAAGGGAGAGGCCGGGTAAGAACCCGGCCCTCGCATCGTGTTCGAGGCATTTGGGCTACTTCGCCGCTAGCGGATCTCGTACGACTGGTCTACGTAGCCGCCCTCGGATTCTTGCCCGGCCTGCCGGGTGATCGACGCTGGTTGCGCCTGGGGTTGCGGGGTGGGCGGTTGGAGAGCGGGCGTCGGCGCAAACAAAAGGCGCCCCCGGAGGGGCGCCGGAGAAGCTTTAGCGGAAGGCGCTTAGGCGGCGGGCTCGGTTGGCGCCGGCTCCGGCTCCACTGGTTGTTCGGGGGTCTCGGCGGAGATGATGCGGGCGACGAAGCCGCTCGTCGTTCCGGCCGGGGCCTTGGACTGCACGACTACCTCGTAGCCCTCTTGGATCTGGCTCAGGGTCGCCCCTTCCTCGTCGTTGAGGCTGATCTTAGTCGCCTCCTTGGTCGCCGCCTCGTTGACGGAGAAGGTCTGGCTGCCGAGAAGCTGCTTGGTGGCGTTGTTGCCGCCGGTCACGTCCACCGTGATGGCGTTGGAGCCCACCGTCTCTCCCGTCTCGGGGTCGGTGGTAGGCGTCGTGACGTCGGTCACAATACCCTTGAAGACGTAAGTTACCGCCGTGGGCCCCTTGCCCTTGCCCTTGCCCTTGCTCTTGTCGGGCTTCGCGATTGCGGTTCCGGCCATAAGCGCCAACACCAGCGCCGCGACTACCGACAGGATCATTGCTTTCTTCACGTCTTTCTCCTTCTTCCACGTAAGTCAGGGTTTAGTTCGGATGCTTCTGGCAATGCCGTACTCCCGGCGGATGCCGCTACTCGTCGTAGCTGGTGAGGGGTCTCGTCACCGTGCGCCATACCTCCTTATCGGTTTGCTTCCTCTTTGGCAGCCCGGCCCTCTCGGTGCGTGCCGAGAGCCGTGGGCTTTGCGCCCCCGCCTCACGGCGGGTTTGCCTTTGTCAGTGGGCTGCAAAGCGCACTGTCTAGCTAGTTATCGGCACGAAAAGAGAAAAACTTTAGCCTTTTGGCAAGGATTAACGAAAAAATCTCCAACACCTCGGAGACCAGCCCCACAGGCGTCGAGCCGGGAAGCCCAGGGAGGGCTTCAGGCTCGAATACGACCTCTACTTACCTGATTATCGTGGTTTCACGTTGTATTACCGCGACGGGGCCTCGTATACCCGGTCTCTCCCTCGCTAGTAGTAATAGTCGCTCCCGGACCACACGCCCGGGGTAGTATGCCAGCGGCCGTTGTGCCAGACCGAACCATACGACATGGTGCCGTAGTAGCCCGGGCCGCAGACCCTGTCATAGTAGCCGCCCAACCACTCGTAGACCACCAGCATCGAGGTCCTGTCCGGGTTGTAGTCCCAGCCCGTATCGCGGCACTCGTACCAGTCCCTGTAATAGTTGCTCCACTTGTAGATGATCGCCCGCCCCGCCACCTCGTCCGCCCGCTTGGAGATGCGCGTCGAGCAATCGCCGGAGTAGGTCCTCGTCACCGACTGGCCGTAGAGCCCCCCATTAGGCGACCACACGTAGGTCGACGACTTCTCACCGATACACAGGCCCGAGGAGAACCGGAAACGCTCCGCCTCCGAGACGGCCTGAGCCTCCTCGCTAGACCCCACCACGAAGGCCATCCCGACCACGAGCGCCAGGGCCAGCCGGATCGCCCACGCCCTCGTCTTGCGGGGCATTCTTCCGGCCCCTATCGCCGTAGCAGAAATATCCACGCGACCTCCTCGATGTTCCCGCGGAGAGATGAGCTCCCTCCCTCACCATACTTACTAGAAGCCATCTCATAAATAGAAACGAGTGGTGAGCAGGACATTCCGGCCAACGCAAGAACGACGCTTTTCAGCCGTTTTGGAAGGTCGGTGCTTCCTGAGAGCACGCCGTTGCCAGCAGGATGAGTATTTATGAGATGGCTTCTAGTTAGAAATATATCCGGTATCCGGGGGAGCGCAAGGGGTACGCCCCTTCCCCATCTCGCCCCGCTCATGCTACACGACGCTATAAACCGTAGCAGGACATGGTACCGGCGTGAACACCCTCTCGGCAGCCCGGTAGACAGGGACAATGAGCCCTATAAGTAGGGGCGATCCAGAGGGCTTGCCCTATATATTGGCGCCCGGAAAGAGATAACGTCTTTTGCGGGTGCGGTTGGCCCTTCGGGGACGTATGATACCTATCACAATCAGAGAGTCAGCAAGCGATGCGACCAGAAGGAGGGGGCTTGAAGGTCAAAATCTTGATGCTTATAGTAGCCGCGATGTTGATGGTAGGTAGTGCCCTACCAGCGATGGCTCAGACACCGAGTCAAGGACCGGAAACACCAGTATGTGAGTGGGACTGGGATCGGTATCTCTGGCGGTACTACGACTATGAGCTGTGGTATTACACGTGCGACTATGGTGACGAGGAAGTCTACATAGACGCCTTCTGGAATCCCGATTGGGGATACTGGTACGCCTGAGAGAAGCCACATCTTCAGGTAGGGCCTTTTCAAGGGGCGGACTCCTTCGGGGGTCCGCCCCTAGGCCGTTGGTACTATCCTTAAAGTCCTCATGATCGAGGAAGAGCAGGCCAGCTTCGAGGCACGGTATCTTGATCGTGCAAGCAGGCCGGTTCGAGCTGAAGGACACCTCCGCGCCAGCCGTCCACACCAGACGCTAAACAAGCTCAGGTCCCACCTGAATAGCTCGCGCCCCAGCACGATATACAGGGGAGGTAGTAGCAAGAACCGTCTCTCCGAAGCATCTGCGTGGTGTCTGTAGTCCTTCGCTGGTAGTCAGCAGTTCTCAAGAAAGGCAAACATGAAAAGGAAGCTCGTCATCTTCTTCTTGGGTATGGTTTTCATCTCGTCGTTCGGGGCAGCGGCATGCAACGGACAGGAGAGCAAAGAAGAGCAGCCCTCTCGAGAAGAAGAGCCGCAACAGGAAACGACGGTAGCACAGCAGCCGGCAGAAGCCACAGTGGCGCAGAAAGAAACAAAGGTCAAGGTAGATGGAGTCCCCTCCTACGACAACCTACCAGAAGAGATAAAAGAGAAGATGCCAGAAGAGGTAAGGGAGAAGATACAAGGGCAGGAGCCCTAGCAGACCGTGCAAAGGGTAGAGCCGGGGCGAGGGCGAGCATGTGTGGAGCAAAAGAGGTTCGTGATCCAGGGCCTGGCAAAAGCCGGCCCCTCACCAATACCCTTTGTTCGTAGACCGCGAAGCCGTGTCCTAGGCTAGGACGTGTCGTCGATTAGCGGATTCGCAGGCCTGGCCCGAGTTGCTCCGTGATGCGGCCGACTCGGGCTAACAAGCCCGATAGTTACCTTCTAGGCTCATACCGCGTCGCCACCACCCCCGAGCTAAACTGCAGCCGGCTCACGAGCTTCAAATCGACATGCTTCGAGAGCCCCGCGAGCAACGTCGGCCCGTGGCCGGCCAGCTTGGGATGCACCACGAACTCGTACTCATCGATCAATCCCAGCTCTGCCAACGCCAGCGGAAGCTTCACGCCTCCCACGAACAGTCCCCTACCCGACTCTTGCTTGAGCTGCTGGACGGCCTTGGCCAGGTCTCCGCGCAAAAGCTCCGCGTTCCAATCGACCTGGTCCAGGGTGCTCGACACGACGTACTTCTTTGCCGCGTCGATCGTCCGGGCGAAGGGTTGCATCCAATCGGCCATCCAATCAGGCTTCACTCCCGTCCGCGCCGGCGGTCGCCACGCTGCCTCCATCATTTCGTAGGTTACCCGACCAAGGAGGAGAGCATCGGCCCGGGCGAGGTTCTCGGCATGGTGCCGGTGCAGGTCTTCGTCCGGGACTATTGCACGATGATCGCAGCACCCGTCCAATGTGACGTTGATGGAATACCGAAGGAGTCGCATTACGTAAGTGTACTCCGATCAATGTTAGTTTGGACGTTTTTTCATAACGGTTACGGTCGACCCGTCGTACCGGATGGGCATGGACCTGACCGTCTAGTGGGCGATCATCGAGCCGTTGTTCGAAGAGAAGCGGTGGCCTGACGGCCGCGGCCACCCGTACCGCTACGGCAGGGGTTGCCAGGAGGGTTGGGCATCGAAAGCTGCATTGTCGGTGAGGTTCTCCCGGTTGGTCCCGTCCGCCGCCATTTGAAAGACCTCGGCGTTGCCATCCTGGAAGCTGAGGAAGGAGATGCTCTTGCCGTCGGGCGAGAAGGAGGGTTGGCCTTCTCGCGTCATGCCGTCGGAGAGTTGCTTCTGCCGGGTGCCGTCGGCTTTCATGAGGTAGACCTGCTCCACAATGCTGTTGTTTCTCTCGAAGACTATCTTGGTGCCGTCCGGCGACCAGTCGGGCGACAGGTCTTGCACCGATTTGTTGTTGGTGAGCTTCGCCGGGCGGTTGGTGGCGCTCTCCGGGGCGTTGGCCTTTATCACGTAGATCTCGAAGTCCCCATCCCGGTTGCTAGCGAAGGCCATCTTCCTGCCGTCCGGGGAGATCGAGGGTGAGCTGTCTTCAGACTTGCACTTGGTGAGCTGGGGGATCTCCTTCCGTGTCCGTTAGCCTGTTCCGCGAGAACGTTGCGGTCTTCGGGGTGCGGAACGCGCGGGTGCATACAGGCACGAAGAGAGGGCGGGTCCTAAAGGACCCGCCCTCTCCCGAGAGAGTACTGATTATCCGGGCTGCTTAGCCGACGTTCTGGATGATGGTGCCGTCGGAGTCGTAGTCATCGAAGAAATCGAAGTCGTCATAGTAGTTGTCGAAGCCGCCGAAGCCGTAGAAATCGTCGTCGAACTCAACGACGCACACGACGTCCTCGTCTATCCCACCGTCGAAGTCGTCGTCAAAGCCGTCGCAGTCTACGTCGTCGATCCCGCCCCCGAACAAGAACGGGAAGTAGAACTCTTCGTAGAATTCCTCCTGGTCGTCGAAGCCGTCGAAATCGAGATCCTCGGCCATCGCGGTAGCGGGAGCCATCATCATCAGCGCCATCGCCAGCATCGCCGCCAGCAACATCATCTTCCTCATGCGTTCCTCCTATATAGGGAGCTTAAATGACCTGAGAGCGATATTCGCATCTCAATTCCGGGTCTGTGTCCTCCGAAAGTATGATTTCGGGCGACCGAAAGTATGATTCTTCGGCGGGTCCCAACGGTGAACAGTGAAAAAGGCCGGGGCCTGGTGAGAGGAAGAGGACGGCCAGCCCCCGGCGGAGAAGAGCCGGGCCGGCTCGTTAGGAGGGGGTAATGTTTACCAGCCCGGCTAATGATGGATGAGACCCGTTTTCACTAGAGGATAACGAGCCTCACTACAGTTGTCGGCACAAACGGGCAACGGCTTTAATAAAAAGGTCCGAGAGAGGGCAGGCCCGGAAGGACCCGCCGTCTCGAAATAGCTTCTGCTCTCCGAGCCACAAGGAGCCCGGTCAGCTAGCGGAAGATACGGCGGATCAAGACCCCGCAAGGGTCACCGGCGCGGCCCTAAAGCCCAACGCCGATTAGCTCGCTGCGCCGGCTGCCTGATCGATTTGCTGGTCGCACGATACCTCGGGGCGGCGTCCCGCTCGAAGTCGGCACGGGTTCAATCGTCGGGCAACCCCCGGGAGCGTGATAGTTCGATCGTGCCTGCGAGCACCCGAACCCGGGGCACAGTCTGCGGTGGACCCAGGAGCAGATACTTCGCCTCAAGCAGCTATCCAGATCGAGAACAGGTTTGCGCGTGATCGACAGCCTGAGATCACCATTACCCTATATACTCCGGCAATGCCGAAGAAAACAAACGGTGAGCACAAGCAGGCCGAGCAGGAGCTTCGCCTGCTATACCAGGCCATCGCCGCCAGCAGCAACGGCATCGTCATCAGCGATCCGAACCAGCCAGACAACCCGCTGATATACGTCAACCGCAGCTTCGAGCTTATGACCGGCTACTCTACCGAGGAGTTGCTCGGCCACAACTGCCGGTTCTTGCAGGGGTCTGACGGTGACCAACCGGTTCTGGAAGAGGTACGCGCCGCCATCCGAGAGGAGCGGGATTGCGTGGTGCTCCTGCGCAACTACCACAAGGACGGCACGCTGTTCTGGAACGAGCTCAGGCTCTCCCCCGTACACGACGATCACGGGCAACTCATCAACTTCATCGGGGTGCAGAACGACGTCACCAGGCGCAAGCAGGCCGAGGAGGCGCTGCAGCGTGCACACGACGAGTTGGAGGATAAGGTACGGCAGCGGACCGCGCGGCTCGCGGAATCCAACGCCCGGTTGCAGCAGGAGATCGCCGAGCGGCGGGAGCTCGAGGAGCAGCTAATGCACCAGGCGTTTCACGATCCCCTGACCGGTCTGACCAACCGGACCTTGTTCCTGGACCGTCTCGACCTCGCGCTCGCCCGAACCGAATGGCGGGAAGGCAAGGTTGCTGTGCTGTTCATGGACCTGGACAACTTCAAGGTCATCAACGACTCCCTGGGCCACGAGGCAGGAGATCAGGTACTGCTGGCGGTCGCCGAACGCCTGGAGGAGAGCATGGGCGCTGAGGGGACGGTAGCTCGCTTCGGCGGCGACGAGTTTACCGTCCTTCTCGAAGACGTCGCAAGCGTGAGCGGTGCGGTGCGGGTAGCGGAGCGAATCCAGGAGGCCATGCGAGCGCCCTTCTACCTGGAAGGGCGCGCCAGGTTCATCACCACCAGCATCGGGATCGTTTTGAGCACCTCCGGCGATGAGCCTCCGGAGGTGCTACTGCGCTACGCGGACACCGCGATGTACCAAGCCAAGGCCGTCGGCAGAGCCCGCCACGCAGTATTCGACCCGAGCATGACCATAGCGGCCCTCGAACGCCTGGAGTTGGAGAGCGACCTCCGCCGAGCCCTGGAGAGGGAAGAGTTCAGGGTTCACTACCAGCCCAAGGTGGCGCTCGGGTCCGGTGAGGTTGTCGCCCTGGAAGCGCTGCTCAGGTGGGAGCACCCGGAGCGGGGGCTGGTACTTCCCGATGAGTTCGTTACGATCGCGGAGGAGACCGACCTGATCGTCCCGATCGGGAGGTGGGTGTTAGAGGAGGCCTGCCGCCAGACGCGCCTGTGGCAGGATCGTTCCCCGGGCAGATCGGCCCTGAAGACGTGCGTAAACCTCTCGGCCAGACAGTTCCAGCATCACGCTCTCGTCGAGGAGGTCGCGGCGATCCTGCGAGAGACCGGCCTGGACCCCGCCAGCCTGGATCTGGAGATTACCGAGAGCGTCGTTATGGACGACGCGCCGTCCACCCTCGCCAAGCTACAAAAGCTCAAAGACCTGGGCGTAAACCTGACGATAGACGACTTCGGGACGGGCTACTCGTCACTCTCCTACCTCAGGCGCTTCCCGGTCGATTTCCTGAAGATAGACCGTTCGATGATTCAGGGCCTCGGCGAGGACCCGAAGAACGAGGCGATAGTGTCGGCGGTTGTAAATCTCGCGCACGCCCTGGGTGAGAGAGTGGTAGCTGAAGGCGTGGAGACCGAGAAGCAACTCGCCTGTTTGCGAGAGATAGGATGCGACTTCGCTCAAGGATATTACTTCGCCAGGCCCCTCCCGAGCGAAGAAGCCGGCCTGCTGGTCGACTCGGACCTAAACCGGAACACCTCTAGTCCACCACCCGATCCCGCCGGGAAGAGACCTACCTGAGCCTGGAACGAGTAAAGGCCCTGGAGCTAGGACTTCAAACACACGCATCCTCGACACCCACTGTGCCATACTTGTCGCTGTTATGAACAACGAAGTACCAACGCAGAATGCTGGCAACCGAGCAGAACGTCTCATATACGTTCGATGGAACGCATACCCCGCAACTACACTTCCGCGTCCTACTGGGCGTAGAGTTCCCCGAAGTGCGGTCGACGCTGGTGTGAGATCCGGGAGGTTCTCGGTACCGCGCCTGACTCATCAGTAGACACGAGGTGAGACAACTGCCGCCAGAGATGGTAACTCTAGTATGTTCGTGGATTCTGCGAAAGAATGTGAGAGCATTTGAGTGCTTACGCGGCCTCGGTCAATGATGGTTTCTCAGCACGGTCCGCCAGAGGCTTCGGCGGGATTGCCGGGCGTTGGCAGGAGGAGAACCACTGAGATTCGGCGAGGACAGTTTCGAGATTCTGGAGAGTATCACCGACGCCGTCTTCGCCCTGGATAAAAAGTGGCGGTTCACTTACCTGAACTCCGAAGCGGAGCGGGTTCTGTTCAGGAGCCGTGAGGAGCTACTCGGCAAGAACGTGTGGGAGGAGTTCCCGGAGGCCGTGGGGTCAACGTTCTACCAGGAGTATCACAAGGCGGTGAAGAAGCGAGTGACTGTCCAGTTCGAGGAGTACTACCCTCCCCTGGAGGCCTGGTTCGGGGTGAAGGCCTATCCCTCGGAGGTCGGGCTATTGGTCTACTTCCATGACGTCACCAAGCGCAAGAGGGCGGAGAAAGCGCTCAGGGAGAGCGAGGCGCGCTACGCGAGGATCACGGCGAACGCCCCCGGGATGGTCTACCAGTTTGTCCTGCGCCCTGATGGCTCGGTGGGGTTCCCCTTCGTCAGCGAGGGTAGCCGAGAGTTGTACGGCCTGGAGCCGCGGAAGATCCAGCAAGATCCCGCACTAGTTATCGACATCATCCACCCCGAGGACCGCCCGAACTTTGAGCGCTCGGTGGAGGCATCGGCGGCCGCGCTCTCGCCGTGGGAGTGGGAGGGTCGGGTCACCCTTCGCTCGGGGGCAAAGAAGTGGCTCCGGGGTACTTCCCGTCCGCAACTGCAGGCTAACGGCGACGTTCTTTGGGACGGTCTACTCATGGACGTTACCGAGCACAAGCGGGCCAAAGAGGCCTTGAGGGAGAGCGAGCAGCGGCTACACGCCGTACTCGTCCAGTACGCTTCGGACGTTATTACAGTCCTCGAAGCCGACGGTACCATTCGCTACCAGAGCCCGGCCGTGGAGAGGGCGATGGGCTACCGGCCCGAAGAGTTGATCGGGACAAAGGTGTTCGAGCACGTCCACCCCGAGGACGTAGAGCAGGCGCGGAGGCGCTTCGGCAAGCTCTTGGAGAACTTGGGGAGCTACGGTCCGGTAGAGGTGAGGTTTCGGCACGCGGACGGCTCGTGGCGGTACTTCGAGGGGATCTGCAACAACCTGCTCGACGACCCGAGCGTGAGGGGAATCGTCGTCAACTCTCGCGACGTTACAGAGCGGGTGTGGGCAGAGGAAAAGGTAGAGCAGCAGGCCGTCCTGCTGGAACAGACGCACGATGCGGTCTTCACACGGAGGCTAGACGGCAGGATCATATATTGTAATGAGGCAGCGCAGCGCCTCTATGGATGGTCGAAAGAGGAGGCGATAGGTCAAAGCAGCCACGATCTACTGAAGACAATCCACCCCTTCTCCCTGGAGGAGCTTGAGCGCAAGTTGCAGACCGAGGGGCACTGGGAGGGTGAGCTGGTCCATCACGCTCGTGACAGCCGACGAGTCATAGTGGAAAGCCGGCATGTTTTAGCACGTAGCAGTAGAGCGTCAGAGTTTGTTCTGGAGACAAACCAGGACGTTACCGAGCGCAAGCGCGCCGAGGAGCGGTTACGGCAAACCGAAACCAGGTACCGCACGCTAGTCGAGCGGATGCCTGCGGTCGTCTACACTCAGGAGATCGGAAGCCTCGATTCCGCAATGTACATGAGCCCTCGAATAGAAACCCTAACGGGTTACTCTCCCGAGGAGTGTAAGGACCCGGATCTCAGGTGGCTTATGGTGCATCCTGACGATCGGGAGCGGATGCAGTCCGAGGACGAGCGAAGCGGCGAGCCGGGTGAGGTCTTCACGACGGAGTATCGTGTGCTTCATCGCGATGGACGGACAGTGTGGGTGCGCAACGAATCGGTGATGGTCGAGGAAGAGGAGGCGGACGGCTCCCGCTACTGGCAAGGGTTCATGATCGACATTACCGAGCGCAAGCGGGCTGAGGAAGCGCTGAGGGAGAGCGAGGAGCGCTTCAGGCAACTCTTCGAGCAGTCCGTCGACGCCGTGTTCGTGCATGACGAGCAAGGCCGCTTCGTCGACTGCAACTCGCGAGCGTGCCTCCTTTTAGGCTACTCGCGCGAGGAGTTGCTCTCGCTCTCCGTAAGAGACGTCTCTTGCAACATGCTCACCAAGGAGGAACAGGCACGGAGAGAGAAGGAGGGCGGCACACTCTGGCAGCGCGCCATGGGTGGCGAGCCGGGGACCTTCGTGGTCAGCCACGAGGAGATGAACCGGCGCAAGGACGGCACGACCTTTCCGGTGGAGGTGCGCGTGGGCTCGGTCGATTACGGCGGGAGGCAGATGATGCTCGTCTCCACCCGCGACATCACCGAGCGCAAGGAGGCCGAGGAGGCGCTAAAAGAGAGCGAGGAACGATACCGGTCCCTGGTAGAGCACTCCCCCGAAACGATTGCCGTCCACAGTGAGGGCAGGTTCGTGTACGTGAACCCCGCGGGGGCCAAGCTCTTCGGAGCGACCGGCCCGGAGGAGCTCCTCGGCAAGCCCGTAATGGGATTCGTCCACCCCGACTACCGGGAGTTTGCACGGGAGAGGGTCCGGCGCATTCAGGAGCAGGGGATGTTTGCGGAACTCGCTGAGGAAAAGCTCATCGGACTCGACGGACGCATCATCGACGTGGAGATAGCGGGTCTCTCCGTTTCTTACGGCGGCAAACCAGCCACACAGGTGATCATCAGGGACATCACCGAGCGTAAGCGGGCGGAGGAGAAGCTTGAAGAGAGCGAGGCGCGCTTCCGTAGCACCTTCGAGAACGCCTCGACCGGCGTTGCCCTGGTTGGGCTCGACAATCGCTACCTGAAAGTCAACCGTGCCTTTTGCGAGATGCTCGGCTACCCGGAAGAGGAGCTACTGGGTAAGAGCTCGCTCGAGATTACCCACCCGGCCGACCGCGAGAAGAGCCGGGACCACACCAAGCGGTTGCTGGATGGTCGAGCCAAGACGGCGGGCATCGAGAAGCGCTACGTGCGCAAAGACGGGTCGGTGGTGTGGGCGCTCTCGGACGTCTCCCTGGTGCGGGACACGGAGGGCAACCCCGGCCACTTCGTCGCCCAGTACCAGGACATAACCGAGCGCAAGGCATTGGAGGAACGGCTAGAGTACCGGGCGTTCCACGACCTGTTAACCAGCCTGCCCAACAGGGCTCTGTTCCTGAATCGACTCAAGCACGCCCTGTCTCGCCTGGGGAGGCGGGAAGGCAAGGTCGCGGTGCTGTTCGTGGACCTGGACAACTTCAAGTTCGTCAACGACACCCTGGGGCACCACGTGGGGGACGATCTACTCGTGGCGGTCTCCGCCCGTCTGCGGGGTTGCTTGCGGCCCGAAGACACCATCGCACGCTTGGGCGGAGACGAGTTCGCTGTACTGCTCGAAGACGTCGAGGTTGCTGGGAAGGCGGCGTACGTGGCAGAGCGGATCGTAGAGGAGCTTCGGATGCCCTTCACCCTCAGCGACCAGGAAGTATTCGTCACCCCCAGTATTGGTATCGTCTTCAGCGACCCGAGCCACGATCTACCCGAGGACCTGTTGCGCAACGCGGACATCGCGATGTACCGGGCCAAGGAGGAGAGCAAAGCGCGCTACCGGATGTTCGCTCCAAGCATGGAGTCCAGAGTTATCGAGCGCCTGAGGCTGGAGAACGACCTGAGGCGCGCCCTGGAGCGTGACGAGTTCAGGTTACACTACCAGCCGGTGATACTTCTGGAGACCGAGCAGATCATCGGGATAGAGGCGCTGGTGCGCTGGGAGCATCCGGAGCGCAGCCTGGTTACCCCCGACGAGTTCGTGCCCCTGGCCGAGGAGATAGGTTTGATTATCCCCATAGGGCAGCGGGTGCTCCGGGAAGCTTGCCGGCAGGCTAAGGAGTGGCAGCTACCAGGATATTGAGACACTAAAGGCGCCGCAAAGGTTACGGTTGCGAGGTTGGACAAGCTGCCGGCGTCAAAGCCAGGATGAATGTTGCTTGTTTGCTGCGGGTTGGCGAGGGGAACGTAGAAGAGCTACCAGAGATGAGAGGAGAAGCTTTGACGGAGCCATCGAACATTTCCAAGATCAGCCACAATCTCGGCCTTGCGACGTGGTTTGGGGGCGCTCTTTTCGGGCAGATCGCGCTGAACCCAACCATTAGCCGCATCAGCGATAAGGGTGAGCGCGGGCGGGTCCTGAACGAGGCCTGGGGCCGCTTCAACGCGGTCAACTTCCTGGCCATCGCCGCGACGCTGCTGTCCTGGAGGTTGGGCGGCTTGAAGGCGGATGGCGAGCTTCGGGCACCGGGTCTCACGCGCCTCAAGAACTTGATGCTCGGCGGGGCGGCGATCAACGGCATCGCCTCGGGCATCCTGGGGGCCAGGATCGCGAGCCAGTCCCAGGAGGGTGACACGCCGGTAGAGGCGGGGACGCAGCCCGCGCCCGAGACACCCGACGCGGCTGCGCAGTCTCAGCGCCTGATCGCGCTGACCGGACCCTCCGCCCTGGCGCTCCTCATCGGCGTGATCGCGGCCTCGACCGTGATCGAGACCTCGGCCGTCAAGCCGCGCGGCGTCCTCTCGCGTCTCCTTGATTAGAGGAGCTAGAGGACGCCATCGCCGGTGGTTCCGGAGGGTCTTCAGCTCCAACGCTAAAACCGAACCAGTCCTTGACCCCACAAGCCGCCACGCTCCGGGACACCTGCCAGGAGGGGTTGGTCAGGGTCAGGTGGTGAGCGTAGAGTCGAGACCGGATCGTCATCTCGCGCGTGGCTCCTATGTCGAGGAACTCTACCCCGGAGAGGTCCACTATCGTCGGCCGCCGCAACTCCAGTACTCCGTCCAAAGTCTCCCGTAACTCCTCCAGAGCATGCCGGTCAAACTCACCCCAGAGCTCGACCAGTATGTTCTCCTCGTCCCTCTCCCGCACCTCTATGCTGTACACTTCATCACTCCTCACAACAGAAAGACGACTGCTTTCACGTCAGTAGTAACTGAGACTACCGGGGGGACGGTTTCGTTACAGCTTCCGCACGGAATCTCGAAATTAAGAGCTTATCGGCTACGCTAAGAGGTGCTTCTGTTATCTTCCTGTAACTTTGGCGGCGGGGCGCGAGTCTGTTATCTTGAGAGCGTTCAGTTATTCGATGGCGGACCATTCAGAGTGGTAGCGCGGCGGAGGGCGTCTCTCGCATGACCGTTGAGGACCAAAACTTGGCGGCAAAGGCCGCGGACGGGGACGTCCAGGCCTTCGCGCAGTTGGTCCATGGCTACTCGGGGCTCGTTTACCGGGTGGCCGTACGGATACTAAACACCAGGGAGGCCCAGGACGCCAGCCAGGAAGTCTGGATCAGGGTCTGGCGAAATATAAGGAAGTTCAGGGGTGAGAGCGCCTTTAGCACCTGGCTCTACAAGATAACGGTAAATACCTGCTTGAGTGTCCTGCGCAAGGAGCAGGCTAGGGAGGCGCGGGAGGTTAGCGACGAGCTTACGTACCTGCCGGTTAACATTAGCATCGAGGACGACCCGGAGACCGCCGCGCTGGCCGCCGAACGCCGCGGCGAGCTTCTGCACGCGCTGGAGTACGTGCGAGCGGAACACCGGGCGGCGCTGGTCTTGCGGCACATGGAGGGTTTGAGCTACGCGGAGGTAGCCCAGATCCTGGAGGTCCCCGAGGGCACGGCGAAGGGTTGGGTCAGCAGGGGACGGGCCTCCCTTCTCGTGGCGCTCTCCCGGCAGCCGGGGGAGGGTTCGCGGTGAACGGCTCGAACCACTGGGAGACCCTGGAGAAGATCGGAGCCTACGCCGCGAGCGAGCTCTCGCCCGAGGAGGCTCGCGAGGTGGAGCAGACGATCCTCGAAGACCCGGAGGCGCTCAGGATGGCAGAGTCCTACCTCAGAATGATCGCCCTGATGGGCGTCATCGGCGAAGAGTCTCCCGAGGTACCGCAGGCCGTGATCGACTACGCCCTCCGGCAGGCTGCCCTCTCGGCCTTTTTCAGGCAGGCGGAGAGCTTCTTCGCTGGCGTCGGGCGAGCCTACCTCGACGCTTTTGTCTATTATCTGCATCTCAGGCTCCCCGGCGCCGCCGGACAAGGCATCTAAGGAGGAATTGGTGGAGGAGATACTGGCCGACTTTGGGGAAGCGATGGCCGAGTTCATCCCGCGGCTCGTCGGCGCTCTAGTGGTGATGGTCGTGGCGCTTATAGTCGCCGTGGTGCTGCAACGCCTGACGGCTCGTCTCCTCGAAACCCTGGGTCTGGAGGAGATCGCACAGCGGACCGGGGCGGCGGAGTCGCTCGGGCAGCTCGGCTACGATGGCGGCCCCTCGAAGCTACTCGGCCTAGTACTCTTCTGGGCCGTGCTCCTGATCGGAGTCGCGGGCTCCCTGAGCGTCCTCGGCCTCTCCTCGCTCGAACAGACGATGGATAAGATAGTCGACCTCTCCGGCCGGCTTCTCGTGGCCCTCGTCATCATCATCGCGGGGGTCATGGCCGCGGGCTGGCTGGCGGACCTCGTCGCCCGCAGCGCCGAGAACGCGGGCCTGCGCGGTGCAAACGTCTTCCGCCGCATAGTTTTCGTCACCGTAGTCGCCATAACCGGCCTCTTGGCCGCCGGACAGCTCGGCCTCGAAACTTCCTTCCTCATCCTCATTGCCGTGATCCTGCTCGCCACCGCGGGGCTCGTCACCGCTCTCGCCCTGGGCCAGGGTCTCGTCCCCCTCTCGGGCAATATCGCCGCTGGCCGCTACGTTCAGGAAGGGTTGGCCGTGGGAGATGAGGTCTTTGTGGAGGGCATCGAAGGCACCGTCGAAGAGCTTGGCTACTCCGCCGTGATCCTGCGCTCCGAAGACGGCTACCTCTACCGCGTACCCAACCGCACCCTGCTGGAAGGCATCGTTAGAAAGAGGGCTTGAAAGAGCTGACCGGACGCCTC
The DNA here is from genome assembly GCA_902806065.1 of uncultured Rubrobacteraceae bacterium. Taxonomy (GTDB): domain Bacteria; phylum Actinomycetota; class Rubrobacteria; order Rubrobacterales; family Rubrobacteraceae; genus Rubrobacter_F. Next base: position 20,570 of record CADCVE010000014.1, on the reverse strand, counting down.
TAGAGGTGCGGGAATCAAATCTTGCTATAACCTCTACAACCTACGGAGGGAGTATCGGCGGCGGAGTCGTTCGCCAACCCTCACAGGCCGGCCCTGGCCTCCCAGTCGTACCTCACCTTGCGCCTGATTTCACGGAAGTTCATTACCTCAAACCTCATACCGTCGGGGGCTTCGAAGAATGTCGCGTAGTAGTCCGGAGCGTATTCCGGGTAGTAGCGCGGCTCCGTAGCCTCGACACCCGCCTCCCGAAGCTCCCTCGCCACGCGGTCAACGGCGGCTCGTCTACCATCCGCAAGCAGAGATGGTGCAGCCCGGGCGCGTACGGTCGTGCCCGGGAGCATCTTCCCTGGCCGGCCTCAGGGAGTACGCGAACTGGCGCTCTCGCCCTTGCGGAAGCCCAAGATAGCCATGACGCGATCGTAGAACTCCTCGGAACGCCCTAGATCCCCGACCGACACGAAGGTGTGGTCCACCCCGATCACTTCCACTGTCATCCGAGGTCTTCTCTCTCCGAAATAGCCGTCGTTCGCGGCTCGCCGGTTCCGCCCGTACTTTGTCAGACGTTGTGAGGGGGTTTGGCGGTTGTTAGCCCGTCAGAGCGAGGCAACGGGAGAGTTCACCGGTATAGTAACCGTCCTCGAAAGCGGCGATTCGCTGCTCGGCGGTGCCATGCGTCGCGGCGCCCAACTCCGTGAGAACGGTCAGGATGGCCTCGGTACCCCCGTCCCCGAAACGCGCGTCGGCTCGCCTGCTCCACATGCCCGCGAGGCAATCGGCCTGCAACTCGTTCTGCACCGGAGTCCAGCCATCCAAGCTACGGATGCCGAGCTCGTCCATCTGCATCTGTACGTGATGGCCCGTCTCGTGGGCCATCCCCATGGCCACGGCGGAGTAACCGTACTCCTCTAGAGGCTGGCCGCCCGGTACAGCCCAACTAAGCGGGTAGTAGAGCGTCCCATCATACCCGCAGTAGGCAGGCCCGTACTCGGGATAAAGGGGACCACACTCAGCTTCGATCGGCTTATCATAAACAAGCACCAGGTTCGCGGACCTATACGGATATCCGAGCCGCGCGAACTCCTCAGTCCAGTAAGCGTTCGCATCCGAGAGCACGTCCTGCACAAAGGCAGCCTCGTCGATCACGAGGGGCTCTTCCACAGGGGTTGCCGCGGGAGTTGCCGCAGGAGCTGTTGCGGGGGTTGCCGTGGGCGCTACTGCGGGAGTGCCTTCAACGGCGAATGCCCCGACGAGGCCATATACCAGCAACATCAGCATCAGGAAGGTTGACAGGAAGGAGATCGAGACCACCATCCTCCGCAGCCGTAAACGCACCGGCTTCCCCTCAGGCTCACAAACCTCAACACCAAGTTTATAAATCATAATGAAACATTATACATCGCCGGAAGGGAGATTAGAAGGCTGGCAGGCCGCGTGTTTCCCTGGATGACGTGGTCGAATAGAAGGCCCTCGGGTGGCCTATGGGGCGTCTTCGGCCTCCTTACACTCCTCACCCGAGCAGCTTTCGAGCGTCGCGAGCCTCGCTTTGAGGTCTTCGATCAGGTCAGGGTCGGCGCTCTCGTGCAGGCTCTCCAGCTCGTAGGGGTCGGCTTCGAGGTCGTAGAGTTCCGTCTCGCCGTTCTCGTACTCGATGTACTTGTAGGTGTCCGTCCTTACGGCCTCGTACGGAGGTGAGCTGATGCCCTCTACCTTTTCTTTAGCTTTTCCTTTAGATTTGGCTTTGCCCTTTCCTTTGGCTTTGGCTTTGCCACTTGCTTCCTCACCACCACCTTCAGAGGGAGGTAACCTCTCTATCAGAATGGACGAACGCCACGCGGGTTCTTCGCCACGCATCAGCGGCGCCAGGGAGCGCCCGTCCGCCGGAAACTCCACGCCCGCCAGGTCCGCGAAGGTTGGGGCGAAGTCCGTGTTTACGGCCAGCTCTTCGACCTCTGATGCGGGAGCTACCCCCGGCCCCCGGACGAAGAAAGGCACGCGAGCGGACTCCTCGTAGGGGCGGTCCTTCCCTCCGCTTATGCGGTGCTCGCCCTGCTCGAAGCCGTTGTCGGAGGTAAAGAATATGTAGGTATTGTCGAGCTCCCCGGCGGCCTCTAGCTCTCCGACGAGAGAGCCGACCATCTCGTCCACCGCTAGCATCGACTCCAGGCGCTTCTGATAACGGCTGTCGATTGTGGAGACTGAGGGTTCGGAGAGGGGAGAGCTGGTTTGGAGCCAGGACGGTTTGTCCGAGACGTCTTCCTCGTCGAAAGACGGAGGACGGGGAGCCTCCTCACCGGCGAAGGCGCCCTCGTGGCGCTCCGCGGGGGTCGCGGGTCCGTGGGGTGCCGTCGGGGCCACATACATGAAGAAGGGTTGATCCTCTGGCGCCGCGCTTTGGACGAACTCCGTCGCCTTACCAGAGATTACGTCGGTAAAGAAGTCCTCGGGTTCGTCTCCGTAAGAGACCTCCTCGCCGTTCTCGTTGAGCCTGTAATTGTAGAGCTTCTGCTCTTCCAGCTTGCCGTACCACTCATCCCATCCGGGAGGGACGTGAGTCGGGTCGACCTGAGTGTATCCGTTGAGGTACTTACCGAAGAAACCGGTCTGGTAGCCGCCATCTTGCAGGCTTACGGCGATCGATTCCTCCTCGTGTCCTTGCTCGCGGAACTTCCGGAATCCCCCGTCAGGGTACCTGTTGCTGATCACCTGGTGGTTGTGATCGTAGAGACCGGTGAGGATAGTCGAACGCGAGGGGCAACATATCGGGTGGCTGATAAAGGTACTCTCCAGGGAGGCACCTTCGTCCCTCAAAAGAGAGTTGATCTCCGGCATCTTCTCGGCGGAGCCATAGTCCAGGTCGTCTGTAAGAACAAAGACTATGTTCGGCCGGTCGCCGGAAGCCTCTCCTACGGCAGGCGCTTCCGCCTCTTCCGTACCCGTCACCTCCGCCTTCTCTCCCTCTTCGTCCCGCTCGGACCCCGAGCAACCCACCAGGAGCAAGAAGGAGACCGCCATACATCCCACCAGAGCCTCGAGCAGCGTCTTCTTTATCAAGAAGCACCCACTCACCGGCCGAGTCCCCGAGAAAAGGCAAGTACCGTCTTCGTCTCCGTAAACGTGTCTGCTCCCGCAGACTCGGGGATGCTGGAGGCAGGGTACGGGAACCAGCTCATGACAACGTACTCGTTGGGGTTGCCGTCCGCCTCCGCGTACTGTTTCGGGGCGTCCAGGACGTTATCGTGCCAGGCCTCGTCCGACGCCTCGCCGCCCGTGCGGCTCGTGCAGACAAGGCCGAAGCGCGCCCCGACGTCCTGCTTCACGAAGGTTTCGACCTCCTTCACACCCTCCCACGTGATTCTGGTTCCCTGTTGGGGATGCTCGTAGGGACAATCCAGGTGGACGAAGTCCAGCTTCAGGCCATCCTTATCGAGCGCGGTGGCGAGCTGGCCGTACGGCTCCCGATACTCCAGGCCCTTGGTAGGGAGCGCGTCTAGGATGCCTAGCTCGATCTCCGGTAGCCGCTCCCGCACCGCCTTCGCGTACCCCACCACGTCCTCGATACGCTGCTGCATCGGGTACTCCACCACTTTGCTCTCCTTCCTGAGCGGCTTTGACAGTACGCTCTGCAAGGCGACGTAACCCACCCGTCCGCCCATCTTCCCCAGCTTCTCCATTAGCGCCACCTCCCGTTCGATCCGCGCGGTAGAGTTAGCCGGGCGAGCGAGGAGAAAGCCCGCCCCGACGGCGTCTAGCGCGATCTCGACGCCAGACCCCTCCAACACCGGCACGAAGAAGTCCCCGAGAAAAGAGTCGTCCAGACCGTTGTCGGGGTTCAGCAGCGTCGCCGCCCGCACGTAGTACACGTCTATGGCCTCCCTCGCCTGTGCCCAGGTCTCCGGCCGATAGAACTTCTCCTCGAAGTCCGGCGGCATACCGCCCGCCGTCCCCATGTTATTGGCCTCGTACCATAGACCCACTGGCCCGCGGCTGGTCGAGTCCCCTTGCCCGGCGTCCGCTGAGCGAGCCGCCCGTCCGCACGCTAGCGAAGGTAGTGCGCACGCTCCGATCGCCGCGCCTCCGCCTACTCTCAAGAAGTCGCGTCGTGTCAGGCGACGCGGGGCTACAGTGCCCGCCAGCGAGCATCCTTCCCTACTCCCGGTCACCGGCTCGCTCTTCTCAAGACCTCGGCGCACGGCGCTACCCCGCGTCCTCGGCCTCGCGGCACTCGTCGCCTGAGCAATCTTTCAACTCCGCCAACCTCGCCTGGAGGTCCTCGATCAGGGCCGGGTCCGCCGTCTCGTAGAGGTTCTCCAGCTCGTAGGGGTCGTTTCGCAGGTCGTAGAGCTCCCTCTCACCGTTCTCGTGTTCGACGTACTTGTGTTCCTCCGTCCTCACGGCCTGAAAGGCGGTCTGGTCCGTGCGGTTGCCCTCGCCTCCTTCTTCGCCGTCCGTCTCCGCGTCACCCTCTCCATCGGCGCTCTTACCGTCGAGGAACGCCTCCAACAGGATGTTCGAGCGCCACGGGGTATCTTCGGCGTGCATCAGCGGCGCCAGCGAGCGCCCATCAGCCTCGAATCCCTCCAGGCCCCCGAGATCGGCGAAGGTCGGCGCCAGATCGTTGTTGAGGGCCAGGTTCTCCACCGTGGACCCCGCGGGCACGCCGGGGCCGCGGACGAAGAGGGGCACGCGGGCCGCCACCTCGTACGGCGTCTTCTTGCCGTGTTTCATGCGGTGTGTGCCCAGGTGGAAGCCGTTGTCAGAGGTAAAGAATATATAAGTGTTTTCGAGCTCCCCGGCTGCCTCCAGCTCTTCGACGAGCGAGCCAACCATGTCATCCACCGCCAGCATCGACTCCAGACGCTCCTGGTGGCGGGCGTCGATCCCTGATTTCTCATTCTCCGAGAGGGGGGCGAGATCCTGGATCCAGGAGGGCTTATCGGAGACATCCTCCTCGTCAAAGGACGGGGTCCGGGGCGCTTCTTCGCCCGAGAACGCCCCTTTGTGGCGCTCGGCGGGGGTTGAGGGGCTGTGGGGCGCGATCGGGGCAACGTAGGCGAAGAAGGGCTGGTCCTCCGACGTCGCCCGCTCGACAAAGTCCGTGGCCTTGCCGGAGAGGACGTCGGTGAGGTATTCCTCTTCCTCACTCCCGTAAGAGACCATCTCGCCGTTCTCGTTCAACTCATAGTCGTAGTACTCGAAGCGGCCCGGCTTTGCGTACCACTCGTCCCAACCCGGCGGCACGTATGTGGGGTCCCCCTGGCCGTAGCCGTTGAGATATTTGCCGATCAGGGCAGTGCGGTAGCCCTCCTCCTTCAGGCGGGCGGCGATGGTGCCCTCCTCCATTCCCCCGTCGCGGAACTTCTCGAAGCCGCCGACCGGCTGCTTGTTACCCCTCACGCCGTGGTTGTGGGAGTAGAGGCCAGTAAGCATCGTTGCCCTGGAGGGGCAGCATATCGGGTAGCTCACCGAGGTATTCTCGAAGGTGGCGCCTTCACCGGCGATCAGGGAGTTTATATTCGGCATCTGCTCGACGGAGGCGAGATCCAGGTCGTCCGCGAGGACGAAGACGATATTGGGCTGCTCGGCAGCGACCTCCGCCACCCCTTCTTCCTGCCCGGTCCCGGCCCCCGAGCAGCCAACGACCAGGAGCCCCGCCAGGCACGCCAGGACCCCGAGTAGCGTAGCCCTCAGCAGGCTCTTCCCACGACACCATCCCATCCCGAAGCGCACCCTCGCGAGCTTCGGCACGGCTACTCTCCGGCACCTCTCCGGCGCCCGGCGGTTACTCAGCATCTTCGGCCTCCCGGCAATCATCGCCGGAGCAGTCCCTCAGCGCCTCCAGCTTCGTTTTCAGGTCTTCGATCAGGTCGGGGTCGGCGCTCTCGTGCAGGCTCTCCAGCTCGTAGGGGTCGGCTTCGAGGTCGTAGAGTTCCTCCTCCCCGTTACCGTACTCGACGTACTTGTGCGTCCCGGTCCTCACAGCCCCGAAGACACGATCACCCTTGCCGACAAACCCTTCCAGCAGGACAGCCGAGCGCCAACTCGGCGTGTCTTCGCCGCGCATCAGCGGCGCCAGAGAACGTCCGTCGGTCTCGCCGGACTCTACGCCCGCAAGCTCCGCGAAGGTCGCAGCGAAGTCGGTATTCAGGGTAAGCTCCTCCACCGTCAAAGCGGCGGGCACGCCCGGCCCCCTAACCAGGAGCGGCACGTGGGCCGACTCCTCGTACGCGCGGTCCTTGCCACTCTCGAATCGGTGCTCGCCCGCGAACCAGCCGTTGTCGGAGGTGAACACTATGTAAGTGTTGTCGAGCTCGCCCGCTGCTTCCAACTCCTCAACGAGCGAACCGACCATCTCGTCCACCGCCAGCAGCGACTCCAGGCGCTTCTGATGATAGGTATCTATCCCGTCGATCTCTTCTTCCGATAGGAGTTCGTCCTCTTGCCTCCAGGACGGTTTGTCGGAGACGTCCTCCTCGTTGAAGGACGGAGGCTTGGGGGCCTCCTCCCCGGCGAACTCTCCCTCGTGACGCTCGGCGGGCGTAGCCGGTCCGTGCGGCGCCGTGGGCGCCACCAGGGCGAAAAAGGGCTCCTCTTCCGGCGCAGCGTGTCGCACGAAATCGTTAGCCTGCCCGGAGAGGACATCGGTGTAGTAGTCCTCGGGCTCGCTGCCGTAGGAAACCTCTTCGCCGTTCTCGTTGATCCCGTAGTCGTAGAGCTTCGTTTCGTTCAGCTTGCCGTACCACTCGTCCCATCCCGGCGGGATATAAGTAGGGTCGTCCCGGCCGTACTCGTTCAGGTACTTGCCGAGGTAGCCGGTGCGGTAGCCCTCCTCCCGCAGGCGGGTGGCGATGGTATCCGCCTCTCCCCCCTCGTCCCGGAACTTCTCGAAGCCCCCGTGTGGCGGCTTGTTGCCCTGTATGCCGCTGTTGTGCGCGTAGAGGCCGGTAAGAATGGTCGCCCGCGAAGGGCAGCACAGCGACTGGCTCACGGAGGCGTTCTCGAAAGAGGCGCCTTGTTCGGCGAGTAAGGAGTTTGTATTTGGCATCTTCTCGACGGAGGCGTAGTCGAGGTCGTCGGTGAGGACGAACAGGATGTTGGGTTGCTCATCGGGAGTCTCCACCGCCGCTTCTTCTTGAGAGATCTCGCTAGCCCCTATTGCTGCACACCCGGCGACGAGCAAGGCCGCCAGGCACGCCACGATTACGAGGAACACCGCCTTTACCAGGGAACCGTCGCCGCCCCTTGTTGGGGCGGCGTCTACTCCATCCAGAAGTCGATCCGGCTTCATCCTACGATTGGTCTCGGGCTGGTTCGTTGTTGCGGCCGGTCCGGGACCACAGTGCGGTGCAGGCGATTGCCGCCATGAGCTCCGTCGCCTTGGTAAGCAATCCTATGGGATCCACGGCCTCAACGGCCTCTGCTCCGGGTGGAGGCACGAGCAGAAAGACCGCCCAGAGCACGATCAGGGCGAGCATCATCCCCGCTCCAGCCAGGTAAGCCAGGCGCGAGGGCCACACTAGGATGGCCGCCGCGACGACCGCCGTGGCTACGCCCGCGCCACCGAAGAAGACTCCCTGGATGACCGCCTCCTCGAAATGCGCGGGAGCAAGACCGATGTGCAAAGCGGCGCTGAGGGCGAGCCCGACGACCGCGACCGCTCTCCAGGAGACTGGTCTGGCTACTGATTCGGCAAGTCCACCGGCGACACCAGCATAATTCTGCCGGCGGCGAATTGTATACAGACCAAGTCCGGTCATACCGAGAAGTCCGAGAGACAATGGTGCCAGACGCGCCGTGTCTCCTAGAGCCGCGAACCCGTCGTCGTGGGTATGCCCCTCCGCCTTTTCGCCTTTGCCCTTGCCTTTAGCTTTGCCCTTCGCGCCGGCGGCTGCCTTTTCCTGGACCGTAAACGCCGCGTCGGTAAACCGTGCCGTTTCTTCCCCCTTGGCGTCGGTCAGCGACACGGCCAGATCTAGGTCCCGGTTCTCGCTACCGACGAACGTGTTGAAGTGGTTGGCGGCGCCGTAGTCGTTGAGCGCCGTAAACTCGCGCTCCTCACCGGGCTGGATCTCGACCTGTTCGTCCACCACGTCCGTGTTGGTGTGGTTGCTGTGGTCCATTATGAAGGCACGGACCCGGGCCTCCTGAACCTCGTCGCTGGTGTTGGTCACGGTGAGGTCGTACCGGTCCCCCTCGTTGGTCGAGGGCGAGGTCGCCTTCCACTGAAACGGCATTCCGCCCACCTTGCCGTTGGCACCGCCAGCCTTGGGCTCGTCTGCGAGCGACGGCATCGCGGTCACCAGCAGCATCCCTAACGCTATCACGATTATCATCAGTCTTCTCATCCAGAATCTCCCTTTTCCGCTTGGGTTGCCAGCGTACGACTTGCAAAAACAGACGTTGGCGGAGAGCTAGTTCCGAAGGGTGCGCGGTCTTTTGCAATGCGCTCTCCGCGTGCCGCGCTTACCGTTTCATTTCACGACCTCCACATACTGCTCCACTTCATGGAAGCGCTCGTCGAATCCCCATCTCATGTGATCCAACGCCTCGGCGAGTGGCTCGTCGAGGGCACTGTGGGCTCGCCTCGTCCGGTCGTCCGTTAGCTCTTGCGTGATCTCACCCACCGTAAAGTACGCCTCCTGCTCGCGGGCGCAACGCTCGCAGAAGGGCACGCTCCGGATCTCCACCGTCGCCGGGTTGGGGCAGGGTTGCTCCGTCTCCCGGCCTACCTGACATTGCTCCAGCTTCCCGGGGAACGAAAGCTCGCGGACATTCTGCAACCGTAGTCCTTGCGCCCTCCCCAGGGTACTGCTTCGAGGTTCTGAATAACGGCGGTATGCCAAGGGCCGCGCTAGCGCATAAGCCACGCCCGTCCTGGGGGCGAACATATCCGCTAGCGAGACGGCCAGGCTTTTGACGCTCATAACGGAGGACCTCCTCTACGGTGGGTTGTGACAAGATGCTAAAACCCGAACCTTAGAGGAACCTTGGAGAGACTTAGTTTTTCTCTGAGAGCTTCTCTCTCTGTGGGAGTTTCTTCACGAGCGGGAGACGAACGGTGAAGACCGACCCCTCGCCCGGGGCGCTCCGGGCCTCTATCCGCCCCTCCAGGACTTCGATAGTCTCCCGGGCTATGGCCAGCCCGAGTCCGGTGCCTTCACCCGCCCGGGAACTCTCCGCCCGGTAGAAGCGCTCGAATACGTGGGGCAGGGCCTCCTCCGGGATACCCGCTCCTTCATCAGCTACGCACAGGACGGCCTCCCGGTCTTCATGGTCTACCGAGACCAGAATATTCTTCTCCGGGGGCGTGTGCTTTATGGCGTTGGAGAGCAGGTTCGAGATCACCCTCCTCAGAGCCTCCCGGTCGCCGAGCACCGAGACGACCGTGTCGGGGGCCACCAGCCCGATACGGCGATCCGGATAGTTATCCGCGGCTTCGCGGGCCAGCGCGGCCAGGTCCACTATCTCCGTAGGCATCTCCCGATGCTCATCCAGGCGCGCCAGGACGAGCAGGTCCTCCACCAGGCGGGCCATGCGGCCACCCTCTTCCCTCATCACCTGAAAGACCCGGTGACGAACCTTGGGGTCCGTATCTCCGCTCTCTTCCAGCACGTCCAGGTAGCCGAGGACGGTGGTCAGGGGAGTGCGCAACTCGTGTGAGGCGTCTGCGACGAAGCGCCTGAGGGTCTCCTTGGACTCGCGCTCGGCCTCGAAGAGCCTCTCCAGACTCTCGGCCATCGCGTCGAACGAGCTTGCCAACTCCCCGACCTCGTCCCGCCGACTCTTGAGCTCCGGCAAATTCACCCGGCTCCCGAGCCTCCCCCGGCGGAGCTCCCCGGCGACGGTGCTCACGTTTTCGAGCGGCTTGAGAGCGCCCCTGGCCAGCCTGGGTCCGAAGCCTACTATCAACGCGATAGCCGCCGCCACCGCGGCTACTTCAGTCAAAAAGAGCCTCTGGAGTACCGGGTCCCACGTTGGGAGCACCGTGTAGACCATACCGGTCGCACCAGGCACCTCCTCGGAGTCGAAGGTCGTCGTAAGGTAGCGTCCGTCCCGACTGACCTCAGGATAGGTAGCATCGGAGTTATCGGTCTCGGGGGCATTCCTGGCACCGCCCGGCGTTGCTGCCAGAAAGCCGCCGTCCGCGTCCCGGAGGACCACCTGGACATCCTCTCTGCGCACCTCCCCGATCGCCCAGACCGTCCGAACGTCCTTGCGCCGTACGTTTCCGACCGCTGAAGCGGGGGTGCCGGTCTCCTCCAGGACCTGGCTGACGGAGTCGGCCGTATCCCTCACGTCATCCTGTCGGATAGCAATGAGCGAAGACCTCGCGCTCAAGTACAAGATGGACGCGAGGAGGATGAGGATCGCGGCAGCCATGCCTCCGTACCACAGCGTCAGCCGCCAGCGCAGGGTCTGCACGCCGTCCCCTACCCGCCCAACCGATACCCGGAACCACGGATCGTCTGGATCAGGTCGAGCTCGTCCGGGGCGTTGATCTTGCGCCGCAGGTAGGAGACGTACGTCTCCACTACGTTGGAGTCGCCGAAGTAATCGTAGCCCCAGACCGCCTCTAGAAGCTGGTTTTTCGAGACGACCTGCCGGGGATGCTCCATGAAGAAGCGCAACAGGGCGAACTCTCTTCCCGTGAGGTCTACCGGTCGTCCGTTTCGACGCACCTCCCGGGCGGCCTGGTCCAGCTCGAGGTCCGCGTAGCGCAGGATCTGCCCCGGAGGAGCCCCACTCCGCCGCAGGAGAGCGATCACCCGGGCTGCCAACTCCTCGAAGGCGAAGGGCTTCACCATATAGTCGTCGGCGCCGAGGTTGAGACCGCTCACCCTATCCGTCACCGCGTCTCGAGCACTCAGGATCAAGATCGGAACATTGCTCTTGGTCCTTGCCCTCCGGCAGACCTCCAGCCCGGAGAGCCCCGGGAGCATGAGGTCCAGCACCATGACGTCCGGCCGGAACTCTTCCAAGTCCTTCAGGGCGGCCAGGCCGTCCAGAGCCCCCCTTACCTCCATCCCCCGTCCCTCCAGCCCCATGGTGACGAGGTCCACGATGTGCCGTTCGTCGTCCACAACCAGCACCCGTGGCCGCCTGCTCTCCATAAAAATCGATTCTACCTGACGGGATCCGGCGCGACGATGTCGGTCCACCGCGAGCAAGCTTGTCCCGGGAGCGAGGCCAACCCCGAAACCTATCTAACTGGTTGGCTCTCTCAACGGAAGATGAATCGGCCGCAGCACGAGAGAGGGCCGGGAGCCCCATACAGGTAAGACTCCCGGTCCTTCTAGCATCGTACTGCTACTGTGTCTCTGCCGCGTGTTTAGAGTGGTATCACCTAGCTATCCTCGCAACCCGGGTCCTGCGGCGGCGGCTTACAGCGCCGTTTGTCCTCTGGGGAAGCCTCCTCAAGGCACTCCCCGCGGGTCGCGTAGGCCGCTCTTCGCACCTCTCCCTTGCTCGGGGCTACAGTGATCGGGGTCAAATCCCCGGGAAGGGGTACCCCGTCGGACTCCAGCTGTGAAATAACCAGCCGCGCCACGCAGCGCCCCAGTTTCAGGCCCTGCTCGTGGTCGGAGCGGTAGTGGATGCCGGCCCACAAGCGTGCCATGCCCGCGTTGTCGGCCAGCTTGTCGAGCTCATCCTTCCCGTCGGGGAAGAAATATGTCAGTATTTCGCTACCCGCCGCGGCATGTGTGCTGTGACCGGACGGATAGGACGGATGCCGCGGAGTTCCCGGTGAAGGTCTCGGGGTCGTTCTGGCGCCGTCGTCCTCGCACCCCGTTCTGTTGACGCACCTGTCGAACAGAACGTCGAGATCATCCTCGACTTCTATGGGCCGCGGCCGGTAGGCGGTGCAGGGGCGGTCGCTGGCCCACTTGTAGTACCACGCCGCCAACAGCGCGCTGTAGATGGCCACGTCCAACGCCATCCAGATGCGCGCCTGACGCGGTGGGGACAGGCTGCAACTGAGAATGAGGCAGTTGAGCGCGTGACGGTGACCGAGGCCCGGCGTTTCGTTCTCGAACCAGCGGGCCAGTTCCCGCCCGGTCTGGATGACGGGAGGCTCGTCCTGCTCATCGAGCGTACATTGCTGCGCGAGCGTCTCTAGCGGCTTCTGGTCACGCTCCAGGCAGAAGACGGCGCCCAGCGGTTGCGGCCGATACTGAAGGAACTTGCTGATGGGCAGGCGCCTCCTACTCGGCGCATCCGAAGCAACAGCGTTGGGATCGTCGCGCAAGCGTTTCAGTTCTTTGAGCTCTTTGATCTCGTCATCCAACACCCTCTTGTCGGAGGGATAAGGCTCGAAATAACACTCCCTGTTGTTCGGGTCGTCGGAGAGAGCCACAAGCTCGGAGATTGTGACGACACGAGGCACGGTACAGGGCCCCGCAGTCCAGTAAGCCGCGCCAGGCTCGACTTGAGGGCCCGGCAAGCGGTAACGGCGATTGCCACGGCCATCGACGACAGGCGGGAAAGGTGTGCATTCTGGGTTCTGCACGATATGCCTCCTTTTGGCCTCGTTCTCCCGCAACCTCACTGCGTGGGTTGCTCCTATCGCAATTAATAGCCGGAGACGATGAATTAGCGATGAAGCCAAAGTGAATCGTCGATGAGCAGGCATGTTTGCGAACAAACTGGCTCAGTATCGGACACTTCAAAGAGAATCTAGCTAAATTCTTCTCATAGATCACGGTAAAAGATCGAGCACCCCCGGGCGCCGCGCCGGAGTCTACGGAATCCATCCGGGTGTCGTAAGAAGCCCTCTAAGCTACCAGCTCTCCCAACGAACGATACAGAACCTCGAAGAACGCCTCTCTATTAGACTCCGGCGCCACCTCGGTGTGCCCCACACCGTTGACGTTGCAGACGGTTTCGCCGCAGGTTATCTTCAGACCGCCCATGACACAGACTACAGGTTCACCGAGCTGGGTTAACTTTCTGTTTCTCCTCGGAATTTTGCGGTTAGACGAGCCGTGCCGGGGGCACGAGTGCGGGTACATGATCGAGAAGATAAGAGAAAGTTTGCAAAGCTTTAAGGAGAGCGAGCCGGGCCACCGGTTCGAGGACCGTTACCGCCGCCGCCAGCAGAGCAAGAGCGGCAGGTTCGACCTCAGGGTGGTCATCAGCGTGCTTGGGGGTATCCTGATCGTGCTCGGAGGCATCGTCGCCGTGCCCGGGCCGGGCCCAGGCTGGCTCATCGTGCTGCTGGGGTTAGGGTTGGTTGCCGGCGAGTTTCGGCCCATCGCCCGCTTTATGGACTGGGCCGAGGTAAGGCTGAGGAGGTTGGCACGCTGGGCTGCAGGCGTGTGGACGAGCTCGCCCCCCGCAGTGAAGGCCCTGATCATCTTAGCGAGCCTGGTATGCGCCGCCGCGTTGGGGTACGGCGCTTATCGTCTGTTCTTTGGTTTAGGATCTAATCAATACTAGGCAGCTTCGCTCTGCCGGCGCACACCTGCCCTCAGGGGTCTAAGAGAGAGTTTTGCAAAGGGCAATCGGTGGGTCTTCCGAGCGTTGTACGGGCTAATATCTTGGGCGAACGCGTGTTACTCGAGCTTCCGGAGGTCGCTATGCCCAGCACCCGCCACCCTTACCCATCCGACCTTTCCGACGAAGAGTGGGTACTGCTCAAGCCGCTGCTCGCATCTCCCGAGAGGCGCGGTCGACCACCCAAATGGCCCACCCGGCGGGTCGCTGATGCCGTCTTCTACCTGCTACGCTCGGGATGCGCCTGGCGGATGCTCCCGCGGGAGTACCCGCCCTGGCAAACCGTCTATTACCACTTTCGCAAGTGGCGGCTGGACGGCAGGCTGCGGAGAGTGCACGACGCGCTTCGAACCGAGGTCCGGGCTCGCGAAGGGCGTGCCCGGGACCCAAGCGCGGCGGTGATCGACAGCCAGGTGGTCAAGACCGGCCGGGCTGGCGGACCCGAACGTGGCGACGACGGGGCCAAGCGCCTCGCCGGTCGAAAGCGCCACATCCTGGTGGACACCAACGGGCTCGTCTTGGCCGCGCGCGTCCATGGTGCCGACCTACCAGACCGGGACGGCGGACGACACCTGCTGGCAAAGAGCTTGGGAGGAGAGCTCCCGCGACTGGAGCTGGTGTGGGCCGACGGAGCCTACTCGGGCGAGTTTCGCCGGTGGGTCGAGGAAGAGCTAGGCTGGCGCGTGGAGGTGCCCTACCACCGCGACAGACAGCTGTGGCGCTACGGGTTGGAGGAGAAGCCGCGCGGCTTCCGAGTGTTGCCCCGACGCTGGGTGGTCGAGAGGACCTTCGCGTGGCTGAGCCAGGTTCGGCGTCTGAGCAAGGATTACGAGAGGCTTCCCGAGGTGGCCGAGGCCATGATCTACGGAGCGATGAGCCGGCTCATGCTGCGTAGGCTGGCGCGGGCAGCGTGACCGATTTCACCTCAGCGCCCCAGATCTCCGCCCTTTGCAAAACTCTTTCTTGGTTCGTGATATCCACGAGTGACTGGTGCAAAATGGTGTTGCTCGCCACCAGCCCCTGCTTGCCCTCTTCCAGATCCACCTTACTACCCTGATAATTTGTGACCTCGCCACCCGCCTCCTCGACGATCAAAACACCCGCCGCTACGTAGCACAGGTCCAGCGCCCCGGAGCCCAAGCGTCTCATGCCTCGCCCAAGGTTCGAGAACCTGCCAAAAAGGTCTAGACCCACCGACATCTCCTCTGGCTTGTCGGGATAACTGGTCCCCAAGAGCGCCTGGGCTGGGTCGTTGGTACCGGATACCCGTATTGACTCGCTGTTCAGGGTGGCGCCGTTGCCACGCTCGGCGGCGTACGTCTCCTGGCGCATCGGGTCGTGCACCACTCCCAAAACCACCTTGCCCGCTCTCTTCAAGGCTATCGAGGTGACGAAGAATGGGACGCCGTGAGCATAGTTAGTCGTGCCATCTATAGGATCGACTATCCAGCGGGCGTTGCCCTCACCCTCTGTCTCCCCACCCTCCTCGGCCAGTATCCCGTAGTCCGGGAAGGCCTCCCCGAGCACTTCCTTGATCTTCTGTTCGGCTCGCTTGTCCGCCTCGACGACAAGGTGCGCCTCCCCCTTATGCTCGACAGACTGCAGTCTACCGAAGCTGGCCCTCGCTACCTCTCCCGCCGCCTTGGCCGCTGCGATTGCCGTCTCCAACTCCTTCGTCAAGACGCCGACCCTTCCTTACATTCGTGACGCGATCCAGAGTAACGCGGGCTCTCGTAGGACCTCATCTCCACCAACGCCGGCACGAGCGATGCCGGTCGTAAGGCTCATCGCTCGGCGCTCCAACCTCCCCGTACACCCTAGAATGCGACGCTGTCTCACCCGCCGGGTGGATCTCATGCCAGCACCACGTCGTCAAAGGACGACCAGTTTCTAGGTGGGGGGTATGTCCTACTCTCGTCGGTCTCGACCCTGCTAGCCGCCAGGCTGCCAGCCCTCGACGTCCACAGCTCTCCGTAGACGGCCAAAAATTCTTGGCATGCCTCGTCCGACTTCATGCCCAGGGAGGCGCCTACGTCTTCCACCTCTTCCCTACTCACGGTAGCTGAAGCTCCCCCGGCGGACTTCTTCGCTATCAAGTCCCTGAGCACTTCACGAAAGTGTTGTCGTTGCGGCGGATCGTGCATCTTGGTACCTCCCAGTTCGCTAACTCGCTTGCTCGTCTTGCTCGACGCTTTCCTACCCCTCGAAAACCGCCGGTATGCTGCTGGGTTCGGCGGAAGCTACTAGTCGAGCACGATGCGGACCACGCCCCTGTCAGCTATGCCGGTGAGGAGCGGAGGTCACCTGCGCTCAGGCTTATCTCTGCGTTACCTCAAGCCTGTCCACACTCAGGTAGATCTCCTGGCTCTGTAGCAGCGCCGCCTCCGTCTCGGTTACGCCGAATCTCTGTCGGGCATCCTCCGTGCTCGGAAGTTGCCTTATCTCCCCATCCACCGAGAGCGTCTCTCCCGCCGTAACGCCCGCCCCCTGGGCCTGTTCCCCTTCGAGTACGGCGAATATCTGCCGGGTGTCGCTTGGGCCGAGCAAGAAACTCTGAGCGTTTATGACGCTCCGTACGCCCGCCTCTCTGAGCCGTACCCGTCTGCCCACAAGAAACTGCTTGTCCTGCTCGGTGATGATGGTTCGTACATCTGTTATCGCTTCCCCGGTAGCGACGGTGCTGCTACTCTTGTTAGTGCCCTCGGTTGTACCGCCGCCCCTGGTGGTGCTCTCCGCCGTAGTTTCGCCACCCTTGGTAGTGCTCTCCTTCATCATGGTCTCTTCCATCGTGGCGGTTTCTTCCGTTGTGGCGGTCTCCTCCATCACGGTGGTGTCCTCTACCATAGTGCCGTCCTGGATTGTAGTGCCGTTGTCTGTAGCGCCGCCCTCCGCGGTGGTGTCGCCGTCCGTGGTCTCGCCGTCCAAGTTGAGGTTGGCGCAAGAGGTCAAGAATGCCGTAGCGACAAGTATCAGTACTATGGCCCCGGCAGCCTGTGCCCGAAAGAAGCCGCTGTGGTGGCCCCCACGCCCGTCAACTCTCCTGGTTACCATGTAGCAAAACCTCCGAAAATCCTGGTTGTCCGACTTCTGAATACTCGATGGTCTTGCTTTGTGGCATCGCCGAGCGAGTCTTGCCGCTCGGCCTGTCTCCCGTGCCTGGCGGTCGCTCTAGTTTTCCCCAAGGTAGAACACAGTACACTTCAGTGCGATTAAGCGTGAACCCCGGCGAGAGAACGGCGCCAGAAGATTTGCTTGGCGCCTGCACGTGAGGGGATCGGACTCGGGCAAGGACAGGGCGCGCCCGACCATCACCTCGCCCGCCGGTGACGTCATGACCAAAGAGGTAGGCGTCATAACCGGTGATCTGGAGATCGCCACGCGCTCCACCGAAACGGGGATCATTGAGGTAGTCGTGAGGTACGCCGAGGCCAACGAATGGTACGCCGTCGAGGGAAGTCCCATCAAACCGGGCGGATCATCCGGTGGCTCATTCGAGCTTGATGAGTTGCACGAGCGGATCGTGGAGCACCTGACAAAGCCGGGGAAGATTGTAGACGGCAACGAGGAACCGACCTCCCTGATGGGGTTCTACCCCTAAGGACTGGCGGCTGGTAGCCGCAGCACTACACTAGAATACGAAAGAAGGACGAAGCGTTTCGAGACAGGCCGGAGGCCGCCTTGATGGACGGCCTCCGGCCCTTCGCCTCATTTGTGGGACAAGGCTCGGTAGGTAGAGCGGCGAGCGCAAGCTGGCCGCCGATTACACTGGTTTTTCATGGCTTCTTCACAGCTTCTTCACAGCGAGAGGCTATGCTGTTGCATGAAGAGCCTGATCTTTGTAAGAAGAGCCGAGCCGAGAGGAGACGATAGATGCCAGTGAGCTTCGAGAAGAGAGTGTTCGTACTATGAATATGGACGGTATGGATATGGGCGCCATGGCGCCGATGATCCCCACATGGTTGACGGTAATTTCCTGGATTTTCGTGGGCATCGCGATCTTATGCGCGGTCGCAATTCTCTACGACATCTATGGTCGCGGCTACCGTCAGCGTACGAGCGTCATGGGAGCGGTATGGCCCATAACCGCCCTCTACCTCGGACCCTTGGCGCTCTGGGCCTACAACCGATGGGGTCGCCCGCGGAGCGAGAAGTGGCGGACGGAGCACGGCGTTGCCCCCGAAAAGAGCCTTTCCGCTGCGGCAGTAACCGGGGGGACCCCCGGCGGCGCCGCCTCGGCCGTGGGACACGTCCTCGGCGTGCCGTTGGTCGTCGTCTCGGGTCTAACAATCGCCGGCCTGGACCTATGGGCGATGATCCTGGTGATCGCCGTGATTGCTACAGCACTCCTGTTCGTCTTCGAGTACTTCTTCTCGACCGTGCCGGCGCGCGGCCTACCCTCGGGCAAAGGGCTCGGGGTGGCCCTGCTGATAGCCCTGGTGACGGTCCTCGCCTTCGACGTCGGCATGGGCGGCTGGATGCTGGTCCTGCACTTCTTGTTCTTTATGCCCCCTCCCAGCGACGTGACCTTTTTGTTCCTCATGCAGATCGGCCTGATCCTGGGGTTCCTGACCGGCTACCCGGCGGTGCTGTGGCTCGTCCGGCGGGGCATCAAGACGGCTGCGTGAGCGCGGAGAGCCCTGTCTTTCGCTCCTGACGATCTCCCACTTCCGTAAGTCCCCACGAACCTCGCAATAGCGCCCGGCCGCTCCTTTGGCGACCGGGCGCTTCGCGGGTCTCCACATTCGCCGCGCCGCGGTGTCCTCCCCGCCACATACTTCGTGACCGCACGACGTACCCCGCCTAAAGCTCGGTCGGCCACCAGACGCCTCTCGTGAGTCACCTGGTTAGGTTCCATGTATC
This sequence comes from uncultured Rubrobacteraceae bacterium, assembly GCA_902806065.1. GTDB lineage: Bacteria > Actinomycetota > Rubrobacteria > Rubrobacterales > Rubrobacteraceae > Rubrobacter_F. The sequence continues at coordinate 2,219 of CADCVE010000014.1, read as the reverse complement.
TGTTTATACGTATGTTGCCCTGGGTAGTGTCTTCTACATGAAAGCGGCTAAAGGAGTTGTCGATTACGGTGCAAGAAGGCGACGTGGTCTTGTATGTGCAGAAGCCGGGTTGACTGTTCTGCGACAGGACGGAGGAGTTCCTCCGGGAGAGGGGCGTAGAGCCCAGTATTAGGAACGTAGCCAAAGACGAGGAGGCGATGGCTGAGCTGGAGCGGCTGGGGACAATGACCACGCCCGTCACCGTCGTCGGGGGCGACGAGGTGGTAGTCGGATTCGACCGGGAGAGGCTGGCGCGGGCTATCGGGTTATAGTAGGCACCGAGGTCGAGTAAGGCTGGTCAGAAAAAGAACGCCGAAGCCGAAGATGCGTCCAAGCTCTGGGTCTTCGGCATACCCTTCCAGAAGCTCCTCTCTCGGGAGATCCGGCGGTTCATGCGAGTGTGGACTCAAACATTGCTCGCGCCCCTCCTGACCTTGGCGCTTTATATCGTTGTCTTCGGATACGGGCTGGGGAGCCGCATCCGGGAGGTGGAGGGGGTGCCCTACCTTGATTTCATCCTTCCCGGCCTTGTTCTGTTGAGCGTCATCACCGGCTCTTACGGCAACACCTCCTCTAGCCTCTTTGACGCCAAACGGGAGCGCTACTCGTAGACGTGCTAGTGATCCGGGAATGAAATCGAGCGAGGGTCTCCGCGACCCTCGCTCGATTACTTGCCAGAAGGTGACGGAAGATGGAAGGTCGTCTTGGCGACGTGCTTCGCACCGCCACCCGCCAGCTCTCCAGGCCCCGCAGCAGAGCCCGACCGGTTGGCGGCTCCATGCTCATCGCGATCACGCATAGGATCTTCGCAACTCTTTCACGGGTCCTTCACATCGGCGGCTTACACTAGGAACACAAACGAAATCCCGAGAGGAATTGGTGGACCGTGACAAACGACGCGAACGGTAGAAGGTACGAATCGGTGGAGGAGACCCTGCGGGGGCGTTTCGCCAGAGGCGAGCTCGACGCCGAGGAGTACGAGAGGTCGTTGGAAGGTCTCAAGAGCGATGGTGCTGCCGCGCGAGCCCGTGGCGCGAAGTCGAAGCTCTTGGTGGCTGGTCTGGCCGCCGCTGCGCTACTGACTGTCGGAGCCGGGGCGGTCTACGCTCAGGGAGGCTCCATGATGGGCGGAAAAGACGCGGGGTCCGAAACGGACGGCAACGGCATGGGCAGCATGATAAACGGTGGCATGATGGGCTCGATGATGGGTGGCCAGGGAGGCATGGGTTCGATGATGGGTGAGCAGGGCATGTCCGGCGGTCAGGTGATGGGCTCGTTCGACGAGGAGCAGCCATTCGACCTGCAGTTCATCGACCAGATGATCATGCACCATCAGGGCGCGATCATGTCCTCCAAGCACATGATCTCCGACTCCGAGCGGCCCGAGCTCCGGGAGCTCGCCGATAACATCCAAAAGAGCCAGTCCGAGCAGATAGAGCAGATGCAGGAATGGCGTGGGGAATGGTACCCCGACGCCGGGCAGACGTCCAGGATGCCCGCTGGCATGATGGAAGGGATGAAGGGCGGCGGGATGATGGGCGGCTCGATGCAGGGGATGATGAGCGGCGACGCGACAGACGCCATGTTCCTGCGCATGATGATCCCACACCACCAGATGGCCGTCGACATGGCTGACGAAGCACTCGACGGGAACGCCGAGCACCCTGAGCTCAAGGAGCTCGCCCAAACGATCCGTGACGAGCAGTCGGCGGAGATCGAGCTGATGCAGGGTTACCTGGACAAGATCGAAGCCTCGACCGGGGAGTAGGAAGGCCCGACAACGGAGGCCGGCGAGCCGCACCACGAGCACTAAGGAGACCTGAAGCAACGCGGTTCGAGCTCGAGACAGGGTAGAAAGAACACCGGGACTTACTCGGCCAAGGAAGGCGTAGGACGAAAGATGGGCAAGCGCACGATACTGGTAGTCGACGACGAGCCGAAGCTGGTGAAGGTCATGCGCGAGTACCTCGAACACGACGGCTACCGGGTCGTGAGCGCCGGGGACGGACGGAAGGCGCTGGAGCGCTTCCACGAAGCGCGGCCGGACCTGGTCGTGCTCGACCTGATGCTGCCGGAGCTGGACGGGCTGGAGGTCTGCCGGCGCTTGCGGCGGGACTCGGGTGTCCCGATCATCATGCTGACCGCCCACGCCGAAGAGGTCGACGAGCTTGTGGGGCTGG
>CADCVE010000013.1 GCA_902806065.1 uncultured Rubrobacteraceae bacterium | reverse complement strand
TCTCCTGGTAGAACGAGAGAGCCGAGTTGAGGAAGTCGGAGTAGGCGTTCGTCGCCTCCTGGCTCAGCGTCTCGAGGGCCTCACGCTGCTGCTGGCCCTGCTGCTGCAGGTTCTCCGTCGCCTGCTGGTTCCCCTGAGTCTGGTTCTGAAGCTGCTGCATGAAGTTCTGGAAGAAGGTCTGCGTGAGCCTCAAGTTGCTCTCCTGCAATGAGACTGTCCTATCGGAAAGCATCTGGAAAGACTGCCTAGCCGTATCGGTAAGCTTCTCCGCTGCCTGATTAATGTTCTGCGTCCGCTGCTGGTCCATATTATGTGATCCTTCCGTGGCTGGTTGTCCGACTCTAACTTTCTACTAAATGCCTACTGCATATATATACCACACTCGCGGATTCTGAAACATCCGGGTTAGAGGGTGAGTTGCCCCTATTCACGAACTGCCAAGAGGGCTGGTCTTCTCGGAAACCGAAGGGTATGAAGAAGGGCCGGTCGGTGAACTGCTCCGACGCCTGGTTGATGTTCTGCTTCCACTGCTCGTCCATACTATCTATTCCTTCCTCAGCCGCTCATCATATAACTGTGATCCTTGGAGACTAACCTTGCCACTACATGCCAAAAGGACATATAACCTGGACGCACATTGTCGGACTCCCGTTCTCGGCCACCGGGCAGTACTACGACCGTAGCGACTTACAATCGAGGAGGTTCAAGAATTATGAGCGAATTTGTAGAGAGGACGATCGATGTCGAAGGGAGTAGGGTCCGCTATCTGACGGCGGGGGAAGGCCTCCCTCTAGTGCTGTTGCACGGTGTGGGCACGAGCTCGGGCGAGTGGTCCCGGTTGCTACCTGAACTAGCACGTAACTACCTCGTCTACGCGGTAGACCTACCTGGCTACGGTGGTAGTTACGTGCCTCCCGATTATGCACCGGCCTACACCGCATCCTTCGTAAAAGCGTTCCTCGACTCGGTAGGGGTCAAGCGTGCCGTGGTGGTGGGCAACTCGTTCGGTGGGCTCGTCGCCCTGCACCTGGCCCTCTCGGAGCCTGCGCGCGTCTATGCCCTCGTCCTATCTGACAGCGCGGGCCTGGGTCGAGCGGTGAATCCGGGTTTGGTGGCGCTCAGCTCACCCGGTGCAGGCGAGCTTAGGACGGCCTTGGACAAGACGCCTCCCGGCGCCGCCCGGAGGGCGTTCAGGCGAGCGCTGCTAATGTTCGCCCGCCCCTGGCAGATCCCCTTGAAGTGGCTAAAGGATCAGTACAAGCTGGCACAGCTGCCGAACTTTACCGATGCGACGCTGGGTACCATACGCAGTGTTGTCGGCTCGATGGGCCAACGCGAGGTGCTACTAGACCAGCTCCCTAACCTACGGATGCCGACGCTGATCGTGTGGGGGATCGAGGACAAGGTGATCCCTTACCCCCATGCGAAAGAAGCGATCGCCCTCTTGCAAGACGGCTCCCTCGAACTCATCCCCAACTGTGGACATCTGCCCCACGTCGAGCAACCAAAGCGGTTCGTGTCGGTTCTCGGCCAGTTTCTCAGCGAGCAACAACCACACAAAGAGTAAGTACACGCTTCTATTTACGAGATTGCCGCTAAGGGATCCTCTCGGAAACTCATATCCAACATCCTGCATGAATCGACCTTTGCGAGATCACAACTCACCCTCAACGGCGATCTACGATGGAGGGGAAATCACAACATATTGTACCAGCGCATAAATATGCGAGATCTTGGGTGACGATAAACGCCATACGCATCTTGTCGTCGTCTCCTTTGGTGGTTCGTCGAGAACCTCGACGTAGGGATAGGAGGCGAATACGAGCCGAAGAGTTTCGCCGTTCTTGAGCGGGCCGGCTTTACCTGGCCTGCGCCAGCCCCGAGTTCGTAGTCGTAAGTCTTGGACTGCTTTCGCCAGTCGGGGCTCAGGACCTCGCTCGCGAGGTCCTCGAGCCAGCGTTTCGCCAGCACGGACACGTCTGGATACTCCAAGACTCCACCGAAGTAGAGTTTGATGTGCTCGATCTCTTCGGGGGTATGCTACCGGTCTCCGAGTGATCCTCCGGCCTATCGGGTCCAACATGCATCATTTTAATTAGCGGGGGTTACGCACCATCACAGGTCGCACGCGCCGCATACCTCCTCCGCCAATAACCTCTGGCTGTCCCCGTCGCGCTTGCCTGCGAGAAACGCAGCGCGCGAGCTAGGAGGAGCGAGGACAGCTGGTCCTCGACCCGTGCGACCTCCTCCTCGCGCCTCGAATCCCCATCCGCGTCTGCCTCTAGACGCTGCTGCTGAAGTAGCGTGAAGCAGGCCTCGAGGTCGAACGGTTCCTCTTTGAGGTCTTCGGCAGAGTGTTTCCAATACTTCTGGATGTAGGCGAAGAACTCCTCGAGTTCCTCTCTGCCCCTAGCATCTCGTGGCGCATAGCCTGCCTGAACAGGTCCGTAGCCAAGGGAGGCTTCAGCTTCCGGTGGTCCCTGATGCTCCTGTTGAACCCTGCCCCAAACACGTATACTGTCTCGGACATAGGCCTCCTTTGTGCCAGAACACCGCGTTTGCGCCGCTAAAGACGATGCCTCGTTCACCTGCAGTGAGAGGCAGAGGATAGCATCAGGGAGACAACGATCGTCGTTGCCCCTTACTGGCCCGATACTCCAAACCGACTGAGACCTAGAGGTACGTTGCTACGAAGGGTAGTTGACCACGCCTCGCAAGAAAAAGCAGGGAGTTGCGAGGTTTCTGTAATCGGAGTCTTACGTGATCCACTGCGCAAGCGTTCGTCATAGCTCGAAACACCCATCCTCTTTAAGCTAACTGCAATGACAACTCTGAGACACCTTACTTTAGGTCAGCGCGGAAACGTAACTCCCTATGTTTTGCGTTTTGAGACTTACCCGCAGAGCTGCGAGGGGTGGGTCAGTACCTGATTAGCTAGACGCAAGGTCTTAGCGCCTGACGTCTAGGCGCCATGTCAGACCACTTCTTACTCACCTCGTATTCCAAGTCCCGTCTTCACTTATGTAGCCGAGGTGAATGTGATCCTCATGACGCTCTAACTGGTCTTCGTCTAGAATCCAACCCTCCTCACTCGAACGCCCGAGAGTCTCTGCCCAGGTTTCGGAACCTATGATCTGATCGGGCCTCTCTTGCGGAGGGATACGGGAAATGCTCTCGCCAATGTCCAGCACGTCCGGGTCTGTGCTGTTGCCCCTAACAGGTTTACCGTTCACCCTTCGTATGTCAACGGCTCGACCGTAATAGTGTGAGTTCGGCAGGCCGCCTGCATCCCCATAGCCCTCGGGTATGAGTGGCCCGTCTGGGACCCCTGGCAGGAAGTAGTGGCCCTCCTTGAAGGTATCGACGCAGACCCTGTGTTCTTCCGTTATGGCCTGTAGGGTAGTTACCAAGCGCTCATCCACGATGCCGGATTTAAGGTCTCCTACCGCCTTAGGTGAAGCCTCGAAGTTGCGAGTCTCTAAGAGTGCCCCCGCCTCGCCGCTTACGCCTTCGGCGGCCCCTTCGCGTCCCGGTACACATGGCCCCAAGGCAAGTCTTCCGCTTTCCCACAAAATGAACAGAGCTACCAGAGCGCAGAGCATCGCAACAGCAGCCAGTATCAGGACCAGTCGCCGTAACATCTTTTTCAGGAGGTACACTACTTAGAAACCTACGAGAATCTGTCCTGGCTGTACGAAGCTAACCGCTCTCGAGAAGTAGCTGCGCAAACGCGCCTCTACCCCGATGAGAGTTCTATCTTGGGATCCTCCTCGCTCAACACCGTGCGGAACTTCACTGCCGGCGCGTGTGTATCTTGAGGATAACGCGCCGGCCTCGCCATAACCGTCGGGGATGACAATGGTGTCGGGCACGCCTGGCAGGAAGTAATGACCCTCCTTGAAGGCGGTGACGCAGACCTGGTGCTCCTCGGTCACAGCCTGAAGAGAGGAGACGAGGCGTTCGTCTACTATCCCGGCTTCGAGATCCCGCACCGCCGCGGGTGAGGCCTCGAAGTTTTGGTTCTCCAGTAGCTCCTTCGCCTCGCCAGTGCCACCTGGATTTCCCCAACCAAATCCCGTGGGACACCGGCCCGGAACTGGGACCTCACCTCCGAAGAGGAAGATCAGGAACGCCCCGACACAGATTAAAGCGGCAGCGAACACGACCGGAGTGAGGTAGCCCCGGCGCCCGGTCCTGCCTGGACGGCTCACCGCTCTGCCTCGTCTATATGGGGATGAGCCGTGACCGGCCCGCGTATGACGCTCCCTTCGAGTAGGATGGAGAATGACTCTTTGTCGTAGCGGCGCACGAACATTGCGGTAGATGCCTTCTGGTTCACCGGGCTATTCTACGACGTAGCCACTCCCGATCAGGGGTGGTAAAGCTCTAAAAAACCATTGGGAAAAGAGCCTCCATCCCTTATCTTCATGGGGTGAGCACGACACACAAATACCGCAGGCGGCGGGTGGTAGCCGCGCTTCTGGCAACCGTTGCCGCTGGTGCCTTGTACGCTGGCACCAGGGCCGAGGCCGGCCAGCCGTACGGCTCCTACACCGTGGCTCCCGGCGATACCTTATGGTCCGTAGCTGTAAAACATTACCCACCTTCGGAGGACCCAAGGGTAGCAGTCGAAGCCGTTCGCCAGGTCAATGGCCTCGAGGGCTACCGTATCCGCCCGGGCGAACGCCTGGAGATACCGCACGTCGAAACCTAGCGGGACCATCCGTCCGGTGCCTGGACGTACTCGTCTCGCGGTTTTCATCGTCGTGCTTCAACCTTAGGGCTCCAAGCTCGGCCGCTCTGACATCTCTAGCGAACGCGGGGCACGCTTGCAACGTTCACGGGCTCACGGGACGAAAGTACTAGAGGCTTCGCTCGCCGCCGGCTCAAAGCCGTTCGTATGAAAGTGGAGGTCATGGACGGGGCGATAGCGTCCTCACGCTCCATCTTTTCGTGGCGTCTGGTGTTCGTAACTACAGTCATTGCATGGGGCTATTGACCATAATGACCTCCGTAGATGCAACAAAGATCGGGAGGTGTACGGCCATCGTCCTCAAGAACGAAACAGAATACGTAGAGTACGTAGAGGCCCGGGAGGCTGCCAGGATGCTTGGGATGAGCCAGCGCACCGTACGTAACCTCGTGGCGAACGGGCGTCTGGAGACCAGGAGGAACGGAGAAGGGGCCGCTGCGCGCCTCGTGGTCTCCACGGCGTCGATCGAGAGGCTGCGCTCGGAGCGGCAAGGGTAAGGGGACGTTCGGGGATCACATCTACAGGGTACCTTCACCACCGTACCGCGAGAGGAGAAAGTATGAGTGAGTATCAGCAGACCCAGGCCATCGACGCACCGGCGGAGGATGTGTTTGCGTGGCTCGCGGACGTGAATAACCTGCCGAAGTACCTCCCTCCAGTCGTCGAGGCCTCTATACAGGGCCCATCAGCCGAGGGCGCTCCCGGGCAGCGTATCCGCACCACGCTCGAGTACCCGGGGGGAGAGGGTACCTTTGACGCCGAGGGCTACTTCGCCGTGGATGAGGGCCGGAGGCGCCTGGAGTGGGGCGCCGAGGTAGAGCGTGACTACTCGGGCTGGTTGGAGGTCGCCGGCGGCGCGGACGGCAACAGTAGCGAGGTGACGGTACACCTCAGTTTCGGGGAGCGTTCTGTGGAGCCTGATATGCAAGAGCAGGCACCCGAGGGGAGCGACCCGCTGGCCGAGGGTATCTCGGCGACACTGGAGAGCATCCGCCGGCAAATAGAAGAGGGCTCGGGCAAAGTGCAGCCCCCACCGCCCCCTCCGGGCGCCGAGCCGCCGACCGGCGATAACCCCGCAGTGGTCCGAGACAACCCGCCCAACGCCCCGCGAGGCTAGCCTGCGCCACGAAACACGCCGAAGCACGGTCTAGATAACGCAGTCCCAGACACTTGGTGATAGCGTGTAGTAAGGAGATGTTGCGCCAGGTCTCAACGGGCGTCACTGATCTACTAGCCCCGCGCCGTTGGGACCGATCCTATATTAGCGTCGTACCGTGAGGTGGATATCGCCGTGGGGGATGTTGGTCGGCAGGTAGAGGGTGTCCTCGTTCTTTACACCAAAAGGTGAGAGGTCTATAAGGAAGTAGTGTTTGTTCGGGAGCCGCAGGCTTATCTCCTCGACTGCCTGGACGCTTTTTAGGACGGTGGCCGCCGTTTCGTGGGCGAGGTGTTGAACAGACTCGCTCTTTAGCTCCGCGAAGGTGCGCAAGATGGTCTCCCTTACGGTGGCATTGATCCCGCCTTGGTCTCTCCTGGAAGCGGGGACCTTCCACTCCGCCGTTATGCTGGTGGCGAGCACGCGGTCCCGGGTCTCGGGCAGAGTCGTGAACTCATCGCGGTGGAAGCCGGAGAACGCGGAGTCCGTGGTCTTTAATACCAGCAAATCCCTGATGCCACTGCTCAAGCTGTAGGTGTCTCCGTCCACGACAGCGGTCGTAAAGGCTATCTCGGGACCGGTGCGTACGAAGGAGATGGGGTGCGCCACGCCGCCCGTCGTTAGACGGTTCCAGGCTGCTCCTTCGATGTGTACCGTCCATCGCGGCAGGTGCGCGTAGCGTTCGCGGAGGCTGCGGGATATGTGCAACGCGAGGTCTTCGAGGGTGGCAAAGTCGTAGGAGAAGCTCAGGTAGTTGACCAGGTTCTTCATGGTGTCGGTCGCCACGATGGGGGAGTTGTCCGCTCTCGTATAGGACCGCTCCAACTCCGGGGATTCAGCGGTTACGTCCACCACGAACTCCCAGATCTCGTGTATGGGCTCCTTGCGTACCACCTTCATCACGAGGATGCGCGTCTTGCCGTAGGACGTGCGGGCTATCTCAGGCATGCTTCGCTCCTTTGGAGATCAACTCCCCCGGTAGGTACTGTAGGACCACGGCGAAACGAGCAGCGGCACGTGGTAATGCGCTGCCGCGTCCGCCATCCCGAAACGTACGGGTACCCGGTCTAGAAAGGGCGGGTCGGGAACCTCGATCTGCTCTGCGGCGAAGTATTCGCCGACGCCGAAGACCAACTCGTAAGTACCGGCGCGTAACTCACCCGCCTCCAGAAGCGGTTCGGCGGTTCGGCCGCCTTCGTTCGTGCGTACCGTTTTCAGATGCTCGCGGTCGGTGCCTCCCAGGTACCAGAGCTCTACCTGCATGCCCGGCGCCGGTTTGCCTTGCGCCGTGTCGAGCACGTGCGTGGTGAGGCCACCGCCGGAAGTCATGAGCGATCCCCCGCTGGCGTGGCTACGAGGTCGTACAGGCGGAGGCGGGCTATCTTACAGACCTCTGCGAGGGCCGTCTCTGTCTCTTGTTCCCTATTGTTCTGCAGCCTCGCGGCGAAGCTGGTGAGGATGCTCTCCTTCGTGTGCTCGCCGACGCAGACTACGAACGGGAACCCGAATCGGGCGCGGTACTCCTGGTTCATGTGGGAGAAGGACGCGAGCTCTTCGTCCGTTAGCCGGTCGAGGCCCGCGCTGGCCTGCTCCACCGTGGATTCCGGCGTTAGAGAGCCCTGCCTGGTGGCGCGCCCGGCGAGGTCCGGGTGGGCGCGGATGAGGGCGAGCCTCTCCTCTTCTCTGGCTTTGTGCATGGATCGGCACAGTGAGTCGTGCAGGCTGTCTAGGTCGTGGAATGGTCGGTTGGGCCACGTCCTCTTTGCAATCCAGGGCGAGGCTTCGAAGATCGGGCCTATAAGGGTGACGAACTCGCTCTCGTTCAGGGTGTTCAGTTCTTGCAGCGTGATCACGGCGGTGCTACCCCTCGCGAAGTACAGAAAGCCTTCCTCGTCGTGGGAAGGTTAGCATAGCCTCCGGGTAGCGGGGAGCGCACAGGCGGGCCGTTCTAGTCTTTCGGGACGATCACCTCATAGCCTTCGTTATTCGGAGGGCGGAAGATGTAACCGATGTAGTCGGAGCCGCACGGGGTGTTGAAGATCACCGCGCTGCCGTTGTAGGAGAAACCATCGGTGGTATCTGTGAACTCGATACCAACGGCGTCGAGCTCACTGTACGCGACCTTGACGTCGCGGGTTATGAGAGTGTACTCCTCCTCGCTTCTCGCCCGCGTGTCCACGAGCAGCCGGGTGGCCTCCGCGCCGTCCCTCTCGTCCGGTTTCTCTTCGAGGGTCTCGTACTCCGGCACGCTCTCCGGTGCCTCGAAGTCGCCGATCCGGATCTCCTCGCGTCCCCCTCTCTCCTCATCGGAGCACCGCAACCTGAACGAAGTCTCCTCCGTGGTGTTCGCTACGATACTCTCGTCCTCCCCCTCGCCGTCCCGCTGGGCCACCGGCTGCGCTGCGCCCTGATCGTTGCCCCCTGTAGCCTCTTCCCGGACGCCAGAGGAGGTTTGGACTTCTTCCATACTGCATCCGGCTAGAACACAGACGCCCACGAGCAGAGCCGCGAACGCGCGTATACGCATACCTCTACGTGACAAGAGCTTGCTTTCGCTGAAGAGGAGGCAGATCGCGGGGCGCGGTAGGCGGTCTGAGACCCGAAGCTTCTCGAATAGGCGTCCCCCGTAAGCCTTGACCATGCTCACGCTAACGTCGAACTCCTCCGCTATCGCGGGGTTCCTGCCCGAGCGCCAGGAGTTTCTCTGACTGCTTCCACTGCTCGTCTACGTGCTTCCTCGGCGCCTCATATACGAAAGAGGCTGGTTGATTACGCGCTATGCGAGGCTGCGCGCGGCTCGGCGGTCCTTGAACATCTTCGAGGAGATATAGAGGCTCAGGCTGAAGTAGTAGACGAGGTAGAGGAGCGAGAGCGTCAGGAGTGCGGAATTAGGTTCCGGCATCTGGATGAGGATAGCGATGTAGCTGAAGAGCCAGAGCGTGGTGAGCGTTATGGTGGTCTTGCGGAAGGCGACCGTGCGTGACGGGTAGACGTACCGCAGGGGCACGAAGACGAGGAGCGAGCAGACGAGGAGCATGGCGCCCACGGCCCCGGTACCGAGATCGAAGACGATGGCGTAGAAAGCCACTACGTTCCAGTAGCTCGGGAAGCCCAGGAAGAAGTGGTCGGTCTGGGCGCCGTCCCCGGTCTTGGCGTCCACCCGGCAGAACTGATAGCTCGACGCGAGTATGGGGAGCGCCGCCAGGACCACGCCGAAGTTGCCACCCGGCAGGTAACCAGTACTCCACAGCAGGAGGATGGGGGCGAGCACGTAGGTCATGTAATCCACGATGTTGTCCAGGAGACCGCCGTCGAAGGACGGCAGAAGTTCCTTCACGCGGTAGCGGCGGGCGAGGAGACCGTCGGTGCTGTCTATGACGAGGGTAGCCAGGACCAGCCACAGGGCGCCGACCGTGTCGCCCCGGAAGGCGGCCGCCACGATCAGGAGCGCCAGCACCGCCCCGCTGGCGGTATACAGATGCACCGCCGAGGCGCGCAATCGTAGCCAGGGTGAGACCGGTACGGTACCCTCCACGTTGACTTCTTCCATCCGGTCCCCCTTTCTAACCTAACTACATCTGATTAGTTAACTTGCGGTAATAATAGCAGCGTGGCTCCCGCCCCGGATACCCCCGCAAAAAAATTCGCGGCCGGCGGTTCGCCTGGCGCTTTTAGCCGCGCGGGACCTCTTCGATCTCTACCGCCTCGATTGCGTCACCGGGCTCGCGGTCGCGTTGCGGATCCCGCTCGCGGATCGCGTCTACGACCTCCATTCCCTCTACGACCTCGCCAAAGACCGCATGCTTCCCATCGAGCCAGGGCGTAGCCGCGTACGTAATAAAGAACTGCGAGCCACCGGTGTTCGGACCAGCATTCGCCATCGAGAGGATGCCCGGTTTGTCGTGCCTCAACTCCGGGTGGAACTCGTCCCGAATGCGGTATCCGGGACCGCCGGTACCCGTGCCCGTGGGGTCGCCGCCCTGCACCATGAAATCCTTTATAACCCGGTGGAAAGTCGTCCCGTCGAAGTAGCCCTCACGCGCCAGAAAGACGAAGTTGTTAACCGTCTCCGGGGCCTTGTCTGCATGGAGCCGGATGCGAACCGGACCTTTCTCCGTCCGAAACGTCGCGTAGTAATCGGTGTCCGGGGAGACGTTCATCTCGGGTGGGCTACTGTAGTTTCCCTGTGCCATGATCCTCCTTATAGCTTGCAAAGCTCAATGCTACCGCATAAAGCGGCGAGCCCTATGTACGTTCTCACTCTGACTCTAGCCCGTGGCGGCTTGCAGAGAACGAACGCGGTTTATAGCAGCGGAGACCTCCTGCGCGCGAGGTAAGCTCATCTCTCCGGGATGTCCCCGGAAGCTCCCCAACGAGTCCAGGCCGTTCTTCGTAATAGAGTCGAGTGCCTCGCGCACCACTTCCGCGACCACGCGGCTCTCGTTGCCGGCTGCGAACTCCCCGATGATTCGGGCAATGGCTTCGGTCTGACCGGCTTCGGCGAGTTGCTCCAGGTACGAGAGTTCCACCCGCTCCCGGCCAAGCTCTATCGTGTCTAGGTCCTTGCCCCGTGCCGTCTCCCGCTTGCCGCGCCGCAGGTCTATGGAGGACGCTTGTAACCGACGGCCCCTGGGTTGGGTTACCGTAGCTTCGCTGGAGCCGGGTGGCACCCTGGCCGGGAAGCTCATCCGCACCTCGCGGGCGCGCTGCGTGGCATCGCGTGGCTCGTAATCTTCCAGCAGGATTACGCGATCCGCGACGTCCAGATAATCGCCCACGCCGCCGACGACCACGACCGTGGAGACGCCTAAAGAGTCGTACAGGGGGCGTACGAGGTCAATGAATGGGGAGATGGGCTCTTTCTCGACAAGCTCGCGCATCCTCTCGTCCCGGATCATGAAGTTCGTGGCGCTCGTGTCCTCGTCCAAGAGCAGGAGCGAGGTTCCGATCTCCAGGGCCTCCGCGATGTTCGCCGCCTGGGAGGTCGAGCCCGAGGCGTTGGAGGTCGAGAAGCTAGTAGTAGAACGACCGCCAGGGAGTTCCCCGATCATGCCGGATATATCCACACCCGCCACACTTCGCCCATCCTCGGCTCTTATCTTCACTGCATCCGCTCGCGTTACCACGTACTCTCGCCCGTCACCCACCGTGTGATCGTAGACTCCCCACGCAAGCGCCGAGAGCAGCGTGGATTTACCGTGAAATCCGCCCCCGACGATCACCGTGACTCCCTCCGTTATGCCCATCCCGGAGACGGAACCCCTATTGGGTAACTCGACGGTGACGCGGAACTCCTCCGGGCTCTCGAACGGCACGGCTCCATACCGCAGCGGCCTGTCACTCGCCCCGCTCTCCCGCGGCAGCACCGATCCATCAGCCACGAACGCGATGAGCCCAAGCCCCGGGAGCTGTTGGCGCAGATGGTCCGCGTCCTCGACCGTCTCCACGTGCCGCCGGGCCGTTTCTACGTCTACTCCCGCCGGTGTAAGCGCCTCGCGCATGACTCTTGGAAGTTCTTCGAGGAGCATGGCTTGGGCTGCCCGGGCGTCTACCGTTCTGCCTCGCGCTGGAAGCCCGACGGCCATGCGGGCCTCGATATGCTCGCCGGTTACTACCATCGAGGAGCGCGGCAGGACGACTTGCGAGGCGCGCTGTATCTCGATCCGGCCGCTCCCGCCCGAGCCTCGATTCCCCTTGACGGCGCGGCGCAGGGCGTTCTCGACGGAGCGTGTCAGGAAGTCCTCGAAGGCTACGCGGCGTACGGGGTTCTCGAAGAGCGCGGGGTCGAAGCGGTTGTCGTATGTTCGCGCCCGGATCAGGGAGGGTGGAGCGAAGGGGTCGCGCTGGATCCGGTCCACAAACAGGGTAAAACCATCGAGATCGTAGGAGCCCTGGAGGTCCTTATAGGCTCCGTAGCTCTTGTGGTCTATGCGGTCGAGTATAGTTTGGAGGCGTTGCATAGTTCCTCTTAGTGGTAGGTGTCTCCACGGTGGGCAACGTTCAAGATCTCCACCACGCGGCGCTCGTCGTCCACGCCGTAGACGACCCGGTAGTCTCACACTCGTATCCGCCAGTCCTCCCGGCCTCTGCGTTTCTTGCAGCCCGGAGGGCGAGGCTCGTCAGCAAGCGCTTGTTGACGCTGCGAGGGATGGAGAGCCGATAGCTCACTGTTTGGCGGCCCGCCTCCTCATTATCTCTTCACGAGCCTGTTCGTAGGGGACGAACTCGTCATCGCCGCGCTCGACGGCAGCACGTACTTCGTCGGCCACCCGAGCGTCGGCGGCATCTTCGAGTTCCTCGAGCATGCGTTCGTACTCCTCGATGTCCAGTACCACGCTTATGCGCTTACCGTTCTCGTCGACTACGTATTGCACGCTCATCGGCCTACCTCCTTGAGCTTATAGAGCGGCTTGTCCGAACGGCCACTCTTGTGGATCTCTATCTTCCCTTCGGCCTCCAGCTCGTCCAGAGCGTGACGTATCTCGCGCTTGTCCTCGCCCAGAATGCGGTGCCAGTCGGTAGTGGAGTAGAGTACGCCGTGAGGTATGGCGGTCAAGACTTCGAGGATCTTGGCCCGGATCCCCTCCACTAATCCAGGCCCATCCTGGCCCAGGTGTGATGCAGGGTAGAGCGGGCCACTTCGCGTGCCTTCTCGGCGCCTGCTTCGAGTATTCCGTCGAGCTCTCGCGGATCGTCGAGCAACTCCAGGGTCCGCTCCCGGATGGGGGAGAGGCTCTCTACAACGACCTCGGCGAGGTCCTTTTTGAAGTCTCCGTAGCCCTTGCCCTGGTACTGGTCTTCTATCCCGGAGACAGACTGGACCGTAAGCCCGGCGTAGATGCCGAGCAGGTTAGTGAGGGCAGGCTTCTCGGGGGAGGCCGTGACCTCGGAGCCGGAGTCGGTCTTAGCGCGCCGTATCTTGCGCCGTGTCACGTCTGGTTCGTCGAGGAGCGATACGTACCCTCCTGGTGTGGGCGAACTCTTGCTCATCTTCCGGGTGGGGTCGTCGAGCGCCATGACACGGGCGCCGGTCTCCAGGATCATGGGCTCCGGTACAACAAAGGTCTCTCCATACAGGCTGTTGAAGCGGCGTGCGAGCGTGCGTGAGAGCTCCAGGTGCTGGCGCTGGTCCTCCCCGACGGGGACGAGGTGCGCGTTGTACAGCAATATGTCGGCGGCCTGGAGCACCGGGTAGTCGTAGAGCGCCACGCTCGCGCTCTCGGCGCCACCCTTCTGGGACTTGTCCTTGAACTGCGTCATCCGTGAGAGCTCACCAACCCTGGCTATGCAGTTCAGGAGCCAGCCAAGCTCGGTGTGCTCCGCGACGCGGCTCTGCCGGAAGATGATAGATCTCTCCGGGTCCAGTCCCACCGCAATAAAGATCGCTGCCATCTCCCGCACGTTGGCCCGCAACACCTTCGGGTCCTGCGGCACGGTGAGAGCGTGCAAATCCACGATACAGAAGTAGCTCTCGTACTCTTCCTGAACCGCGACCCAGTTCTTTAATGCCCCCAAATACGTCCCGAGATGGGACGCACCGCTCGGCTGTATACCGCTGAATACTCGCTGTTTCGTCTGCATAAACCGTATTCTAGCCGACACGCTAGAGGTTGCCGAAACGCAACGACAAAGGCCGAGGGCTTGTGTGCGACGATTGATGTATTCTTCTTGTTGAAGTCTGATCAACTGTGGAGAGAGGGAGCCATCAAGCCTGAAGAAGTTCCTGGTAATGGCGTGATCCGCTGTGGCCGTGCCTGACCTCATCCTCGGCCCGCTCCTCCGCTATACCGGCGAGACCGACGCTACTGTCTGGGTGGAGACGAGCGCCGCCTGCGAGGTTGAGGTGTTCGCTGGCGCGAGCCATCGCTCACGCACCTTCTGTATGCAGGGTCACCACTACGCCCTGGTGCATGTCTCGAATCTAGAGGCCGGAACAGCTTACAAGTACGAGGTCTCTCTGGACGGCGAGAAGAAGTGGCCGGAGGATGAGTCTCTCTTCCCGCCGAGCGTGGTTCGTACCCTGGACCCGGGAGTGTCCCCGGTACTCGCCTTCGGTTCGTGCCGTATCTCCGCCCCGCACGAACCTCCCTACACGTCGAGTAGTGAGGAGGACGAGCGTGGTCTGGGGGTCGATGCTTTATACGCGTTGGCGATGCGAGTACGCGAGGAGCGCGCCGAGGACTTGCCGCATGCGCTGGTGCTGTTGGGCGACCAGATCTACGCTCACAAGCCCCCGTTCGATACGTTGGAGTTCATCCGTTTGCGCCGCGACGTGAACGAGGCGCCCGGAGAAGTGGTGGCGAGCTTCGAGGAGTATGCCCGGATCTACCGGGATGCGTGGAGCGACCCAGCCATACGCTGGCTCCTCTCGACCGTGCCTTCGGCCATGATCTTCGACGATCACGAGGTCGACGACGATTGGAACATCTCCGAGGACTGGGTGGAGGAGATGCGCGAGAAGCCGTGGTGGGACGAGCAGATCATCGGCGGCTACGCCTCCTACTGGATCTACCAGCACATCGGTAACCTCTCGCCCGATGAGCTACAGAGAGATGACCTGTTTCAAAAGGTCATCTCTGCTGGCGACGCGGGACCTCTCCTGCGCGAGTTCGCCTACGAGACGCACCGGGAACCCGCGGGGAAGCGTTGGAGCTTCCACCGGGACTTCGGCTCCACGCGGCTGGTGATGATGGACTCCCGCGGTGGGCGGGTGCTGGAGAGGGGCCAGCGCTCGATGGTGGATGCCGAGCAGTGGGCCTGGATCCAGGAACACGCCACCGGAGACTTCGATCACCTCCTGCTCGGCACCTCGATCCCGGTCCTGCTCGGACCCGGCATGAACCATCTGCAAGCCTGGAACGAGGCCGTCTGTTCGGGCGCGTGGGGCGAGCGGGCGATGGGGTGGGCGGAGAATGTCCGGCGCTCCCAGGACCTGGACCACTGGGGTTCGTTCCACGAGTCGTTCGACAAGCTCACCGCCCTGATCCAGGCGGTCGGAGCCGGAGAGAGGGGGAGAGCCCCAGCTTCCATCGTTATCCTCTCAGGCGACGTCCACTACGGCTACCTGGCCGAAGCCGCGTACCACGACAAGGATATGCACAGCCCGGTCTACCAGGCGGTCTGCTCTCCCCTACGCAACTCCCTCCCCGGCCAGAAATCCCGCCTCCAGAGCGTCTGTTGGACCAAAACGGGCGAGCTTGCCGGGCGCTTCCTGGCCCGTCTCGCCGGAGTCGGCGGAGAAGGGATGAGCTGGCGCCTGACCCACGAAGAACCCTGGTTCGAGAACCAGATCGCAACCCTGAAGTTAAACGGCAAGGACGCCAAACTTCTCTTCGAAAAAGCCGTTCTGGGTAGCTCCGGGGAGCCTGAACTGCGAAAGATCTACGAGTACCGCCTTACGTGAACGACTGAGCTAACAGCATGACAAGTAGAGCTTGGAGGAACAGTCGTAGACTTGTTTTGAGAATTGCTGTAGGTAAGAAGATGGAGTCCCGGGTTGTGCGGCAATAGAGCTCGATTCAAATGCTTGCAAAAGGCCGGGCTTCCATGTGGAAGCCCGGCCCTACGAAAGCCTTCCTGATCTAGATCTCTGCGCGGCAGGCTGTATAAGCGTTGGCTGCTCGCTTCGCTGCGGTCTTGCCGTTCGCGGCATCCTTACCCAGCAATCTTTCCAGGCGGTCGGGGAAGTTGGTAAACATGCCATCCACCCCGAGAGAGATTAGAAGCCATCTCATAAATAGAAACGAGGGGTGAGCAGGACATTCCGGCCAACGCAAGAACGACGCTTTTCAGCCGTTTTGGAAGGTCGGTGCTTCCTGAGAGCACGCCGTTGCCAGCAGGATGAGTATTTATGAGATGGCTTCTA
>CADCVE010000012.1 GCA_902806065.1 uncultured Rubrobacteraceae bacterium | reverse complement strand
CAAGTTCAAGGACTGGATGAACCGGGTCTCCCCAGATGACTTCAAGTAGTAGACCGAACACAGGATGCTTGCGAGAGAGGGGAGTCGTGGCCGGGAGAGGCTAAGCTTCCCTCCGTCATTCCCCGGCCCCAAGCGAACGATAAAGCTTCCTGCGCCTGATCTGCGCGTACGACAAAGGTTTCGCGTGTGCCCTCTCCTGGGCCGGTAGCGTCAGGCTCGGCGGACGCGTGTGCTGCGCTGAAGGTAACGGTTGGGTACAGGCTCGTTCCCGTCCACCGAAACGCTGTCGAATGCTACCGGCAGCCCAACTGCCTCGAAGAAGTTGGCCCGCACCTGCACCTGAAAGTGCAGGTGCGGCTCGGAGGAGTTACCCGAGTTGCCCCAGCGTCCAACCTCTTGTCCCAGAGACACCCGGTCTCCCTCGTTGACCGGGATGCTACCGGGGATCAGATGCCCCAGGAAGGAATACTCCCCCTCGGCGTGCTCTATGACCACGTGGTTGCCTGCGATGTGCCGCGCGAACGGGTCCGCCCAACCGGTGCCGGGACGTGGGGCGTCCCGGATCCCATCCTCCGCCGCGACGACCACCCCGTTGGAAGGGGCGAGAATCGGTTCGCCATAGCACAGGTAGTCTCCGAGCTCTCGTCCTTTGGCTTCCTCCCGCCAGCGACGCAAGGCCCCGTCGGCGACCACGAAGTCGTAGGCGTATCGGTGGGCGACGACGTCCCACGAGTGGCTGCTCCCCTCGTCGGGACTACCGTTGAGGACGTACCACTCGCCGGAGAAAGGCAACGAGTAGCGCGCCTTTTGCTGGTAGGAGGAAACACTTTCGAGCGCCCTGGGGGCGGCGCGTCGGCCCCCGAGGAATTGCAGTAGTTGACCCGCGAGCGCCGGAGGCCGGAGAAACAGCAGGATCATGGAAGCGGTAAAGCGCCCCCAAAAGAGCACCTTCCCGTCTGCTGCCGGTGGGAGCGGTGCCTCAGGCACCTTCTCGCCTTCAGGCTGCCTCTCGCGGCGAAAGAGAGCGCGCAGCAACGGCCATAAAAAGAGCAAGTTCAGCAGCCGGAGACAGGATGGCAGCGGCTCCAGATACCCAAGGAAGCCGGCCAGCGCGAGGAATACCCACCAGTTCTCCCTCAGGCCCCTCACGGGTTCGACCTCTACACATCACGGGTACTTCTAAACCGGGGGAGCGAGGTTACCGGCCCTCCTCCTCGTCCTTCTTCAGCCTCTCGGAGAGGCGACCGAGGCGGATGGTCACGAAGACGACTATATCGGTTCCAGAAGACAAACACACCTGAGGTGAGGTTCTACGCCCTGCTGGCCGAGGGTGCGCGAGAGGTGCGCTTCGAGAAGGTGCCTATGGGCTCTACCTCTCGTGACATCTAGGAAGTCTCACGTCCAAGTAGGCTCTCACTAGTGCTTAGTAGGACTCGAATTTGTGGCCTACTATTGGTTACAACTCTGGGTTAGGGAAGGGGACTATACCGAAGGGCAGGAAGAGGTAGAACCGCGATTCTTATAGGGTAGTACTTTTGTAACGTGTAGACGAGGAGGTTCGAGGCCCTGAACTCCGCTGTGCAAAGACGACACCACACTTTGCTGCACCTTTCCGAAGTATGCAAAATGGCTGCAAATTCGCATATTTATTACATAATATTTTTCCCAGGTTTCAGGTTATTCACTCGGTTTCTGCACGGTTGCTGCACATACAGTGCTCTCGAGGCTGCGACTATACACTTCTATAGCCAATATGGCTCCCCTATGCCCTCACCTTCAGGGAGGCTGTGAGCGTAGTGTTGCCCCTCGATAGATGAGCGCCCGCCTTCGTCGGCTTCAGACCAGTATTCTCAGCTTACAGACGAACATTCAAGTCAACCTCGGGCAACGACCTTAATAGCGCAATGTTAGATTCCAACAGGCGGCGAAGGTTAAGACGCGAACAAGGTTGATTCGCTACCGTGAGGAAGATGAGGGTCCAGCGCTCCTCTTCGTCCACGGCATCTTCGCGAACGGCACGCTCTAGCGGGATGTTGTTTCGCTCCAGTCGGGTAAGTTTCGGTGCGTGGTGCCCGATCTTCCGCTCGGCAGCCACTCGGTTCTAATGGACCCAAGCGCGGATCTCAGTCCGTGGGGGTTGGTCCGGAGCGTCGCCGATTTCATGGAAGCTCTGAATCCGCGCGACGTGACGCTGGTGGACAACGACACTCGAGACGCCATCTACCAGATCGTCGTTGCGGAGCACCCCGAGCGCATCGGGTGCCTAGTGCTCACCAACTGCGATGCCTACGAGGCCTTCTTTCCCCTGCTCACAAAGCCTTTCCAATACGGGGCTCGGCTTTTCGGGGAACGTTTCTCCAGCTTACTCGCGTGGGCCCTCAAGCACCGTCCCGCACAACGTCTACTCCTATGGCCGTCGCCAAGCGCCGCGTGGACGAGACTACACTCGACGTCTACCTCTCCTCGTTCGTGTGGGACGCCGGAGTAAGACGTGACACGACGCGGTTTCTGGGAGCCGTCTCTAACCAGGACACGCTGGAGGCCGCGAAGAGCTTCCCTTCCTTCGTCCGTCCGGTGCTGATCGTATAGGGCGAGGACGATATCTTCTTCCTCTCGCGTCTTGCCCACCGCCTCCAACGAGACTTCCCCGACGCCCGACTGGAGTTCTTACCCGGTTCACGCACGTTTGTCCCGGAGGACCAGCCGCAAGCCTTGGCGAGCCGTATCGCCGAGTTGGCGGTGGCTCCGTAGCAGAGCATGACGGATCACTTCTTCTTCCTTTTAGGTTTTGTTTCCTGCTGGCCCACGAGATGGACGCGGTCAGCTGAGGCGTTCGACTTCGAGACACCGCGAATAAGCCGACACCGGCGGGAATTTGCGCCGGTTGGGTTAGGGATGGCGAAAGTTTGGGCGGGGTTCGATGACTGACACGGACTTCTAACCGAGAAGCGTACGGTCGACCTCTCCGCACGGCCCGGCTGCGAGGGAACCCTGGTACAGCGCCCCGTTTCGTAGGGTTTCGTCGCCTCCGCCTGAAGGCCACGAGACGAAAGGCGGTATCCATGGTCCTCGAAGACTTGCTCGTTTCCCTGTTCGTGCTCGTGGACGATTGGTGACGGACCGAGCAACCATCAGCCGTGCGCAAACCCAGCCGCGCGTCGCGGCTTTCAGATAGCGAGGTCGTAACGCTAGCCGTACTCGCGCAGTGACCGAGGTGGCGAAGCAAACGAGACTTCTTCAGGTTCGCCGACGCGCACTGCGATATGTTTATTCTTTATTGTGGTAGGTCATTCTCAATGAATAGAGAGCCAAGCAGCTACCTCGGGGCCATACTGCTGCGCAGTGCCCCTATCTGATCGCCTTTTGCTCATGTAGCTCGTCCACTTCATCATGAATTTCGGCTTTATGCGCATGTTGGCTGTACCCATTCTGGGGCATAGCCTACAATCTCAACAAGGGTTGTTCAAAGAGTCTGGTTGGGGAAGGAGATCGAAATACATACCGCAGAAGAACTTGCTAGCTCCATGTTCGAGCTCACGGTTGGAGGCCGGAGGAGCGAGATCAGCGACGTGTTCCCTGGGTTCGAAGAACGCGATAGGCTCGGCCTCGTCATGCGTCGGCCATGCGGGGCAGTGGGCGCCAGTGCACTGATCCTTGCAACTGTAACCGCCTTCTACGACATCCAGCGCGCGAAAGGCGAGGAATTCTTTGTCTACCCAGACTACTTTCTTTTCCATGTCGGCGGCTCGTTCGGCAACCACAAGATGCTCGACATCTTCCCGTCTCACAAGGAGGTAGTCGTAGAAGACGATCCGGAGGAGATTCTGCGGGCGATTAACGACCGCGCCGTAACCCGCTTGTTAGTCGAGGATGTCGAGCCTGGGGATCCGGCTTTCGAGCGCCCGACCCTCGCCAGCAGCCGCGTTCTCACGGCTCTCGCCTATTCGCCCCGAGGTCGGGTAAGCGATGCCGACGTGGAAGTTTCTGGCAACAAGACGACCGAGGCGTATGTCTCCGCCGTGCTGGAGCAGTCGGAGGAAGTAGATCAAGGTATGAGAGATAACGTGTGGGCTGGGCGCAAAGGCTTGTTCGAGGATAGCGTACCGCTCGAGACTTACCGGAGGCTCGACATCGAGGAGGCGCTCAGCATGCTCGGATCTACTGCTCTCCGCCATCGACGATAGTGAGCCACTTCACGTTCCCGTCACTCGGAAGCACATTGTAGGACTAGGGCACAAACGGTGCCACCTACAGCGGTTTTCATGTTGAATGCACCAGCGGCGTTCCGTATCCGCAGTGGGCGAAGAACCGAGAGCGTCCTGCCTCGTCACCGCGCGGAGCGCCTTAAAGCTTCGGACTTTAGCATTCCTCAAGATCGTCTTGATCTTAGAAGGCCTCTTCTATGGAATTGAAGTCCGAAGAGTAGGACGGCAGGAATACAAGCTAGCAACCACTCCCCTCGATCAACTGCCTAACCCTTCACATCTTGTGTACTTGCAGATTGTCCATACCACGATCTGACCGCGCTCGAGCGTTGGGCAAAGGAAGTGTTCCACGTAGAGTGAGAAGGCCTCTCCGGTCTGGCCTCCGAGTATCTCGTAGGATACGAGGGGAGGATTAACGTATCCGGGAATTTGCGAATAGCTCACGATAGCTTCAGGAGGGCACCGCTGCGCCTTCAATACCCTCAAGCTTCCGCCAGCCTTGCTCTGGTCATGGGTCGCAGACGTCATGAGGTGGTCTGGTAGGATACCCTCGAGCTAAAGCTCGGGGAGAGTGTCGTCCTGAGTGAAGCGTTGCGCCTCCTCAGCGGAACTTGTGGGTTGTTTACACCTCGGTTGGTGGAGGTGACACGTGGAGCGCAAAAAGGTTCTCGTTGCAGGCGACTCGGGCGTCGTCGGCCTTGCGGCGGCAAAGCACTTCTCCAAACTCCCGGGATGGGACGCACTGGGCGTGTCGCGGCGTACCCTACAACTCCCCCACGAAGGGGAGCATGTCGCGGTGGATCTCCAAGACCGGGAGGAGTGCGCTAAGGTATTCTCGCAGATGCGAGAGGTCACCCACTTGATCTACGCCGCAGTCTATGAAAAGCCGGGTCTCGTTGCGGGGTGGCGAGAGCGCGACCAAATGGAGACGAATCTGACGATGCTCTCGAACCTCCTCGATCCTTTGGAGGAAGCAGCGACTCGACTTGAGCACGTAACGCTCATGCAGGGCACGAAAGCTTATGGAGTGCATCTCGGCTCGATGGCGGTGCCGGGCAAGGAGAGGAACCCGCGCCACCGGCACGAGAACTTCTACTGGCTGCAGGAAGACTACCTGCGCGAGAAGCAGGAGAGCGGAAGCAGGTGGAACTGGACGATCCTGCGGCCTCAGGCGGTCTTCGGAGAAGCGCTGGGCAGCAACATGAACGCGATACCGGCTCTCGGCGTATATGCCGCCTTACAGCGACACGCTGGGCTACCGCTAGACTACCCGGGCGGCCCACCGTTCGTACTGGAGGCCGTGGACGCGGATCTCATCGCCCGGGCGATAAACTGGGCAGTCACAACGCCCGAAGCCCGAAACGAATACTTCAATATTACGAATGGGGACGTATTCATGTGGCAGAATGTCTGGGCCACTCTGGCTGACGCCTTTGGGATGGCGGTCGGGGAAGACAGGCCGACGTCGATGGTTGAGGACATGTCCAAACGGCAAGACGCCTGGGAGGAGATCGTGCAGAAGTTTAATCTCCGTGCCCCGCTGAGCCTTGACAAGTTCGTCGGGCAATCTTTCTACTACGCTGATTTCCTCCTCGGCGTAGGTCTCAAAGAAGCACCGCCGCCGGCGCTCGTAAGCACGATCAAGCTCCGCAAAGCCGGGTTTCAGGACTGCACTGACACCGAAGACATGTTCCGCAAGTGGATTGCTCACTTCCAGCGGGAGCGCCTCTTCCCCCCCGTGGATTGGTAGACACTCAGCCCGTGCTCAACGGTTGCAGCGCGTGTCGACGGAGTAGCGTGCCTTTCCCCGCAGTGGTATCCAAGCTTCGAACTACCGGCTCATGTTCATCCCTTTACGGTACCGCCGGCTAAAACCAGCCCGGCGAATTTGGGGACGAGTTCGAAGGGTAACTAACTGTGCCTTATCACAGTACTTGTTAACAATCGGGATAAGCTTGCGACCGCGAACACCCAGACTCTGTTCCGAACCTCGCTCTCCTCGTCTATCAGGAACTCGTCGAGAACGTAGTAGTCGGTATCAAGCGGGGCCGCCACGTCTACAGTAACCAAGTTATTCGTCCTTCCGTGCCTGCTACTCCGTACCATATTGGGGTAGACGTGCGCCGCCATCGTTCGCGCCCAGGAGACCCTAATCTTCCCACGCTAAGCTCCAACTCTGATCGGCTATGGTCACCACCAGGAGCGACAAGCCACGCATGCCCATACGCGGTTTCGAGCCGTTAGTGCACAGCAGGATGCCTGTCAGACCCGCGAACGTTGCGCCGTCTCCGTATCAATCTCCTCCTCTATGTCGCTGATACCGGTATTGGAACGGACGTAAATCTCTTCGTAAGTCACCTGCTCACCCCGCTCGCTTTCCTCCCGCGCGCGCGATCCGCTCAACACGGTACCGAGGTAACAGCCGAGGAAGCCGAGCGGCACGGAGACCAATGCCGGGTTCCCGAGGGGAAAGAGCGCGTTCTCTCCCATTACGTTAGTACCTATCAAGACGAGCCCCACGGAGGACACTATGCCGGTCACCATGCCGGTGATCGCCCCGGCGGTGGTGAATCTCTTCCAGAACAGCGTCAAGAGGATCACCGGGACATTCGCGCTCGCCGCCACCGCGAAAGCCAGGACGACCAGGACGGTGATGTTGGCGTTCTGCGCCCCCAGCGCGAGCACTATCGAGAGTACGGCAACGAGGACGGCGGTGAGGCGGGCGGCGTTATGCTGTTCCCGATCGCTCGCCTCGCCGTTGCGTATCACGTTGTTGTAGAAGTCGTGGGCAAAGGCGCCCGAAGCCGCGATCACCAGCCCGGATACCACGGCCAGGATCGTAGCGAAGGCAACCGCCGAGACGAAGGCCAGGAAAACGGACCCACCGAGTACTTCGGCCAACTGCGGGGCCGCCAGGTTACCTCCCTCGCTCGCGTTCGCGATGCCCTCCTGACCGACCAGGAGAGCAGCCCCGTAGCCGATGATCGGCAACGTCAAAAGTACGAGGCCGATGATCCAGATGGCCCAAGTAGCCGAGCTGCGGGCCGTCTTCGCGTCGGGGACAGTAAAGAACCGGATCAGGATGTGCGGCAGCCCGGCCGTGCCAAGCACCAGGGCCAGGTTGAAGGATACCCAGTTCAAGCTTTCGGTGATCCCGTGCGCGGGTCTGAGCGCGTCCCTTCCGATCTGATTGGCCACCTCGCCAAAGAGGACGATCGGGTTGAAGTCGAACCTGGCCAGCACGAGCACCACCATAACCAAGATCGCGCTTATGAGCAGTATGGCTTTGACGATCTGGATCCAGGTGGTAGCCAACATGCCGCCCAACGCGATGTAGATCGCCATCAGGAACCCTATGGAAATGACGGCCACGGTGTAGTTGATGCCTATCAGGAGCTGGATGATCGAGCCCGCGCCGACGAGCTGGCCGATCATGTACATGATGCTTACGATTACCGTACTGAGGGCCGCCACGGAGCGGACCCCCTTTGTGCTAAAGCGGCTCGCAAGCACGTCCGCCATGGTGTACTTGCCCAGGTTTCTCAACGGCTCCGCGACCAGCAAGAGCACGAGGAGGTAGGTGACCAGGCCGCCCACCGCGGTGTAGACGCCGGCGCCAGCGAAGCCGGTCAGTGATATGGCCCCCGCGACCCCGAGGAACGTGGAGGCAGACATGTAGTCCCCGGCTATGGCCAGGCCGTTCTGCCAACCCTTGATCCCACCCCCGGCAACGTAGTGGTCGCTGGTGCTCTTGTTGCTTCTGGCCGCCCAGGCCGTGATGCCCAATGTTATGGCGACGATCCCCACAAAAATGGCGATGGTGGTGGCGTCTGCGGTCACGACGTCGTCCTTTCCTTGGAGGCCTCTTGTCGCGCTTTGTCAATGAGGCGGTCCCATTTGTTGGCCCGGTTCCTGTAGAGATGGCATAGTATCCAGGTCATGGGGAACTGGGCGAAGGCGAAGACGTACGCCCAGGTCATCTCTCCTATGGCTGGCCCGTCGAGCACCGTGGTGAACCCCGCCAAGACCGGTAGGGACATGTAGAACACCAGAAAGAAGATCACCGCGGGGACTAGAAACGCCTTCTTGCGCTGCATAAGGTCCTTGAAGGCCGGCGTTTGCGCTACCCGATCCCACTCCTTGCGCTTTCGGGTAGCAGCACCGGTAGTGCCCGACCGCTCGACACCCTCCCGCTCGGACAGGTTCGACCTCTCGTCACTCTCCACAAGCTCTCCTATCTCCTAAACAAGCAGGCTGCGGAACAATGATGTAACAGACCCTTCCAACAGCGCCTATTAAACCTGTTCCCATCGCTTTCCCCTATATCTTGTACCGAACAGACGGTATAAGATGCAAAGTAACAAAGGTCGTTCCCTGCGTCAACTTATGCGGGGCGAGGTGGAGTCAACGCAGCATGTTTTTGTGTGGCTCACGGATTTGCGCCGGATGATTGCGGGCGCGAAGCCTTACCTGGGAAGTTAGCCTGTTTGGGCTCGGGAGGATCGCGGCGCTTGGCGTCGAGTTTGTGAAAAGGTTTCGGAGCAAGGAGGTAGAGTGAACCACCCCGAGACTATCGAGCTGTTGGTGGAGCGGATCGGATCCTACCCTCGGGAGGATCTAGCCTGCGTTATAGGAGATCGGAGGTTCAGCTACGGTCATCTGCTCGACGCTTCCAGAAGCTTCGCCGGCTACCTGACCGAGATCGGGATTGAGCGGGGTGATCGGGTGGCGATCTGGCTGCCCAACAGCTTCGAGTGGGTAGTCTCGCTACTGGCGGTCGGTACCATCGGAGCCATTCTAGTGCCCATCAACGCTCGCTTTCAGGAGAGCGAAGCCGCGTACGTTCTGCGGCAGTCTGGGAGCAGAGTCTTGATCACACAGAACTCGTTCGCGAAGACGGAGTACCGCGACATAGTGGCCCGTTGGTTCCCGAACCTTGAAGGAGACGGAACCCGGGAAGACGGCGAGAAGATAGCTTCGTTAGAGCAGATCGTGTGGGTCGGTGGCGACGTGCCGGCGGGGGCGCATCCCTGGGAGAAGGCCGTATCTTGGGAGGGAGAACTGCCGGCGGCCGAGTGCCGAAATATGGACCCGGTACTCATCCAATACACCTCCGGCACCACCTCCTTCCCGAAGGGCGCGCTCCTCACCCACTACGGGCTCTTGCACAACGCGTACATCGTTGGAGACAGGATGCACATCGGTCCCGAGGACAAGGTGTTCTGCGGAGGTCCTTTTTTCCACATCGGCGGGGTGACCATGCAGGTCTTGCTGTCGCTGATCTTCGGGGTCCCCTTCTATGCGTTGGACCGCTTTGACCCCGCCGTGGCTTTTGAGATGGTCGCGCAGCACGGATGCACTACGTACAGCGGCATAGAGTCCCTGTTTCTGATGGTGCGCAACCTCGAGCACTTCGACAAGGAGTACTTCTCCACGGTGCGCACCGGATGGATGACCGGCTCCCCGGAGACCGTTAGGTTGGTGCAGGAGGAGATGAGGATTGCAGATATACTGTGCATCTACGGCACGAGCGAGACGTCGCCCAACGTCGCCATCTGCGACCTGGACGATCCCCTGGAAAAGAGATTATCCTCGTGCGGTAGGGCCCATCCGGGCTGCGAGATCGGCGTCTTGGACCCGGACAACTCAGAGTTTCTGCCGCCCGGGGCGAAGGGCGAGATAGTGACCAGGGGCTACAACGTGATGCTCGGGTACTACGGCAAGCCCGACGAAACCGACGCGGTATTCCTCGAGGACGGATGGTTCCGTACCGGCGATATGGGCAGCATGGACGCGGACGGCTACCTCTACTACCACGGGCGCTACAAGGAGATCATCCGGGTCGGCGGAGAAAACTTCTCACCGGAAGAGGTGGAAGGTGTGCTCTACGAACACCCTGCTGTGGAGCAGGTAGCCCTGGTGGGCATGCCGGACGAAACCTACGGTGAGGTACCGGTCGCCGTTGTAAGGACCAGGCCCGGTTTTGCCTTGGATGTCGAGGAGGTGCGCGAATACCTTGGTGATAAGGTGGCGGGGTTCAAGATCCCCCGGAGGGTGGAGGAAGTCGACGATTTCCCCATGACCGAGTCGGGCAAGCTCCAGAAGTTCAGGTTGCGAGAGCGGCTTTTGGAGCGGGAGGAGCACCGGTAGTGCACGAGCGGATCGCCGTGATCGGGATCGGCGCGGTGCCGATCGGCAAGTACAAGGACGTGTTGGACCACGAGTTGCTCCTCGAGGCGTTGGCACTGGCCTTCGAGGACGCCGGAGTGCAGAAGGAGGACATCGGCGGGCTTGTTTTCTCGCACCCGAGGACCTACACCAAGCAGAGGTATTTCGCGACCTTCATGGCCGGACACTTGAGGGTGCAAAGCGCCGCAACGGTGATGGAGGTTGTCGGCGACGGCATGACGGGCGGGTTCGCCTTCGACAAGGCAGTCGACGAGATCCTGCTCGGAAAATGCAACGTCTGTGTGGCTTTGGGCGTCTCGATGGAGACGCAGGTGCCGTCGGCGGAGCATATGGACCTGACGATGCGCGCCGTGGGGGATGTGGACTTTCAGGCGCCGTTTGGGTTCACACCTATCTCCTGGTACGCGATGGACGCGGTCCGTTACATGCATGAGCACGGTGCGACGAGGACGCAGTTGGCCTCCGTTGCGGTAAAGAACCGGCGCCACGCGAGCTTGAACCCCATCGCCCAGTACAAAGACGAACTGACTCTGGAGGAAGTGCTAAACGCCAGACCGATCGTGGAGCCGTTGGGGCTCCTCGAGGTCCCGCCCCGCTCCGACGGGGCCGTGGCGGTGATCCTCTCCGATTTGGAGACGGCGGAGAAATTAGGTAAGCCTTACGTTGTCGTGCGCGGGCGTGGGTTCTTCCACGAGGGCGCGCACCAGATCTCAGATAAACCCAGCTCGATGATCCGACTCGAGGCCGCGAGGCAGGCCTCCAGGCTCGCGTACGAGGATGCCGCCATCTCAGCTGAAGACATCGACGTCGCCGAGCTCTACGCCCCATGCACGATAGTCGAGGTGCTGGTCAGCGAGGCGCTCGGGCTTTGTCCGGAGGGCCAGGGCGCCATGTGGGCGGAACGAGGCGAGACGGCGCTGGGCGGCAGCATCCCCCTCTGCACCTCCGGCGGCTTGCTCTCGCGCGGCCACCCGCCGCTTGTTACGCCGCTATACAACGTGGTGGAGGTCGTCCAACAACTCCGGGGAGAGGCCGCCGGACGCCAGGTTAGGGACGCCGAATTTGCGCTGACCAGTGCCGAGCTCGGTAACTACAACGCAGCCCTCGTCCACGTCTTCGGAAAGGGAGGGTGAGCTTGCGCTCCGTACGTGTCGATCGCCCTGCTCCTTATCCGCCCCGGATTAGCGACGCCACGAGGCCATTCTGGGAAGCGCTTGGAGATGGGCGTCTCACCACGACCCGCTGTCGGGATTGCGGGGACACAGCCTTCCCGCCCAAAGCTATCTGCCCCAATTGCTTCTCGTCATGTCTATCTTGGCAGCCCTTGAGCGGCAGAGGAACCTTGTACTCTTACTCCAAGGTTTGGGCCGGACCAAAGGTCTTCGGGGAAGAGCTACCATACACGGTCTGCGTCGTCGATCTCGACGAAGGACTGAGGCTAGGCTCCCGGTTGCTCGATGCCGTCGAGCCGGAGGTGGGGGCGCGCGTAACATTGGTGTGTGTCCACTACACAGACGCCACGCTTTTCTTTTTCGAGTTGGACGGAGCGAGGAAGAATAAGGCTTAAGCTTGCCGCCGTACGGTCCTGGTTACTCTGTCGAGGGCCTCGAATCATCAACAGATGTCCATTACGCCGTGCAAGAAGATGCTGCTCATCTGGTCCGCTAACTCGTCGGCGCCGACGCGACCATCGGGATCGAACCACTGATACGTGTAATTGATCATGCCCAGTAGAGCCATTGCCGCTACCTTGTGGTCCGATACCGAGAACATGCCCTCGTCCGAGCCGCGTTGCAACACCTGCAGCACGATCTCTTCGTATTCTTTCCTGGCCGAAGCAACAGTCTCCCAGGCCTGATCGTCCTTGATGTTGCGCCATTCCCGGAGGAATACGGCGACCTGGTCGCGGTGCCGTTCCACGGTCTTTAGAAGTACGTGCGCCAGCGCGCGAAGCGTCGCATCGGGGGGGTCATCGGTGGCCAATACGGCCCGAGATTCTTCTAGCAGCGGCTCGATGAAGCGTTGGTGTATAAGAACAAGGAGTTCTTCTTTGCCGTTAATGTAATGGTACAAGCCTCCACGCTGCAAGCCCGTTGCGGCGACCAAATCTGCGACAGAAGCATCATGATAGCCTCGCTCAGCAAACACGCGAGCCGCAACGTCTGCTATCTCTTGCCTACGCTTTTCGTAGCGCAGGCGAGATTGTAGCCCTGTTGGCGCGCTACGCACCCTCCTGCACCAACCTATCCGTTCTTCGCAAAAGAAAACTCCGCCTCTCGAAGCTCAGGTACGCTACGCATTGCGAGCGCAAGCTTCCTATTGTTCACGATCCCTAACCGAATAAACCAACCGTGCAGTCGAAAATCTCTCCTTCGATGGCGCCCTGGCTCACATCTCCACCCTTGAATTATACCGTACGTTCGGTATAATGTCTTTAGAGGGTAAGGTTCGGTCAGGCGAGGCGTTCGCAAGGGAGTGCTTCGCTTTTCCGATGGAATGGGGGTAAGTTGCGGGAGATGGGATCACGCGAAGCGCCAAACTTAACTGGGGGTAGAAGAAGTCCGTTCTGGTTCGAGGAAACCTTCTTTTGTAGGCAGGTAGAGAGAACGCATGAAAACGTCGTGTTCCAACGCATGCTGTGTTTGGACCTCAAGGATTTAGAGGGAGGAAGATATGCCGCTTGACGAACAAGCGGAAGCCTTCCTCCAGCGGTTGGAGGAGGCAGGCGGCCCGCCCCTAAACGAGATGACCCCGACCGAGGCGCGGGCGGCACTGGCGGCGACCGTCGAGGAGTCGGCAGGCGATCCGGAGCCGGTGGGCAGCATAACGAACCGCACGATTCCGGGTCCCCTCGGCGACATCCCGATCCGCGTCTACACCCCCGAAGGCACAGGCCCGTTCCCCGCGCTGGTGTACTTCCACGGGGGTGGCTGGGTGGCCGGCGATCTGGAGATGGTAGACCCCTCGTGTACCATGCTTACCAACCGGGTAGGCGCGGTGGTGGTCTCGGTCGACTATCGTCTGGCACCGGAGCACAAGTTTCCTGCCCCGCTCACGGACTGCTATTCGGCCACGCAGTGGGTCTCCGACAACGCTGCCGAGCTGAACGTGGACCCGCGAAGGATCGCCGTCGGCGGGGATAGCTCCGGGGGCAACCTGGCGGCGGCGGTCTCGGTGGTGGCCCGCGACAACGGCACGCCGGATCTAGCCTTTCAACTGCTCTTCTATCCGGTGACGAACTTAGACTACGAGACAAATTCGTACCGAGAGAACGGTACTGGCTACTTCCTCACCACCGACATGATGCGGTGGTTCTGGGGCCACTACCTCGAGAGCGAGGACATCGGACGCGACATGCGCGCCTCCCCGCTGCTCGTGGAAGACGCGAGTGGATTTCCGCCCACCTTTGTGGTGACGGCGGAGTTCGATCCCCTGCGAGACGAAGGGGAGGCCTACGCCGAACTCTTGCGAGAAGCCGGGAACGACGTAACGGTCAAACGCTATGATGGACAGATCCACGGGTTCGTTACCCGCAGCGGAATAATGGACAAAGGTAAGCAAGCCATCGAAGATGCAGCAACGCAGATGCGTCAGGCCCTCGGCGTAAAGTCTTCCGCGTAAGCTGGACTTGCCGAGGATCTCGGATGCGTACAAGCAATTGCCCCGCTATGAGTAGTTACGGCTTCGCCTCCGTGGAGAGCGTTGTAGAGGACGTGCGGCGCGGCAGGATGGTCGTCGTCTGCGACGACGAGGACCGGGAAGCCGAGGGTGACCTGACGATGGCCGCCGAGCTCGGCACTCCCGAAGACATTGCCTTCATGGCGGTCCACGGCCGGGGTCTAGTTCGCCTGCCCATGTCCCCCGGCATGGTAGAGCGTCTGGGGATTCCGGACATGGTCGAACACAACGAAGCCCAGCTGGGAACAGCCTTCACGGTCTCCATCGAGGCCAGAGAAGGCGTAACCATGGGGATCTCCGCCGCCGACCGGGCCCGCACCGTCCGAGTGGCCGTGGACCCCAGTAGTGGCCCCGGCGACCTCGTGATGCCGGGCCACGTCTTCCCCCTGAGGGCAAAGCCAGGCGGGGTGTTGCAGCGCGCGGGCCACACCGAGGCCGCAGTGGACCTGGCGCGGCTCGCCGGGCTCTCGTCAGCCGGGATCATATGCGAGGTGATGAACGGCGACGGGACCATGGTCCGGGTCCCGGATCTGAGGCATTTCGCAGCGAGACACGGGCTGAAGATGGTCTCGATCGCCCAGATCATCGACCACCGCCTCGCGCACGAGAGGCCATACGAGGCACGGCGGAGACCAGGACCCTGCACCCAGAACCAGACCAGGCCGTGACGGCCGAGAAAAACGGGCGGTTCCGGCGGGATGCCGATGTAGAGACGATACATACCGAACCCCAACCAGGAGGAGAAAGACGTGTCTAGCAGCGTGCAACAGAACACCAGGGAAGCCGGCGCGGAGCCGGTCGTAAAGGAGTTCGACGCGATCGTCGTCGGCGCGGGGTTCTCGGGACTGTACATGCTCCACAGCTTGCGCGACAAGCTCGGGCTCTCGACCCGGGTTCTGGAGAGGGGCGACGGCGTGGGCGGCACGTGGTACTGGAACCGCTACCCGGGCTGCCGCTGCGATTCGGAGAGCTACTACTATTCGTATTCGTTCTCTAAAGAGTTGCAGCAGGAATGGAGTTGGACTGAGCGGTACGCCCCCCAGCCCGAGATCATGCGCTACCTCAACTACGTGGCCGACAAGTTCGACCTGCGTAACGACATACAGCTCCAAACGCGCGTGACTAAGGTGCGCTTCGACGAGGAAACGAACCGGTGGGAGATCCGCACGGAAGGCGGCGAGATCTTCTCGGCGCAGTTCTTTATCACCGCTGTGGGTTGCCTGTCCGCCGCGAACACACCAGATATCGAGGGTCTCGAGAGCTTCGAGGGCGAGTGGTACCACACCGGCAACTGGCCGCACGAGGGCGTCGACTTCGCCGGCAAGCGGGTCGGCGTCGTCGGCACGGGCTCGACCGGCATCCAGGCCATCCCGGAGATCGCCAAGGAGGCGGACCGCCTCACCGTCTTCCAGCGGACCGCGAACTACAGCGTCCCCGCGCGGAATGCTCCGATGGATCCGGAATTCGAGGAGTATGTCAAGGAGAACTACGACGATATACGACGCAAGCAGCACGAGTCGATCAACGCTCATCCCTTCGATATCGGCGAGGAGTCACCCCTGGATCTCTCGGAGGAGGAGCGTCGGGTTAGGTATGAGGATGCCTGGGAGACAGGAGGCTTGGCGTTCAGGGCCACCTTCCACGACTTGCTGACCAACAAGGAAGCCAACGATACGGCGTCCGAGTTCATCCGCGACAAGATCCGAGATACGGTCGAGGATCCGGAGACCGCCGAGAAGCTGACGCCTCGCGATCATCCCTACGCGTCGAAGCGCCCGCCGGTCGACACCTGCTACTTCGAGACGTACAACCGCAACAACGTCGCCCTGGTAGACGTTAGGGACTCGGCGATCGAAGAGATCACCCCGAAGGGTATCCGCACGACGGAGGCAGAGTACGAGCTGGACGCCATCGTGTTTGCCACGGGCTTCGACGCCATAACGGGTCCTCTTTTGAACCTCAACATCCACGGCAAAGGCGGTACGCCGCTCAAGGAGAAGTGGGAGAGCGGTCCGCGCACGTACCTCGGCCTCCAGACCGCCGGTTTCCCGAACATGTTTACCATTACCGGCCCCGGTAGCCCCTCCGTCCTCGCCAACATGAC
>CADCVE010000011.1 GCA_902806065.1 uncultured Rubrobacteraceae bacterium | reverse complement strand
TTGATGCCCATTCAACTAGCCTAACTTTCAACTCTGCAAAACACGCTCTAAGAGCAACGTCATAGCTGATGTTGACGATCGTCGCTGGAACAAGACGGCGCCTCACCGGTATCGCCCCTTCTTCCAGGGAGGCCTCAGTGGCCCATCATCCAGGGCCTTCCGTGGTTATGGTGGTGCTTTTTACCGGATCCCTTGCCCTCCACGGGTCGCCGCGCTACCTCTGGCTCGTGGGCGCTCTTCTCGGCGCGGTTCATAGCGCCGGAAAGGGCGGTGGAAACCCTTTTGGTGTTTGGCATCGAATAGACGCGCCTCGCCTCTCCCCCGCAAGAGGGGCACGTCATCGGGTCGCCCGCCTCAGCGAACGAGCGCTGCTGCTCGAATGACCCGCAATCCTCACAGACAAAGTCGTAGACCGGCATCTCATCTCTCCTATCCCTTACGCGTTGCACGTCCCCGAACGCCGTGCGGCACGATTTAATCATAACTACAACCTTCGCACCGATCACGGACTTACTATATTTGACCACGATCACGCAAGCTGTATTGACGCGAATTTTGGCTCTCTGTAGTATGTGGCACTGGTGCTTTAGGGGAAGCACCTTAAGGGGAAAGGAGAATAGCCAGGGTTAGCAGCCGGCAAAGGCAAGGGGTATTGCGTGCTCTCTTAAAAGGGAGCTACATCCGGGGACGATAGGAGGAGTCGATGGCCGAAACTCTATTCAAGATAGACCTGAACAAACCCATGCAAGATCAGGAGGTGCCCGGACACAACCGCTGGCACCCGGATATTCCGGCGGCGGCTTCGACGGATCCCGGCACCGACTTTCGTATCGAGTGTCTGGACTGGACCAACAACCAGATCAAGAACGACGATTCCGCGGACGACATCCGCGACATTGACCTCACACCCTGTCACGTTCTGAGTGGGCCGATCCATGTCAACGGCGCGGAGCCGGGCGACCTGCTGGTCGTGGATATCCTCGACCTGGGGACGCCGAAAGAACTAGACGAGCCGTGGGGCTACACTGGTATCTTCTCGCAGCAGAATGGGGGTGGCTTCCTCACCGACGTCTACCCCGACGCTCACAAGGCGATTTGGGACCTAAGAGGTCTGTATGCAAGCTCCCGCCACATACCCGACGTTCAGTTCGTAGGGATCAAGCACCCCGGGCTCATCGGCTGCGCACCGTCGGCGGACCTCCTCGCCAAGTGGAACAAACGCGAGCAGGCCCTCATAGACACAGACCCTGATAGGGTGCCACCGCTGGCGCTCCCCCCGCTCCCGCAGAACGCGCTGCTGGGAACACTGACCGGCAGCGAGTTCGAGCGGGCTGCCGGGGAGGCCGCCCGGACGATTCCTCCGCGCGAGCACGGGGGTAACTGTGACATCAAGAACCTCACGGTCGGTTCACGCATCTACTTCCCGGTGTATGTTGATGGTGCGAAGCTCTCACTGGGGGACCTGCACTTCTCTCAGGGGGACGGCGAGATCACCTTCTGCGGGGCCATCGAGATGGCCGGGTATATAGACCTCGGGGTGGAACTGATCAAGGGCGGCATGCAGAAGTACGGTATGACCCGTCCCATGCACATGCCGATCTTCGAGATGAGTCACCTTGAGCCCAGGTACTCCAGCAACATCGTCTTCGAGGGCATTGGGGTTGAGGATGACGGCACCCAACGCTACTTGAGTATTACTGCCGCCTACCGGCAGGCCTGCTTGAACGCTATCGAGTATCTCAAGACGTTCGGCTACACTGACGAGCAAGCCTACATCATCCTCGGGACCGCCCCGATAGAGGGCCGGGTCGCCGGTGTGGTAGACATACCCAACGCCGCTGTCTCGATCTACCTGCCAACCGAGATCTTCAAGCGCAATATCCTCCCGACGGAGGTTCCTGCCCGGACCCGAAGCGACGCCCAGCTTCCTCGTTCTCCGGGCGAGCCGGATATCAACGAGACGCATGTGCAGTGAGGGACTGGGCAAGCCTAGAGGGGAGGCTAAGACGGCGCTCGGGGCGATAGGCTAAAAGACCACCACGGCTCCGAGTGGGAGCGGCCGATGGTCGACCATAGGCAAAAGCGCGATGCGCAATCGTCGGCCATTGAGGCTTCGGCAGGGTGGGATTCGTACGAGACCCACCCTGCCGCACACGATCCATAAGCTGGTGAGGAGGCTGCCGTCTACTCCTCTACGTTGGGGGAGTGCTTTCTGTAAACGCCGTGATGCTAATGTACAAAACCGAACCCCGCAGCGTAGGCATCTTCAACCTGTTCGTCGTGGAAGTCTACCTCTACGTACGCGAGCATCACGAACCTCGGCGGGTTGCACATCAGCGGCCTCTGGTGGTTATGCCTGTGGGTTGCGGCCATCATGGTTGTGTATCCGCCGTTCGACTTCTTCTACTTCGGGAGCCGGTCTTCGGGTTCATCCGGCTCATGTGGATCTTTCCGTGGGCGCTCTTCCTCGTTTTGCTCGCCCTCGAGAAGGAAATCTCCCGTTTCATCGGGTGGGTCAAGCGGATCGCAGTTCCCACACCTGTACCATATTCGTGTACCTATCAATTGCTCGGGAGATTTCCCTGGGAGGTTATGGTTTGTGAATGTCTTGCTAGTCGCTCTGGGCGGGGCGATCGGGTCCGCTGCCCGCCATCTGGTGGGCGTCTTTGTCGCGAACCGCTTCGGCCCGGATTTCCCCTGGGGCACCTTTATCGTCAACGTGTCGGGCTCTTTTCTTATAGGCGTGATCCTCTCGCTAGTCGGGGGTGGCCAACTCCCCGCCGGGGCGCGGCTCTTTCTGGCAGTCGGCGTTATGGGAGGCTATACGACGTTCTCGACCTACAGTAACGAGACCTTGCAGCTAATCCAGGGCGGGGAGTTTGCGGCGGCCACGTTCAACGCGCTCGGACAGGTCGTCGCGGGACTCGTCGGCGTGTACCTTGGGGTGGTCCTCGGCAGGGCTCTCGGAGGGACGTGATGGAATCTATGACTGCAACAAAGCTAACCATATACATAGGTGATTCAGACCGACACGGGCGCAAACCGCTGCACCTGGCCATCATCGAGCTTCTGCACGCCGAGGGGATCTCGGGGGCTACGGTATTGCACGGCATCGAAGGCTATGGCTCGCACAAACAGATACATACCGCGAGAATCCTGGACCTCTCCGGGGATCTGCCCGAGGTCATCATGGCGGTGGATCGACCGGAGAAGATCGAGGCCGTGCTTCCGAAGCTCGACGAGATGATCGGGGAGGGTCTCGTGACGACCGAGGAGGTGCGGGTCGTCATCTCCCGCCCTCCTCTCCGGCCATGAACGGTTCTCCCGAAGCTTGACGCCATGACCGAGAAAGGTCTCGTAACGACTGAAGGGTCAACGTGTTCCTCTACCGGCCTCGCCCCCCGGTTAAGGATGTGTTAACCGGGGTACACCAGCCAGCTACACGTAAGCGAACGCAAGGTGGTAAGCAGTATGGCTCAGCGAGTCGAATCGAGCGTGGTGGTAGAGGCTCCGGTCTCCAGAGTCTACGACTACTGGAGGAACCTGGAGAACCTGCCGAACTTCATGACCAACGTAGAAGAGGTGCGGTCCACGGGGCCACGCACGACGCACTGGAGGATAAAGGGCCCCCTCGGTGCAAAGATGGAGTTCGACGCCCAGACTACGCAGGAGGAGGAGAACAGCGCCCTCGCCTGGAACTCCGTGGACGGCAACGTCGAGACTTCCGGGCAGGTGCGCTTTCAGGAGCTAGGCCCGGAGAGGACCCGCGTCGAGGTCACGCTAAACTACGCGGACCCGCCGGGCGGTAAGATCGGGGAGGTCGGCTCCAAGATAGTCGCCAACCCGCAGGTCATGGTCGACCAGGACCTCTATAACTTCAAGGAGATCATCGAAGGCCGTGCGACCCCCGAGGAGATTCAGCAACGCCCCGCCGCCGCCAACGCCCAGAGCGGCATCCTGGCGTTCCTTACCTCCGGCGCCGGCCTCGCCGTCGTAGGCGGTCTCGTCCTGATCCTGCTCCTACGTCGTAGAGGCCGTAAGTCCTCCAAGAAGAGCCGCATTATCTTCGAGTTCTAGCCCGGTCAGAAGAACATCCTCAGCCGGCGTCCTCCCTGGGCGTCGGCTTTTTCATGGCTGAAGAATGCCTGTTGGTAGAATCCCGCGATGGAAACTTACGCGCACTCCTTCTTTACCTGGGTTCTCGCGAAGCACGGTATAAGGGCCGGGCGGACGGCGGGAATTTCAGGGGCCGTCGGGGCGGCGTTACCGGATGTGCCCGCGTTTGTGGCGGCGGCATACTACTTCGACGAGTTCGACTCGATGCCCCGCGAGCAGCTACTCGACTCCATGTACTTTACCGGCCCCTTCGGCGCTACGGGCTCGGCGCTGCATTCCATCGTCCCGGTTGGTGGTCTGCTGGCGCTGTACTGGGTGCTGAGGCTCGGACGCTTCGACGGGAATCGCATCCTGCTGTGGTTCCTGCTCGGGTGGGTGGGGCACACGGTCGTGGACTTCCTCACGCACGTGGATGACCTGCGCCCCTTGTTCTGGCCTCTCTCCGACTGGCGTTGGGCGAGCCCCGTCTCCTACTACAACCCACGCTACTACGGCCGTGAGTTCATGCTCGTTTCGCACGCGAGCATGCTGGTCGTTATGGCCGTCCTGTTGAGGCGCCGATTGCGCGAACGGCGCGAACGCAAGTAACCGAACGCGGGCACGAAAAACGGGACCCCGAGAGGAGCCCCGTTCGCGTAAAGCGTAAGTTCAGCTTAGCCTAGAGAGAGGTTCGAGAAGATCAGTACTTTCCTCTCGGTGTCAAAGTAGAGGATGTCGGTCTTGCTAATAAGCTCCATAATGACCTCTGCGTCCTCTGCCGGGGGCCTTATCGCGTACTCCTCGGCGCCGTCGTCCAGGACGAGCTGGAAAGAGAACTTACCGGGCTCGCCGCGACCTTCTTCGTTCCAGTTCGCGTGGATGTTCGTTACCCGCCGGACCTGGATCATCGCCTGAGTATTCAGCTCCCCTTGGGGTTTGTTCTCCGACATGAGTGCCTCCTCTTCTTGGTCGATTTGCTTTGGTGGATTTACTCTTGCTACCCGAGCTTGATGCTGCTGGGGATAAGTACCCTGCGGCTTAGGTCGAAGTAGGTTACCTCGCTCCGCTCTAGTATCGCCAACTGCGCCTTGGCATCGTCGGCCGTCGGTTGGAGCACGTACTCCTCAGCACCGTCGCTCAGAATTAGCTGAATCGTGAACGCTCCGTGCGCCCCACGCTCAGGTCCCTCTGTCCACGACGCGTGGACGTTGGTTACACGCCTCACCCCGAGGTTGTCTTCCTTCTGGTCGGTCACCGATCTACCTCCTTTCCTCACAGTCCGATGTCGTCCTCGCCCTTCTTGCCCACAAAGGGCTCGGTGAAACATCTCATTATCCGGTTGCAGATAACCTCAAATAAGATCTACCTTCGCCGCGAAGACGAAGTCGCTCTCGGTGAGGCCGTCTATCTTATGCGTCCACACCGTGACCTCAGCGTAGCCCCAGCCGAAAGTGATGTCGGGGTGGTGGCCTTGCTCCTCGGCAAGCGCACCCACCTCATCGACGAAGCCCAGAGCCTCCCGGAAGTTCTTGAATCGGAAGCTCCTCTTCAGGTGGTGCTCCTCGATGACCTCCCATTCGGGGACGTGCCGCCGGAGGTTCTCGATCTCCGCGCCTTCGAGCGGCGGCGTATCGCCCCTGCACGGTACGCACGTCTTGCTTGAGAGATCGGTCATCGTGCCTCCCTTTTGCGGTCCTGTCGGCTTTAGGAGAACTTCTTCTTGTACTGCTCCATGGAGTGTTTGATGTACTCGATGGCGTCCTCGGGGCCAGAGACGTCGCCCATGCTGACCTCTTTGTCCTCCAGGTTCTTGTACTCCATGAAGAACTGCTTTATCTCTTTCAGGCGGTGGTCCGGGAACTCGTTGACGTTGTTGTATGCGTTGTACTCCGGGTCATCCACGTGTACGCAGATTATGTTCTCGTCGTTCTCTCCCTCGTCCACCATCGGCAGTATTCCGATAGGACGCACCTTCATGATGCTCAAGGGCAGGACCGGTTCCTGCATTAGCACCAGTACGTCCAGCGGGTCGTCATCGTCGGCGAGCGTCTGGGGGATGAAGCCGTAGTTCTCCGGGTACACGACCGAAGAGTACAGGACCCGGTCCACCTCCAGGAGCCCGCTCTCCTTGTCGATCTCGTACTTGACCTTGGAGCCCTTGGAGATCTCGATCACCACGGTGAGCTCGCCGGGGGCGTCGTCGCCGATGGGGATGTCGTGCCAGGGATGAGCCATAGAAGTCCTTTCCACCTGTTGACTGGTCCACTGTCAGATCATACCCCCGCCCATGAACACCCTAACCGGGAACCTTCCCCTCCCCGCGTAGCGCCCCACAGGGGAGACAGCGCGCACTAGATCTCCCCGCATCAAAGAGGATTTGTCCTCATTAGGGGTCAGATATAAGCCTTGTGTTAAATGCGTCGTAAATCTAGTTGAAATTTTGTTAAAAAGTATTCAGGAGTTGCGGCTTTTCGGGTATCGTCGTGCAGGATACAGGCGAACGCGGGGAACCGCGACAGAGAGGAGGTTATGCGCATGAAGCGCATAATTTTGCTGCTTACGGCGGCGTTGATCATGGCGGCTATGACTGTAGCCGTCGCTCCGGCCATGGCGCAGGAGGAGAAGAAGGAAGAGGAGAAGAAGGAAGAGAAGAAGGAAGAGAAGAAGGACGAGAAGAAGGAAGAGGGCAAGGACAAAGAGAAGGACAAGATGGAGGAGAAGAAGGAGGAGAAGGACCTCCCGAAGAGCGGTGGTGTTCCAATCGGCACTTCCATCCTGGGTCTGGGCGCTGGTGCCCTCCTTGTTGGTGGCGGTCTGGTAGCTCTGAGGGTTACTCGCAGGCACTAACAGCAAGACTGGCTAACGGCAAGTAGTTAGCCGAACACGGCGGGGGCTCCTGGTGGGTCCCCGCTCGTAGCAAGACTCAAGGCCAGGGATTTACGCCCTGGCCTTTTCGCTGCTCTGTGCGGGAGCTTCGGCAACGTACCCCGTCATCTCGCACGGTGTATAAGGAGGTGTGTGCGTAGCCTTCCTTTTTGCCCGAGCATGGGCGGCCGGAGCTTGCGCCGGGTGGAGACCTTATAGCTGTGGCCAGTTAGCGCTCTCGCTGGCTCTGTGCGTCTGGAGGTATCAAGCCGTTCAACGGCGGGCCGGGTGAGCGGGAGACCGAGGCCCCGGGATAAGAGGGAGGGTGTGCAAGCCTTACAGTAACCTCTAGGTTTCGGGACCTCGTGAAACAGGCACGCGACGGGCCGAAGCCCGGCACGCGGCGATCCCGGCACGCGGCCTGATGTTAGCGAATCTGCCACAAGCCCGGGTTACAGGAGGGCAAGCTGCAGGTTAAAGGTCCGCCAACTCACGGTGGATCAGTGACAGGAGTCGCTACCGGAATCGCTGAATGCGCTCTCCTCGAGGGGCAAGAACTCCCACTCGTAGCCACCGGAGCGGAGCGTAAATTTCAGGACGCCGTGGGCCCCGGAGTTGCGGGCCTCGCTGTTCGGCTTGCTCTCCCCGAAGGTGTCTAGACTTGCGCCTCCGGTCCCTACCACGAACTCCCGAATGCCGCGACGAGGATCCGGGTTCCCCTCCGGGGTCTGAGGGGCGAACCGCTCATAGGTGCGGTCGTGACCGTTGACGACTACGTCGGCTCCCGCCAGGTAGAGAGCGTCCCAGGCCGCCCACATCGAGATGTTGTTGCTGTTCGGACCCGAGCTGAAGAGCGGATGGCGCCAGAGAGCGAGGGTGCATGGCTTATCGTTCGCGGCGAGGTCTCTCTCCAACCAGCGCATCATCGGCGAGTCCTCATCACATCCTCCTACCTCTTCACACATGCTGTTCAGGGCTACCACGTGCCAGCCACCGAGATCGTAGGAGTAGTAGCCCTTGCCCGGCTCGCTCGCGCTCGCCCCGAAGTAGTCTCCGGCTCCACCCGTGCTACCGTCGGCGCTACCAGCGTAGTCGTGATCGCCGGGTACGGGACGTACACGCGTCTCGTGCCGGCCCCAGCTAGAGGCGTAGCAGCTATCGGGGTCCTCGGATTGTCTGGAGCCGTCGAAGTTATCGCCTACCGTAAAAACGGCGCTGCGCGTTGAATCCAGCAACTTTGCCGTAGCCTCGTCCCTGGAGCCCTCGCAATCCGCTATGCTCCCCGCTCCTATCAAAACCTCTTCCTCTACCCCGGCAACAGGAGCATCCTCTCCAAAAAGTCCGGCCAGCCCAAGTATCGCCGCAACGCAGACGACGCTAACGTCCTTGTTCCAGTTCACTATCGCCTCCTACCAGGGCTTCGATAGACGCCTGTATTCATCTCGACGCCCCGAGCCGCACGCGAAGTTCTTCGAGGATTGCTCTCTGACCAGGACCAAGCATAGTTCTTGCTAGAACGGTTTCAGGAAACCTCGCCACGAGCATTCATGTTAGCGAGGCGCTCGCCGGTCTGGGTTAAAGGAGGGGAAATACTAGATTAGAATTCTGTTAAACGAACCTCAGGGTCTCACTTCTTATCGCTAAACGGCGACATCTTCTCCGATTCAGCGAATGTCGCGAACCTCGATGCCCCTTCACTCACCGCTGCACAAGCACCATATCAGTGTCGCCCACGTTTTGCGCCGCTACTTGCGCGCTTCCTATCCGGTACATAGAGGAACGCCGTCGAGATAAAGCGGCAGCCTTCGTGGTCAGGAGTATCGCTGACAATT
Organism: uncultured Rubrobacteraceae bacterium; assembly: GCA_902806065.1. Classification (GTDB taxonomy): domain Bacteria; phylum Actinomycetota; class Rubrobacteria; order Rubrobacterales; family Rubrobacteraceae; genus Rubrobacter_F. The sequence goes on along the minus strand of CADCVE010000011.1, from coordinate 7,414 downwards.
AGTACAGCGACGCAACGAGCCCTTTGAACAAAACATCGATCGGTCCTGTCCATCTTCTGAGAACATCCAAAAGCAACCGGCTCGTATGTTGATATAGCCGCTTCGAAGGACGTATTTATAGACAGTTCACATAGTATCGGAGGTGGGACTCGAACCCACACGACCTTGCGGTCACCGGATTTTGAGTCCGATACAGATCTTTCTCAAAACCCCGAAGGTATCGACGTATCTCCGACACCTACGGGGTTTCTAGGGTTTGTATTTGTCGCCTAGTATCACCGAATATCGCCTTTTGTCGCCGCTACTGCTGCCACACTGCTGCCATTGCTGCTATCCGAACTATGGTTAAGGTTGAAGAAGACCGACCTTGATCGGGAGGCCCCAGATCGGGACTACGTCATTACACTTCGATAACCGGTAACTCTGGTAACCAGAATAACTGCAGGGGAGGCGGGAACGGTGATACTCTTCAGTAGAGGTTATCCGGTTATCGAGGTTACCGGTTATTGCTCGGGTTTACTGCTCGGTCGGCCAGGGCTTCAGAACGATCTTCCCGGTGGTGTACTGCCCTTCGAGCATCCGGTGCGCCTCCGCCGCCCGGCCCAACGGCAGCACGTGGCCGACGGGCACATCCACATGGCCCGACGAGACGCTTGAGGGCCCTGCGAGATCGTGTCGCGCCGCATCGGGTCGCCGCCGACCGCCTTCGCGCCGACCGTGTCCGCGTGCACCTCGCCCCTTCGAGCGACCAGCGTCACGAGGCCCGGCACCTCGCCGCGCTCGACGTCGTCGACAATCGCGTCGTGCACGCGGCCTAGCCGCGCCCCAGACTGTCCTCCGGCGCTCATCACTCGCTCCGTCCGCCCCTCATGCGCGTCCTAGCGTCGAATGCGACCTTACGCCCATGTTCGATTTCCCTCCCTGCGTCCCGCCGCCGCTGACGTCCCGGTCCTCAGGGGCGGAAGCATGCCAGAGGGCTAGACTCCGTACCAACCGAGCGGAGGTGCGGGTCACGGACGGAAGGTTCTGGTTCTGCCGGCTCGACTCCCCCTATGGGTCGCGGGGTTCACGGCGAGGTTTGTCACTATTCGCCCTCCGAGTTGTACAAGTTCCCTGGGAACAGAGGGCGCGGGCGATCAGCCTGCTCGAATCACCACCCCGCCAACGCAGTCACAGTTCATCCTCCTGCTCTGCCGTGAATCCTATACGCACCTCCCAGCCCAGGCATCATCCCCACTGAGACGACTGATGTGCAATGAGCTAAACCAACAGGTCCGCTAGGTGACGCAGCGGTCTGCCGAGGGAGCCGTTGGTCCGTTGACCGCAGGTGTACGCCGCGACCTTGGCCGCCAAGCGCGCCAGCAGCCCGCCGAGGGTCTTCGCACAGTGACGCTCCAGAGCGAAGAAGTCCTTGAGCTGGCCTATCACCCCTTCTATGATCTGGCGCTTGCCCGACGCCCAGCGGCGATCCTCCTTCGGCCAAGCCCGGCGGTCGTTGTTCTTCGGGGTGGCCGCCACCAGTGCTCCGTACTCCTTCAGCCAGCGCCGCTCCCACTCGGCCCCCGCGAAGCCCTTGTCCGCCAGGTACGCTTCGTGGCGGTCGGAGTCCACGAGAGCGTCCCCTATGGGTCTTTCGTCCGAGGCCGCCGGGGCAAGTCCGAAGGCGGTCACCACGCCTTGCGGGTCCACGACCAACGCCACCTTGAACCCATAGACCCACTCGGTCTTCGACGCGTTCCTCCCGAAGGAGGCCTGCCCAGCGAACAGCCCCTTGCGGCACGCTCTTACCCTCACGATCGCTGGTATAAGAGAGGTGTCCAGGACGCGATAGACCGACGAAGGCTCGATGAGCTCCCCGGCGAAGGCCTGCTGCAACGCGCGCATCTCGGGCTCCAAGGCTCGCACGCGCCGGTTGAACTGGCTCTGAGAGCACAGGTCCGGGAAGTACCCGCGCAGGTGCGCGGAAGCGAAGCGCCAGAAGTCGCGCTCGCCGCGGAAGCGGGGCCACTGGGCGAGGATCGCTAGTGTGAGGACCTCGGAGTCGGCCAGCAAGGCCGGCCGGCCGAGTTTGCGAGCGGTGAGGAGATGGTGCGCCTGCCACCAATCGTCGATTGAAACGTACAATGAGGTCAGGAAGGAGTCGAGGTCCACTATGCGGCACCACCTTTGGGAGAAGGTCGGGTATCAGCATAAAGTTTCGGCTCCTTTCCTGTCTTCCGCAATTACACATCAGCCGTCTTAGGAGAGTGAGGACCTCAGATGACGACCGAGCCAGAGTCTACCCAGGCAGCCGCGCCCGCCAAGTTCAGGCGAAAGGAGCTGCAGCGCTTCCCCTCGCCGATCCCTGAGTGGGAGATAGTGCAGTCCCTTGCCGAAATCTTCGAGGGTGTCGCCTCCGGCCGGCACCGCCACCCGGGTATCGAAGTGGGGTACATCGTGCGAGGCGACGTAGCGATGGAGTTCGACGACCGGCCGACCCTCACGCTTCGTACCTGCGACCCATTCATGATCCCGCCGGGCGTCATCCACAACGCACGGAACATCGGGACCGTCACCACAAAGATGCTTTCGACCTACGTGGTGGACGAGGCCAATCCCTCGCGACCGTCTTTGACGAATGAGATCTACCGGCCCAGGCGGAGAGGCCATAGGCACGGGCAATCGGCTTTCGAGGCTCCTCCCGGGGAGAAAAGATACGCATTGCTTCTTTGGGGGTGTCCTCCGGACCAATATCAACGACTCTGGTTACGACGACTCTCGGGCTTGTAGACGGCCACGAGTATAGTGACCGGCGCGACGCTGACACACTGCAAACGCTCTGTTCGCGGAGAACTCTGTCCGGCGAGCTTCACCGGGTACGTGGTGCAGCTCCCCGCAACGCTTTTGCAACGCCCCCCTAGTAGGCTCTGGAGGTGATCGAGAAGGTAAGGGAAGAGAAAGGAGACGTACCGGCAGAGCCTCGTGAAGCGCCAGAATCGAAGCGACGGCACCGTTGTTAGTCGTCACCCTTCGTCCCATTTCGGACCATCTTCGAGAAGAGGAGATGGTCCTCTCGACAAGGAGGAAGCCATGAGCATAAACCCGCAGAACGGATCCCTGCCGACCGTAGTCCTCGTGCACGGCGCTTTCGCCGAGTCCGCGAGCTGGAACGACGTGATCGTCCGCCTGCAAGACCAAGGCTACACAGTGATCGCCGCGGCGAACCCGATCCGCAGCGTCTCGGGCGACGCCGAGTTCCTCGCCAGCATCTTCGAGGCCGTTGAGGGGCCGATCGTGGCGGTGGGGCACTCCTACGGCGGCACTGTCATCACTAACGCGGCCCGAGACAACGTCAGGGCGCTCGTTTACGTCGCGGGCTATGCCCCGGAGGAGGGCGAGAACGCCGGCGAGCTTTCTGCCCGTTTCCCCGGCGGCACCCTCGGCGAGACGCTGTGGACCGTCCCGCTCTCCGACGGGAGCAACGATCTGTACATCCGCCAGGATATGTACCGCCAACAGTTCGCGGAAGACGTCCCCGCCGAGCAGACTGCGCTGATGGCCGTAGGCCAGCGGCCCCTGCGGGACGTCGCGGTGAACGAACCCTCGGGTCCGCCCGCGTGGAGGTCGGTCCCTTCGTGGTTCGTGTTCGGGGAGCTCGACAAGAACATCCCCGTGGCGTCCCACCGATTCATGGCCGAGCGCGCCGGGGCCCGCGAGGTGGTGGAGATCGAGGGCGCCTCCCACGCAGTGGGCGTATCTCACCCCGAGGAGGTGGCCAATATCATCCTCCGCGCGGCCAAGGACGTCGAGTAGCCCACCAACGAACCCAGGGAGCGATCCTCATTCTAGAGAGCAAGTTACCTCTGTTCACCGAGCTACCGAGAGATCGTCGAGATCCTGGGCACCGTGCACACGATACCGGTTTCGCAAGTCGACATCATGGCCGATGTGGCCTTCGGGGCGACGAGGCATGTCGAGGAGCAACCCGCCCAATTCCAACCCGCTAGTTGAGAGCCTCTGACTTCTTGTCGGACACCTGTCGGAGAAGGCGTCGCAATCACAACAACGGTGCCTTCTCCGACAAACCAACAGCAAGTGTCGGCGGAGGAAGCAAGCATTTTTCGATATTGTCGAGGAGCATACCCTGTACGGTAAGGAGGAAATAGTGCCCATTCCCCTATGTCCGGAAACTAATCAAGGAAGGAGGCAGAGTGATGGGTGGGTTTACCGCTGTTCTCGAGGAGAGTGAGCTTGGATCAGGCGCGATGCGAGCGGTGGATGTAGAAGGTGTTTATGTGCTGGTAGGCCGCTCTAAGGATGGACAAGTGTGCGCCATAGCCAACACCTGCACCTACAGAGGAGGTCCGCTCAACGAAGGCGAACGCGACGGGAACGTGGTTACGTGTCCCTGACACGGTTCTCTGTTCGACCTGTGCTCTGGGGAAGTGCTGCGGTGGCCGGCCAGAGAGCCCCAGCAGCACTTCTAGGCGCGTCTTCGCAAAGGGAAGATAGAGGTGCGCTCGCTGTAGAGGTGCTCTCGCTGTAGCAGCATATTTCCGAAAGGAGCGTGAGGTGATGGCGCACAGCAAGATCATGCAGAAGATCGAGAACCTCTCCGAGGAGAGGGAGAAGCTCGTGGCTCGCGAAGGGGCCCATCACGCGGGTACGGCCGACCACCGGAGGCTCGACGAGATAGATCACACCTTGAGCGTGCTGTGGGATCTGCGGCGCCGGGAGATAGCCGGAGAGAATGTGAGGTTAGACGAGGATTTTCTCGACCGTTACGTCGTGAGTCCGGGGGACGACGCTCCCAGCGGGTACAGAGGGTAGCGTTTCCTGCCAGGAGCAAGCTCCTACCTGAAGTACACCTTTGGGCCAAGTTAGCCAACTTAGATCAAGAAGCATCCGACGAACGTACACCACTTCAACAAGTGCGCTAGAGTACAAGACAGAGAGTGAGGAGGTACAGAATATGGGTGAAGGGTTTTTCTCCCGAGGCTTTTTTGGACGCCCCAGGAGGCACGACGACGAGAGGCTGCCCCCGGGCCAGTACCTGGAGGACGGCTTCCCGGTCCTCTCCGCAGGGCCTACGCCCCGCACTCCTTTAGAGGAGTGGGATTTCTCGGTCGTCGGAGAACTAGACGAGCCCAAGAGGTGGACTTGGGAGGAGTTCGGGCAACTGCCCTCTGAGGAGGTCACCAGGGACATCCACTGCGTCACCAAGTGGTCGAAATTCGATACCAGCTGGGAGGGTGTCTCCGTGGATACCCTGCTCGAGGGGGTGGAGACTGCAGCCGAGTACGTCACGGCCTTCTGCGACGGCGGCTACACGACCAACCTGCCGCTCGAAGACGTCACGGGCGGCAAGGCGTGGGTGACCTACGCCTACAATGGGGAGCCCTTGGAACCCGTGCACGGCGGGCCGGCCCGCCTGCTCGTGCCGCACCTGTACTTCTGGAAGAGCGCCAAGTGGGTGAGGGGTTTGCAGCTAACCAACTACGACGTCCCCGGCTTCTGGGAATCCCTGGGCTACCACAACTACGCAGACCCCTGGCGCGAGCAGCGCTACTGGGGTGACTAACGCAGTGTCTGTACAGCTTTACAGGACCCTCTGGCGTCTAGCGGAGGTGGTAGAGGTGGTGGCAGAGACCCCGAGGACCAAGAGCCTGGTGCTTGAGATTCCCGGATGGGAGGGGCACAAGGCAGGCCAGCACGTAGACGTGAGGCTCACCGCCCCCGACGGCTACCAGGCCCAGAGGAGCTACTCCATAGCCTCCGCCCCCGAGGACGAAAGGCTCGTGCTCACGGTGGACCGCCTGGACGACGGCGAGGTTTCGCCCTACCTCACCGAGGTGCTGATGGCGGGAGATAAGCTGGAGTTGCGCGGTCCGATCGGGGGGTATTTCACCTGGGAGGCTACAGACAATGGCCCACTCCTCTTGGTTGGCGGGGGTTCGGGCGTGGTGCCGCTGATGGCCATGATCCGTCACCGTGCCGCCGTGGGCAGCGCCGTGCCCGCCCGCCTGCTCTACTCCTCGCGCTCCTACGAGGAGATCATCTACCGCAAGGAACTGGAGGCTCTGGCAGCACAGGACGGTTCGCTGGAGGTGATCCACACCTTAACGCGCACTCGACCGGAGGGTTGGAGCGGCTACAGCAGGCGGATCGACGCCGAGCTGCTCGGGGAGGTGGCGTGGTTCCCAGATGAGAGTCCCCTCGCCTTCGTGTGTGGTCCCACGCCGCTCGTGGAGGCGGTTGGGACCGCGCTGGTGGGTCTAGGACATGAGCCTGCGAGGGTGAAGACCGAACGCTTCGGAGCAACGGGAGGTTAGAGTTATGGACGACAAACTAAGGCTGGACGGCAACGCTGCTGCAGGTACCCTCGGGGAAGTCTTCTCCTTTGAGGTGACTACCGCGGAGTACGCCTGCAACGGATGCGGTAGGGCCGGTAGGCTCGGAGGAGCGATGGTCTACGAAGTGAGGGAATTGGGCACCATCGTTCGTTGCCCGAGCTGCGACAACGCTCTCATTCGGCTCGCTCACAACCGTGAGCGGCACATGGTCGACCTCAGGGGGATGAGATACCTAACCACCGGATAATGCGAGGGTAAGAGCGCATACCCGCTTAGAGGACCATACCAAGCAAAAGCCGAGCTGGAAAGGGGATCAGGATCGAGAAGGCTGACGGGATACAAACAATGGAGCATAAAGATTTCCGGATACTCGGCCTCGCCGGCAGCCTCCGGCGGGCCTCCTTTCACCGTGGCATCGTGAGGGCGGCGCACGAGGTGGCTCCGGAGTGGATGAGTTGCGAAAACTTCGATCTCGCCCGAATACCATACTTCAACCAGGACCTCGAGGATGAGGGGAATCCCGAGCCGGTGAAAGAGCTTAGGGAGAAGATACGTGCCTACGACGCCGTGCTCATAGCGACACCGGAGTACGACTACGCCATTCCCGGCATCTTGACCACCGCCCTGGACTGGGCGTTGCGCTCACGTTTTGATCCGACGCCCTTCCGTCACAAGCCGGTCGGAATCGTGGGGGCAAGCCCGGGAGGCGGTGGGACTGCCCGGGGTCAGATGGTCTTGAGGCAGATACTCTTGCACGCGCCAGCCTACTTGATGCCCGATCCACAGATGCTCATCCCCTTCTCCCGCCGGAAGTTCGACGCGGAGACGGGCGACCTCGTGGATGAAGAGACCCGCGAGAGGCTGCGCCGCTTCCTCTCGGCACTGGCCCAGTGGACCGGGCGGTTTGAGGAACCGATAAAAGCGCACCAGGGACAAGCTCGCGAGGATAGAGCCTGATGGCCCCTACTGCCTCCGACTGTCGCTCGTCACAGGGTCCACAGCGATGCTCGGAGACGGTTGGATCTGTCGTTCGACCAAGGCCCGTAATTATCAGAGTGCCCGGCAGCTTCGAGGGGCGGCCT
>CADCVE010000010.1 GCA_902806065.1 uncultured Rubrobacteraceae bacterium | reverse complement strand
AGTCGAAGCGGTGGGCCTCAAAGACGCGCTCCAGTTGGCGGAAGTTACCCACGTCGCACCGGACGTAGTTCGGGAGGTGCCCCTGGTGCGGGAGGTCCAGGACACACACCTCGTGTCCCCGGCGCCTAAGCTCGCTCGCCAACCTGGAACCAACGGCCCCCAGACCGCCGGTAACCAGCACCTTCATCGGCGCCTCGATGTTATCCCGGAGCACAAAAGAAGAGTCTTGCAGCACCGCCCCAAGGAGTCAAGCTCGGGACACGATAGTCTTTCGCTTCCCGTGGTGCTAGTCTGGACGGCTCCACACGGGAACCAAGGAGCGGAAAACCACACCACATGTCCCCAACCGAGGCGCTCGAAGAGTACTTCGACCTTATCGAACGGGAGAACCTGTTCTCCCGTGGTACGAATGGGCTCGCCTCCTACCTAGGTTACCTCTTCATGGGGATCTCTTTCGAGGGCAAGACAATGCTCGACGTTGGCGGCGGGTGTGGCCTGTTCGCGTTCTTCGCCGTCCTCAAGGGAGCGAGAGAGGTAGTAATTCTCGAACCAATACATTCGGGATCAAACGCAGGCATCGAGGATAGGTTCGAGATGCTCAAGGCGCGGCTCGGGACCGGGAACAGGGTAAAGATATTTCCCGTCGCCTTGCAGGAGTATGAGCCCGGGTACAGCACCTTCGACGTCGTGCTCTTGCACAACTCCGTCAACCACCTCGACGAGGAGGCCTGCCGGCGGCTCCATCGCAGCGAAAAGGCCACGGCTGTGTACCGCGACATCTTCGAGAAGGTCGGTTCGCTGACTAGCAGCGGGGGGAGCGTAATTATTACGGACTGCTCCCGGTACAACTTCTTTCCGATGCTTGGTTTGAGGAACCCGATCGTCCCGATGATAGAGTGGGACAAGCATCAGCCACCCGGGTTGTGGTCTCGGCTGGCGCGGGAGGCGGGTCTGTATGAGCCCAAGGTCAGGTGGACGTCCCCGAACCGCCTGGGCAGGATCGGGCGTACACTACTTGGGAACAGGGCCGCGTGTTTCTTTTTGACGAGCCACTTTTGCCTGACGTTGAAGAAACGGTGAGGGTTAGCGGGCTTATAAGGAAAGAAGCCGGTCCAAACAGGGACCTCCGGCATCGTGGCAGCGGAGCTTGTCTTACCGGAAACGGCTTTCGCCGCTTTGCAGCACCCCCAGCACCTCTCCGGGCGTTACGTTGGCGATATCTCCGGCTATGCAGCGTTTGAGTGCAGCGACCGCGTTGCCGAAGAGTAGCGGGGTTACGCCCGGCTCGTCTTCCTGGACCTGTTTGTAGCCTGACCCTTCCAGATACGCGCACAGATACCCTGCCGCGAAGGCATCACCGGAACCGAAGCGAACCTTACCTTCCGAAGGAAAGGTTGGGGCTTCGTCGTACTCTCCCTCGCGAAGCTCCGCAGCTCCTTCGCCTCCCAGAGTCATCACGATAGTCTTCCCGGCGCCGAACCTTTCTTCTATCCGTCGCAATACCGACTTCGCGTTTCCCGTAAAACCCCACAGCGTCGCTGCGTCATCGCGCGTGCATATGAGCAGCGAAGCCGCCCGGCATGCCTCTTCGATGCCGGTGGCGGCCTCGGCAGCTTCCCAAAGCTGGGCCCGGTAGTTGACATCGAAGGATACTTCCATCCCGACGTCTTGCGCCTTGTGAAGCAGGCGTTGGAATGTCTCTCTAGCTCCCGGGCCTAACGCGGGTGTGATCCCGGTGAGGTGGAGGACTCGGGTCATTTCCAGTACGGAGGGGTCCACAGCGTCGGCATCAAGGAGAGCAAGGGCCGAGCCCGCGCGGTCGTAGTGAACCCGCGGCCCCGCCGGAGCGGGGGATTCTTCGGCGTAGAACACGCCCAACCTGGAGGGACCTTTCGCCCATACCACCGTATGGGTGTCCACAGCGTACCGTTGCAACTCGCCGGCCACCCGCCTCCCGAGCGCATTGTCCGGCAGCGCCGAGGTCCAGGCGCATCGGAGTCCCAGGCGGGAGGCGCCTGCCAGCGTGTTGGACTCGGTGCCCGCCACGTAGGACTCGAAGGTCCGGGCATCCTCGAGCCGGCCGCCGGCCGGAGGACTAAAGCGCAGCATCGTCTCCCCGAAACCGAGCACATCGTACGCTGCCTGTTCAGGAACCATGAGCTTGCCTCCCGTTTGTACGCACCGCTACTCTCTCCCTAACTCTTGCCAGCAACTCGCGACTAATAATATGGTCGCGCACGATCTCGGGTCAATCTCAAGCACGCTACGAGGATAGATCCGCTCCATCGACAGTCAACTACCGGACCCGACCACTGTAGAGCGCGGCGAGGCTGTGATGAGGACCTTCGCGAACTCCGAACGGAGGAGATGTACCGAGGTCGTACTGGAGGCGATGCGTCATCATACCGGGAACTCGAGCACAACATTCGCACCTTCGCTCTTTGGCGCGCAAACCTGACTACCGTATGTAATTATAGAATGAGAAGTTCGGGCAAACGGACGGGGTGATCGCAGGATGACGGAACTTCGGGAGACGGGGTTGAGGCCGGGAGAGCCGGTAGCCATAGTGCGGTTGGACGATCTGGCCGAGGCGGTGGCGATAGGCGAGGCTCTGGTGGAGGGTGGAATCCGGGCGCTGGAATTCACCCTCACGAACCCGGATGCGCTAAAGGCCGTGGGCGAGGTACGCGCTCGTTTGGAAGATCGCGCGCTGGTGGGTGCTGGCACGGTTCTGGACGGTGAGAGTGCCAGGGAGGCTATCTCGGCCGGCGCTCAATTCGTCGTGACGCCGATCTATCAACGAGACGTAATCGAGCGTGGCCGGGAGAGTGGCGTGCCGGTGATATCCGGAGCCATGAGCCCTACGGAGGTCTTCGCAGCCTGGCAGGACGGCGCGGACCTCGTCAAAGTCTTCCCCGCCCGGAGCCTGGGACCGGCCTACATCAAAGACCTTCTAGGTCCCCTGCCCCAGCTCAAGCTGGTTCCCACGGGCGGGGTTGAACTGGACAACTGCGCCGCGTTCATCGAGGCGGGCGCGTACACGGTGGCCCTGGGCAGCAGCCTCGTCGATAAAGCGGTGATCTCCCGCCGTGACTGGGGGGCACTGTCGGCGCTGGCGCGACAGTACGTAGAAGCCTGCACCGCTGCCACGTCACTATGAAGGCAAGGCCGAAAGGAGACGCCCGATGACAGTCGCCAACCGTATCGACAAACTGGAGGTCGGGGTGAGGTCGGTGGCGTTCTGGGGTCTGGGGCAGGTGGGAGTCGCGATCAAAGGTCCTACCGGCGTGATCTACGTGGACCCTTACCTCACCGACTCCGACGGAACGGGAGGGACGCTTCCCCGAACCTTCCCTCCCCCACTCGCGCCCCACGAGGTTACGAACGCCGACGCCGTACTCTTGACTCACAATCACGTAGATCACACTGATTCAGAGACGGTCATGCCCCTGGCCGAAGCCTCCCCCGACGCACGCTTCGTGGCGTCCTTCACTGCCCATGACACACTCACGGAAGCAGGGCTAGATAAAGACCGTTTGGTCGTGCCCGAAGTGGGCAACGTGCTCTCCGTCGCCGGAGCCACGGTCACAGCGATCCCGTCGGCGCATACCGGGTTGGAGTATAACCCCGAGCGAGGCTATCCTTATCTGGGGTACGTAATTGAGTGGGGCGGTGTGACCATTTACCACGCGGGCGACACTGTAATCTATGATGGCCTGATCAAGGCACTCTCCCCCTGGCACATAGACGTTGCTTTCGTGCCCATCAACGGCCGCGACTACTTCCGCACCAAAAACGGCATCGTTGGCAACACCGACTTCCGGGAAGCGGCGGAGCTAGCCGAAACCCTGGACGTCGGCGTGATCGTACCGACCCACTACGATTTACTCGCCTTCAACGCCGCTGACCCCGGCCACTTCGTCAGCTACCTTTACAGGCTCAACCCCTCGCGACGACATAAGATCCTGAGGCCGGGCGAACTGTTCTACTTTGTACGCGAGACCTCGTGAAGGTTACCTCCCTGGAACTCTTCAAGGTCCCGCCCAGGTGGCTGTTCCTGAAGGTTTCGACCGACGAGGGTATTGCTGGTTGGGGCGAGCCCATAGTCGAAGGACGCGCGGAGACGGTGCGGGCCGCCGTCGAGGAGTTGTCCGGCTACCTCATCGGCAGGGACCCGTTCAGGATAGAAGACCACTTCCAGGTACTCTACCGCGGCTTCTACCGCGGAGGTCCGATCCTTACCAGTGCTCTCTCCGGGATCGAGCAGGCGTTGTGGGACATAAAGGGCAGGGCTTTGAGCGTCCCCGTATATGAGCTTCTGGGCGGAGCGGCCCGGGATAGGGTGCGAGTCTACAACTGGATCGGGGGCGATAGGCCCGCCGATGTGGCCGAAGCTGCCAGAGCGCAGATAAACGCCGGGTTCACCGCCGTGAAGATGAATGCCACCGAAGAGCTGCACTACATCGACTCCCACGCCAAAATAGAGGCCGCCGCGGCGAGGCTCGCGACCGTGCGCGAGGTGGGTGGCGCGGACCTGGGGATCGGTGTGGACTTCCACGGGCGGGTTCACAAGAGCATGGCAAAGGCCCTGGCGCGCGAGCTCGAACCTTACAACCCGATGTTTATCGAAGAACCCGTGCTCCCCGAGAACCACGAGGCGTTACGCGAGATCGTCCGCCACACCACGACTCCGATAGCGATGGGCGAGCGGATGTACACTCGCTGGGGCTTCAAGGGACTTCTGACGGACGGGTACGTGGACATCGTCCAGCCCGACCTCTCGCACGCCGGAGGCATCCTGGAGGCACGCAAGATCGCCGCGATGGCCGAAGCCTTCGACGTCGCGGTCGCCCCGCATTCTCCCCTGGGGCCTATCAACCTCGCCGCCTCCCTACAACTCGACGCCTGCACCCCGAACGTCTTTATCCAGGAGCAGAGTCTGGGTATCCACTACAACCAGGAGAGCGACCTCCTGGATTACCTGAAAGACTCTAGCATCTTCGCCTACGAGGAGGGCTACGTATCCATCCCGGAAGGTCCGGGCCTGGGCATCGAGGTTGACGAGGAGAAGGTCCGGGAAGCGGCGAAGGCCGGCCACGACTGGAAAAATCCGGTGTGGCGGAACGCGGACGGCACCGTCGCGGAGTGGTAGCGGAGTATTACAGACCTGCTTGTGCCGTGCTGTCTGGCGCTCTGTCGGTCAGGGCCGCCGGGGGCCTGCGTTTCGTCTAGTGGATAGCATTATTGGGCCATACGGGCGGTCGTACCGCCGTCTACGTATAGGATCTGTCCGGTGATAAAGTCGGCGGCGTCGGAGACGAGGAAGGCGACCGTCGGGGCGACGTCTTGTGGATCTCCGACGCGCCCCCAGGGCACCATGCTGTTGCCGCGCTCCGTCGTGTAGCCCGGGGTGTCGAAGTAGCGGGGCACTTCTATGAGGCCGGGGGCGACGGCGTTTGCCCGGACCTTTTGTCCGGCCAGTTCGATGGCCAGTTGGCGGGTCAGGGCGTCGATCGCGCCCTTCGTAGCCGCGTAGGCCGCGTGCCCCGGGAGTCCCCCATGACCGTGAATAGAGGAGATGTTCACTATGCTGCCGCCGCCCGCTTCGATCATGTGAGGCACCGCTCGCCGGGCGCAGAAGAAATAGCCCTTTATGTTGAGATCGAACATCTGATCATAAGCAGGTTCGTCGGTGTCGAGGAAGTCGAGCTCGCGGGTGATCCCGGCGTTGTTGACGAGCACGTCCAGTCCGCCCAGGCCAGCCGCCGCCTCGTCGACCACACGCTCGCATTCGGTAACCTTGCTCAGGTCACCTCGAACAGTAGCGGGCTTTCCACCGTGACGTTCGATCTCGCTTACCGTTTCGTCCGGCTCGCTGTCCACATAGTGAACGGCCACCCTGGCACCCCGCCGCGCCAACTCTATGGCGATCGCCTGCCCGATACCCACGTCCGCACCCGTTACCAATGCCTTTCTTGCCGAGAGATCGCTCACGGATTTTCTCCAGTCTCTAGCGGATCCAGCAGTAACAAGTAATCGCGCTGCAGCCGGCTCCCAACTTAGAGCGGGAAGCTGACCGGCACCCGACGCTCGGGCTGCCTCTCGCCGCACCTCGCTAACATACGCACGAAGCATAGCGCTCTCCCAATCCCGGCGTGCGTATCGAACGGCTCCCGAATACGCCTCACCCGGGCAACCAGGAGCGCGAGTGCCTTGTCCGTCCCTACCCTCTCAACACCTAGCATCTGCCCGGCCATCAAGCCATTCAACTATGCGGATAAGGGCTCGTGCGGCAGCCCTCCGACGGTAAAAGGACCTCCTCCACAGACAACGATCTTGCCGCTCTCACTTGCCAGGATCCGCTCCCTCTCGTCGTCCCGAGAACCTGGCAGCAGGATAGCACGTCGTGGTCAGTCGCAAGGACTCTATGCAATTTGACAGAGAAAAAGCGCGCGGGTAGGATGGTGGCCAATCGTGGTACAGATTGACATTGTTACCTGGGGAAGCAGGATAGGGAAGGTTGATCTGGACATTCGTCTCGTTGCACTCGTACCCGGACCTCGCGGCCCTGCCGCCGTGTCCGGTCAATGGGGTAAGTTAGGGAGGATGGGCTATGGTGCGGTTGGGCGGCTTCGGGAGGTTACATGAGCGGTAGACGGTTTGTGTACGTGGTGGCTTGCGTCGCGGCGATTGGGGGGCTGCTCTTCGGTTACGACATAGGGATTATCTCCGGGGCTCTCCTTTTTATAGAGAATGACTTCCCCCTCACTCCGTTCTTGACGGGTGTGGTGGTCAGTTCGATCTTGATCGGGGCGGTTATCGGGGCGGGAGCGAGTGGTGCTCTGGGCGACAGACTGGGCCGTCGCAAGCTGGTCCTCATAGCGGCTGTGATCTTTGCCGTGGGGTCTATCGGCATGGCTTTCTCGCCGACCGTAAGCGTCTTGATCCTCTTCCGGATAGTCGCGGGGCTCGCCGTGGGGGCAGCCTCGGCGCTTGTGCCGACGTACATCTCGGAGATATCGCCCACCGATCTCCGCGGCACTCTCTCGTCCGTATTCCAACTCGCGATCACCCTGGGCATACTGCTCGCCTATGTGGTGAACTTCGCGCTCGCCGGAGCCGAAGCGTGGCGTTGGATGCTCGGGCTGGCGGCAGTACCGGCGGTGATCCTATTCGTCGGGATGTACATGGTGCCGGAGACGCCCCGGTGGCTGATAAAGAACAACCTCATGGACGAGGCCCGGGCCGTACTGCGCCGCTCCCGGGGCAGGGAGGACGTGGAACAGGAGATAAAGGAGATTCAACAGGTCGAGCGAGAGGAGTCGCAGACCGAGGCTCGCGAACTACTCGCCCCCTGGGTCCGCCCCATGCTCGTGGTCGGTATAGGCCTTGCCATGCTCCAGCAGTTCGTGGGGATCAACACCATCATCTACTATGCGCCCACGATCATCAACGACACCGGCCTTGGAGCCTCGGCCTCTATTCTGGCTACCGTGGGCATAGGCGTGGTGAACGTACTGTTTACTCTGGTGGCGATCTGGCTTATAGACAAGCTGGGCCGCAAGAAGCTACTCCTTTACGGGCTGACCGGAATGACGCTGGGGACCATCATCCTCGGCCTGGGGTTCGTCTTGCCGAGCCTCTCCGGGGTCGTCTCTTATATCACTCTAGGCGGTATGCTCCTGTACATAGCGTCGTTCGCGGCGAGCTTCGGCCCTATAGTGTGGGTGATGCTACCGGAGATATTCCCGCTGCAGATTCGGGGCTCGGCGGTTGGCGTCTCTTCCTTGAGCAACTGGGTCGCCAACTTCATCGTTGCCTTGTTGTTCCCCGTCTTGATAGCGGCGCTCGGCGAGACCCCAGTATTCTGGAGTCTCGGGCTGATTTGCATCCTCTCCATGGTCTTTGTCTACTTCCTGGTACCGGAGACAATGGGCCGCAGCCTGGAAGAGATAGAGGAGGACCTGCGCAAGGGCGTTACAGTCACGAGCTAGAGATCCCCAAAGACGACGAGTCGATACGGAATCCGTCGAGGCTTACTTATCGGGACGAGGTAGCCTCGACGGCCAGATATTCGGGAACCGGAGACCAGGATTGCGGACACGATCGCGGCCGAGCGTCTGTCGGTAGGCTCGAAGGAGAAGAGTAATAAAGCGTCGAGCCGCGGTTTTCCTTCCATATCTTCCGCTCCCTTCCTCTCTTCGAGGAGCCCAACCCCGATCAAATGAGAGTTCGAAAGGGCCTCCCCGGTACCAGGCCAATGTCCCGGCCAGCCCGTCGCGCACGGAGTGCGCCGGCCCGTAGCTCAAAAGCTCCCTCACCTTGCTGATGTCGGCGAGCGGGTGGCGTACGTCATCGGGCTGGAAGTCCCGGTATATAGGTTTCACCCGGGCCGCGTACGGTTCTACCTCCGCCACCAGGACCCTCAGCAGGACGAAAAGCGCGTTCAGCGTGGTGCGCCCGGCGAATGCCATGTTGTAGACCTGGTTTACAGCGTCACCTCCGGCAACGGCGGCGAGGATGTTGGCCTGTACCGCATTTCCCACGTAGCAGAAGTCGCGGCTGGTCTCCGAGCCGAGCGCGGTGCGGTGGAGCATGTAGTCCACGCCTCGCGCCGCCGCTACGCAATCTTCCAGATTGGCCGTGCTCCCCTCGATAAGCTCGAACCAGGTCCAGTCGCTCTCCCCCCCACACCGGCGGAAGTCTCCAAGGTTGCGTGGATGTTCAGTCCGATTACCCTCTGGCCTAGTTTCAGGAAAGCTTCGAGCAAGTTGGACCTTATAAAGTCGGCGACAACCGTGACGAGCAAGGTCCTGGGAGCGTTTCGCAGGCGGCTCTTCGCCTCCTCATAGCGGGTGGGTATCAAAGGCTCCAGTGGTGGAGAGAGGGTCGTGGGTCAGGGAAAGAACGTCGCCCTGACCGGTCTTTCGCCACGCCGAGATAGACCTTCAGGTGCTGGTCGATGCAGGTCTCTAGTGAGAAGCGTTCTCTGGCTAGAAGGCGTCCGTTGCTGCCCATACGGGCGGCCTTTGCCGGGTCGTTCAACAGGTCCAGGATCGCCGCGGCCATCTCTTCCGGCTCGCGGGCGGGACGATGACGCCGGCGGGGTTCTCCGGTTCGGCGGCGAGGATCTCACGCACGCCGCCGACCTCCGAAGCGACGACCGGTACACCGGCGCCCATCGCTTCGAGGACCGGCATCGAGGCGGCCTCGGAGATCGAGCTCATCACCAGCACGTCCAGGTCCGCGAGCACCGGCGCGACCGAGGGGACGAAGCCGCATTCTCTTACGGCGGGACGGAGCCCGAGCGAGGAGATCAGGTCATCTACCCTGCGCGCATACTCCTCGTGGGTCGCGAGCCGCGCCCCCGCGAACACGACTTCCACCTCCCCCATCCGCTCCCTCACCAGAGCCGCCGCACGAACGAAGTACTCGACACCCTTGAGCGGGTTCCAATTGGCTACGAGCCCCACGCGCAACCCTTCCCCCGACTGATGGCGGGCGACACCCTGACACTGGGGATCGACCGGCGGATATATAACGGCGTGCGGCACGCCAGCGACGCCGTAGTGGACCGCGACTGCCCCGGCGGCGGCGACTATACGGTTAGCGACTCCAGGAGCGGCTAGTGGCCGCGCATAGCGCGGGGGGGTTATGGTACCGGGTGTTTGGGAATCAAGGAATACAAGAGCGGAAAACCGGCAACCTTCAAGGAGGAGCTAGTGAGTTCGAATGTCGAGTCCGAGCAGTCCCGCCGGTCCGAGGAGGCGAGCCCGTACCGCGGCGAGCAGCCCTACGGCATGCTGGAAGACTTGGTGGTCCCGGATGTGCTGCACCTCGACTCCGACGAGCGTGTGTGGGTTCCCCAGGCCAAGGACGTCAGCTTCCGACCGTTGCTGCTGTCGGTGAGCCAGGGGTACTTCGTCAACCTCCTGCGGGTGCGCAAGACCGGTATCCTGTCACGTCACCAGCATGCGGGGCCGGTTCACGCCATGACGCTGAAGGGTCGCTGGCATTACCTGGAGCACGAGTGGTGGGCCGAGCAGGGCAGCTACTCGTTCGAGCCGCCCGGTGAGATCCACACCCTGGAGGTCCCGGACGGAGTAGAGGAGATGGTCACCCTGTTCCACGTCACCGGCGCCTACATCTACGTCGACCCCGACGGCAACGCGGTCGGTATCGAGGACGTGTTCACCAAACTCGAAGCCGCGCGCAAGCACTACGAGTCGGTCGGACTCGGCGCCGACTACGTCGAGCGCTTCATCCGCTGACCCGCCAGCTGATCAACGCCAGCACGTATTGTGAACCCTCAGGATAGCTTCCGGCGCGAGAACAGCGCTTAAATCAGCCACGTTCTCGCGCCGTGACGAGTTTCCTAGAAGAAGTGCACACAGTTCTATGAGCAGTTTACGAGCGCACCGCGCTAGAGTAGCACTACAGTAGTGCCAGCTCGACCTCCGGCTCCCGGCACAGCCTGGAGGAGAAGCGGACCTTCGGGGCGTTGTTGATTCGTGCAGTTGCTGGGGGCCGGCAGGATCTACCTGT
Source organism: uncultured Rubrobacteraceae bacterium (assembly GCA_902806065.1). Classification (GTDB taxonomy): domain Bacteria; phylum Actinomycetota; class Rubrobacteria; order Rubrobacterales; family Rubrobacteraceae; genus Rubrobacter_F. Next base: position 5,668 of record CADCVE010000010.1, on the reverse strand, counting down.
TGCGGGTCACGGTATTCTACCCAGCGTTGTACACTACCTTGCCGCCGACGATAGTCATGGTTACCGGAATGTCTTTGATCTCTGGCGGCGATGCCTCGTACGGGTCGGCTTCGAGGACCACGACGTCGCCCAGCTTCCCCTCCGTGAGCGTCCCCTTCTGGTTCTCCTCGAAGGCAAGGTAGGCACTATCTATGGTCATCGAACGCAGGGCCCGGTCTACGGTAATGGCCTGTTCGCTCCCCAGTACCTGGCCACCGCTGGTTAGACGGCTTACGGCTGTTCCTACTGAGAGAAGCGGGCTTATCGGCGTAACCGGAGAGTCATTGTGTAGCCCGAAGCGAATCCCCCGATTTAGAGCCGAAGCCAGAGGGTCGATGCGGGAGGCCCGCTCAGGACCCAGAAACAACTCGCGGTGCCTGTCGCCCCAGTACCAGACATGCGGGGCAAAGAAGGACACCGCTATTCCCATGTCTCTGATGCGGTCGAGCTGGTCCTCGCCAGCGGTCTGGCAGTGCTCGACCCGGTGCCGGTGATCAGGTCGAGGGTTCTCCCTTATAGCTTTCTCGTAGGCGTCGAGGATGGAGCCTATCGCGGCGTCTCCGTTCCCGTGCGTCCAGATCTGCCAGCCAGACGAGTGAGCATCGGCGACCATGCGGTTCAGCTCTTCTTGTGACCAGATCAGGTGGTGCTCGCCGGCGGGCTCGGTCTCGCCGAGGTAGGGTCGCCGGAGCGCCGCGGTCTTTATCTGGATCGAGCCGTCCTGAAAGAACTTTACGGCTACCGGGCGTACCCGGTCAGGGTCGCCGGGCCACTCCAGGCCGGGTCCCGCATCCCCTTGCAGCTCCTTCCACAGCGGGTAAGAGATCGCGGCGCCCAACCTCAGCGACAGACCACCATCTCCTGCGACACCGGCGTAAGCCTCAGCGTCGCGCATCCCGTTGGCTAGTCCCAGAGCCGCGTCCACGACCGAGGTCACGCCAGCGGAGAGGTACTCCCGGGCGGCGACGCCTAGCTGGCGGCGGACGTCTTCGACAGACGTCTCGGGCAAGTGAGACTGGACGAGGTTCTGCGCCCACTCCCAAAAGATGCCGTCGGGCTCCCCGTCCGCCTCCCGCCCGATTCTGCCACCCTCCGGGTCCGGTGTTTTGGCGACGACACCGACGAGCTCGAGGGCCCGGGAGTTCGTCACCACGTTGTGTACGGTTATGTTCCTGAGCAGGACAGGATGCTCGTGGCTGGCTCGGTCGAGCTCGCGGCGAGTGGGGTGGCGAGACTCCTTGAGCAGCGTGTGATCATAACCATTACCCACCACCCACTCGCCTGGAGGAGTCTCTCTCGCCCTGTTCCGGAGCTTCTCTACTATCTCGTCCAGGGAGGAACACAACCGGCAGTCCACCTCCTCGGTGTAACGCCCGAGCAGGACAGGGTGGCTGTGCGACTCGATAAAGCCCGGGAGCGCTACCCTGCCTGCGAGGTCAATAACCTCGGCGCGTGGCCCTCCTTGGCGCCGAGCCTCGTCTGCTTCTCCGAGGTAGCTTATCTTCCCGTCCCGGATCGCCACGGCTTCTGCCTCGGGACGCGAGCTGTCCATGGTGTATATCTTCCCAACCAGTACGCAGCCAGCGGCGTTGGTCATACGATGCTCCTTTCGGCCTGCCGGGTCTCCGACCGGCGAGATTCGGCAACCGGCGCTAGCGAGGATCGATTCTTCGCCACCACACTAACCGCAAAGGTCACCAGTAAGTTGGCTAGCAACGCTATCAACCCGAGGTTGATACCGCCGATGCCCGCCTGCGAGAAGTGGAGCAGAAGCACCACCGCGTTCCCGACGATCAGACCGGCGGTGATGCCTAAAGCGCTGAACTGCCGCACGAAGAGGACGCCGAACAAGGCTGGAAGCAACTGTGTAACGAAGAAGTACGCCAGAGAGATAAGGTCCAACATCAACGTCGGGGCTAGTATCGTGAGCGCCGCGGTGGCGATCAGGTAGACCGTCACGACCACCTGAGTCAACCTTCGTTGGGAGGTGTCGGTGAGATTCGGCGTGATATTGCGCGAGAGCACACCGCCGACGGTCAGGCTCAGTACGGCGAGGATGAGCAACCCCGAGAGTGCGGCGGCGCCCGCTACGAGCCCCAACAGCCACTGAGGCAGCAGATCTACCGAGGCCGCGAAGAGCGCGGTGTTGGGTTGCGACAGGCCCGGCGCCGCGCTTATAGCGTAGTACGCGGCGAAGATGAGGAACGGGTACATGAGCATGTACAGAGGCATGTAGATATAGGTACGCTTCACCGTAGCCTCGGAGCGGCCGGTAAAGATAAATGGCGTCGTGACCATTATGAACCCAAAGGCCTGGAAGACGATGGTCGACAACGTGAACGTCATGGCCTGCCCTTCCCCGATAGTCAGGGAAGACGGATTGAGCTGTTCGGCATCGCTGAACACGTTGGAGACGCCGCCGGCGGCATAGGCCGCCGCCACCCCGACGATAACGATCGCACCGAAGAGGAGGATGTCTTTGAGGACCGAGATGTTCGCCGGGGCTCTTACCCCGGAGAAGATGATATAGGCGAAGGCTATCAGCGCCGCGACTATCGTGGCCGTAGTTGGTGAGATGCCGAAGCCCAAAGCGCCCAGGGCCACCTGCAAGCCGGCGAACTGTAGTTGCGCCCAGGGGATCAGGTACGCGAAGAAGGTCAGGGCCGCTACTACCTCTAGTAGCCTGCTCCGGTAATGGCTCTTGAGAACGTCCGGGAACGTCATTGCTCCGTAGCGTTCTCCGGCCCTCCACACCAGTGGCGCCAGGAAATACCCCACGGGGTAGGCGAGCAAGATGTAACCGAGAAACCAGATCCCATAGGTCGCACCGTTAGCATAGATACCCCCCGGCAACCCCACCATCGTACCGATGCTATAGATCTCACCAACCGCCAGAAAGAACAGCAGGAAACCGCTAAACGAGCGCCCCGCTACCAGGTACTCCTCGATCTGGAGCACGTCCCGGCCCCGGGCCGCCAGAAAAGCCAGCATAAGTGACGCCAGGATGATCGCGCCAAAGATTAAGGTCGCCATTCGCTAGACCTCTCTCTCCGCTCTCGGTTTCTCCCCAGGTTCCTCTTCATCCTCAAAGTCCTTATGGTCGAAGAGGTACCAACTGGCGGCCAGGCACAATGTCGTCAACACGAACCACAGAAAGACCCAGAAGTACACGATCGGAATCCCCGCGACCAGAAGCTCGGAGCGGCCCAGGACGGCCACACCTCCAACGACGGCCACGAAAGGTATCACCAACCCGACCAGTACACTCCCCGGATTGAAGTAATTGATACTCTACCTCCTTCACGAAAAGGAGACTGTTCCCCGGTACCAGCCTCACTGACTTGACATCACCGCTCGCTAGCAGTTCTCCGCGACTACCTAATACTCCCTGCTGGCATCGTAGTGGTGCTCTCCGCCACCTTGCGGCCCCAGAGCAACCGCGGCAGGTAGATTAGTAAGAGCACGGCGAGGCTGACGACGCCAAAGAGGAGCGGACCCTGCTGCTCGGGGATGAACGCCATAGCCGAGACTATTACGAGCATGCCCAGGATCGTGAGGTACGTCAAGTACGGGTAGGCCCACATCTTCATGGTCAGCCGCTCGGGGTTGTCTCGCTCGAGCCTCCTTCGCAAACGCAACTGGGAGAACGCGATGAGTATGTAGACGAAGATGGCTACTGTACCGTAGGACTGGACGAGGAAAGCGAATACGGTCTCGGGGGAGACGTAGGACATGACGACCGCAACGTAGCCGAAGAGCGTGCCGAGGAGGATGGCTCTGACCGGCACCCCGTTACCGGCTAGCCGGGTGAACCCCTGGGGCGCATCTCCCTTCCTCGCCAGGGCCATCAGCATCCTCGAAGACACGTAGAGCCCCGAGTTCAAGGCCGAAAGCACCGCCGTGAGGACTACCGCGTTCATGAGCTGGGACGCTCCTGGGATACCGAGGGTATCCAACGCGCTAACGTAAGGGGTTGCCATCAGCTCGGCGTCGTTCCACGGAAGGATCAACAGAACCAGTGCGACCGAGCCGACATAGAATATAAGGACCCTCGTAATCACCGAGTTGGTCGCCTTGGCTACGGCCCGTTCCGGTTCGTCCGACTCGGCGGCTGCGATGGTCACTATCTCCGCGCCGAAGTAGAAGCCCGTGGCCGCGACGGCGCCGGCGAGGACCGGACCGATACCGTTTGGCATAAACCCGCCGTTGGCGGTGAGGTTGGAGAAGCCGCTACTTGCTTCCGGCCACAGACCCAACACGTAGAGGGCTCCAAGAAAAAGGAATACTACGATGGCCGCCACCTTGATCGACGCGAACCAGAACTCGAACTCGCCGTAGTTACGCACGGAGAGCAAGTTGGTGAGGGTAAAGATCACTAGCAGCAATAAAGTGAACACCCAGGAGGGTACGTCGGGCAGCCAGTATTGCATAAGCTTCGCTCCCGCGACCGCCTCTAGCGCGACGACGATGACCCAGAAGTACCAGTACATCCAGCCCGTCAGGAAGCCGGCCATGTTTCCCATAGCCATGCGGCTGTACTCATAGAAGCCTCCGACTGCCGGAGCGGCGACGGCCATCTCACCGAGCATGCGCATGACCAGGACCACGAGCACGCCCGTTATCATGAAGGAGATGATGGCCGCCGGACCAGTGGAGTTCATGACCACCCCGCTCCCAACGAACAGGCCTGCTCCGATCACACCGCCCAACGCTATCATCGACATGTGCCTTCGTCTCAGACCGCGTTGCAGTTCGCTCTCCTGTTGTTCGTTCTCCTGTTGTTCGTTCTGCTGTTGTTCGTTCTGCTGTTGCATGATCTCCTTCCCCTTCCCTAATCCTTGTAGTAAGGCGAGCAGTAGTATGCTGGTAGCTCAGGCCGCCGATGGTCTCACTGATTTCTCGACCTTCTTGGGTTGCTCGAAACTCCCCTCCAGGGTCTCGGCCATGGACGACAGATCCTCACCAGTAACGTTTAGTGGTGAGTACAAAGTGAGCACATTGTTGAACCCTGGTGCCGCAGCGGTGCTCTCCGCCACCTCACGATCTCAGAGTAGCTGCGGCAGGTAGGCCAGTAAGAGCACGGCAAGGCTGACGACGCCAAAGAGGAGCAGGCCTTGCGGCTCGGGAACGAATGCCATATCCGAAACACATTGCGAGCATGTCAAGGGCCGTGAAGTATGTCACGTGCGGACGACAACACCTCCGCCGGCGAGTTGTCGCGCGAGACGGTCTAGGGCGCCCCGACCTTCCATGTCCCGTTGGCAGCCCGGATGCCTGCTCAATACGACCACCGGGCCACGGCTGCGTTTAGAGCACACGGTACGCGAAGACCTGGATCTTGAGGTCCGGGTCCTCGAAACGCAGATGCGCAAAGGGAGCGGTCACCTCCAATAGCCGCCATCTCTGCTCTCTTTCGAGTGCCTCTTGCTTCTCCTTGAAACCCCCGTCCAAGTACACGTCAGTGCGGATGCTCGTGACGATGTGTCCGCCGGGTCTGGTTACCCTGAGCAAGTCATCGAACGACTCGGGTGGGGCGTGGCCCGCCGCGAAGACGCCCGTGGACACGACGGCGGCGAAGGCGTCGCTCGGGAAGTCCAGCTTCCCGCCCAACTCCATCTGGCGCAGGTCC
>CADCVE010000009.1 GCA_902806065.1 uncultured Rubrobacteraceae bacterium | reverse complement strand
ACGGTGGAGATAAAGCCGGACAAAGAGTGGGTCCCCGGTATCAAGCCGGCCGATGCGCGGTTGGTATCCTTGCTGACCTTTCCCTTGTTGGCCCGCTACGGGTATCCGTGGAGCGTTCCCGCGCTAGAGGGAATAGGAACTTTGTGAATATGGGAGACGATAGACCACCGGTGGTTATTCTCTCCGGCATCCGGTGGGACTTTCTGTGGCAACGACACCAGATCCTCGCCACCCTCTTCGCCAGGGCCGGATACCCGACGGTCTTCGTCGAGACCACGGGCCTGCGCAACCCCTCCCCCGACCCCGGCACCCTCCGCAAAGTACTCTGCCGCCTCCAGGCGAATAAGAAACGCAAGGCATCCGGCGGCGAGACGCCAGACAGTGAGACGCCAGACGACATGCCTCCCAACCTCACCGTGTATTCGCCGCTCGTGGCTCCGCCTACGTGGGGGGGCTTTCGCCGCGTCAACCGCCGGCTTCTCGTGCCGCGCGTCGTCCGGGACCTCCGTCAGCTTACGAGAGGTGTATCGCCGGTGATGATAGCGTACCCACCGACGAGGACGACCCTGGATCTCCTTGCGGAGTCGAAGCCTCGTCTGGTGGTGTATGACTGCTCGGAGAACTACGAGGGTTTCCCCGGAATACCTCCCGACGTAAGGCGCACCGAGCGCGAGCTACTGGAGAAGGCGGATCTCGTCTCCTGCACGTCGGCGTTCCTGTTGGACAAAGTGCGCCACACGAGACTGGACGCCTTCCTCAGCGGCCCCGGGGTAGACTACGAGCACTTCGCTGCGCTGCAAGGAGCGCGATCCGGCGGGCCGGTGCGCACTGTTTGCTTCTTCGGGCACCTGAGCGAGGAGCGGGTGGACTTCTCGATAGTAAAGGGCCTTGTTGAGAGGGGATTCGAGGTCCGGTTGGTCGGTGGGCTTGGCCGGGTGGAGGAGGGGCTCTTGACCTGGCCCGGAGTGGACTACCGGGGGGAAGCCTCGCACGCGGACTTGCCAGCGGCCCTGGCTGGGACCGACGCGTTTATCATCCCTTACCGGATCAACGCGCTCACCAGGGGTATCTCTCCGGCCAAAATCTACGAGTGTCTGGCGACAGGGATACCGGTTGTCGCGACCCCGCTGCCGGAACTGGAACGCTTCGGGGAACATGTCTACCTCGCGGAGGACGCCGAGGGCCTGGCGGAGGTCTTGCGCGGTCTTCCCCGACGCGAGACGGACGAGAAGGTGCGTGCCAGGATAGAGCTCGCCCGGGAGAACTCCTGGGATGCGCGCTTCGCGGACATAGAGAAAGCGATCCGGCGGAAGCTATAGGAGACTAATGGAACGTATCACGAAGCAGCGCCCCGCCGATGAGCGCGTGAACGTACTTGGGGTTGGGGTGGATCCTCTGACCGTCGCGGAGTTGCACGCGAGGATACTGGACATCGTGCGTGAGAGGGAGCATGCCCTTGTCCTGCACCAGAACGTCCACGGTTTGAACCTCTGTTACCACGACCCGGAGCTGCGCGCCTTCTTCAACGCCGCCCCGGTGGTCTTCTGCGACGGGGCGGGTGTCGTGCTCGGCGCACGCATCCTTGGGGCTCGTCTCCCGAAACGCATCACCTACGCTGATTGGGCCTGGCAGCTCGCGGCCTTTGCCGAGGAGGAGGGGCTCTCTGTCTTCCTCCTTGGCGCCCGGCCCGGCGTCGCGGAGAAAGCCGCCGGTCATCTCCTGATAAAGCATCCGGGGTTGAAGGTAGCCGGAGTTCACCACGGCTACTTCGATCAGGCTTCGGAGTCCCCCGAGAACGAGGCGGTGCTGCGGGAGATCAACGCCGCGAGACCCGACATATTGCTCGTCGGCTTCGGCATGCCGCTGCAAGAGCGCTGGTTGGCACGCAACTGGGACCACATAAACGCCAGCGTCGCTCTTACCGGCGGCGCGGTCTTTGATTACGTCTCCGGAGAACTCGAAAGAGGCCCGCGTATATTGACGGATAACGGCTTTGAGTGGTTGGCCCGGCTCTTTATTGAGCCTCGAAGGTTGTGGCGGCGTTACGTGATCGGCAACCCACTCTTCCTGGTGCGGGTGCTGAAACAACGCCTGAACCGGGAGATGAGAGCGCATCGGAGATCGTAGAATCTCATTACAAAGAACCTTGATTATCGAGGAACACGCGGTTGGTCTCGTTATCGCGGCGACGGTGGCAGTCCTATCTGTTCACAGGACTCTAGGATGGTAAACGACTCCTACATATACTTTGACCGGCACGATACTTATACAGCGCTCTCGGCGGGGGAGAAGGATAGCGTCGTTGTTTATGAGAGGGCTGAAGGGACTGGTGAGGTGAGGCTCATCTCCACGCCGAAAGCTCCGCGTACCGTCACCGGCGTAGGGTATCATCGGGGTTCGTTGACCTCGCCGGTGTATGAGACTTCGACAAGGTTCGATACGCTGCTACCCTCCTGGAACGTGAAGACGCCGGCCGTGACGTGGTTAGGGCTGGAGGTGTGCGTGCGTTCTGGTGATGTGTGGACGAACTGGTTCGACATGGGCATCTGGGCTTCGGGGACGGAGAGCATAAAGCGTCACAGCGTGAAGGGACAGGAGTCTGGAGGATGGCGAGTGTCGACCGACACTGTAGAGAGCATCGGACCGGTTTGCGCTGATGCTTACCGGTACCGGCTTACATTCTTTACGGAGGAGTGGTGCGTTTCTCCGGAGGTGCGGCGTGTCTTCGTAACGGTCTCAGATTCTCGCCGTCACGGGGAGGACCTCTGTATACAGGCGCATGTGGGCTCTTGGGGGCGGGAACTCGAAGTGCCAGTGCGCTCGCAGATGGTTTATCCGGATGGAGGTGAGGCGTGGTGTAGCCCAGTTTCCCTCTCGATGGTGATGGCTTACTGGGCGGGTAAGACCGGCGAAGGCAAGCTGGACCAGCCCGTACCTACGGTGGTGCGGGGGACCTACGATGCTGTTTATGAGGGGACCGGCAACTGGCCGTTCAACACGGCCTACGCCTCTTCCTTTGGGCTCGTGGCCTCGGTCAACCGCTTTAGCTCGCTGGGGCAGGTCGAGCGGTGGGTCGCCTCCGGAGTGCCCGTCATCGCGAGCATAAAGTGGGACAACCGGGATAGCGAGACGCAACTCACGGGGGCTCCGCTGCCTTCGAGCAACGGACATTTGTTGGTGGTCCGGGGCTTCGACGCTTTGGGAAACGTTGTGGTCAACGAGCCGGCTGGCGGCGACGATTCCCGGGTCCGCCGCGTCTACCGCCGCAATGAGTTCTCCCGGGCCTGGTTTTCGGGATCTGGTGGGGTCGTCTACCTCGTCTATCCGGAAGGGTGGAGCATTCCAGACGGGACTTACGCCCGGGGCAGTTGGTAGAGAGACGAGATGGTCGGGGGGCGGGTATCCTGGGGCCTCTTGTATACTGCCTCTCTGAAATGTTTTCGATCTTTTGGAGTGCGAAGTTGTGAGGGGAGTCGCGAGGACGATCTTTAGCTTCCACGCCTTCCGGCGGTTGTTGAGCGTGGTGGTACTGGTGCTCGTCGATGCCACAGCGCTGTCTTCGGGTGTCCTCGCGTCGGCGTACTTCATGGGGACCGAACAGGAGGTAGTGAGCTACCTGCCGGTCGTGCTCGTGGTGGGGTTGGCCCTCTTCGCAGCCCACGACCTCTACGATAGGGCGGCCGGGAGGCGCGATCCCGGGGCGCTTTTGGGGGCGGTGCTGTGGTGGGCGGGGCTACTCGTCGTCGGGTCGGTGGTCTATCCGGGGAGTGGGTTCGGGCTGGGCGGAGTCCTGCTCTCCGCGCTCGTTGCGCTCGTGGTGAGTGGTACTTTGAGGCTCCTCTACGAGCAGGGGATAGAGTGGATCTACCGTCGCGGTTCGTTCCGGATTCCGACGCTCGTAATCGGGGAGAAGGGGGACCGGGAGCGTTTGATCCGTGCCCTCGACGCGTCTCCTTCGGCCTACAAGCTCGTCGGAGCACTGGACCTCTCCGATGGAAACGTGGATCTACCGCGCATAAGGGAGATGCTCGACGAGACCGAGGTTCGCAACGTCATCCTGATCGGGGCCGAACGGCTTGCGGACGAGGAGTTCCTGGACCTGCTCCGCTCCATACGACTGCGTAAAGTGAAGCTCAGGGTCGTCCCGGGGGCCGTTACCCTCATGAAGAGCAAGCCCGTCTTCTCCGAGTACGTGGGCGTGCCCCTCTTCGAGGTCGGCTATCCCAGGTTGGACAACACCCAGAGGAGCCTGAAGCGTCTGCTGGACGTTGTGGGCTCGCTCTCCGGTCTGGCCCTGCTCTCTCCATTGCTCCTCACGGTCGTCACCCTGATAAAGCTGACCTCTCCGGGGCCGGTCTTCTTTAAACAGAAGCGTGTTGGTGCGGATGAGAAAATCTTTCTGTGCTACAAGTTCCGTTCGATGTACCAGGACGCCGAGAGGCGCCAGGCAGAGCTCGAAGCCAGAAACGAGGCCGAGGGCGGTGTGATCTTCAAGATAAAGAACGACCCGCGCATTACCCCGATCGGCCAATTCATCAGACGTTGGAGCATAGACGAGCTACCACAGCTCATAAACGTCCTCCTGGGCGAGATGAGCCTCGTCGGCCCCAGACCCTTGCCCCTGAGAGACTTCGAGCGCATGGGCGAGCTACACAAAAAGCGCCTCGCGGCCATCCCCGGCATCACCGGATACTGGCAGACGAGCGGCCGCAGCGACCTCTCCTTCGAAGACATGGTCCGCCTGGACCTCTACTATATCGAGAACTGGTCCCTTTCCCTGGACATCAAGATAATCCTCAAGACCGTCAGCGCCGTACTGCGCCACCAGGGCGCCTACTAACTACTCCTCATAGGAGTAACCCCGCAAGAACTCAAACCTTCCGATGGCAGCGCGCACCGCAGCGAGCGACGCATCATCCCACTCGATATCGTGGCGGCTCCTGCGCGGCGAGGCAAACACGATGCTCGCGCAGTCTTCGAGATAGCTCTCATCGTAGCCTAGCCCCAGGAAATCGCACAGCTCGCGCAGCGAAGACTTCGGGTCCTGTACAAAAGACTCGTGGCGCACGTCGAGCACCGCACCGTTGCCCAGTCGCTCCTTGAGGCCAGTGTTCATCCCACACCTGGAGAGGTAGTCCTCGACGGTGGCGTCCAGAGTGTGGTTGTGGTCTTGTTCGAGGGCGCGTTTGTGCATGGTGGCGATGTTATCGTACGGGTTCCTGATAGTGTGGATAAACCTGACTGTGGCGGCGATGGTCTTGTGTAGCCGGGGTAGAAGGTTGGGATTCTCTGACAGCCGCAGGGTGGAGCGGCCGCCTTTTTTGTCCCCGATGATACGGAGATCGTCGAAGTGGCCCTGCCACTGGTGGGGGACTTCGTAATCGTAGCCGGTCCATTCACGGCCCCCGCGGGCGAAGCGGCGGGAGTTGTCGAGGAGGAGTTGGTAGAGCTGGAATTTATCGAAGCCCGCTTCAACGAACTTCAAGGCGTCGAGTTCGTGGGCGATGATCGCCTGAGGATGCGCGTCGAGGAGAGAGCCTACCAGGCTGTGCCCGCTGCGCGGGTAGCCGATAAACATACAGTAAGTCCCGACGCCCTCGAACAGCTCCCTGTTCTTGTGACCCTTATAGTACGAGGCGGGATAGGACAGCGCGAGTGCCAGCCAGTCACGGGCGCTCGCGGCAACTCTTCGTATCCGGTTTACGTCCATTGTTGTTTATTACCATGAAACTGGAGACTTGCTGGCCGAAAGACTCCTCTTCACGGGTTATCGTGGTCCTTGCCGTTCGTGCCGCTACAACTCGCACGCTTTCTTGTAAGCTATGGGGTCAGAGAGCAAGTATCTCTGGGCCGCCAGTTTGCGGGCGGTCCGGGAGTAGCAGGTCTGGAGACGGTATCTTTGGCTGAAGAGTTCAATGTTGGGGTTGTAGGCGCGGGATACGTGGGGCTGGTGACGGGGGCTTGTCTGGCGCACGTGGGGCACCGGGTGGCGTGCGTGGACAAGGATGAAGGGCGGGTCGCCAGGCTCAAGGAGGGGCAGATACCGATCTATGAGCCCGGCCTGGAAGAGATGGTGGCCGGGGGCGCCCGGCGGGGGCGGTTACGCTTCACTACGGACCTCCCCGAGGTCGTGCGGGAGGCGGATGTGTTGTTCATCGCGGTGGATACGCCGCAGGGGGACGATGGGGCGGCGGACCTCTCCAGTGTGGGAGCAGTCGCCAGGGGGGTTGGACGGGCGCTGGCCGACGTCGGGGATGCGGAGTCCGGGTTGCGCGAACATCCGCTAGTCGTCGTCAACAAGAGCACCGTGCCTGTGGGTTCGGGGGATTACGTCTCTATGCTCGTCCGGGAGGGTGCTACCGAGGGTGGAAGTTCGAGTGGGAGCGCGTCGGTGGATTACCACGTCGTCTCCAACCCGGAGTTCTTGCGGGAGGGGAGCGCTATGTACGATTCGCTGTTCCCGGATAGGATCGTGCTCGGAGCCGACAAGCGGGGTGCGCTGGATACGATGCGCGCTTTGTATGAGCCGATAATCCAGCAGACCTTCCCTACTCAGGTGGATCCGAGGCCGAAGGCCGCGGTGCCGTTCGTAACTACGGACCTGGCGAGCGCGGAGATGATCAAGTACGCGGCCAACGCCTTTCTCGCGACCAAGATCAGCTTTATCAACGAGATCTCCACGATCTGCGAACTGGTCGGCGCGGATGTCGCGAGCGTCGCCCACGGCATGGGGCTGGACGAACGCATAGGCTCCCGCTTCCTCAACGCGGGTATCGGGTGGGGTGGCTCTTGCTTCCCCAAAGACGTCGCGGCCCTGCGCTCGATCGCCCGCGAGTACGACCACGAGCCCGTAATGCTCGACTCCGCGGTCGCCGTGAACGAGCGCCAGCGCAGGCAGGTCGTCGCCAAGCTCCAGCGTGATCTGCACACTCTCAAAGGCAAGCGTATAGCCCTCCTGGGACTCGCCTTCAAGCCGAACACCGACGACTTGCGGGAGGCGCCGAGCCTGGCGATAGCGCGCGAGTTGGAGAAGCGCGGGGCGCGAGTCGTCGGCTACGACCCTGTGGCCGGAAAAAAGGCCGCGGAGCTTCTGCCAAGCCTCAAGGTCGCCTTCGACCCGTACGAAGCTCTACAAGGGGCGCACGCGGCGGTGGTGGTGACGGAGTGGGAGGAAGTGCGAACCCTGGACCTCGAGCGCGCCGCCGCCCTCATGGAGCCGCCGAAGCTACTCGTGGACGGCCGCAACGTCTACGACCCGGGAGTGGCCCGGGCCTCGGGCCTCCTCTACCGGGGCTTCGGGCGGCGTTAGCCTTGGCTAAACCGAGTCAGGAGGACCTTGCGGTGCCGAGAGCGGTAAAGCCGTTTGCGAAGCCCCGGGCTCTCGTTACGGGCGGGGCCGGGTTTATCGGGAGCCATCTGTGTGAGCGGCTCATCTCGGAGGGCTACCGCGTCGTGTGCATGGATAACCTGCGCACCGGGAGCCTGGAGAACATCACCCACCTCCAAGAAGACCCGGACTTCGAGTACGTCCATCACGACGTGACCACGTATATAGACTGCCCCGGAGAGCTCGACGGGATCTACCACTTCGCCTCCCCGGCGAGTCCGGCTGACTTCGAGCGTATCCCGATACCCATCCTCAAGGTCGGCGCGCTCGGTACTTACAACGCTCTGGGACTCGCCAAAGCCAAAGGAGCCCGCTTCATGCTCGCCTCGACGAGCGAGGTCTACGGTGACCCGCTCGTCCATCCTCAGCCGGAGGGGTACTGGGGGAACGTCAACCCGATAGGCATACGCGGCGTCTACGACGAGGCAAAGCGCTACGCCGAGTCCATTACCATGGCGTATCATCGCCACCACCGTGTGGATACGAGGATAGTGAGGATCTTCAACACCTACGGCTCCAGGATGCGCCCGGACGACGGACGCATGATCCCGAACTTCATTCAACAGGCTCTCTCGGGCGAGCCTCTGACCGTCTACGGTGACGGGAGCCAGACCAGGAGCGTGCAGTATGTGGACGACCTCGTGGAAGGTGTGCTCAGGCTGATGAATAGCCGGGAGATAAGCCCGGTTAACATAGGCAATCCCGTGGAGTACACGGTGAATGATGTCGCCGCCCTGATCCTGGAGCTTTCGAACAGCACGAGCAAAATGATCCACGAACTCCTCCCCCAGGACGACCCCAAGCAGCGCTGCCCCGACATAACGCGTGCCCGGGAGGCTCTAGGTTGGGAACCAGAAGTCCCGGCAAGAGAAGGTCTTTCACGCACCATTCGCTGGTTCGCTGAACGATTCGAAGGCGCTGAAGAGGTCCCTGAAACAGAGATTCGGCCGGAGATCGGGCGTACCACCGGATGAAGGTGCTCTTGACAGGAGGCGCCGGTTTTATAGGCTCGCACGTCGCTGATCTGCTGCTCGCTCGCGGCCATGACGTAGCCATTGTAGACAACCTCTCGACTGGCAAGAGGGAGAATGTCCCCGAGGGCGCTCGTCTGCATGAGTTGGATATTCGTTCCGGGTGCGCCGAAGTCTTTGAGGAGTTTCAGCCGGAGGCTTTGTGTCACCAGGCTGCCCAGATGGACGTACGGCGCTCGGTTAGGGAGCCGGCCTTCGACGCGGAGGTGAACGTGCTGGGGACGCTTGGGTTGCTGGAGAACTGCGTCCGTCACGGCGTTGGAAAGGTCGTCTTCGCCTCGACGGGTGGGGCCATCTACGGTGAGCAGAACGTATCTCCAGCTCCCGAGGATCATCCACACTACCCCGTCTCGCCCTATGGTGTCTCCAAACTCGCCGGGGAGCGTTACCTGCACTACTACGAAGCGCAGTACGGGCTGCCCTACGCGGCCTTGCGCTATGCCAACGTCTACGGGCCACGCCAGGACCCACACGGCGAGGCTGGGGTTGTGGCGATCTTCTGCGGCAACCTGGCCTCGGGGCGTACCTCCAGGATCAACGGCACCGGGGAGCAGACGCGCGACTACGTCTACGTCGAGGATGTCGCCCGCGCCAATGTCCTCGCCCTCGAAAGTGGAGCGAACGGCGGAGCTCCAACGGGAGCGTACAACATAGGGACCGGCCTGGAGACGAGCGTGAACGAGCTTTACGAGACCCTGCGCGGTATCTCCGGGCTAGAACTACCGCCCGAGCACGGCCCCGCCAAGCCCGGCGAACAACTCCGGAGCTGCGTGGACCCGAGCGCCGCCGGCCGCGCTCTAGGCTGGCATTCGGAGGTTGAGCTCGCCGCCGGTCTAAAGGAGACGTTCGAGTTCTTTAGCGCCCCAAAGAGATAGTCGCTCGGAGATCAGACGCCAGCGATAGACGCTAGGCAATTGTACTCTACGTAGCTCACACCGGGCCTGGAGAGTAGCTCCTGCCTCCTAGCCTCCTCGGCGGCGAATCGGCTGGACTGGTCCGGTATGCCCTTTATCTCCGGGTACGCGAGGTGTTGCACGAGGATACTGTCGAAGGTGTCCACCACGTTCTCTGTCGGGGCTGCCTGGAAGGCCTCCTCGGAGACGTAGCCAACGAGGAACTGTCCGGGAGCGTGCGGACAGACCGCCGATTCCGACTGGTACTGTCCGCTCGGAGAGGTGCGGCTAGCGACAAAATCTTCCGACTGAGCCGTTACGGTGGCCGCAGCTAACGGCACCATCACCAGCATCGCCGCCAGAAACATCAGCCTCTTACTCATGGCTTTCCCCTCTTGAAAGTTAGAAGATTAGTGGAACCAGTTACAGTTGCATCTTCTCACGACCGGCACGGCGCCGCACCGTGCGAAAGGAGGGTTCTTGCCGCCTATGAAGTGTGGTGCTGAAAGCTAGAAAGAGAAGCTGTACCGCTGCTCTCTCCACGGGTCACCGTAGCTATGATAGCCGTTTACCTCCCAGAAGCCCGGTTTGTCCTCGGCGATGAACTCGACGCCCCGGATCCACTTCGCGCTCTTCCAGGCGTAGAGGCGCGGTATGACGAGCCGCAGAGGATACCCGTGTCCCGGCTCCAAAGTCTCGCCGTTGTGATGCGTCGCGAAGAGAGCATCTTCCTCGTAAAGCTCCTCCACCGGCGCATTCGTTGTGTAGCCGCCGTCGCAGAAGACCGAAAAGAACTTCGCCTCGGGCTTGGGCTTCGCCATCTCCAGCAGATACTTCGCCCGGACTCCCGTCCACACGTTGTCCAGCTTACTCCACGAGGTGACGCAGTGCATATCCGCCTTGACCTCTACCTTCGGTAGCTCGTTCCACTCCTCCCAGGTGAACTTCAAGGGAGTCTCGACGAGCCCGCCAATAGTGAAGTCCCAGACATCCGGGTTGAACTTTGGGGTAGGGCCGTAGGTAAGGATCGGCCAGCGGTCGCCGACGAGGTACTGTCCCGGCGGCATCCGCTCCTTGCCTCGCGCCGTATCTATCTCGATGCGTTCCATGGCTCCTCCTGTGTGTTGTAATGAAACAGAGTTAGCATTCTCAGGCTGAGTGCAAAGTAAACAAAAGTTACTTACTCGACCTCTGTAGACGGCCAGAAGAAAGATCCATCGTAGAAAAGTTCTTTGAGCCGAGCAAGGTCATATTCCCATTCGCCAATTGCGTGAGCGTATCGTTCTTCACCGTCGTTCGGTAGCTTCTTTACACGACGATTGTTAGCGATCGTATACGCTACCTCTGCAAGGCCAAGCTGTGGCAACGCTCGATTAATGAGTATTTGCCAACGTTGATGGCGCGAACGTCCTGTGATTTTGTAGCCAAGCTTGTAAAGGGGAGTCTCTTTTCGCCAGCCCAAACTGAAGTCGTGATAGTCGCTTGTCGAAAACGAGTTTTGCGATGAAGAAAAGCTACTCTGAAACTTTAAGGTATCAGCTTTTTGCTTTTGCTTCAATATCTCGATTTCTGCCTTCGACTCCATAACTTCTTCTAACCTGTCGGCAGCGATGCGGTTGCCAGGATTGAGTTCCAAAACTTTCTGAAAGTCTTGTTCTGCGTCGTCCAGATACCACTGTTTTTGATAGCAGATACCGCGTCTAATATAGGCATCATAGCGGGTTGGGTCTAACTCGATAATCCTTGTGTTGACATCGATAGCTTCAAAGCTCGCACTGCCTTCTCGTCCCAACTGCTTCGCTTTATCCGTATATTCAGCGGGTTTGTTGACTTTATTGTTCATTGCAGTACGTGTGTACCCTGCCTACTCCGCCTTCGCCTCGGCCTTCTTCTTGGGTTTCTTACCGAGACTGATCATCTCCGGGGTGACGCCGCTCGCCGGACCATCTCCCAGTTCCTTGTCCTTGTATTGGTAGACGCCGCGGCAGGTGTGGCCGCCGGTCGTGCGTTTCTCGGTGTAGGAGAGCTTTACGTTCGGGTTTATAGCGCTGACCATTGCCTTTTCGTAGGTAGAGAAGGCCGCGCAGGGTTTTACATCCCATCCGGGAACACCATCATTACCCATGCCACCGAACCACGGGCAGCGGTCGGCGTTTATGACGTACTCGCCATCTTTGGTCTCGGTCAGCGTGATCTCGATGTCGAAGAAGCGGTTGGCGAGCATGACGACGTCCACGGTGTCTCTCATCGTGGTGACTCCGAGTTGCTCGCGCAGGTCCGAGCCCTGCTTCTCGCCGATGCGGCTCATAGCGAGTTGGCCGACCTTCTGGCCGTCGTAGCCGAGGTCGTCGGCCGCCCGGATCATCTCATCCAAAATAACGCCCGTCCCCGCCGAGGCGGCTTTCCACTTGTACCACGTCGGCCCCGGCAGCCCGAGCTTCATCGCCAGACGCGCGAGAAAGAGCGGTAATTTCGGGAGACCATAGACTTTGAGCCACTTCACAACGAACCGTATCCCTTCTTTAGCCCACAACCGGGACACAGCCAATTGTACCCGACCTTATTGGTCCGGGGCGTCACGGATAGGTAAACTTGTGGCATGGACACTATACGGAGAGACAAGGCTGCCGCTGATAACAAGACGAGACCCGGACCTCCCGAGGCGTCGGATTTCCTCGGGCTCGATACCCTGCTTTCGAGGGAGGAGCGGGCGATACGAGACGAGACCCGCGTCTTCGTGGAGGAGAGGCTCAAACCAAACATCAAGGAGTGGTGGGAGAAGGCGATCTTCCCGAAGGAGATCGTGCCGGAGATGGGCTCTTTGGGCCTGCTCGGCATGCACCTCTCCGGCTATGGGTGCGCCGGCAAGAGCGCCGTCTCCTACGGCTTGGCCTGTATGGAGCTGGAGGCCGGCGACTCCGGTCTGCGGACCTTTGTCAGCGTACAGGGCTCGCTCGCGATGTCCGCTATTCACAAGTTCGGCTCTGAGGAGCAGAAACAAGAGTGGCTCCCGAGGATGGCGAAGGGCGAGGCTATCGGCTGCTTTGGTCTCACCGAGCCCGACGCTGGGAGCGACCCGGCCAGCATGAAGACCTCTGCTCGAAGAGACGGCCCTGATTGGGTCTTGAACGGGTCGAAGCGTTGGATCGGGATGGCCACCATCGCGGACGTAGCGGTGGTCTGGGCGCAGACCGATGAGGGTATCCGCGGCTTCCTAGTCCCGACCGATACGCCCGGTTTCTCCGCCACGAACATTATCAACAAGCTCTCGATGCGCGCGTCCGTGCAGTGCGACCTGCTCTTCGAGGACGTGCGGCTCCCCGAGAGCGCGATGCTCCCCGGGGCAGAGGGCTTGAAGGGTCCGTTCGCTTGCCTGAATGAGGCGCGTTACGGGATCATCTGGGGCGCAATGGGCGCTGCTCGCGACTGCTATGAGACGGCCCTGCAATACTCGAAGGAGCGTGAGCAGTTCGGCAAGCCCATCGCTGGCTTCCAGCTCACGCAGCAGAAGCTCGTAAACATGATGCTGGAGATCAACAAAGGCGTCATGGTCGCGCTACACATCGGACGCATGAAGGACGAAGGTACGGCTCATCCCTCCCACATCTCATTTGGCAAGCTGAACAACGTCCGGGAGGCCATAGAGATCGCACGGGAAGCACGCACCATCCTCGGCGGCAACGGCGTTACGAACGACTATCCTGTGCTGCGCCACGCCAACAACCTGGAGAGCGTGATGACCTACGAGGGCACGAGCGAGGTCCATACCCTAATCCTCGGGAGCGCCATCACCGGAGTGCAGGCCTTCCGCTAGGCGGAGGTGGCTCAGAGCGCCTCTGCCCGGCCTTCCTCGACGAGGCGCTCTACCTTTTCGACGTACTGTTTTGGTTTGGCCTTGCGTTCGAGGCCGCCGGCGGACATGTAGCGGACCTTGCCGTAGACTTCCCGCTCCTTCCAGCCACGGTCGTGCTGGCCGAAGACCCAGGAGACGTTCGCGTAGGAGTTTGGGTCGCGGCCGTCCAGGAAGTACTTGTTGTTGAGGTAGAGCGTAGTCGAGTAGGCATACTCGGGGGTGTTGGACCATTCCAGGATCTTCTTGCCCCAGTACATCCGCATGTAGTTGTGCATGTAGCCGGTGTGTCGCATCTCTTTCATCGCCGCGTTCCAGTACTCGTCATGCGTTGCGGCGTCCTCGAGCTGCTCCCTCGTGTAGACATATTCCCGCTCGTCGTCCTTGTGCTCCTTCAACGTCTTTTTGGCCCAGTCCGGGAGGCAGGAGAAGGAGTCGTAGTCGGGGGTGTAGTGGCAAAAGTTGATCGAAAGCTCGCGGCGCACGATAAGCTCTTCTATATACGAGTCAACGTTCTCCCGGCCCTTGCCGGCTTCCCGGATCCTCAGCGCCACGTATACGGGTGAGATGTGACCGTAATGCAGGTACTTGCTCATGTGCGAGACGTCATTGGTCTGCGGTTGGTTGCGGTTCTCCACGTAATCGTCGAACCTGTTGTTTAGAAAGTCTTCGAGTATCTCCTTCGCCTCGTTCGTCCCGCCCTTATAGAGGTGGCTCAAAGGCTCGACGCTCCCGTCCAAATCCATGTCCTCCAGAATTTTTTCGATTTTCGAGAGGTCCAGGCCGTCAGCCTCAATGTTCAGGGACTGCTTGTCGATCGCCGTAGGTTGCAGTTCGACCAGGAAGTCGTCGAGATATTCGCTTATCTTCGGCCGCAGGGTCCGCGCGGCGTGCTCCTGCTTGTCGGATGCGAGCTCGACCGGCACCACGACCTCGGTCTCGACCTGAACGACCGCGCAATCGGCGCCTTCGGCTACCTTCTCGCGCCAATCTTTCTGGAGCCGCAGGTAGCTCATATCGCAAACGATAAGGGATGCGTCTTTGCCCAGATCCAGAGCGACCTCCTCCGGGGAGCCACTGCGTACGACGAACTCGATCTTACGCTCCTTGAGCGCCTCTTCCACGTCCCGCAGACCTTCCAGCAGGAACGTGTAATGCCTGAGGTTCGCCTCCGGATAGCCATCCGTGAGTCCGAAGACGACGAGTAGACTCTGCTCCAGTTCGTTCGCCCTCTGCACCGCGTACTCCAGGGCGTGGTTGTACTCTGCTCTCTGTGCCTCCTGCATCCAGTACAAGACGTAGTCTCCTTCTCTAACGTCCTTATCGTTCAGGTGCCGGATGCGCTCTTCTTGAACATGTTTCGTCACTTGGTCCTCCGGGATGCGTTGCCTGCCCCAAGAGATAACGTAACAAAGCCCGCCCGTCTGGGCGAGAGAACACGCTGTATCGTGAAACGGGTACCCCGGGAGCGCCAGGGCTGGCGCTCCCGTTTGGTTTATCGGTTCATGATGGCGTGGGTGTGTTTCGCCGTTTCTACGAGGCCGGATTGAAGCATGGTTCGAGGAACGAGTCGAGTTCGGCATCGCGGGCGAAGGCGCGGAGCTTGCGGAGGGCGGAGGCCTGAATCTGGCGGACCCGTTCGCGGGTTACGTTGATACCCGCTCCGATCTCTTCGAGGGTGGCGCATTCGTTGCCGTCGAGGCCGTAGCGGCGCTCGACCACGTAGCGCTCGCGCTCGGGGAGGGAATCGAGCAGGATGCGTACGTGCTCTTGAAGGGCGCTCTCCATGAACGTCTCCTCCGTACCCTCCGCCGTCTCATCCGCGAGGAGGTCCGAGAGGGAGCTTTCTTCCCCGGAGCCGACGGGTACATCGTAGGAGACGACGGCCTTGCGGATATTAAGGGTGCCCGTGACTTCATCAAGGCTCTTGCCAATGTACTCGGAGAGCTCCTCGATGGAGGGCTCGCGGCCGGTCACGGCCTGGAGATGGTTGCGAGCACCGTGTATGGCTCTCTCCTGCTCGGCGGCGTGAATAGGGATCCGGATCGTGGAAGCTTTGTTACCGAGAGCCCGGGTGATGGACTGCTTGATCCACCACATCGCATATGTCGAGAACTTGGTACCGAAATCGGCGTCGAAGCCGCGTGCCGCGCGCATGAGCCCGAGGTTGCCTTCCTGGATCAGGTCCGCCAACTCGAGACCGCGCCCCGCGTACCCGCGTGCTACGGAGACGACGAGCCTCAGGTTGCACCGCACGAGTTCTCGCCAGGCCTCTTCGTCCCCCTGACGTATCCGCGCGCAGAGCGCCGCTTCATCTCGTCGGCTGAGAAGCCTGTGCCGCCTTGCCCGCAACATGTACACGTTGACGGCCTCCGGCCCCGCCTCTGCCCTCCCGCTAACTGGCCTCTCGATCGTCTGCTCCATCCTGGTCCTCCTATCCGTCCGTACAACTCTTCCTGACAGAGACCAAGATACTTTCACGCAAAGATCTTTTATATAGGAAATAGTTCCTATCGCCTTCTGGGCTAATGTCCCGACTGTCCCGGCGAAATGTCCCAAAAGTCCCGACCCAGGATATAATTTTCCATCGTCATGAGTCCTTCCGCCGAGAACCTGGAACGCTCCCCCGCCCCGATTGGCGAGGTGTTAGCGTGTCTCAAGGAGGAGTACCCAGACGCGAGAACGGAGCTGCGCTGGGAGGACCCCCTGCAACTCCTGGTCGCGACTATACTCTCCGCCCAAAGCACCGACGTCAGGGTCAACGGGGTAACGGAGAGTCTATTCGGTAGGTACCGTACCGCCGGGGACTACGCGGAGGCCAACCTCGAGGACCTGGAAGAGGAGATAAGGTCCGTAGGCTTCTACCGCAACAAGGCCCGCGCCATAAAGGGCATGGCCCAAGTCCTAGTCGAGGATCACGGCGGCGAGGTCCCCCGCACGATGGAGGACCTGGTACAGCTTCCCGGGGTGGGTCGCAAGACCGCCAACGTAGTCCTCGGCAACGCCTTCGGTATCGACGAGGGCGTGGTCGTGGATACTCACGTCCGGCGCCTCTCGAACCGCCTCGGCCTGACCGAACACCACGACCCCGAAAAGATAGAGAGCGACCTCCTGAAGGTAGTGCCTGAAGGAGAGCGTACCCTCTTCTCACACCTGCTCATCTTTCACGGCCGTCGCGTGTGTAAATCTCGCAGGCCCGACTGTCCCGGCTGCGTTCTGAACGATACCTGTCCCTCGGCCATGAGGGTATAGCAAGATGGGCGGTGATCTCCAGTGCCATCACAATAGAGCTACAAATCGTGATCGTAGCCGTGTCACGGAGTCGGGGAGCGGTGCTGCCTTCTGTCTCTACCGGCCGGGTTCGGATAGGTCTCTAAAGGTTATCAGCCCGCTCGTGAGGGCCTTCTTGGCGGCGTCGGCCCTGGAGGAGACGCCCAGCTTCGCGTAGATGTTGGTGAGGTGGCGTTTGACCGTGCCTTCAGAGATGTGGAGGTAGGCGGCTATCTGACTGTTGCTCATGGCTCTTACCGTGAGCAATAGGACTTCCAGCTCTCGACCGGAGAGCGTACCCCTATCCGATCCCTCCAGCCTGTCGGCCGTGGTACGCGACACCGACAGAACGACGCGATCCTCGACCCTATGCACGGTGCGTACCGCGGCGACGAGCTCCTCACGGGTGGCGTTCTTTACTATGTACGCGTGGGCTCCAAGCCTTAGAAGTTTCCGAACCAAACGGGGCTCGTCGTACATGGTGAGCACGAGGACCTTCGAGGAAAGTGAGACGCGCAATATTTCCTCTATGGCCCCTTCAGCGCCCATCACGGGCATCTCTACGTCGAGCAGCACCACGTCCGGCTTCTCTCTCTGAGCGAGTGCGATGGCATCCACGCCGTTCTCCGCCTCCCCGACCACCCTCATGCCGTCCTCCACGGCGAAAATTTCGACCACACCCTCGCGGAAGAGGGCGTGATCGTCTACAAGGAGCACCTTGATGTGGCCGTCTCTCTTCTTCAACGCCGGCTCCCCGGCAACGGCACGAAGACCTCTATCCTAGTACCCTCACCCGGGGTGGAGGCCAGGTTGAGGGTGCCTCCCAGAAGCGAGGTTCGCTCCTGCATGGAGGCAAGGCCCGTGCCGCCGTCACGGTGTTCTCTCTCTCCGGGTTCGAATCCCCTACCATCGTCCTCGACGACCGCTCTCACGTGGCTCTCGGTTACGTTCACGCCGACGGTCATCGTGCCGGCTCCGGAGTGGGTCACGGCGTTCCTTATACCCTTGCGAATGATCAAGAACAGTTCGTCGCGCACCTGGGGCGGGATGAGGGTCTCGTCACCCGCGACCGAGACTCTGGACCGGATGCTCTGAGGAACGCTAGTGCTCAGAAGGTCCGACAGGGCCACCTCCAGACCTTCTTCCGCCGACATCTCGCGCAGTTCCCTCGATAGACTCCTGGTCAACTGGAGAGCTTCTTGTGTTGTGCCTTTGGCCAACTCCAGCTTGACCTGAGCCTTCAAAGGGTCTTTGGTCCTGTACATCTCAAAGATCTCCAGGCTACGGAATGCCACCATGATGGAGTGGGCGACCCTATCATGCAGCTCTCGGCTGATCCTGCGCCGCTCGTCGGCGTGGGACTCGTGGGCTTTCTGGAGCAGGTAGTTGGCGTACGCTACGCCTGCTTTCGTTACATGTTCCATGATGCTCTTCTGGACTGCCAAAGCTACCGCTACTATATCGTTCCTCAGGTTTGAAGACGAAGGCAGATGAGCCGACACCACCAGCAGTGCTGCCTCGGAGAGGGCTACCACGGCTCGAAGGGACTCGCTGGCATGCACGTTTCCGCGGGCCCTGGAGACTCCAATAGCTTCGGAAAGGTGATCTTGCGGCGCATCGGTCGGTGCTTCCCGTCCGCGCAAGTCCGCCGCGACCTCCTGAAGTATGGAGCGCGCCTGCTCCCTAAGCTGCTCGCGTGTCTCCGCTTCAGCTATCAGTGGGCTATTTATAGCGAGCAGCCGTTTCTCGTAGGCCAAGAAAAAGTCCTCGAAACGCGCCTCGAGGACTTTGGCGGCTTCGTTCAGGTGGCCGGGGAGAATTTCGTCTTCGAGCACTACCTCAATACCCTCTCATATTTCTGCTTGTTACAAGGTCAAGACAGTCAGGTTGGCGCCGTACTGGGTGAGCATGAACACCTGGTATGGTCTCCTACGTCTCGACTTTTCGCCCCTGCTCCAGGGACCGAGCGTAACCACCGCTAGGACCACGGCCCCAGACGCCAGTATAAAGGCCGGGATTAGCAGGCTCTCCGCGAAAAGCGCGGCCGACAGGACGTATCCCCCGCCGAGGCAGAGAGCCACCCCCGAGAAAACGAGCCGGGCGGTGCCTTCGCCCCAAACTACCGGCCCACTCCTTCGCCCGGCCTGCTTGTCTCCTTCGATGTCGGAGAGATCCTTCGTCTGGCCCACAAAACCCATCCACAGTGCCATTACCGCGGTGAATATCAACAAGGAGCGCATACCGTACCCGCCCCCGTTGGCTGCATAACCGGCATTGTATGTTATGAGGGCTGCGAGTATCGCCACCACCGCCAACCCGGCGGGCCAGCGCTTGAGGTAGAAGGGCGGACCCGAGTAGAGCCATCCTAGAGCGAGCGCCGCTACGACGCTCAACATCATCAGGCTTCCCAACGCGAGGCTGCCCACAACGCTTAGTACTGCGAGACCACCGGCCACGCTAGCGGCCTGCACAACCTTCAACTTCCCTCTAGCCACCGGCCTCGAAGAGCCGTTGATCTGATCTTCCTCGACGTCCATAACTCCGTTGAGTATATAGACGGATAACGTCACGCAGACCCAAAGTGCCGCTCCTCCCCACAGCGGGAAGTTCACCACGCCTCCTGCAAAAAGAGAGCCGGCAAACGAAGCACCGGCCAGAAAGCGCAACAGGAAGATGCCTTGAACCGCCGGCCTCGCCTCCAAGAAACACCGGTAAAGTACCCCAAAGCACCACCCGATCACCGAAGTCAAGTGAGTCACCAGATCAACCTCCCAATTTGGTCCCGCCTGGACTTGAAGCAACCCGTGTTTCTATAGATGTATATTCGTACAACTAAGGACTCGTAGGCATCATCCAAAAGTCGCAAACGATATACGACCTTTTATACATTTTGCGCACACATTTTGTAACGTTTAGCTCTCGAAATAGCATTTGGTACTTTACATGGTGGGTGTTGGGGGATAAGGTCGAAGTAAGGTAGACGAGGTAGCCGAACCGATAGACGATGGTGGAACGTTGAAGGGAACTTCCCTGGGAAGTAGGGAGAAGACGCGTCCTCGTACCGGTAGGTGGGAGAGACTACGCAGGAGCCTCTAAAATGGATTTCAACGTCGAACGAGATCACTTAGCTCAGCGGTCAAACAGAGAGGGCGGTCCTTTGGGGGACCGGGACATGTCTATCGATGTCTCTTTATGGGCTACGCTCGCCCTCGAAGATCGGGCGACGATAGTAGAGCCACCGGGGAACATTTCGGCTGTGCGGCGGCAGAGTAGAGATCATCTTCCGTCCGGTTCTGCGGCCTGGAGGAGGGGGCACGATCTTGTCGAGCGGCGTGAGTACGGGCGAGCCGCCGAGTGCTTTGGCCGAATGCTGCTCTCGGCCGAAGGCTCGTCCGACCGTTTGTCGGCCGAGGCGGCTATGGTAGCAGCGCAGTTGTGCGCCACTTTAAGCCGTGAGCAGTCGGTCGGAGAGAGAGTACGAGACGCCCTACGGACATTGAGCCCGAACCTGTCCCGTCTCAGCTACGAGGAGGTAAACCACGCCAGAGCCGCGCTCGTCGGCTGTGCGGAGGCCGAGTCGCTCGTTGCATGCCATGCATCGCCGGATTACATGACGGACGAGGTTACGGGCGCAATGGTGGGACGAGCCTCGACGCCGGCAGGAGCAATAGCGACGGGTACCGTTGCCGCTGGACCCTGTCTGTGGGTACGATTCTTTGGACGCTTCGAGCTTCTGCGGGACGGTGGGGAGGCCGTGTGTTTGGGGCGCAACGCCAGGGCACTAGCCATCCTCAAGTACCTGCTGGCCCGTCGATGTGAACGTCCGGTATCCCAGGATCACCTCATGGGCTGGCTGTGGCCGGAGTCCGACCCGAAGAGGGCTCGCTGGTCGTTAAACTCCGCCGTCTACGCCCTGCGCAAGCTACTGGGCGGCTGCTTGCCTTCCTTACCCGCCTCGGAGGCCATCCTGTTCCAGGGGGGAGGATATCGGCTGTCGCCGCGCATTTTGCTGAGCACGGATGTCGAAGAGTTCTATTCCCGCTACGAGGAGGGGCACCGGCTGGAGGACGCCGGTCGGGTGTCGGAGGCGGTTTCGCAGTACGAGAAGGCCGCGGAACTGTACCGGGGGGACTACCTGACCGAGGACCTGTACGAAGAGTGGACCATGATCGAACGCGAAAGGCTGCTCGACGCGTACGTCGACTCGTTACGCAGGCTGGCCGTTCGCTACACAGAGGTCGGACAGCCTTGGGAGAGCGTCAAGACCTACTACCAGATCCTGGAGAGAGATCGCTGCGACGAGTACACTCACCGCCTGCTGATGGAGTGCTACGTCCGCCTCGGCCAGCGGGCCCGGGCGCTACGCCAGTACAGGTTGTGCGAGCGGGTGCTCAGGAGCGAGTACGATATGATGCCCTCCCTCAAGACTCGGACCCTCTACGCGAGTATCCTGAAGGACGGCGGCTCCCGCTAAAGACAGAGCCTCGAAAATCCTTAGATTCATCAGGAATTCATTCAGAATTCATTGGAGATTCATCGCCACCTATTCTAATAAAAAGTAAGGATTGAGGTAGCTGGGCTCCCGAGCAGCGGAGAGACCAGGAAGAAAGGAGTCACTTATGCTCGTCTATAGAGTTCAGTTCGAGGACACCCAGCTCCCCATGAAGTCCAGCGTAGCCCTAGCCCGGTTGCGTTGGATACAGGGTACATGGCAAAGGCAGGCGACGCAGCGTTCGACGAGACAATGTAGACGTGGCCAGGGTCGTGAATCATCCGAGTTCCTACTCCGGGCAGGCCCTATTGGCCGTGGGCGCACGGCCAATAGGGCCTACTGTTAGAAGAACAGGCGTCGGGTTCCTACGACGTTGCTTTCGGGCTTTTGATAGTCCCCGAAGAAGGAGAGTAGCGTGCAGACGATAACATCCGAGAGGAGGAACTCTATGACCAAGCTGACCATAGATCACGTAGTGGAGATCATGCCCAACGCCCGGGCGAACGGGCTGGACAGGGAGTGGCAGTACTTCCTCAAGACCTGCCACGACTACGAGATCACGACAAAGAATAGACTGGCCGCGTTCCTAATGAACGTGGCCAAAGAGTCAGGTGAGCTCTACTACGTTGAGGAGATCGCCGACGGTTGGGACTACGAGTGGCGCGAGGATCTAGGGAACACGCAGCAAGGCGATGGCCCAAGGTACAAGGGCCACGGCTACATCCAGACGACCGGACGTCTCAACCACCGCAAGGTGGGAGAAGCGTTGGGTGTGGATTTTGAGGCAGACCCTCTGCTTCTCACCAAGCAGCCCAATCCCTGGTACAGCGCGGGCTGGTACTGGCGCTACGGATCTTCTTGGGGGAACCTCAACGGATACGCGGAGGCCGGCGACTTCCGCTCGACGATCCTAGGGGTGCGCGGAGGCCCCGACGCCGACCGGGAGCACTACTGGTGGAGGGCGCTGAACGTCTTGCCCGACGACGTGGTAGTGCCGGAGCCCGACGAGGTACAAGAGGCGCCACCCGGCGAGGCGGAGAGTTCGGAAGAGTTGCTCGACGGCTGGCCCGTGCTTCGGCTCGTGGTCGTGGGAGAGAATTGGCTCATGACCCAGGACCGCAAGAAGTACGTTGCGTTAGAAGAAGCTCCCGACGAGGCGTTCGAGACGCAACGTGTCTGGCTGAAGAAAGGCGGCCTCCACGTCCCGTCCAAAAAAGAGGAGGTCGTCGCTCCGGAGCCGGCGGTTAGCTTGGCCGAGCCGAAGTACACGGAGCCGTGGCCCGAGGCGTGGCAGCCGGTGGGATGGTTAGGGGACGGAAGTTACGTCGATCTGCACCCCGACCGGTATACGTGGGAGCAGTCGGTAGACAACTACATCAGGCGCATCTTGGGGATGCACCCGGGTAGTGTGTGGGCGAACACGTACGTTGATCACCCGCCGGGGTTTGGGATGGACAGCGTCTCCGTGGACTTCTGGGACTACGCGGGGCGCGCCGCCTCCCTGGACTTGACAATCGGCAAAGAGATCCTCAACTGGATCTTCAACGACCAGAACGCGCCCTGGATCAACTGGTGCATCTACGAGGGCTACATCTGGACAGACGGAGTGGGCTGGCAGGAGTACTGGGACACCGACCCCTGGTCAGATGCCGGCCACTGGTACCACCTGCACATTACGTTTCACCGCCCATAGGAGAGGAGGCCGCGCACAGATGACGAAACAGGGAGCAGTGACCGGACCGCCGATCGCCATGGACCGCCCCGCAGGGCAACCTGCCGACCTGCCCAAAGAGGGAAACACTCGTAAAGTAGAGCTGCCGCAAGGCATGCCTCGACACGATCAGCCGCGACAGCAAAAAGAGCGGCCTGCACCACCCGCACCGCCGGAGGCCCTTCTCGATGGTTCCGGGGGCGAGAGAGATGCTGCTACCGAAGCGGCGCCGCACACCTTTGCCCCTAATGCTGTCGAGGACGAGAAGGGTCTCATCACCGACGCGCTGCGAAACCTTCCTCCCGACGTAAAGAAGGGCGTCGCCGCCGAAGCGGTGCGAACCCTCCCTCCCGAAGCCAAGAGATACGTTACCAACGAAGCAGTACGGGCGCTCTCTCCCGAAGCCAAAAAGGGCGTTGCCACCGAAGCGATGGCGGCTCTTCCTCCCGAAGCCAAAAAGGACGTTGCTACCGAAGCGATGGCGAGTCTTCCTACCGAGACCAAGAAGGACGTTGCCGCCGAGGCGATGATAGCCCTTTCCCCCGAGGCCAAAAAGGATGTTGCCGCCCAAGCTATAAGGAGCCTTTCATTCGAAGACCGGGAGGATCTTGCTGAGCGCGTCCTTCCGACGCAGGGCATAGCCGACCGGATATGGCAGATAATCGTTTGGTCCTTTGCCCTTGTCTTCGTACTATCCGCCCTCGCGCTTTTCGCGGCCGCTTTCTGGAACCCAGAACAGATCCAGATACTGCTCACGGTGGTTACGACCGTTGCAGGCGTTCTAGCAGGGTTCATCTCCGGAAGGGCGAGCTCTGGGGGCTCCGGAAGGCAAGGTTCTGGCGGGAATTAAGGAGCGTGCGAGGTGGAGGAGCGGGAAGTGTGGGAGAGCGGGA
Organism: uncultured Rubrobacteraceae bacterium; assembly: GCA_902806065.1. Classification (GTDB taxonomy): domain Bacteria; phylum Actinomycetota; class Rubrobacteria; order Rubrobacterales; family Rubrobacteraceae; genus Rubrobacter_F. The sequence continues at coordinate 28,885 of CADCVE010000009.1, read as the reverse complement.
ACCGGGAGAACCGGGAGAAGTACGTGGATCTGGTGTTCGAGGGCGGGGGAGTGAAGGGTATAGCCCTGGTGGGAGCCTTCTCCGTCCTCGAGGAGCGGGGCTACGAGCCTCAGAACATGGCCGGGGCCTCGGCCGGGGCCATCGTGGCCGCGCTGGTCGCCGCAGGTTACACAGCCACGGAGCTACGTAGGATCATTGGGGAGCTGGATTACGACCACTTCAAGGACGAGTCTTGGGAGGATCGAATACCCCTGGCAGATAGGACCTTGAGCGTCTTGAAGGACTTAGGCGTCTACGAGGGCGAGGCTTTCCTGGCGTGGATGCGCGACCTGTTGGAGGCCAAGGGGGTCCGGACGTTCGGGGATTTGGTGCGTCGCGAAGACGCCGAGCCGAAGTACCGCTACAAGGCGCAGGTGATCGCCTCGGACGTAACCGAACGGCGCCTTTTGGTCCTGCCCCGGGACGCGGCCAGGCTTGGTATCGACGACCCGGACGACCTCAACGTGGCCCTGGCGGTTCGTATGAGCATGAGCATACCTATCTTCTTCGAGCCGGTGACGCTCACCAACGCGCAGACTGGCAGGGAACACCTTATCGTGGATGGAGGGATGCTATCGAACTTCCCGGTCTGGCTCTTCGACGCAGAAGAGCCGCAGTGGCCCACCTTCGGGTTGAAGCTGGTGGAGAAGCCGAAGTTGCCGATAGGCAGCCAGCTTTCACAGGAGAGACCGCGCGGCGGGGTATTGTCGGTCATTGACTACCTCAGGAGTCTGGTGGACACCATGATGGCTGCCCACGACCGGCTGTACATAGAAGAACACGACTTCCAACGCACGATCGCTATCAACACCCTGGGCGTGCGTACGACGGAGTTCGATCTCTCTAAGGAGCGGGCGATGGAGTTGTTTCAGTCCGGGCGCGCCGCCATGGAGGAGTTCCTGGGGCACAGACCACCTAACGATAGGGTAGTACAGTACCAGGATCAGAAGGCGCGATAACGAAGCACCTCGAAGCGAACTCCGAAGTTCGAGCAACTAGTGAGGCAGATCCGGCCGAGGTACGAGAGAGATGCCCGAACGACGCCCGGTACGAACGATGTTGTAGAACGAAGTCGTATAATCAAGATCCACCGGGGGCGTGGCAGAGCGGACGAATGCGCTGGTCTTGAAAACCAGAGGCGGTAAAACGCCCGAAGGTTCGAATCCTTCCGCCCCCGCCTACCTCGTACTCCAACAAACTCCCGGTCTCCGAGACGAAAATAAGAAGCTTTTGTTAAAAAAAATTAAACAAATAGAGAAATTCGCGTTTCAACTGTGTAAACTACGGGTAACTTCCCCGGGTGGGAAGCGGTGCAGGCCGTGTAAAGACTCTGTAAGTAGAAGGAGGGAAATTCTGTGAAGAGGCTAGTATATCTGGCTACGGCCGCTCTGTTGGCCATGATGATCCTCGTGCCGACAGCTATGGCGCAGGAAGTGGAACAGACTATGATGATGGAAGAGACTATGATGATGGAGACCACTCAGCCGCTCCCCAAGAGCGGTGGTCCGGTGCTTGGCAGCCCATCCATATTGCTGCCCGCTGCAGCCCTGCTTCTGGGCTCTGGCGTCCTGACGTTCGCTGTTTTGCGGCGCAGGTAACTAAAACCTAGCAGGACTTACCGGGGAGTGGGACGCAAGCTTCCGTCTCCCCGGAACCGGGTGGGGGAGAGCCTGCACTTTCCCGCCTACTCGTTAGCCGTCGGCAATCAGCCGGCGGCTTTTTACTTCTCGAAGGAATGAGCTGCGAGTACATGGAGGCCCGACGATCGGCCCCTTCTATTTCCCGGCCAATGAAAGAACGGACAAGCATTCGCTGCCAGCCTCTTTACTGCTCTTACTAATCGCCGGAGGATGAGAGCGAAAAAGAAGTGAGCCGCCCAGGACTCGAACCTGGAACCTAAAGATTAAGAGTCTTTTGCTCTGCCAATTGAGCTAGCGGCCCGTGCGGCACGTAGTATAGCATCGGTAGGCTGTACTTAAAAAGGTCGAATTTTGTCAGCCAGGACTTGCGCGAGCGATGAGGAGACTCTATAGTACCTGTATTATCCTAGCGGGCCTAACACGGGACCGCTAAGGGCCGGAAAAGGGTCTCACCCTCATAGAAGCCGGCCCTTTTTCTTTGCCTACTTTGAGGTCGTGGCTTAACGTAGTTGTTCTTTTGTCCGACTTCTTTCTATCCGACTTCTTCGGCGATGGTGAAGAGCTCGTCAATGTGACGGCGGACGGAGGTGGCGAGGTCATCGTTGGCGGCAACGACGCGGATACGGTGGAGGGGGGCGTGATAGCGAGCCATGTCTTCTTCGGTGAGGCCCGAGATGTCCTGCCAGTTGACGGGGTTCCGCTCGCCGGGGAGGGGGGAGCGTCGGATGAGGCGGAGGCCGATGTCGAAGCGCCGTCTCTCGGGGAGGTCTATGAGGATATCGAAGGGACCCGCGACACCCTTGCGGTAGCGGGTAAGGTAGCGGGCCCAGGCCTCTTCGACGCGGCGGCGCCAGGAGGCGTCATCGCGCAGGCGTACGAGCGAGGCGTAGCTGGAGTGACGCTCGTCGAACTCGATGGCACGCTTGTAGGGCCGCCGGTCGCCCAGCCGTTTTACGAGGATGGCCGAGGAACTTTCCGGGGCGGCGGACCTGGTGATCAGGGCCAGGGCACCGGCGTCGTCTTCGTGAGCGAGTTGTTCGGAGGTTATGTTTTCGGTCTGCAGGGCGTCCTGAGCGGCCCGGAGGAACATTACGGTTGGGATGCGCAGGGCGTAGTGCCCGTAGACGTTGTAGTGCATGAGGTAGCGGGCGAAAACCAGCGATTGCAGGTAGCCGACCCCAGCTTCGTCGACGGCGATCAAAGCGCGGTTATCCTGTCCTACGATACGCAGGGAGCCCACGAGTGCCTCAGCGTCTACGGCCCCATAGGAGACCTTCGCGGCCCGAGCGTCGCGCGCGAGGCTGTCGAGCGTCCCGACATCCAGGGAGCCGGAGAGCAAGTCTCGCGTCAGGTACTCGGTCGGCGTCAGGTGGCGCAAGGGTGTGCCGTTGGCTTCTCCCGCGACCATACCGTCGTCTTCGTGGTCGTCGTGGTAATGGCGGTCACCCTGGGCGATCAGACGGAAGACATTGTGTGGCTCGAGGTCCCAGCTCTCCGTCAGGACGTCGGCTACTTCGGTCTCCTCGATTAGGCGCCGGCTCGCCTCGTCGCGAGAGAGTATCCCGGGTAGTTTTATCCCCTCGACGGAGGCAGCATATGGATAGCGTCCGGCGTCGTGGAGAAGGGCGGCGGCCAGAGAGGCCCGGACGTCACGGTCTTCGAGGTAGGCGCCGGAATCTATTATCCTCTTGAGGGTCAGGCGCGTCAGGTAGTAGACGCCGACCGAGTGGTCGAAGCGGGTGTGTTTGGCGGAGGGGAAAGCGTAAAGGGTAAAGCCGAGCTGGCTCATGCCTTTGAGACGCGACATAGCGGCGGTCTCCAGGAGTGCCCGGACCGCCTTGTCCACCGGGACGTCACCCCAGACGTCATCCCGGACCTTTCTCGTGGAGCCTCCAAAGAAGTCCCCTACCATACCCGCCCCCGACCCTCGTCTTGCTGGTCCCAAAGTCTCCCCCAGAGGGTATTCTAACCAAAAGAGGCTTTATACTTGTGATCCTGGCAGCCGTAAGCGTTGCGAGTAGCGGCGCGAGACCCTAACCGAGAGGAGATAGCGCATCTACGCCGAAGAGCTGGAGTTAATAAACGGCGAGTCCGTAACGTTGCGTCCTCCTCGCGCGGAGGACGTGCAGAAGGCGTACGAGTGGGACCGCGACCCCGAGCTCGCCGCCTGGAACGGGCGGCCTCCGATCAGGATCTCCCTCTCCGCCGCCCGCCGCGATTACCTTGCCCGCTGGGAAGATTCGTCCGTAAAGACCTTCATCATAGAGGCCGAGGGTGAAGCGATCGGTCTCGCGACCCTCTACGACTTTCGCCATGAAGGATGCGAACTCGGCATCAAGATAGGCCCCAAGACGTTACGCGGCCGCGGATACGCCGGCGAGGCCGTGGACCTTCTTGTCTCCTACTGCTTCGAGACGCTGGGCCTGAGAGCCGTGCGGGGCTCCACACTCTCCCACAATATACGTATGCAGCGCGTCTTTGAGAAGTGCGGCTTCGTGGAGGTCGGCGACGGCTCCATCATCAGCCGCTTCGACAACAAACGCTACACTGAGCTCTTCTACGAGCGCAGGTGGGACAGTTAGGACTACCGCCGCTGAAGCGACGGAAGGCCGTCCCGCTGGACCCTGATTCGCTCATTGCCGGTCGGAGGGTGAGCTTCGCCGCCAGGTTGCGAGTGCCTGCATCGCCTGCGTTTCGCCTGCTGATTCAACCAAGCGCCTCCTATTTTGCCTGATCGCGAGTCTTCCACAATGAGGCGGCTATGGAGACCGCTACGACCGTGGCGATAAACGGCAGGGAGACCCAGATCGGCACCTTACCAAACAGGTCGGTCCAGATGAACTTTGCTCCGACGAAGACGAGTACTATCGAGAGGCCGAGGCTCAGGTACACGAAGCGCTGCATCAAACCAGCGAGCATAAAGTATAGTGCGCGCAGGCCGAGGATGGCGAAGGCGTTGGAGGTCCAGATCACGAAGGTGTTGGTCGTGATCGCGAAGATCGCCGGTATGGAGTCCACCGCAAAGACTACGTCAGTGGTCTCTACCGCTATCAGAACCGCCAGCAGCGGCGTCGCCATGAGCCTGCCGCGACCAGGGCCTTCGCGGACGAGGAACTTCTGGCCGCGGTAGCCGTCGGTCATGGGTAGTACGCGCCGGACCAGGCGCAGGACGGGATTTCGTTCGGGGTGGACTTCCTGGTTGCTGTGGCGGGCCATGCGGATGCCCGTGTAGATCAAGAACGCTCCAAAGAGGTAAACCATCCAGTCGTAACGCTCCAGCAGTTCGGCCCCGATGAGGATGAAGACTACGCGTAACACCAAGGCGCCTACCACGCCCCAAAACAGGACCCGGTACTGGTACTCGACTGGTACGGCGAAGTACGCGAAGATCAGGGCGAAGACGAAGACGTTATCCACCGAGAGCGCCTTCTCGATGATGTAGCCGGTGTAGTATTCGCCCGCTGCCGTCGGGCCAGCCCAGATCCAGACCAAAATTCCAAAAAGGAGCGCCAGAGCGACCCAGAACGCACTCAGGACCGCTGCCTCGCGGAAGGAGATCTCTTTTGCATCCCTGTGCAGAACAAAGAGATCCAGCACCAGCATTAGCAAAATGAACGCCCCGAAGCCAACCCACGCCCAAACGGGAAACACCATGACCCATCTCCTCTCTCGACGGGCCGTGGGAGCAACGAAAAAGCGAGCCCACCACGGCCTAACCTGTCCGTAGCGGTCTCGCCGATTCGCGTTAGCTAACGCTATTGACCGGCCGGGAGCACCTAAGCACTCCGTACTGACGACCGGCCCCACCTAATGGTGTTGGCTACTCCCCGTTCAGACCTAATTATACTCAAGCTCACGAACGTCATGCAAGCCTCGGTAGCTGGGAATTCCCGCAGGTACTTTGAATTCGACGGTGGTCCCCGGTTCGCCTTCTCCTGAAAAGCGCCAAAGTTCGGGGGGCTAAGGGACACGTGGTTGGATGTCTTCCCCTGGATTCGGCTTACAATAACTCAGCGATGAGCACCCAACTCGAACTGAACATCCGGCGCAAAGGCGCGATGAGCGGGGTCCTGACTATCGGGAGTCTGGACCCGGCGTTCGCGATGGCCCAGGAGGTCGAGGGCGGGATGGCGGTCCTGGACCTCAGCGCGGTGGAGTTCGTGGAGCCGGCGGGGCTTTGTGGGCTGGCGGCTCTTCTGGAGTTTCTGATACCGCGCTCGCGGTTGGTTGGTTTGAGGTTCTCCGGGCACAACGTCACGGCGTACCTCGAAAGAATGAATTTCTTCAAGATCTTCGGTCACAGGGTCGAGACGAACGCGGACGTGGCGGCGCTTGAGGAACGCCAGCGGGGCAACCCGGGGACTCTGCAGGAGCTCATCAACTTTCACTCCGAAGAGGAGATCCCCGGCATCATCAACCGTATCTCGGAGATTCTGACGAACAAGGACTACTGGCTGCGCGAACGGGCCGCCATTTGTGCCACCCTCTCCGAAATCTGCGCGAACGCCGTCGAGCATGGCCACTCTCCCTTCGGTGCTTATGCCGCCGTCCAGGCCTACCAGCACATCGTAAGCGGACCCAGGAGAGGCGAACGCGAGGGCGAAGAGGTACTCGTAGCTATCGCCGACGGCGGCGTAGGCGTCCGCGAGACCCTGTCACGTAACCCGGAGTACGCGGAGCATACGGGCTCGGACAACGGCGCCCTGCGTCACGCGCTGAAGATGGGGGTCTCCGGGACGGGGGAGGTCGGCCGCGGCGGTGGGCTCGCGGTGGTCGGCCAGATCGCCACCCGCGCCGGCGGCTCTCTCTCGCTGCGCTCCGGATCCGGACGCGTCACCTACTACGGCGACCGTACAAACTCCCGCAACGTCCCCGATTTCCCCGGCGCCTTCGTCCGCGTCTCGCTGCCAAGGAAAGCTGTCAGCGACCCACCACCAGCCGTTGGCAAGAACAAAAAAGCCGAGGTTTGAGCTTTGCTGCAAGGGAAATTCAGAGCGGGAAATAACGCAAGAATCAGTTGGGAACCTCCGGAGACGAGAGGTGGCGTAGCGGGGGCTTTGGACAGGCTCATTGGCCCCGGTGCCACTCCTGCCGAGCTATGGCTCGTGCTTCTGTGCGCGGTACTCACCGCTCTCATCCTACCCATCCATGCAGTAGTGTACGAAGATGCGGCGTGGGGAGCTGTTCAGGTGCTCCTCGCGGGTCTGTTGGCTTTTGATCTGGCAGGCGGGGTAACCGCTAATGCAACCTCTTCCGCGAAGCGCTGGTATCACAGGAGCGGGCAAGGTCTGGCTCAACACCTCGGGTTCGTCCTGATCCACGGCGTCCAGATCTTCCTGGTCGCCTGGCTGTTCCGCTCGATGGACTGGCCGTTCTTCGCCGCCGTGTACGGTTACCTGATCGCCGCGTCCGTAGTAATTCTCGCCTCGCCGTTGTACCTGCAACGTCCAGTGGCAATGAGCCTGCTCTGGGGTACCTTACTGCTCTTGAAGCTTCTCGTGAGCCACCTGCTCAAAGAAGCGCCATACCGCCCCAGAAGCGCTTCATGATAGGCCAGCGAACGCCAACAACCCCGCCGAAAATTAGCCGGCGAATGCTGTTGATTTTGCACGGTACGACCCTTATAATCACCTTATATGATTTCACTGAAGACAGTGAGGGTAGAGCCGGTGGCTGAGGAGGCGCAACCCCGGGCGCACGTGGTTTACGATGTGGTGGCTTCGGGAGACGCTGAAGGTGCTGGCAGCAAGCTGATGGTGACGCGGGGGACGGGACGTCGGGTGCGCGAGGCGCTCGGGGAGGTCCTCGAAGGGTTACCAGGCGATGGGGTATTGTACGTCGATACGCGGGGTGTGGAGTTGATGGACTACTCTTTCGCGGATGAGGCTCTTGGGATACTGGCCTCACGGGTCGCGGCTGGGGAGTATGGGGACCGGCGGGTGGTTTTGGTCGAGGAGGACCGGGAGCTTCTGGAGAATATCGAGGCGTCTTTGCGGCAGCGATCTCTGGCGATGGTTCGGGTGGACGAGCCTGGCGCTGTTCCAGAGATAGTCGGCGAGGTGCCCGAGCATTTGGTGGAGACGCTGGACGCGATCTATGACGCTGGATCTATCACGAACGCCGACCTTGCTGCCAGACTTGGCTTGAACCACACCGCCTGCAACAACCGCGCCACCCGTCTCTTCAAGCTCGGCCTTATCCACCGTCGTAAGAACACCGCCGCTCCCGGCGGCCGTCAGTACTCCTACGAAGGGATCGCCTGATGTTTATTTTTGTCCTTAGTCTCACTCATTTCAGTGAAGATAGCAGCACCGGTGTGATGGCACCGGAGGAGGTATAGCGCGATGCGGGAAGAGTACATGATCGAGCGCGGCGGGCGAAGGTTCGTGCTCTACGCTGGATTGCTCGACGAGGCTCATGCGCGGGGTTTGAGGAGCATCGAGACGGAGCTTTTGCAGGTACCTGGATCGGATAACGGCGAGGTCGCCATTGCGAAGGCTGTGGTGAGGACCGAGGAGGGCAAGTTCAGCGGCATTGGGGACGCGAGCCCCGGGAACGTGGGGCGGGCTATCATCCCGCACATTATTCGGATGGCGGAGACCAGGGCCAAGGCGCGGGCTTTGCGCGATGCGATCAATATCGGGGTCGCGGCACTGGAGGAGATCGGGGACGAGCCCGAGGAGGCCGCCCCGGCGCGAGGACGGGTGGAGCAGCCGCGCGCTCAGGCTCAGCCGCGGGAACAGGCTGGGGAGAGTAGGGGTGAGTTGCCCAAGGAAGCCTTACCGGCTACGCGCAAGCAACTCAATTATCTGGAGGCTTTGATCGCGGACGCGGTCGAGGATGGGTTGCCGAAGTTCGAGGAGATGGTGGGCAAGCCTATCCTGGAGCTCACACGCGCCGAGGCGAGTGAGTGGATCGCACGTCTCTCCGGGAAGGCTGCCTGATGCAGAGTCGTCTCTGGATGGCGTCGCTCGGGGAGGAGGCGCTCTACGAAGTCGATCTCCCGGGATGCTGCCAACGCTCCGCTGGCTCCGTTAACGGCTCCCCTAGCCCGGCGGGTAGCTTCGACGATTCCTTCTATTGTCCGGTGTGCGGGGCTGAGTGGCGAGCGTCGCTGGCCGTGGAGCCCGAGGAGTGCGCGTTTACCGAGCGTGCAAGCGATAGTGAGCGTAAAGGAGCGGCATAGCAATGGCCGGCAACACGAGGAAGAAGGGGACCTTGAGGCCGGACACGACGCTCGCGCCGGTGGAGGAGCCGGAGGCCGAGGTGTACGTGCGGGGGCTGCCAGGGTGTTGCCTGCGGTCTTTCAAGGAGGCGGTGGTGGCTCGTGGAGATGACCAGCGGCTCGCGGAGTTGCGCTGCTCCTCCTGCGGGCGCGGCTGGAAGGTCACGAGCAGCCTCGACGAGCGGGTCGTGGAGCGGTTTGACACTCATGGCGGGACGCGGGCGACGGACGGGACCTATCCGGCGGCTTAGCGGAGAGCGTACAGGTACCAGACAGAGTGTTGAGAGCAAGGAAGAAAGGTGGCGGGATGGCGCAGGACGTTCTAACTCATTATCTTGGGAGGATCCGGGGCGGACGGTTGCTCGATGCCGCTGAGGAACGGTATCTTAGTGGGTGTGCTCGTGAGGGTGATAGGGAGGCCAGGAGGCGCCTTATAGAGTGCAACCTCCGGTTGGTGATCTCCATCGCCAAGAAGTACCGCGGACGAGGGGTGGCGTTCGAGGACCTGATCCAGGAAGGCAACGCGGGCCTTATCAAAGCGGTCGAGAGGTTTGACCCGGCTCTTGGCAACCGGTTCTCGACTTATGCTACGTGGTGGATCCGTCAGGCCATCACCCGCGCCGTCGCGGACCACGCCCGCACCGTCCGCCTGCCATCGCACGTCGTGGATGCCATCTTCAGGCTGCGCCGGGCCGAGAACGCCTTGAGCCTCGAGCTCGGTCGCGACGCCACCGAGGAGGAGCTAGCCGCTCATCTCGACGTAAGGCCCGAAGAGGTCCGCCGCCTGCGCGAGATCAGCCAGCCCATCGGCAGCGTGAACGCGAAGGTGGGGAGCATCGGCGAAGAAGGCGCGGAGATGGGCGACCTGTTGCCCGACGAGCGCGCGGGCGACGAGTACGCCCTGGTGGAGATTGGGCAGTGGGAGGGAACGCTCCACGAAGCCGTAAGCTCTCTACCCGAGCGCGAGGCCCGCATCCTGAAGATGCGCCACGGTCTCGACGGCAGCAAGACTCGCACCCTGCGCGAGGTCTCCGAGGTCCTGGGCATCTCACAGGAGCGGGCGCGGCAGGTAGAGATAAAGGCCCTGAGGACCATCCGCACCGGCCGCTACGCGGGCAGCCTCCGACGCGCTCTCTCAGAGGCCGTGTAGCCAACCGCGGGATCTCGCCTGGTGCAACAAGCGCTGTGCCCGCAACTACAACAGCCCTTCTGTGGGAGGTTGGATCTAGAGCCGGTGGTCCATTGAATCTGCGTGAGGCGCCGTCGAACGGAATGCGCTAACCTTTCTTCCGAGCAAACAGAGAAGGGAGCCTTTTGCAGACGACCGGGCAGAGTACGGAGCGCGTAGCAGAGTTGTTCGAGAAGCTGGGCGGAGAGATATCAGATGGCTTCCCGACCATACACTCCCCAGTCTCTCACACGAAGTCCGGGACAGCGTATCTCAAGGCGCCGGGGGTGGTGATGCTGGCGAGACCTCAGACCAACGTCGCGGGCCTCGGCGGTTTCCTGGAGGGCTTCGGTTCATCTTCCGGCTTCCCGGCGTACATCGAAGATCCAACCGCGCTTCCGGACTCTTCCCAGCTCTGCAAGACGGCGGGGCAACTCTGCTACATGAGCTTCGGTCCCAGGCGCACTACCAACGAGAATGCCGCCGGGTACTTCGAGCGGCTGACCTCTGCCGGGCATGGCAGTGTATTGGAGCATGCGAGCTTTAGTTTCCTGCTCTACGGCATTAGCCGTAGCGTCACACACGAGTTGGTTCGACACAGGGCCGGCGTTGGAATTTCGCAAGTTTCGCAGCGTTACGTTTCTGGAGCTGTACTGCGCTTTGTGGAGCGGCCGGAGTACCAGGATGATCGGGATCTGCACGCCCTCTTTGAAGAGAGGGCCGATCGGGCGGCGGTGGAGTACGAGGCGATGGCGGGCCGGTTGTTGGAGCGCCAGGAGCAGGGGGCAGCGCTTCTAGACGCGGAGTACAAGACCGACGCGAGAAAGAAGGTGCAGCAGACCGCTCGCTCCTTGCTGCCCAATGAGACCGAGGCGCCAATGGTGTTTACGGGGAACGTGCGGGCTCTGCGGCACATCATCGAGATGCGGGCCGACGAGCACGCGGAGAGTGAGATCCGGAACCTCGCCATCCGGCTCTTCCTGTGTCTGGTTACGGTCGACCCCATCCTTTTTCACGACTACCAACTCCTGACTCTCCCCGACGGTACCTACAAGGTGACGACGAAGTACAGAAAGGCGTAGAGAACGCGTAAGCGAATGGACTACGGTCGAGCACGCACTCTACTACCTCTCGCGGGCGGACGAGATCCCGCACCGTACCGAGGGGGAGGCCGCGCTCATAGAGCAATTACCTGCAAAGACCCGACGCGTCCTCGATCTCGGCACCGGTGATGGGCGGCTGCTCGGTCTCGTGAAGCTCGCCCGGCCGGGGTGTACCGGCGTCGCTCTGGACTTCTCGCCGACCATGCTCGAGAAGGCGTGCGAACGCTTCGCGGGCGACGAGTCGGTGCGGGTGGTCGAGCATGATCTCGGGAAGCCGCTCCCCGACCTGGAAGGCACCTTCGACACGGTCGTCTCCTGCTTCGCCATCCACCACCTCGAGGACCAACGCAAGCGCGAGCTCTACGAGGAGGTCTTCAGCCTGCTCGAACCTGGCGGCGTTCTTTGCAACCTTGAGCACGTCTCTTCGCCGACAGCGCGTTTGCACGAGCGGTTTCTGGACGCTTTGGGCCTCACCGCGAACGAGGAGGATCCGTCCAACCGGCTGCTCGATATCGAGACGCAGCTTCGCTGGCTCCGGGAGATCGGCTTCGTGGATGTCGATTGCCACTGGAAGTGGCTGGAGTTGGCGCTGTTTGGAGGGGTAAAACCGGGAGCGTAGCCCTCGGCTCTCTGCCAACGTTCGACCTCTCGAAAAGTCAGGCGCGGTTTAGCGTGAAGTAGAACCGAGAGCCGTAGCCGGGGCGGCTCTCGACGCTGATCCGGCCGCCGTGCGCCTCGACGAGGCCCCGCGTGATGGCGAGTCCCAGCCCGGTGCCGGGGACAACGTCTTCTTCGCGTCGGGTCCGGGACTTCTCGCCCTTGTACGAGCGCTCGAAGATGCGCGGCAGATCGCCGGGGGAGATGCCTTCGCCGGTGTCGGCGACCTCGACCCGCACCACCTCACCGTCCGGCTCCGCGCGCAGGGCTATAGTGCCATCGGCGGGGGTGTGACGGAGGGCGTTGGAGACCAGATTGTAGAGGACGCGCTGCAGCTTGGGCGGGTTCATTAGCACGGGGTCTACGCCGCCCGCGACTTCTCCAACGAGGTGTACGCCCTGTCGCTCAGCCTGGGGATGGAAGCTGGAGAGGGTGTCGGAGATCAAGTCGTGCAGTGAGGCTTGTTCCAGCTCCAGCTGCAGCGCCCCTGCGTCTATCTGGGCCAGCTCGAAGAGGTCGTCCACGAGAGTCCCGAGGTTCGCGAGCTCGTTGCAGGCCGAGGAGAGGTAGCGCGCCTCGGTCTCTGCGTCGTTGGCGACGCCGTCGGCGACGGCCTCTATGAGCGCCCGCGCGGAGGCGAGCGGGGTGCGCAGGTCATGGGAGACGGCGGCGATGAGGTCGCGGCGGGCCTCCTCCATCTCGCGCTCGCGCGCCGACGCTTCTTTGAGCGCGTTGGCCATGCGATTGAAGTCGGCGGAGAGACCGGAGATCTCGTCGTGCCCCTCGACCGGTAACTCCGTGCCCAGCTCGCCGTTCGCCAGTCGCGCCGTCCCGTCACGCACCCTTTTTATGCGCCGCGCGAGCGGCCCGGCCCCGTAGAGGCTGAAGCCGACGGCCAGGAGCGCCGCGAAGAGCAGCATGGTCAGCAGGATCGTGAGGTCGTGACCGGAGATAAACATCGCCCGTGCCCCCGCGAGCACCATAAAGACGAGGAGCAGGCTGCCGATGAGCCCGGTTCCCACAAGCTGTCCCCGCACACCGCCGATACGCCCGAGTACCGTCGGCCACATCGAGAGCAGCGCCACGAGGCCGACCCCGCCACCGACGACGAGGAGCAGCAGCGCCACCGGGACGAGGTCTGCCCGAGGCACGCCGAATAGGGTAGCGGCAAGGAGTAGTGTGACCCCGAGAGATGCCGCGAGGAAGAGCAGCGCGGCGCTCGCGGTTCGGAGGAATGCCCGGAGAGATTCTTTCAGGGAGGCTCCTTCAACCGCCGCTGAACCGGTAGCCGACGCCCCAGACGGTCTGCAGGTATCGTGGCTGTGCCGGGTCTGCTTCTATCTTTTCGCGCAGTCGGCGCACGTGTACGGTGACCGTGCTCATCTCGGCGGCGAAGGTGTAGCCCCAGACCGCCTCCATTAGCTGGTCGCGGGTGAACACCCGTTTGGGGTGGGAGGCCAGGTGGTGTAGCAGGTCGAACTCCCGCGCCGTGAGGGTCGTAGGCGCGCCCCGTACCGTTACCTCGCGTGTGTTGGGATCTATCTCCAGTCCGTCGAATGCTAGTGGCCTCTCTCCCACCCCGGCGATCGGGTCCTCGCCGGCCCGCCTCAGGACTGCCCCGACTCGGGCTACCAGCTCGCGCGGGGAGAAGGGCTTGACTATGTAGTCGTCGGCGCCGAGGCCGAGGCCAGCGATCCTGTCCTCCTCCTCGCCGCGGGCGGTCAGCATGATCAGGGGCACCCGGCGCTCCCTGGCTTCCGCTCCAAACAGACGTCGGCACACCTCGATCCCGCTTAATTTCGGGAGCATCAGGTCCAGCACGACCAGGTCCGGCCTCTCCTGACGGTACAAACTCAGGGCCTCTTCACCGTCAGCGGCCGAGACGACCGCGTAACCGTCGCGTTGCAGGTACTGGCCCACGACCTCTCGGATATTTGGCTCGTCGTCGACCACCAGGATCTTCGCCACTGTAGCTTCCACCTCTCAGGTCCTTCTCGTAAACATTATGCCACCGACACAAGAACGCCGTACCAGAGAGAGCGCCACACCGGCCCGTGGCTGGTCCGGATAGTTTTCAAGATCTACCCACCTCGACGAACACCTGCTCTTGTCTTATGCATCGACGGTGGCGAAAAGGCTGTTTAGAGACTCGGTCAGAGTTGGGTGGGAGAAGACGCCGTCGCGGAGGGCCGTGTAGGGCAACTCGCCCATCATGGCTATCTGGATCATCGCCATGACCTCGCCTCCTTCGATGCCGAGTACCGCGCAGCCGAGGATACGGTCCGCATCAGCGTCTACCACTGCCTTCATGAAGCCTTGAGGTTCGTCTACCTCCAACTTCCTTGGCACGGAGCTCATCGGCAGTTTGGCGATGCGGATGTCTCGACCCTGATCGCGGGCCTCCTCTTTGCTCAGTCCTACCCGACCCAGTTGAGGGTCGATAAACAAAGTGTAGGGTATGAGGCGGCCGATGATGATAGCGTCTCCGTCTTCGAGCCGGTTGGTCTGGACGATACGAAAGTCGTCGTAGGAGATGTGGGTAAAGGCCGGACCGCCCTTCGCGTCGCCCAGAGCGTAGACGCTCGGCACGTTGGTCTCCAGCCGCCCGTTTACCTCCACGAAGCCCCATTTGTCGGCCTTGCGTCAGGTCCGGGCCAGTACTGTGGCGAGCGGGGGGTGCCGGTGTGGCTGTGTTGTGTCAGGATGGGTCTCCGGAGCCGAGGGCGCGGTCGAGGTTGAAGGCGGCGCTGATAAGGGTGAGGTGGGTGAAAGCCTGGGGGAAGTTACCCAGGGCCTCGCCGGAGGCTCCGATCTCCTCGGCGTACAGGTCCAGGTGGTTGGAGTAGCTCATCATCTGCTCAAACATGAGCCGGGCTTCGTCGAGCCGCCCCGCGCGGGTCAGGGCTTCGACGAGCCAGAACGTACACAGGTTGAACGTCCCCTCCTCTCCTGGGAGGCCGTCCGGCGATTTCTCGACGTCGTAGCGGTACACGAGGCTGTTGGAGACCAGCCCGCCTTTTCTGGGGGAACGGTTGATAGCATCCAGGGTGCTTAGCATTCTGGGGTCGTTGGCGGAGATAAAGAACACCAGGGGCATCATCAGGTTGGAAGCGTCTAGAGTGTCGTCATTGTCGTAGGACTGCACGAACGCCTTGCGCTCCTTGCTCCACCCTTTCTCCATGATCTCCTCGTAGATCTCGTCGCGTACCTGCAACCACCGGTAGCGGTCTGCGGGGAACGAGCGGTTGGTGGCGATCCTGAGGCCGCGGTCCACGGCGACCCAGCACATGAGCCTGGAGTAAACGAAGTGCCGCTGCCCGCCGCGGGTCTCCCAGATCCCTTCATCCTTACGCTGCCAGTTGTCGCAGACCCAGTTGACGAGCACCCGCAGGTGGTTCCACAGGTCGTAGGAGATCGGGGCACCGTACTTGTTATAGAGGTAGACCGCGTCCATCAGCTCACCGTAGATATCGAGCTGCAACTGGTCGTAAGCGCCGTTCCCGATCCGAACCGGACGCGAGCCGCGATAGCCATCCAGGTGATCCAGGGTCTCCTCGGCCAGGTTGGAGTGCCCATCCAGGCCGTACATGAGTTGCAGGGAGCCATCGGGGTTGGCGTGCTGGCAGCGTTCTTCGAGCCAGCCCATGAACTGGGTCGCCTCTTCGGTGAACCCAATGCGGAGCAAACCATAGAGGGTGAAGGCGGCGTCGCGGATCCAGGTGTAACGGTAGTCCCAGTTGCGCTCGCCGCCCATGCTCTCCGGCAAACTGCACGTCGGCGCCGCGACGATGGCCCCCGTCGGCTCGAACGTCAGGAGCTTCAGCGCTAGCGCCGAGCGGTGGACCACCTCGCGCCAACGGCCCTTGTAAGTACACTGCGAGAGCCACCGGCGCCAGTAATCTATGGTCTGCTCGAGTAGCTTCTCTTCCTCCACCGCGGAGAACGTAACGCCACAACCGGCTCCGGATTCGACCTCCCGCAACACGAACAACGCCGTCTCCTCTTCTTGCAGCGTAAACTCGGCGACGGCTCCATTGCCTTGCTGTGTAAGGGGGATGGTCGTCGCCAGTCCCAGTCCGAGTTGCGCTGAGTGAAAGCACACGCCGTCCTCGGAGAAATCGGTCTCGTGCTTCGCCCGAGCGTAGTCAAAGGCCGGGAAGCACTCCATGCGGAAGGTAACCTGTCCGCGGACCACCTTGACGCGCCGGATCACCTGATTATAGTAACCGTCTTTGTAGATGTTCACCGGCATGTAGTCCAGGATCTCCCCAACCCCGTCCGGTGAGTAGAAACGCGTGATCAGGACGTTCGTGTCCGGCCAGTAGAATTGCTTGTGGGCAGACCCCTCAAAGGCCGGGGAGATCTTGAAATACCCGCCCTTCTCGTCGTCCAGGATAGCCGCGAAGACGCTCGGCGAGTCGAAGTGCGGGAAACACAGCCAGTCTATCGACCCGTTCATACCAATCAACGCCACGCTATGCATATCCCCGATGATCCCGTAATCCTCTATTGGCTGGTAAGACACAATGCTCCTTTTATCGATATCGCCCGGCTGCGAAGAGCTTACCTCTGCATGTCGCATGGCGCAATTGCTACCGAAGGACGCAGCTACGAAGCCAACGTTGAAGGACTTACCTTACACTGAAATCGCCCGTGTACCGCAGGGCCGACCTCAGCCGGGAATGCACAGCTCCGATCATGCCGGGACGGAGCACCACACTTCGAGCCGACTTCCCGATCATGGCTCCGCTCCTTTCCAGGTTCCCGCAAGTTCGTACGAAAGATGCTACCCGCCAACCCTTAAGCTACCCTTTCCGATTCCTTACAGAAGGATTAACCCTGGCGTCCTTCTGGAGCGATGTGTCCCGCAGGCTTACAGGTACGACTCTGCCACGGTTCCGGGAGTAAGGTGAGACGCGGGAAACGAATGACATTCCGGGAGGGCGTCTACCTCTGATTTCTCTTTCGGATCCAGGCAGGAACGAAGGAGACCAACACGAAGAGCACCGCGGCTATCCCCAGGTACACAAAGGTCTGGGTAATGTTCTCCTGGGCCGTCGCCAGGGAGCCTCCCGCGAAGGTGTACACGGCCGCCCCCGGTACTATGCACACTGCGGTGAGGAGCACGTAAGTACCCAGACCGATCTTTGTTAGGCCATACACGTAATTCTGCAGGCTGAAGGGGAATACGGGCACGAGCCTGGTGATAAGCAACATCCTCCAGCCGTGTTTCTCGACCTCTTCGTCGAGCTTCCTGACGCGCTCATTGTCCGCCTTCCAGGAATCCACCAGCCCGCGGGCCGCGTATCTCCCTACCAGAAAGGCCAGGGTCGCCCCCAGCGTGGCCCCGATCCAGGCCCACAGAGTGCCCCATACCGCTCCGAACACCAAACCGGCAAGAAGGGTTAGAGGCGTGGCGGGCAGGAAGGCCACGACCGCAACGGCGTAGACGACGATAAAGACGATAGGAGCAAGCACCCCGAAACCGTCGATCCAACCCCGCAGCATGCCGAGGTTGTCCAGGCTTACATAGCTCGTCAGCCCGGTGACGTAGGCAGTCACGACGATGGCTAACAGAGCCAGAATTAGGCCGAGGGCCTTGCCTATGGTCTTCTTTCTCTGTGAGGGCTTTTTGGCTTCTCCCTCTCCAGCTTCTTCGGCCATGCTCGCCTCCAGGTTCGTTGGCGTAGTTCTTCTACTCTAGCCATGCTACGGTACCGTACCGACCTTACGTGCCTCTTGCTGTTCCCTTACGAAGAGCTTAACGTCCGCCGAACCTGCGCCGCAGCCCGAAGAAGCCCTTCATTATCTTCTGGTTGCGGTCTGTAAAGAGTGTCTCCCGGTAGTAATTATCCGCGACGCGCTGATTGGCCTGAGCTAGCGTCGGATAGACGTGAATAGTCGTAGACAAGGTCCCGATAGGGATGTTCTCCTGCATCGCGAGGACTATCTCGTGGATCAGGTTCCCCGCGTCCGGCCCGACAATGTGTCCGCCCAGAATTTTGCCCCGCCTGCCGGTCACTACCTTGACGAACCCTTTCGCCTCTCCGTCAGTAATGGCCCGGTCTACCCCAGTGAACGGGTGACGGTAGACCCGGACGTAGTCGTACTCCCGGCGGGCCTGCTCCTCGGTGAGGCCCACACGGGCTACCTCCGGGTCCGTAAAGGTGGTCCAGGGGACGACGCGGTGGTTGGCCTTCGTCTTTACGGGGAAGAGGGCGTTGCGCAACGCTGCCCGGGCCTGGTATTCGGCGACGTGGGTGAAGAGGTACTTGCCGGTTATGTCTCCGGCGGCGTAGATGTTCGGGGCGGTGGTACGGAGGTTCTCGTCTACCTTCAGGCCCTTTTTCTGCACCTCCACGCCCGCGGTTTCTAGTGCCAGGCTCCCGGCGGTGGGGGCGCGTCCGGCGGCAACCAGAATCTCTTCGCCCCTGACTTCTATCTTCTCTCCCTGCTCGTTGTGGGCTACGAGAACCTTCTCGCTACCCTCGGTTCGAGCCTCCCCGGCTTTGTACCCGCCGCGGAAGGTCACGCCGTCGGCCATCAGGACGTCTCTCAGAACCTCGCCGACTTCGGGGTCCTCCTTCGGGAGGGGTAGGGGAACGGTGTCGATCAAGGTGACCTTCGAGCCGAAGCGGGCGAAGATCTGGGCAAACTCGCATCCGATAGGACCTGAGCCCAGGATAATTATGGAGGAGGGTAGTCGCCGCAGCCGCAGAGCCTCGACGTGGGTGAGATAGCCGACGTCTTCCAGTCCGTCTATGGGAGGAACTATAGAGTGGGAGCCGGTGGCAATGATAGCGCTCCGGAATGCCAGACGCCTGCCATCCACCGAGACTTCATCGGGGGAGGTGAATTGAGCCTCATCGAGAAAGACGTCAACACCCAACTCCCGAAAACGATCCGGGGAGTCTTGCTCACCGGCGGTTCGTATTACACGGGCCATCCGGTCCATCACGGCCGGGAAGTCCACCTCGTAGCCGGAGGTCTTGACGCCGTACTCCTCGGAGTGGTTTATGAGGTGCGCGACCCGGGCGCTCTTGACGAGCGTCTTGGTCGGGACGCAGCCGGTGTGGAGGCAGTCGCCGCCGAGCTTGTCACGCTCCACGAGGGCAACCTTCGCGCCCAGAGACGCCGCTCCGGCGGCCGAGACCAACCCCGCGGTCCCGCCGCCGACAACGATCAAGTCATACCGTGAGGCCATAAATGAAGTTCCTCCCAATGTTCTGATGTCTGCTCGCGCATCGAGGCGTCTTGACTCTGCCTGCCCCGTAAGGTTACACGACGATCCTTACGCGGCCCTTACCGGCTTCCGCGAAAACATCGAGAGGTTACCCTGGTTCTCCCCGGGCGGCAGACGAAATCTTCCCTCTGCGACCCTTTGCTACTTGGGGAACGAGAGGGTCTTTGTAGACTTCCGGTATGGCCTTTTGGCTGTTTGGAGGTAGTGAGGAAAGGGGCAGTGGATGGGTAAGAGGGAGCGTTACGAGCCGGGGACTTTCTGCTGGGCGGACCTGGCGACGACGGACCCGGCGGGCGCCAAGGCTTTCTATAGTGAGCTGTTCGGCTGGGAGTCAGAGGATATGCCGGCCGGCGAAGCGGGCACCTACACCATGCTGCGCCTGGACGGCGACGATGTTTGCGCCCTCTATGAGTTGGAAGACGAACGTCGCGAGATGGGTATTCCACCCCACTGGTTCTCCTATGTAAGCGTCGAGGACGCGGACGCGACCGCGTCCAGGGCTGTCGAGCTGGGCGGCACGGTATTCGGTGAGGCATTCGACGTCATGGACGCGGGCCGCATGGCGATCATCCAGGACCCGGCGGGTGCTGTGCTGGCGGCCTGGCAACCGGAGAGGCATATCGGGGCGCGACGGGTTAACGATCCCGGTTGCATGACCTGGAACGAGCTTCAGAGTCGCGATCCCAAGAAAGCCGCCGCTTTCTACTCCGGGCTCTTCGGCTGGGAGATGGAGCCCATCGAGCAAGAAGGGGAGCTGGTCTACGTGACGATCAAGAACGCCGGTTCCAGCAACGGCGGGATCATGCCGATGGCAGAGCCGTCGACGGAGCAACACGGTGACGCGCCATCCTACTGGCTCACCTACTTCACCGCTCTCCCGGATACCGACGTGGTCGCCGGGGTGCGTGGGCTGGGCGGTGAGATGTTGGTCGGACCGCTCGACATCGGGGCCGGCCGGATCTCGGTGTTACAAGACCCTCAGGGCGCGGTGTTCGCTATCTTCGAGGGCGAGACCGACGACTGATGTAGAGGACGGAGGGCCAGGGGCTTCGCTCTTCGGGTACCATACAGGCCGTGGAGGAGTTACTGGTCGTCACGGTCGGTTATCTACGGCTCGCGGTGGAGGCCGTTGGCGCCGCATTCATAGGGATTGGGGCGGCCTCGGCGGTGTACCGGTACGTACTCTCCCTGCTGGGTCTGAGGAAGTACACGAACTCTGATATCCGGCTGCACCTCGGGCGGTTTCTGGCTCTGGGGCTGGAGTTCCAACTCGCTTCGGACATCCTCGCTACCGCGGTCGCCCCGACTTTTCAGGAGGTGCAGTTGCTCGCGGCCATCGCGGTCATCCGAACGGTCCTCAACTACTTCCCCCAGAAGGAACTCGAACGCGAGCAAGCCTCCTCATTGGACTCCGGGCGCGGTGCCTCCGGCAGTGCTTCTAGCGGGAGAGACGAATGAACCTGTACTACGCCGGGTTGGATGTCTTGAGGACGTCTCTATTGTTCGTGGGAGGCGTGGCGGTCTTTGTCGGCGTCGCGCGCGCTGTTGTGGAGGCCGTGCGTTTCGGACCCGGCCCTCGCGTACCCCGATGGATACTGGATCACATGTCCCTGGGGCTGGAGTTCTTTATCGGGGCCGGACTGTTGAATCTCATGCTCAATCCTACGTGGGCAACGGTAACGACCGCGGCAGTCATAATCGTGACGCGCAAGCTCGTAACACTCTCCCTCGGCCAACTGGCGCGGGGGAGTTGAAGGCCGGGAACATCCCGTTCGGTTAGTATTCGTCCCGGAAAGTACGAAGGAGGGAGAGAAGTGGCGAAGAGTTACCAGGAGATGGTGGCCGAGGCAAAGAGCGAGACCGAGCAGACGGACGTCGAGGCGGTGCACGGCTTGCTAGACTCCGGCGAGAGCGTCATCGTGGTGGACGTGCGGGAACCCAACGAGTGGGATGAGGGGCACATACCGGGCGCGAAGCCGATCCCACGCGGCCTACTGGAGTACAAGGCCGCCGATGAGCTGCCGGACAAGGACGAGCGCATAATCGTTCACTGCGCCGTCGGCGGCCGTGGCGCCCTCGCGGCGAAGTCCCTGAAGGAGATGGGTTATACGAACGTCGCTAACATGGACGGCGGCGTAAACGCCTGGCGGGAGAAGGGCTACGAGGTCGAGACGGGCAGGTAGACCGCCAAAGGCTCTCTAACCCTCCGCCGCAGCTGAAAGCCTCCTCTCAGCCGCTTCGACCTCGGAATCCTCGACCCGCCTGAAGAGGGGTTTGGCGTTGTTAGCGCGGTAGGCATCGGGCAGCTTCTCCAGGTCCGAGACTCTTGCGATAGTACCGCCGAAGAACTTTTCGAGGCGCTCGACGGCCTCCGGGACGTAGGGGGCGGCATGGTATGCGATGGAGCCGAGCAAGACCGAGCAAGCGTAGAGCGTGGCCCGGGCCGCCTCCGGGTTCTCCTTGCGGCTCTTCCACGGCGCTTCGGCGTCGAAGAAACGGTTCGCCCGCCGGCCCATTGCCAGTAGCTCGCCCAGAGCGTCTCTCGGGCGCCCGGCGAGCATGCGTGCCTCGTAACGAGCCTCGATCTCTTTGAAGTCCGCGAAGACTTCCTTGGCGTCCGCGGATATCTCTTCGGGACGTAGGGCTTCGCCGTCGAAGTAGCGTTCCAGAAAGGATAGGGTGCGGTTTACGTAGTTTCCTAGGGTGCCGATCAGGTCGGAGTTCACCCGCTCCTGCAGCTCACGCCACGAGAAGTTCACGTCCGCTGTCTCCGGCAGGATGGAGGCGAGATAGAACCGCAGCAGGTCCGCCGGGAAGTCGTCGAGTGCCTCGTGCAGCCAAACTGCGAGGTTGCGGCTGGTGGACATCTGCATCGGCCGCCGCTCACCGTTTACGACCACCTCCAGGTTCATGAACTCGTTGGCGAGTACGTCGTGGGGTAGTACGAAGGGTTCCTCGCCGCTCTCGCTGGCGCCCATGAGCATGGCGGGCCACACCACGGCGTGGAAGACGGTGTTGTCCTTGCCGATAAAGTGGATGAGCTTCGTCTCCGGCTCCTGCCAGTATGCCCGCCAGCGATCCGGATCGGCGGCGTTCTCCGCCCACTCCATCGTCGAGGAAACGTAGCCTATCGGCGCGTCGAACCACACGTAGAAGCGCTTGTCCTCGAAACCGGGCTCGGGTATCGGCACGCCCCAGGTTATATCGCGGGTGATCGGACGCCGCTCCAAACCACCGCCGATCATGCCGAGCACGAAGTTCCTCACCGAGTCGCGCCAATGATCCTGCCGCCCGACCCACTCCTGGAGACGATCGGAGAACTTCGGCAGGTCCAGATACAGGTGCGTCGTCTCGCGCACCTCCACGGGGCCGCCCGTAATCTTGGAATGCGGCTCTATAAGCTCATAAGCTTCATACCAACTCCCGCAGTTGTCACACTGGTCGCCCCGAGCCTCCTTATAGCCGCACACCGGACACGTCCCCTCGACGTAGCGATCCGGCAGGAAACGCCCCTCGGTCGGACTGTACATCTGCTTGCTCTCGGCCTCGGAGATGTACCCGCCCTCTTTGAGCTTCTCGTAGAAGATCTGAGTATTCCTCGCGTGCAGCGGTGTAGAGGTACGCGAGAAGTTGTCGAAGCTGATGCCGAAGCGGCTAAAAGTCTCCTTCATGTGAGCGTACCAGTAGTCCACGACCTCCTGGGGCTCCTTGCCCTCGCGCTCGGCGGTCAGCGTGATCGGAACGCCGTGCTCATCAGTCCCCCCAACGAACACCACGTCCTCGCCGCGCATCCTGAGGTACCGCACATACACATCCGCCGGCAGATAAGCCCCCGCCATATGCCCGATGTGCAGCGGCCCGTTGGCATAAGGCAGCGCCGATGTAACCAGGTAACGTTCTCTTCCGTCTCTCGCAACTCTCTCGCTCATACTTTAAGCATAGCATCTAGCCCTCAGCTTTCAGCCATCAGCTTTTGTGAGATGGTATTGCTCTTCGGAGAGGGTGTAACCAGATACCCGCTGCCGGAGGGCTCGGTCCAACTTCGGTACGATTCGTTAGCCGTTCTTGCTGACTGCCGAAAGCTGATCGCTGAAAGCTATAAACTCAACCGTCATGTGCCCCGATTCCTTCTCAGTCTCCACCGACCCCCCCGCTTTGAGGGTGCCGTTCCGGCGGCTACAGCCTGAAGCAAGAGTCCCCGGCCGGGCTTACGCTGGAGATGCCGGCTACGACCTCTCCGCCGCCGAGGGTGTCGCCCTCGCGCCCGGTGAGCGCGTCGTGGTCCGCACCGGGATAGCGGTCGCCGTTCCCGACGGGTACGCGGGGCTCATTTTGCCGAGGAGCGGCCTGGCAGTGCGGCACGGTATCTCGCTTGTAAATACACCCGGGCTCATAGATCCCGGCTACAGAGGTGAGCTGATGGTCCCCCTTATAAACCATGACCGGGAGGAGACCTTCGAGGTCGAGGTAGGCATGAGGATCGCGCAACTCGTCCTCGTGCGGGTTGCAGAGGCGGAATTCGTGAGCGTGGAACTGCTCGAAGAGGGTGCTGATGCGCGTGGGGAGGGGGGATTTGGCTCCTCGGGGACGTCTTGAGCCTGCCGGAATATCCGTCCCAAAGATCGCCCTGCTAGACTCCGTGTATTCTATGTGCATCTCCGCAGTGAGCATCCCCGCCCAAGATAACCTCCTATTCTCTTACTCCGGGTTCGCTAGGGAGAAGGAGAACCGTTTCCATACCGTCTCCCTGGACGGCAAGTCACACGAGTGCTTAGGCTTGATCTGGTCGGGCGTGATCTCCCACCACTCCGAGCACGACGACTTCCGGGATGGCCGGAAATGCGCGCGGCCAGTAATGCGCGAATCAAAGGAAGACTTGCTCCGCCGGACGTACGAAGAGGACGTAAGGGCGTTCGGAGTCCGATCATCATGCAGCCTCTCCGGCCGGATATGGGCGCAAAGCGTGACGAGTACCGGGACGGGGCGCCGCTGATGTTCCTGCTCCGAGAGCCCACAAAGGAACGCATCCTCCACTTCATCGAATCTCAGAAGGCGCTGCCGTTCTCTTACGGTCGGGTAGGAGCATCCCGCGAGGATAAAGCCCCCTCGGGCTACGTTGTGGACCGTTACCGGGTCCGGCTCGGCGAGGGGCCGGAGGCGTATGTGCGAGCTGTCCAAGCCCTGCGTGGGTGGCGGCAATTTGATCTCGGATGGGTAAAGCTCCTTCCCCCGGATGCGCCGATACAGGTCGGCGCGACGGTCGGCGTGCTCGCCCGTCACCTCGGTTTCTGGTCGCTGAACACCGCCCGTATCGTGTACCTCATCGAAGAGAGCGGCAACGTCGAGCGGTTCGGCTTCGGCTACGGGACACTCCCCGGTCACGCCGAGCGCGGCGAGGAACGCTTCAGCGTGGAGTGGAACCGCGAAGAAGACACGGTTCATTACGATGTCTTCGCCTTCTCCCGCCCGAAACACCCCCTGGCCTGGCCCGGCTATCCTTTCGCCCGTCTTTTGCAGAAGCGCTTCGCCCGGGACTCGAAGAGGGCGATGGTCGAGGACGTAGCCCGGGAGAGGCTCTATCAAACTTGAACGCGCCCGGCAAACACAAGCTCTCCGTTCGATGCGGATCATTGTATTCGAGGTCCCGCGGGTCGTTGGACTGCTCTTCGCGTTGAACGCCACTACACACGCGATCTTCGGGGTCGCGGCTCTGGCCGGGGTCTCACTGCTTACCGGCAACGAACCGCCTCTGTATGCCTATCCCGCGGCCGTAGTAGCCTCCTGGGTCCCGGATGTGGATAACCCGCGCAGCCGGCTGGGGAACGGTCTGAGCCGGACGAAGGTTCCGGTCCTCGATGTGATCTCACGCCCCGTAAGCTGGGCCTTGAGGATTACTTCATTCACCCTCTTTCGCACGGTCGGGCACCGGACGCTTACGCACTCGCTCCTCGGCGTTTCGCTCTTCGCCGTCCTGATCTCTCCCGTCGCGCCGCTCTCCCCCGAACTATTCCTTGCCCTCCTGGCTGGCTACGTCTCGCATCTGTTTGCCGACGCCCTGAACAAGAGGGGCGTGCCGCTCCTGTGGCCGGTGAAGTCGACCTTCCGGTTCCTGCCTCGTGGTGTAAGGTCCGGGGGGGTGACGGAGTTGTTCGTAGCGGTCGTCTTGGCGGTAGCGGCGGGGTTCGGGGTCTACGCCCTACACCTCGCCGGAGCTTTTACCTCCGGGATTCTCTAACCATTCGAGGGCCCGCAGGCTCTTGGTGTGGGTAGGGCGCCCGCGCTGTTCGTTGTACGAGATGGAGGCTTCGAGCGCGGCCTTCGCGGCACGGTGCAAGCTCTTCAGGGCGAGCTTGCGCAGCCCGTCCACTCCGGGTTGGTCGCGGCCCGGTTCGATCTTGTCAGCTAGGTACACCGCGAGCGCGAGTGGCCCCATCCCCGGCTCGCCGGTCGTATGCACCCGCACCGCTTCCAGGACCTCGCTATCCTTCACCCCGAGGTCCCGGCGCGCGCACTCCGCCGCCACGGGACCGTGCAGCAACATCGGCCGCTCCCGCTCCAGCTCGTTGATGGGCAGGTCCGCTTCTTCGGCTAGCCGCAGGAGCCCTTCCTTATACGTCTCCCTCGACGCGTCGTGCAGGAGGCCGGCGAGGCGTGCCTTGTCGGGGTCGAGTCCGTGTAGTTCGGCGAGGCGTCCGGCGGTCTCGGCGACACGCAAGGTGTGTTCGTAGCGTTTGTAGGAGAGGCGTTTGCGGGCGTAGTTTTCGGCGTCTTTGAGGAGAGAGTTTTCGATCATGGCCAGGATTGTAGAATAAAGGGATGCACAACGAGAAGATTGATATAGAAGATGCGGATGCAAGTATAAAAGAGAAGACCGGCGCCATAAGGAGCGCCGAGATCCTGACGATCGGGACCGAGATACTGCTCGGGGACCTCGTGGACACGAACTCGGCGTGGCTGAGCAGCCACCTTGCCGCCCTTGGAGTCTCACTCTACCGCCACACCACCGTCGGGGACAACAGGCAGCGTATCACCGCCGCGCTCCTGGAGGCCGCCTCCCGAAGCGACCTCGTTATAACCACCGGTGGCCTAGGGCCGACCTCCGACGATCTGACCAACGAGTGTCTGGGCGTAGCGGCGGGCCACGAGATGGTCGAGTATCCCGAGGCGCGCAACCACGTTGACGAGATGTTCAGGCGCTTCGGCCGCGAGCCCACCCCTTCCAACTACAAGCAGGCCCTCTTTCCCGAGGGAGCGAAGCTCATCCCGAACCCCGTTGGCACGGCGATGGGGGCGATGCTGGACCTCGACGGCGCCCTCATCGCTACGTTCCCTGGCGTCCCCACGGAGATGAGGAGTATGTTCGAGGAGACGCTGGAGCCTTTTATAAAGGAGCAGAGCGAAGGCGCCATCGTCTCCCGCACCCTGTGGTTCACCGGCATCGGCGAGTCGGCGCTCGCGGAGCAAGTCCAGGACCTCCTCGATGCCTCCGACCCCACCGTAGCTCCCCTGGCCGGGCAGGGCAAGGTTCGCCTGCGCGTCACCGCGAGGGCTGCCACACCCGAGGAGGCGGAGAAAAAGATAGGGCCCGTGGCCGATGAGATCCTGGCCCGTCTCGGTAACTACTACTTCGGTGAAGGCGACGAGACCCTGGAGAGCGCCATCGGCAAGCTTCTCACCGAGAAGGGCGCCACCCTGGCGGTCGCCGAAAGCTGCACTGGCGGCCTCCTCGCCAAGCGCCTGACCGACCGCGCCGGCTCCTCGGCATACTTCATCGAGGGCCTAGTCACGTACTCCAACGACTCCAAAGAGCGTCTCCTCAGAGTACCCTACGAACTGCTCGTGAAGCACGGCGCTGTCTCCGAGCCGGTCGCGAAAGCGATGGCCGAAGGTGTCCGCGAAAAGGCCGGAACCGACTACGGTCTCTCTATCACCGGTGTCGCCGGCCCCGGCGGGGGGACGGAGGAGAAGCCGGTCGGGCTGGTCTTTGTTGGCATCTCCGACGGAAGCGGTACGGTAGCCGAAAGGCTGGACCTCTCGGCCTGGAGACGCTCGCGCGAGGCTATTCGGGAGCGGAGCGCCAACCGCGCCTTCGATCTCTTGAGACACCGCGTCCGTGAAACCCGGCCCTGAGCAACCTGTAGGGCCTCAGCCATCCTCGCAAGGCGGATAATATCCTCGCGTTCGTTATCTACCGGCGCGAGTGAGGGGTAACGCTCGAACCAGCCTTTCAGTAACGATCACCCCGACAGTGACTCTTTCCGAGGCGTAAGGCATACTTCGCGCCTTTGTATTCCCCTGGCGCTCCGGATCTGGCACAAGTTAAGACGCGCAAGAAGAATCCGGTGGTAAGAAACGTTCGTTTATAGCGAACACGTCGGTTGTTTCGAGATTTACGAAGGACTATAGTGGGAAGTTCAGAGGGCAGTGAGGTTGGGTTCGTAGATGCGACAGACTATAAGGAAGGCGATGCGGGTGCTGGACCTGTTCTCGCTCGCACGGCCCGAGTGGGGCGTCGGCGAGGTAGCCAGGTGTCTGGAGTTGCCTAAGTCGACCACCAGCGAGTTGATGGCTAGCCTGGCGGACGAGAGGTTACTGGCCCGTACTGCCAAAGGACGCTACCGGCTTGGTTGGCAACTTTTCGAGTTGAGTCAGACCCTTCTGGACACCACCGAGTTCCGTACCGAGGCCCGCAGGCTAATGGAAGAGTTAGTGAGGAGCTGGGGCGAGACGGTACACCTGGCAGTCCTGGATGGCGTGCAAGCGGTATACGTAGAGAAGCTGCAGCCCACGCCTGCGATAAAGATCTGTATATCGCGGACCGGGGCACGATTGCCGGCCCACTGCAGCGGCGTCGGCAAGGTCTTGCTGGCAAGCAGCGAATGGGACCACGTCGCCGCGCTGTTTGAGGATCAGGGAATGTCGGCGCTGACGTTGAACACCATCACCTCCCTAGACCTTCTGCACAAAGAGCTTTGTAAAGTACGAGAACAAGGCTACGCCCTCGACGAAGAGGAGTCCATGGTCGGGCTATGCTGTGCCGCGGCGCCGATACGCGACCCTGCTGGTACGACGGTCGCGGCCGTAAGCATCTCGGTGCCAGCTTACCGGTTTTATACAAAAGAGAAGGACTACACCGATGCCGTGCTCGACACGGCCTGGCGTATCTCCGAGAGTGCCAGACCAAAGCCGAGGGAGTTCTCCAACCAGGAAATGTAGGTGTGGGGCACAAGAGCGAAGGCCGCGCTGAGTTTTGCTCGCGGGGCCGCTCCCGGTGAAGGCCGAAGTTGTTCGAGAGTTTTTCGTAGACCGTCTACACGATCTGCGAACGCAGCCAACTATCTTCTGAGCCTTCTTTTGGGCCAAGGAGGAGTGTGGCTGTTGCGCTTGGGTGGATGATTCGCACACAGATCGTCTTTGCCGATGGTAGCTGGTACAGCTGCGTAGAGGACGCGTCCGCTACTGCTAACGACTGGGTGTGCGCCATCAGCCCCGGGGTTGATTCTGCCACCGCCAACTCGCTGAGCGTCAACGCGGCGCAGTAGTAAATACTGGATAGTGTAATGTTCGGGATGCCGTGGCTCGTAGCGACGGCATCCCGTCCGTTTGGGTCGAGCGCGATGAAGCTCCGCAGTCACAAAGCCTCATCGCGCTCGGCCCTTTCGCTTTCGAGCGTTTTACCGATAATGCTTCTTTTACAGCAAAGACCATAACCGTTGACCTGTAAGGCCGCCGTAGGCGATCATAGAAGCTATGAAACCCTACTCCGAAGATCTTCGTCTCAGGATCGTCAAAGCCATCCAAGAAGGTACG